>JBALXM010000015.1:0-23096 GCA_036960695.1 Sneathiella sp.
ATGAAATTGGGAAATAAGTGTAATGAGTGTTTGGCTGAGTAAATTGAATTGGTTAAGAGATGCGGCACTGGTTTGTGTTTTGGCATTTTCAATTCTGAATTTAGGGTTGGGGAATGTTTTCGCTTCTTCTGCGGCAGAAGAGGCCCCTGCTACAGATGAACCTCAGTATTTGGAATTAAAGCCACTTAGTATTCCCATCCGCAGATCAAATGGGAGTATACGGTATTATATGTTTATTTCCGTCAGTCTTGAATTCGACGATGGGGATAAAAAAGATCACGCCCGGAGAATGATACCCCGTATCAGAGACGCATTTTTACAAGATTTAAGTGGCCGATCTGTGCTTTATAAAGAAAAGGGCCGGGGCATGAATTTTGAGTTGGTTAAAAAGCGGCTCTTGAAACAAAGCAGCCGGGTATTGAGCAAAAATGCCCCCGTTAGCATTCATGTGGTGAAGGTATTTAAAGGAAATTAAGGGCGCTCTGTTTTCGCCCTTCTTGTAATGAGTTAAGGGAGAGACGAGTTGAAGGATAGAAGTGTCAGGAATAGCATCCTGCTTATGGCTGGTTGTCAGGGTATGATGAATAGCACGACGGCTATTGTGGTGAGCTCAGGATCTCTCGTAGGGCTTCTTTTGCTAGGGAGTGATAAGTCCTTGGCAACTATTCCAGTGACAGCTGTCGTGACAGGAACGGCGCTTGCGACAATTCCAGCGGCAATGTTTATGAAGCAGGTTGGACGAAAGGCTGGTTTCATTTTTGGCGCTATGCTTGGAATGATGGGGGCCGCCATAGCCGCTTATGGAATATATATGGCGAGCTTTTGGACTTTTGCCATCGGTTGCATGCTTGTTGGTTGCTATACTGCATTTGGAAATTATTATCGTTTCGCAGCTGTCGATATTGCGGGGCCTGAAAACAGAAGCAAAGCAATATCCTACGTGATGGCCGGGGGGCTGATCGCAGGATTTCTGGGACCACAAATCGCAAGTCATACTAAAGATCTATATCTGCCCTACGTATATTTAGGGCCTTACTTGGCGGTTATTCTTCTTGGGATCGTGGTGCTGGTTTTGATCAGCTTTGTTCGTATACCGAAGATGACTGAAGCTCATTATGACGAAGTATCCAGACCGCTTCGGGAAATTATAAAGCAGCCAACCTTCATTCTTGCTACCTTAAGTGCCATGATTGGTTATGCCGGGATGAGTTTCATTATGACGGCAACGCCCCTGGCGATGATCGGGTGCGGATTGCTACCGTCAGATTCCTTTAATGTAATAAGCTGGCATGTGGTCGCCATGTTTGGCCCTAGCTTTTTTACAGGGTCTTTGATTGCGCGATTTGGTGATTTCAAAATTATCTTAGCGGGCGCCATATTGGGAATGCTGTGTGTTGCCGTCGCTTTATCAGGGCTTGCGATCGCAAATTTCTGGATTGCTCTTGTGTTACTAGGGGTTTCTTGGAATTTCATGTTTATTGGCGGAACCACCTTACTGACAACAACCTATAAACCTGTCGAGGCTGCAAAGGTTCAGGGGTTGAATGACTTCTTGGTGTTCGGGACAGTGGCAACAGCATCCTTGTCAGCCGGTATTCTTCAGCAAAAATTTGGCTGGGACGTGGTGACTATCAGTATTTTGCCATTCTTCGGGTTGGTTGCTGTGTTGGCATTGACCAAAATTTTGCGGCCAAGCAGAGCGATTACTGCCGCTGAATAAAAAATGCCTGCCGCAGATACAATTCTGCGGCAGGCAACTCAAAGCTAATTAGCCAACTAAAGCGTCGTCTAAAAGAGAGTCTTGGATCATTTGGGCCGCAACATCTGCGTCATTCCATTCACGGATTTTTACCCATTTATTTTTCTCTAGATCTTTGTAATGTTCAAAGAAATGAGCGATTTGATCCAGAAGAACACCCCGAAGGTCAGTGAAATTCTTAATGTCTGAATAATAAGGGTGGAGGGCATCGACTGGAACGCCAAGGATCTTCTCATCTTGACCTGCTTCATCATCCATTATGAGTACGCCAACAGGGCGTGCGCGAATAACCGCACCAGGAATAACTGGGATAGGACCTGCCACAAGCATATCAATGGGGTCGCCATCTCCGCCTAGTGTGTGAGGGATAAATCCATAGTTGCAAGGGTAAAACATTGCAGTATGTAAGAACCGGTCCACAAACATGGCACCAGAGGCTTTATCAACCTCATATTTAACCGGGACACCACCGATAGGGATTTCGATGACCACATTTACGTCCCACGGGACATTTTTACCCGCAGATATTTTGGAAATATCCATTTTATCACACTCCTCAAATTGATTGGCGTTCGATTAGCACGTTCTAAAGATTGGCGCCACAGAGGAATGTAAAAAAATAGATTTCACTTGAAAATAAATTCAATTTTTAAATTTTATTAGTATTTTCTACTGAATAGTTAAGTAATGAATAAATATAGAATATTTGAAAATCGGTTTATATTTGTTATTATAAGAAAAAGATAAGTATTAAATAAAAAATAGAAGTTATTATTAATATATTTACTACAAATAAGTTAATTTATATGTTTTATAAATAAAATAATTATATTTTGTAGATAATATTTTTTATATTAAAATAAAACATATATAAATATTTAAATTTTCTTTAAATCATCTGATTGCAGCTTCCATATTTATCTGTCATTGTTTCGTAATTAGTTGTTTATCCAGTATTTGTTTTTAGTTTTACGACCGCGTTTTAACTAGAAAAATAAACCACAAGCAGGCGCATTGCCTGTAACTGAGGGGGGACATCAATGTCAGAAGTATTGTGGATTCCGATCGCCTGTGGGGTGATCGCGTTATTATACGGCCTCTATGCCGGTAGATCAGTTTTATCTGCCGATGCAGGCACGGATCGGATGCAGGAAATTTCATTAGCAATCCAAGAAGGGGCAAGTGCTTATCTCAATCGTCAATATCTAACCATCGCCATTGTTGGCGTTGTTATTTTCGCGATTCTCTGGTTTTTACTGGGAATTAAGGTGGGGGCAGGGTTTCTAATCGGCGCAATCCTTTCTGGTGCTGCCGGATATATCGGGATGAATGTCTCTGTTCGGGCGAATGTGAGAACTGCAGCTGCGGCAGCAGTTGGGCTTAAACAAGGTCTTGCCGTCTCCTTTAAGGCCGGTGCCGTTACAGGTATGCTGGTCGTTGGTTTAGCGCTTCTTGCTGTCGCTGGATATTATGCCGTCTTGCTCTCAATGAATGTTGAGGGGAGGGAGATGATTGATAGTCTGATCGGGCTTGGCTTCGGTGCTTCCCTTATTTCTATTTTTGCACGCCTCGGCGGTGGGATCTTTACAAAAGGTGCTGATGTAGGGGCTGACTTGGTTGGTAAGGTTGAAGTAGGTATTCCAGAAGATGATCCCCGTAACCCCGCGGTGATTGCAGATAATGTCGGTGATAATGTCGGTGATTGCGCTGGAATGGCGGCGGATTTGTTCGAAACCTATGCTGTAACAATCGTGGCAACTATGGTTTTGTCTTCTATCTACTTTGCGGGCAATTCTGACTTGATGATGTATCCTCTGATGATTGGTGCTGTTTGCATTTTAACATCAGTGATCGGTACTTTCTTCGTGAAACTTGGCAGTAGCAATAATATCATGGGGGCCCTTTATAAAGGGTTTCTCGTAACCACTGTGCTCTCTGCAATAGCCCTTTGGCCGATTACGTCCTTAACAATCGGGATGGGAACGGAATTTAGTGTTGGCGATAAAACCTTCACTGGTGAAAGCTTGTTCTATTGTGGCTTGGTTGGCCTTGTTGTCACGGGATTGCTTATCTGGGTGACTGAATATTACACATCAACTAGTTATCGGCCGGTTCGGAGTATTGCTGCGGCATCTGAAACAGGTCATGGCACGAACGTTATTCAAGGGCTTGCCGTCTCAATGGAGGCTACGGCCATACCGGCACTTATCATTTGCGGCGGTATTATAGTCTCATACAATCTAGCGGCTCTGTTCGGGATTGCTATTGCTGTCACGACTATGTTGGCGTTGGCGGGGATGGTCGTCGCTTTGGATGCCTACGGACCTGTGACAGATAATGCAGGCGGTATCGCTGAGATGGCTGATATGGATGAAGAGGTAAGAAAAACCACTGACGCCCTTGATGCTGTGGGTAATACGACTAAAGCAGTGACGAAAGGATATGCGATTGGATCAGCAGGTCTTGGTGCCTTGGTTCTTTTCGCGGCCTATACAGAGGATCTGGCTTACTTTATCTCTAATGCGACGCCAGATAAATATGCGTTTTTCCAAGGGGTTGAGCTTAATTTTAGCCTTCAAAATCCTTATATCGTCGTGGGATTGATCCTTGGCGGGTTGTTGCCCTATTTGTTTGGTGCAATGGGAATGATGGCTGTGGGGCGTGCCGCGGGATCTGTGGTGCGGGAAGTCCGGCGTCAATTCAAGGAAATCCCTGGTATTATGGAAGGAACGGCTAAACCTGATTACAGTAAGGCTGTCGATCTTTTGACCCGTGCTGCAATCAAGGAAATGATTATTCCGTCAATGTTGCCGCTACTGGCGCCCATTGTCGTGTTTTTCGCGGTTCTTTTAGTTGCTGATAAATCAGCGGCCTTTGCAACGGTTGGCGCTATGCTGCTCGGGGTAATCATCACAGGTATTTTTGTCGCCATTTCAATGACCGCAGGCGGCGGTGCTTGGGATAATGCCAAAAAGTATATTGAGGATGGTAATCATGGCGGCAAAGGAACCGCTGCCCATGCCGCGGCGGTTACCGGTGATACTGTCGGTGATCCTTACAAGGACACAGCGGGCCCTGCGGTGAATCCAATGATTAAAATCACGAATATCATTGCACTTTTACTGTTGGCTGTTTTGGCTCATTAAGGGAAGTTTAAGCGACTAAAAAAGCCTCCGAGAATATCGGAGGCTTTTTTTTTATCTTTGGAGAGGTTCGTTCTATTCGGCTGGATTGAAGCGACCAAAGTTACCAAATATTTGTTCGAAAAAGCCCAGTTCGTTCCCGCCAGTAGGAGTCGTGCGGTCAACGACCTCAACTTCCATGCGGTCATCCTTATCGTAATTTTTGATCTCACTTACGACGTCATTCTCGTCAAATTTAATGACAATCACATTTTGTTCCAGAATGGTTTTGTTCAAGAAGGCAAAATGTTCTGTGCTGCGACTGATATAGTACCAGGCTTCCCCCTGTTCGGGAAAAGTAGCGACACTCGAGGGGGATCCCAATACGTCAAGGACCGAGTCCTTAGTCGCAATTCCAGTCTCAACTTTAGCAATCTGCTCCGCGTCGAGCCGATATCCTTTTTCTTCGTATATGGGCTCACACGCTGACACGGCTAATGTTGTAACGGCGCAAAATATGATTGTTCGTAGTGTTTTCATAATAGTGGTAGGAACTCACCTTCGATCTCAAAAATAACAGATCGGCTGTTGCAATCACTTCGATTGGTTGACAGTTGTGCTCGAAGTGCTTAATTCATGCAGCATAAATGACATTTTCCGGGTGTGGATGTCAATTTTTTAGATGATTTTCGATTTAAACCTTTTAGCCCTAATTTGGCGTGGTATGGAAATCTTTCAGGAAGTTCTATGTTTTTAAAAAATATTTTTGGATTTGGGTCTGGCAGGAAAGCTGCTGAAGACTTGTATGCAGAAGTGGTCCATCAATCTCGGCAACCTGTATTCTATCTGGAAGCAGAAGTACCCGATACGGTCGATGGCCGTTTTGAGATGATTTCCTTGCACGCGTTTTTGTTGATGCGCCGCCTGAAATTTGATGAATCGAATATGGGGGTGCTTTCTCAGGACGTTTTTGACTTAATGTTTGCCGATATGGACCAATCCTTACGGGAAATTGGGGTCGGCGATCTGGCGGTTGGAAAACGCGTGAAAGAAATGGCTAAAGTTTTTTATGGGCGTGTTGTTTCCTATGAGACGGCTTTGGATGGTGGGGATGAGGTGCTCGAGGAAGCGCTTCTTAGGAATCACTATGGAACACTGGAAAATGCACCAAAAAAAGAATCAGTCACTAAACTTGCAGATTATATACGGCGAAATGACAGTTTTCTTAAAGACTTAAGGGCCTCAGACTTGAGAAAGGGTCTGTTGCAATTTAGCGATTTTGAAGAAAATTAAGGTTTCTTGTTCTATATTGGTGGTTGTTGCCATTAACAATCTCTAGTTAATTCAGTCAGTTAAGACTTATTTTGAAAAGCCGTTGACCAATGGACGTGAAACGATTATTTTCGCGCCTTCGAATCAAAAAAGGCCGGTAGTTTTATGCAAATAACGGTCACCTGATACCTAAATAGTTGGAAGGGGTCGTCCCATGCAAGACGCAGGGGGTATATTTGCTCGTTGGATAGATGTTGAGAAGCTTGGGCGAGAGTCTATTGTTATCGATATTGAAGCCTCTTCGAGCGAATGCACACAATTGGCTAAAATGTTGGATGTTGTTGAAGTATCCAATTTTAAATTAAAGGGATCGCTGCAGCGAAAAAAAGGCAGAGATCTTATTGAGTTGAGCGGGACAGTGGCCGCAGACGTCGTTCAGGCCTGTGTTGTTAGCTTGGCTCCAGTAGCGCAGAAAATTGAAGAAATTTTCACAATGTGTTACACAGTCAACAAAGAAGCGATCGTGATCGAGGATGAAGATTACGTCGTGAATATGGAAGAAGATGACCTGCCAGAATTGATTCTGGAAGGGAAGATAGATGTGGTTCATATGGCAGTTGAGCAAATTGCGCTTGCAATGAACCCCTATCCTCGTGCAGAAGGCGTAGAAGAATCTGAAATCGCAGGAACCCTGCGTGACTCTGAAGAAGCGGTAGAGGCGGACAAAGAAGAAGTCTATAAGCCCTTTGCCAATTTGAAAGACTTGATGAACAAGAAATGATGTCGCTGCTCTTTAGCAGTGTTGATTTTAGTTAGACACCCAATTGGGTGCATGAGTGAGAGATAGAGAAAATGGCAGTACCTAAGAAAAAAACCTCGACATCCAAACGTAACATGCGCCGTTCACATGATGCTTTGGTTGGTACACAAGTTCAGGAATGTCCTAACTGTGGCGAAGCAAAACGTCCTCACCACATTTGTGGTTCATGTGGTCAATATGATGACCGCAGCGTATTGGATACTGCTGAAGTCCTTTAAATCAGATTTTTGCTGATTTTTAATTTTTACAAAAACCGGACGATGGAATGAGTAGAAGCGTTGTTATTGCACTCGATGCGATGGGGGGGGATCATGCCCCTGATATTGTCATCAAAGGTGTGGACATCGTTCGTATTCAGTTCCCAGGCGCCCGGTTTTTGTTGTTTGGCGATGAAGCCCAATTAAAGCCTATGCTGGATGCCCATCCTGGTGTTGCTGCCGTCTGTGAGGTCCGCCACACAGATCAAGCGATTAAAGGAGAAGATAAGCCCAGCCACGCCCTGCGTAAGGGGCGGAAAAGCAGTATGCGGCTAGCAATTGATTCCGTTAAAAGCGGTGAAGCTGGCGGCGTCGTCTCAGCCGGTAATACAGGTGCTTTGATGGCGATGGCTAAAATGTCATTGCGCACCCTTCCCGGTATTAAACGTCCTGCACTAGCCTCCATGCTACCCTCTCCTTACGGAGAGACAATTATGCTCGACCTTGGGGCAAATGTTGAATGTGATGCCGAAAACCTATTTCAGTTTGCTATTATGGGCGCTGATTTTGCCCGTGCTGTTCTTGGCCGTGTTCCGCCACGGGTGGGGCTTCTGAATGTGGGTAGTGAAGAGCTAAAGGGCAGTGATTCCGTTAGGGACGCTGGCGAGCGTCTTAGCTCTCTTAAGAACCCTCCTTTCGAATACTGTGGTTTTGTTGAGGGGGATGACATTACCCGAGGTATTGTGGATGTCGTAGTAACGGATGGGTTTACCGGAAATATTGCACTGAAGACAGCCGAAGGTGTTGCCAGCCTGTTTGGGAACTTCCTAAAAGCCAGTTTCATGAGCTCTCTCATGGCAAAAATGGGATACTTGCTTTCACGTTCTGGCTTGCGCATTCTAAAAGATCGTCTGGATCCTCGAAGTTACAATGGGGCGGTGTTTCTAGGTCTGAATGGCGTTTGCGTGAAAAGCCATGGCGGAACCGATGCACTCGGTTTTGCAAATGCAGTTGCTGTGGCTATTGAGTTGGTTTCTGAAGGTTTGATTGAGAAAATGATCGCCCACTTCAAAGCTTTTGAATTGGAAATAGCCGCCCAACGCGAAGAGGACGATTCGCTTGAAAAATCGGAGTCGGGGCCCGAACCGGAACTCCCTTCAGTTTCGAAACCTGAAGCTGAAAAAATATAACATTAAAAATTTTGTCTCTTAAAGCAGGCAGAGGAATAGGTCTTTTATGCGTCGCTCAGTGATTACCGCCACCGGATCCTATCTTCCAGAACGGATTTTGACGAACGAAGAACTGAGCACGATGGTGGATACGACTGACGAATGGATTGTGGCGCGGTCTGGCATCAAGCAACGGCATATTGCGGCTGACGGCGAACTTACATCTGATCTTGCGACGAAAGCGGCGGAGGCAGCCCTTAAAAGTGCTGGGCTCACATCTGCCGATATCGATCTAGTCTTGGTAGCAACAGCTACACCTGATGAAACTTTTCCCGCAACGGCGACAACGGTTCAGCGGAAACTGGGTATGAAGCATGGTTTTGCATTTGATATTCAAGCTGTTTGCACCGGTTTTATCTATGCTTTGGCAACGGCTGATAATTTCATTAAAGCAGGGCAGGCGAACCGGGCTTTGGTTATCGGGGCAGAGACATTCTCTCGTATTATTGACTGGGAAGATCGCACAACGTGCGTGCTTTTTGCAGATGGCGCTGGCGCTGTTATTCTTGAAGCTTCTGAGGAAGAGGGCACTAATCAGGATCGTGGCATCCTAACATCCCATCTTCATGCGGATGGTAGTCATCACGATTTGCTGTATGTGGATGGTGGTCCCTCATCAACTCAGACGACGGGGCATTTGAAGATGGCGGGTAAGGAAGTTTTCCGCCATGCCGTCAATAATCTTGCAAGCGTTGTGGGAGAGGCTCTGGAAGCTACAGGGCTGAAATCAGACGACATTGACTGGCTCGTTCCTCATCAGGCTAATAAGCGAATTATCGATGGGACAGGGCGTAAGCTTAAAATGCCACCGGAGAAGGTTGTCGTGACCGTTGATCGTCACGGGAATACATCAGCAGCATCAGTCCCCTTGGCACTGGATGAGGCCGTCCGGGATGGTCGTATCAAACGGGGCGATGTTTTGTTGCTTGAAGCAATGGGCGGTGGCTTCACTTGGGGATCGGCGTTGGTTCGCTGGTAATCCGAATCTGTTAGAGAGATTCGGTGTAGAAGTTCCGAATCTTCTAATTGAATCACCTTAAATATCAATTGGATATGGAAAATTATCCGATAAATCGATACTTTATTCCCCTCTTGCCCGTTTTTTCACCCTTTGTTGTTGACCCTCATTTGATCTGTGATAATTCTTAATCAACGGGCGTGAGGTGGGAAAAATGACAAAAAATACACTGACTAGAGCAGATCTTGCAGAAGCACTATGCCAACAGATTGGCCTTCCTCGGAAGGAATCGGCGGACCATGTTGAAGCGGTTTTAAACGAAATCGGAGACCGACTGGTCGCTGGCGAGACTGTAAAAATATCTTCCTTTGGAAGTCTCCAAATACGCGAAAAGAATGGCCGCATTGGACGGAACCCCAAAACAGGTAAAGAAGTGCCGATTGACCCTCGGCGTGTCCTGGTATTTCGGGCCTCTCATGTGCTTAAGAACAAAATTAACGGCGACTCTTAAGTCGTTTGCTGTTAAACAATTAGAATGTCAGACGTAGAAAATTCACCTGCACCAAAAGTGCAAAAATCACCCGACGCGTTTAGAACTATCAGCGAAGTTGCTGAAGAGTTGGATGTGCCACAACATGTTTTGCGATTTTGGGAAACCAAATTCCCCGTTGTGAAACCCTTGAAAAGGGGCGGGGGGCGTCGCTATTACCGTCCTGCGGATGTGGATTTGATCCGTGGAATTCGGGATTTACTTTATACGCATGGCTTCACGATCAAAGGCGCCCAAAAACTGCTAAAAGAACAAGGCGGTAAGATCGAGAATATTGAGAATCTAAATTCTACCAATGGGTTGTCACCGCAGTCTGCCGCGCCTATGGCCGCTATCGCGCGTGCCCAAGAACTGGCACCGAACACCTCCGTTGCTGATACATACCGGAACGAACTGGTAACTGTCTTGCAAGAGCTGAAAGAGCTTCGAAAGCTTCTTCCCTAAGCCCTTTTTTCCCAAATTTATTGATGATTTGACGGCGGTCTTATTTATTTTCAAAACTACTCATCCGACCATTGCATTGCCAATTCAGGGAAGCTATAGTCGCGCCGCCCCGCTCCATACAGGCGGGCAGTAGCGCAGCCTGGTAGCGCACTTCACTGGGGGTGAAGGGGTCGTCGGTTCGAATCCGGCCTGCCCGACCAATTAAAAACCTCAGAAACTCCGGTTTCTGAGGTTTTTTCGTTTATGTATCAACCACTATTCCGAAGGCCGGCTGCAATGCCGTTGATGGTGAGTTGGATGCCGGTTAGGATTTTTGGGTTATCCATGTGGGCGCGGTATCTCTCCAGCAATTGAACCTGTAGATGGTTTAGGGGATCTATATAGGGGAAGCGGTTGCGAATGGATCGATCGAGGAGAGGGTTTTTCTCCAGCAATTTTGATTGGCTCGTAATTGCAAGCAGGGCATCCACGGAGTCGTTGTATTCTTCGCTGATACGACCGAATATTTTGTCCCGCAATTCTTTGTCTTCCACCAAATCCGCATAGCGGGAGGCAATGGCGAGGCTGCTTTTTGCCAGCACCATGTCCATATTCGACATCTGCGCCTGAAAAAACGGCCAGTTTGCATACATATCTTGAAGGAGGGACAGCCCGTCCTCTGGATTTGCCGCGCGCCAAGCTTTGACGGCGGAGCCAAATCCGTACCAGCCGGGCAACATCAGGCGACACTGGGACCAGCTGAACACCCACGGGATTGCCCGCAGGTCTTCAACCCGGCGGGTTTTCTTACGAGATGCTGGGCGGCTGCCAATGTTAAGGGTCGCAATTTCGTTGATGACGGTAGAGGACCAGAAATATTCTTCAAATCCTTCCGTCTCGTACACTAAACCTCGATAGGCGGCAAACGCACTATCTGACAAAGCATCCATCGCCCCTAAATACGTATCGGGGGAGTGTGAAGTCTCGGCAAGCAAGGATGCTTCCATGGTGGCGGAGGTTATGATTTCCAAATTACGCCGTCCCAATTGAGGGTTGGTGTATTTACTGGAGATAATCTCCCCTTGTTCAGTAATACGGATTTGACCATCAACCGCCCCTTTGGGCTGGGCGAGGATCGCATCATAGCTTGGGCCGCCGCCGCGACCAACGGTGCCGCCGCGTCCATGGAACAGGCGCAGGCGCACGTTGTGGCGCTTGAAGACGTCGATCAGTTTGATCTCTGCCTTATACAGCTCCCACCCTGATGTGACGAAACCGCCATCTTTATTACTGTCGGAATATCCGAGCATAACCTCTTGCACGCCGCCCATGCTGTCCACAAGGGAGCGATATTCAGGCAAGGATAGGAGTTTCTCCATAATCTCTGGACAGTTCCGTAGATCCTCAATTGTCTCAAACAAGGGTGCAATATTGATGCTTGCGGTGCCCTCAGCGCTGACAATGCCAACTTCTTTTAGGAGGACAGCCAGTTCAAGGATGTCTGATACGTCCTGAGTGTTTGATATAATGGCCGTGGGCATGGCAACAGGATCGTAGTTTGTTTGAGCTGTCTGGGCGGAGCGCAAGACCGCTAGCTCTTTTTCTGTATCTGCTGAATATTCCCAGTGAGAACGGGTAAGAGAGCGTGGGTTCGTCAGTTCATCCCGAAGTAGTTCTATCCTGTCGTCTTCGATAAGATCGCTATAGGGTGCCGCAGTGTCGATTGCAGCAAGCATTTCTGAAATTGTGGCTTCATGGACGCTGGAATTTTGCCGAAGATCAATGCTGGCTAAATGAAAGCCAAAGCAATCAACTGCCCGCCGCAGATTTCTAAGACGTCCCTTTGCCAATGCCGCGGATCCATTGTCGGTTAAGGATTGGTGAATGACGGTTAGGTCGTGCTGTAAGTCTTTTGCTGATTGATACGCAGGCGCATCCCCAATAGGCCGGCGCGCGGCGTCTTCTTGATCTAATTCCTGTAAAGTCGCGGCAACACGGGCGTAAATACCGACAATAGCGCGCCGATAAGGCTCTTCCACCCGATGAGGAGATGGATCTGGGGACGAGGAGGATAATTTTAGAACCTCATCCGATGGGGTTATGAGGCGCTTGGATAAAGAAAGCTCCCCGCCCAGCTCGTGTAATTCTTCCAAATAATAATTGAGCGCCGTTGTGCTTTGCCGGCGAAGGGTTTCCACCAGAATGTCGGAGGTGACAAAGGGGTTGCCGTCTCTATCTCCGCCGATCCAACTACCAATGCGCAGGAAGGAGGGGAGGTCGGCGCTGTTATCGCCGTCCAAATGCTCAGACAATTGATCTTCAAGATCAGAATAGAAGCCGGGCAGTTCTTTCAAAAATGTATAATCGTAATAAGTGAGGCCATTTTTCACTTCATCAATGACCCCCATTTTTGTCTGCCGAAGAAGGTTTGATTGCCAAAGAATAAGGATCGAGCGGCGAAGTTCTTCTAGCAGTTTATCTTTTTCGCGCGGCGTATGATTGCCCTGTTCGCGCTCAAACAAGAGCTTGGCAATCTCCATTTCCCGTTTCATGACGCTTTTACGGCGTACTTCCGTCGGATGCGCCGTCAGCACAGGGCTGATTAGGGCTGTCTCGAAAAAGGCGACTAGCTGCTCTGCTGAATATCCCGCTTCAAACACCCGCTCCATCGCTTTTTCAACGCTGGAGCTGCGGGGCGGAGAGCCTGCAATAGCATGAGATCGCATACGCCGAATATGATGTTGGTCTTCGGCGATATTGGCAAGATGAGAGAAATAGCTAAAGGCTCGCAATATCTGAACGGTGCGTTCAGGAGAGAGGGAGCTTAATATCTCTTCTAATTCTGCGCGGGCGGGAGCGTCGTTTTCCCGGTGGAATTTAGTGGATGTCTGGCGGATTTTCTCGACAATATCAAACACCTCCTCCCCTTCCTGTTCTCGAACAGTGTCGCCTAATAGGCGGCCAAGAAGGCGAATGTCGTCCTTAAGAGGCTCATCTTTTGACGGGGCGGCTTCGGAATTTAGGGCGTTGTCAGCTGTCATGGAAATCGCGCAATCCAATTTGGTAAAATTAAGTTTGTGAGGAGAAAAGAGGGGGGCACGTCATGTTTGTCAAAAAATCAAAACATTTCAATGCACCACAGGCCGTCCGCTATGTTGCGGTGGTTTTTATTAAACTTGTGGCTCTCTCGTCAAATTATGGCGTTGTTTATACATCATTGAGGGCTGGTTTGAAAGAAAAACAGCCTTGGCTCTTTAAAGTGTCTGTTCAAAACAATTGCAAAAAATCGGAAGGGCGTTATTTTCCCATCTATGATGACAACATATTCCAATCAAGGTGCCACCCTTAAATCTGGCAACGCAAGAATTGTAGCGACGTGGCTTTGCCTTGTGGCGTTGTTGGTTTTTGCCATGGTTATTCTGGGCGGTGTTACGCGGCTTACAAATTCCGGGTTGTCTATGGTGGAATGGAAACCGGTAACCGGTTGGCTCCCCCCTATTGGGACGGAGGCATGGGATGCGGAGTTTGAAAAATATAAAGCCTTTCCCGAATATCAAAAAGTTAATCAGGGGATGAGTTTGTCTGAGTTTAAGGGCATTTTTGTCTTTGAATATTCCCACCGTCTGCTTGGTCGGGCAATTGGCCTCGCATTTTTTATACCCTTTGTCGTGTTGTTGCTGCTTCGCAAAATTGATCGATCCTTGATCCCGCGATTGCTATTTTTGTTTTTACTGGGCGGGTCCCAGGGTGCTATGGGCTGGATAATGGTCAAGAGCGGTCTAGTGGATCATCCGGATGTAAGCCACTACCGTTTGACCGCGCATCTGGGGCTGGCTTGTTTGATTTTTATCGGCCTGTTATGGACGGCCTTTGATCTGCTTATCCCAAAAAGGGATGGGGAGGTTGGATCAACACCGCCTTTATGGACAGCAGCTCGTATTATCTTTGGGCTGGTGTTCCTGCAGATTTTGATTGGCGGCTTTGTTGCGGGCTTAAATGCGGGCTTTGTCTATAACGAATGGCCGATGATGGGGGATGGATTTATACCCGATGACATTTTCCACCAAACCCCTTGGTATATGAACTTCCTTGAAAACACGACGACAATTCAATTTACCCACCGAATGGTGGCCTACGCCTTACTTGCCACTGTCATCTGGCTATTTTTGAAAGCCCGGTCAGGAGATGTGACACGACGATTAAAAATCGGTATCCACCTTCTCCTCTGCGCTACTTTGTTGCAAGTCCTTCTTGGTATCTGGACCCTTGTGGCCGTTGTCCCCGTAATATTGGGAGCCTTGCATCAGGCGGGGGGTCTTTTAGTGCTCGGTGCGGTTACTCTTGTTGTGCATCAGATAAAGGTGACAAAACACCGGGGATGAATTTCTTTATATCCCCGGTGAAATCTTATATTTAGTTAATTAATTATTTTGGATTTCCGTCTACAATTACAAGACGATCTTCCCATGGTTCTTGCTCAAAAAGAGTATCAGTTTCAAACAATGCTGTTTGAAGATAATGATCTGTGATTAGTGAAAGATACACAATACCCATTGGACTGGTGGTGCCTAGCTTAGTCGCCAGTACACGATCACCTTCTTTGTCGCGAGTATATAGTGTGATGTCTAAATCAAAGGACTTATTCCCTATGTCTTGATAGCTAGTATATTCACCAACTCCGTTTTGCTGATAATCAACGTATTCCCATTCTTTACCTACGGAAATGTGGTCCAACCCTATGCTTAAGGAACCAGCTTCATAATCAGAAGTTAGATGCTTTTCTCCAGTGTTTATGTTGCCACTTTCGCATGTTATTCTCGACGCAAAGCTTGCGTCAAAACTTTTTATATCAATGTTTCCTTGGCCTAATGAGAAACCGCCGCCTTTACCAAGGCTCATTCCAGCTGTATCCGCCAAAACAGGAGACGCCGTAAGTAATGTTAAGGCTAATCCAATAATTAATTTTTTCATTTCAAATATACTCCAAAAAATTTACTTTTTAAAATTAATTGACGCCGTTGCTGAATAATTTTGCCGATTTTTATTTATTTTTTTTATGAATATTCGTTTGTCTCATTTTTATCTTCGACGCCTTCAATCGAGTCCACAATATGTTGGCAATTGGATTCAACCATTGGGTCTTGTGCAACCAATAATTTGTATAATCCAAACTGAAGCATTGACCGAAGAGAGAGTTGTAGAGGTTCCCGGTTTCCGCCATTAATGTCGAAATCCACAAGAGTCACGCCAAAGAAACGGCCAATACCGAAGCCAGCTTCTTCTGCAAAAATTTGTTTAGAAATATTAACGGCACCGATTACTTCAGTCGTTCTAGCATCAGTTAGATGAAGGTCTAGCCCGACAACAGTCCGATTTTGAAGATAGCGCGGACCAACGCCACCAATGAGCAATTCTGAAGCCATGCCTGGTAAAAAATCAAGTGTATTGATCGACCCTGTAATATAATAATCGGTCGCTTTGAAATGGATTGGTTTACGAATGCCCCACTTTACTTCAGTTATAGATGGTCGCGGGTCACGGCGATTTACAGTGGATTCCGCGCCTGCCTGAAGCAGCATGGTTTGCATCATATCGCCAGCACCTTGGCTGACGAACTTACCAGTTCCGTCATTATCAACTGTGTATTTTCCGGTTTGATCTGAAATCTGACCAACCGCCCATGTACCATCCATGGTGTCTGTCTCTGCCACGCAAACGACAAGATCGTCATAGGGTGTTGTGATGGATTGAACTGGTGGGCCTCTTACAAGATCGACATTCGTAGTCGTTGCGGCGACACAACCGCCTTGAACGAGCGCAACAAGGGCGAAAAGGGAAAGTTTCTTAATCATTTTTTACCTCCAGAAGGGCAATTTCTTTTCTTTGATATTATCTGCTCACCATAGTTGTTGTGATTTCCGCCGCCGCACCCATTTGACTGATCATCAGTGCCGAAATTGATTGTTTCGATATTTACTTCAATCGTAGAAGTATAGTCGTATGAATATGTGTCGTAGTAGGTGTTGTAGGTGTATCCGTCATAATAGCCTTTATCGGCTTTTTTGATCATGTCAGCCTGTTGAGCTTTTAAGTAGTGATCATAATGAGACGGCCAACCGGCGCTGTTTCCTGTATTACTTCCGGCGCTTACTGAAGCACTATTTGCGTTGAAACTTGCAGCCAATAGCAAAAAAGCTAGGGGCATAAAGAGCGTTAGAAATTTCATAATTCACCTATAGGTTGTTTTGTTTCACAGCTTTAGGTGGTAGTTGATTTTGTTTTGGCAAGAAAAATAGTTAATTTTTGTTGACGAATTAAGTAACAAGCATTCTAAAAGGGTTATTATTCCGTTTTTTCCATGTTTTTTAAATATCGGGTTTTGTGAATGATAGACAGACTAGACCATTTGGTAATAACGGTTGAAGATTTAAACAAAACGAAGAATTTTTACTGTGATTTACTTGGAATGGACTTCAATGAATTCGGTGCAGGGCGGCAAGCATTTCATTTTGGAAAAACGAAGATAAACATCCATATCAAGGGGCGCGAGCTAGAGCCCAAGGCTCACGTGGCTTTGCCTGGAACCGCAGATTTGTGTTTTATAATGAGCTGTTCGATTGAGAAGATGCAGGCCCGACTAGCGGACTTTGGCTATCCTCTATTGGAGGGGCCGGTCCAGCGGACAGGGGCCACCGGGTCGATCACGTCGTTATATGTGCGCGACCCGGATCAGAATTTAATAGAACTGTCAGTCTATGACAGGACGTAGATCTGAAAAGCCTTTAAGTCTTGGCGAGGGCTTGTTCGAGATCTGCAATAATATCCACGACATTTTCAATACCCACAGATAAACGGATCACATCAGGGCCTGCACCTGCCGCTGTTTGCTGTGCTTCGTCTAACTGACGATGGGTTGTGGAACTTGGATGAATGATAAGGCTTTTTGTATCCCCAATATTGGCAAGGTGAGAGAAGAGCTCAACACCTTCCACCATTTTAATACCAGCCTCGTAGCCCCCTTTAATACCAAAGGTTAGGACAGCACCGCCGGAGGCATCACGCATGTATTTCTTCGCGAGGTCGTGATACGCGTCATCTTCAAGTCCTGCGCAAGACACCCATGACACTTTATCATGTGCTTTAAGGTATTTTGCGACTGCAATGGCATTTTCACTATGCTGGCGCATGCGAAGGGGGAGGGTTTCAATGCCGGTCGCAATTAAGAAAGCATTGAATGGGGATAGGGCCGGTCCTAGATCCCGCAGTCCAAGGGCGCGGCAGGCAATTCCGAAAGCGAGTTCACCGAAGGTCTCGTGGAATTTCATACCGTGATAAGAGGGATTTGGCGCGCTCAAAGTTTTGAATTTGTCGCTGGCGCTCCAATCAAATTTACCAGAATCCACGATCAAGCCACCTACGGAATTACCGTGTCCGCCCAGAAATTTGGTGGCAGAATGGACAATAATGTCGGCGCCCCATTCAAAGGGGCGGCACAAATACGGTGTTGCCAACGTATTATCGACAATCAAGGGAATACCGGCTTCATGGGCGATGTCGGCAATGGCTTCAATATCTGTAATGACGCCGCCGGGATTTGCCAGACTTTCAATGAAGATGGCTTTACATTTTGGTGTCAGCGCTTTTCTGAAGTTTTCAGGATCGATCGGATCGACAAATTTCGCGTTCCAATCGAATTTTTTGAATGCCTGACTGAATTGAGTGATGGAGCCCCCATAGAGGCGGGTGGATGCCAAGAACTCATCACCCGGTTCCATCAATGTATGAAAGACAATCATTTGGGCTGCATGACCAGATGCCACGGCAAGGCCTGTCGCGCCGCCTTCTAACGATGCAATTCTTTCTTCCAGAACTGCTGTTGTTGGATTTGTCAGGCGCGTGTAGATATTACCAAAGGCTTGCAGGTTGAAAAGCTCGGCCGCGTGGTCTGCGTCATCGAACACGTATGAGGCTGTCTGATATATCGGTGTTGCGCGAGAACCTGTTGTTGGATCAGGTGCAGCCCCTGCATGGATGGAGAGAGTTTCAAATTTCGGTTCGGTCATTTTCGTTTTCCTACGAGTTTATTACGTTTTGAAGAAATTATACCTGATCGGCCGCCCATATACGCAATCTCCCCCGAGAAGCGGCCATACTCTATTTTAGGGCAACGGTTCATAACGACCCGCATCCCGGCATCTTCAGCCCGACGGGCCGCCTCTGCATGTGTGACACCAAGCTGCATCCATAAAACCTTTGCGCCAATGGCAATGGCTTCTGTGGTGATACCGTCGATCGCGTCCGCTTTCCGAAAACAATCGACCATATCAACAGGCTCATCTATCTCACTTAACGAGGCGAAGACCTTCTCTCCCAGCAACTCTCCACCTGCTTTGCCGGGATTTACCGGCAAAATTCTGTATCCTTTTCTTTGCATATAGCGCATGACGAAATAGGAAGGTCTGACCGGATTATCGCTTGCCCCCACGACCGCGATGGTCTTCACATCCTCTAAAATTTTACTCATATAATCGTTACTATACTGATCGTGATCCATTTGACTATTTACCCTGCCATTTCGGATCGCGTTTCTCCAAAAAGGCTGAAATGCCTTCTTTCGCATCCATAGTTTGCATATTCTCCGCCATTACTTCTGATGTATAGGCATAGGCATCTTCCAGCGATAAGGGGAGCTGGCGATAAAATGCCGTCTTCCCTGTTTTAACGGTCAGCGGAGATTTGGAGGCGATACGCGCCGCAAACTCCTCAACGATCCCATCAAGCTGACTGGCGTCCACCGCGCGATTAATAAGGCCAATGCGAGCGGCATGCTCCGCATCGATAAATTCCCCGCCTAACAACATTTCCATCGCGTGTTTAGGGGCCACGTTCCGGCTGAGAGCGACCATTGGGGTGGAACAGAATAATCCCAGATTAACGCCGGGTGTCGCAAAACGCGTCTCCATGCTGGCAAAGGCCAAATCACAACTAGCAACAAGTTGGCAGCCGGCGGCTGTTGCCATGCCATTCACTTTGGCAATCACTGGCTTTGGCAAATGAACCACAGTTTGCATCATATTGCTGCATTGATTAAACAGAGCTAACATGGTGTCTTGTTGATTGTCGCCCATGATTTCTTTTAAGTTATGACCGGAAGAAAAGACGGGGCCGGACGCCTCTAACACAACGACATGCACATCATCCCGCCCACCCAGATCTGTTAATGTCTCCTCAATCTCACCCATCATTTGTGATGACAGGGCATTGCGTGACGTTGGATCATTAAGGCACAGGGTCGCAATTTTATCGACCACCGTCAGCGCCAAGATGTCTGATTTAAACGTCGCCGATTGAGCGGGGTTTGACATGATAAATATTCTCCACAGGGTAAGGCGTTTGTTTTGTTTTTATGCAGCTTACTTCTTTTCCGCGTGGGATCAATGGTGGCGTGACTGTAGCGGGCTATTCAATGGCAAAAAAGAACGCTATAAGATCACAACATTTTCTAACAAGCCTCAGAAAGAGGAGAGTATTTCCCATGACTGTCATGACCGCAGCAATGCTTGAGCAATTTATTGCCGATGAATTTCCGCAAGCGCTCCATTTAGGATGTCGTATCGATCATGTGGACGATTCTTCCATTACAGTGAGCATGACATCAAAAGACAGCCACTTGCGCCCAGGGGGGACTGTGTCCGGCCCCACCATGATGGAACTTTGTGATGCCACGATGTATTATCTGCTGCTGGCGCAAATAGGCCCGGTTGCGCTGTCTGTTACGACAAACCTGAACATTAGTTTTTTGCGGAAACCTGAACCAGGTGTGCTGACGGTTCGTGGTAATTTGTTGAAGCTTGGCAAGACTTTAGCAACAGGAGAACTTTCAATCTTTTCTGAAGGGGGCGGGGGCCCGGTTGCTCATGCAACTGTAACCTACGCAATTCCGCCAAAAAGAGGTTAGGAAAATATCAGTGAATAGGTGAGGTATTAAAATACCCCATCATTAATGTAGTGAAATTATTGCGTTTTTTCGTTTGACTTGCGTAAAAAGTGAAATTATAAACCGCACAAGTTCGAAGGGGGCAATTGCTCCCTTTATCGTGTTTTTGGCACGCTTAAGCGAAGGCTGAATTTAAATGAAAACCTATTCTGCGAAACCGTCCGAGGTTGAGAAGAAATGGCTAGTGATCGATGCTGAAGGGCTCGTTCTTGGTCGTCTCGCTTCGATTATTGCTAACCGTCTACGTGGCAAGCATAAACCAATGTTTACACCGCATATCGATTGTGGTGATCATGTTGTTGTTATCAATGCTAAGAAAATTGCGTTGACTGGCAAGAAACTGACTGACAAGAAATTTTACTGGCATACAGGCCATCCTGGTGGAATCAAAGAACGCACAATGGAGAAAATCCTTGGTAGCGCTCATCCTGAACGCGTGCTTGAAAAAGCTGTTCAGCGCATGATTCCAAAAGGTCCTATGGGTCGTGTACAGTTTGGTAACCTTCGGGTATATCCAGGTGCTGAACACCCACATACGGCTCAGAACCCAATCGTTCTGGATGTCGCTTCAATGAACTCTAAAAATACAAGGGGTGCATGAGTATGGTTGAAGAAGCAAACTCCCTCGAAGACTTGAAGAACCTTACAAGTGGTGCTGCAACAGACGCAGTTGCGGCTTCTGCTGACGCGGGTTCAGAAGTTATCGAAGCTGTGGAAGTTATTGAAATAACTCTCCCTGATCCAAAAATCGACGACCTTGGTCGCTCATACGCCACTGGCAAACGTAAAAATGCGATTGCTCGTGTTTGGATCAAACCAGGTTCAGGTAAAATCACAGTGAATGGTCAAGACCAAAACGCATATTTCGCACGTCCAGTGCTTCGTATGATTTTGGCTCAGACATTCGAAGTGACTGAACGTATCGGTCAGTTCGACGTAATGTGCACCGTTAAAGGTGGCGGTCTTTCAGGTCAATCAGGCGCAATTCGCCATGGTATCTCGAAAGCACTGACATATTATGAACCAGCTCTGCGCCCTGCGCTGAAAGCTGCTGGCTTCTTGACACGGGATAGTCGTGTTGTTGAACGTAAGAAATACGGCCGTGCGAAAGCCCGTCGTAGCTTCCAGTTCTCAAAACGTTAATCTTTGTCGCTTCGGCGGTATTGACGAGATTGAAAAGGGCTGCCTTCGGGCGGCTCTTTTTTTGTTTTCATTCATCAAATAGTTGCGAATAATTCTTATATTCATTGACAGGATGCAAATTCATTCTATATGTTGATGCTATTGATTATTAACTGCATGGTGTATGAATGTATATCTGTCTGTGTAACGGAATTTCTGACAAAGATATCGAAGTGGCTGTCTCAAACGGGGCACGAACAGTGAGCAGTGTCTATGGGGCGCATGGTTGCGCACCTCAGTGCGGTAAATGTGCATGCTACATCAAACAGATGCTTCCCTCTTCAGCGGCCGTTGGTGATACCTCCTCGCGCGCTGTCTATAAGCCTAGCGATATTTAATATCTAAAAGTGTGCTTATTATTTCAAGGCTTGAAGTGGCGCTCTGCCGCTGCTAATTCTGTCCCTTGGTTTTATTGACTACTGAAGTGGTTGAACCATATCTTTTCGATATCTAAGGACTGAGGGAGAAGCCTATGAAGGGCGACAAGCAGGTTATCAAACATTTGAATATTACGCTGTACAATGAACTGACGGCGATTAATCAATATTTTCTCCACGGAAAGATTCTGAAAGACTGGGGTTTTAAGGAATTAGGCGAAAAAGAAATCCATGAGTCTATTGATGAAATGAAGCATGCTGATGAGTTGATTGAGCGAATTCTTTTCTTGGAAGGCCTGCCTAATCTGCAAGATCTTGGTAAATTGATGATCGGCCAAACGGTTCGTGAAATGCTGGAAAGTGATCTAAGGCTAGAGCACACAGCACATGCTGATTTGAAGGCTGCAATCTCTTATTCTGAAGACGTTAAGGACTATGTCAGCCGCGAATTATTTGAAAAAATTATGACGGATGAAGAAGACCATATCGATTGGCTCGAAACACAATTAGGCTTGATGGATAAAGTAGGTGAGCAAAATTATCTGCAATCTCAAATGTCTTAATTCAAACACCTTTTAGACGTACCTAAATTGATCGTCTCAATGCAAACAATATGAGACGATCAAATCAGTTTTCAAATGTTATTTAATTTAATACCTTCTTTTTGCAGGCGTTTTTTGACGCGTTCGGCAATAATTGGCCCAAGCGTCGCACCGACTTTTTGCCCTGCAATTGCAGATTCTTGAGTAATCTGAGGTAATGCCTTCATGATTTTTTGCCCAATTGGCGATTGATAAAAATTCAAAGCTTCTTTTAGTTCTAAGAGTGTTAAATGCTTGCTGTAAATTGGATAAAGCATTTCCTTCAAAGCGCCGCGAGTGAACATAACTTCCTTTGTCGTCGCCATTATTTCGTCTTCAAGTATATCCAACGTCGTTTGCTTTACGTTAGGGTTCGATTTTCTAATAACGGTGACCATACTGTTCGTAATTATTCTGCCCATTATTAGAGCCGACTCCTGAGCACCACTGAGTTCAAGGATTTTGTCGATGACTTGTTTTTGCTCGTCGCTTATCTCTTCCGCCTGTGTTGATAACGCCCAAAAGGGAGCCAGCAGAATAGTTATCGTGAGGAATAATATCTTTTTGCTCATTTGTATTTCCGATTTTGGGTGGTAATTTTATTGTCACTGAACATTAATGAGTTTTAG
>JBALXM010000015.1:23196-49999 GCA_036960695.1 Sneathiella sp.
GAAAACCTGACACGGATGGCACGGCGTTTCGCCGCCACTCATGACCCGCTATATGAAAGTTTCTTTTATCACATCGTTGGGATGGGTAACGGGGTTTGGGCAAGGCCGGATTCTCTTGATCAAGATTTTTGGAGCAAGGCGCTCGTTATTCGAAAGCTACCCCCTGCATCTCAACGATCAATTTCAACAGAAAACATAATAAAGCAGTTGAATATCACTGCCGAGATGAGAAAAAAATTGGAAGTGGCGGACAGGGATACCTTGGCTTTGATCAAGCTGGAGATTGCAGCGATCAACGCAATCAAAGGCGTATTCGCTGATGCACAAGGGGATTATACACTTCAAAAGGATCCCGATCTTAAATGGGCAAATTCGCTTTTAGTTAGCCAGCAGTATGACAAAATTAATTACAAAATTGTGGAATCTTTAAGTCTTTATTCCTCCTTACAAAAGGAGAGATTAGGTGACGTTCGCTTAAACTATTTTCAAACACAGATTTATTTATTATCGGTTCTCTTAATTGCCATAGCGCTGATGCCAATCATTGGAGTGTTTCTTTATAAAAGTCAGGGGAATTCGAATGAAACCGGAGCAGGCGTCTCTTTAAGGAAGACATTTGAAGAAGTTCGGGAGAGTGAAAAGCTTTTAAAAGGTATATTTGATAATATCATGGCCTCCATCTACATGAAAGATATGGATGGGCGGCTTATAATGATTAACCGTCGGTTTATTGATATATTGGGAGGGAATGAAGAGGATTATCTTGGTAAAACGGATTTTGATTTATTTCCCTATGCCTTAGCTGCCGCCTATCAAAAGAATGATATTGAGGTCTTGGAAAAGGGTGTGTCGATTGAGTTCGAAGAGAGAGCCTTTAATGTTAAAAGTGATCGCAGGTTCTTGTCTGTGAAATTTCCCATCAAGGATAAATACGGTAAGATCTTTGCCATTTGCGGTATATCGTCTGACATTATTGGATCGCGTGAAGCTGAATATGTTCGGGCCGAATGGGAAACGCAGCTTATACATTCTCAGACAATGGAAGCGATAGGGCAGCTGACAAGTGGGGTTGCCCACGACTTTAACAATATTCTGAATATCATTCATGGCAATTTGGAATTGTTGAAGGGGCGTTTGTTTGAAGACGAAGACTCCCTAAAACGCATAGAAAATGCAATGAAGGGAACAGCTCGCGGAGCTGAAGTAACTCAAAAGCTTTTTAAGTTTGCTATGAAAAAGGTACACGAAGTTAGAAAGACGAATGTGGGCACCCTGATTAAGGGGCTGGAGGGATTGATTTTGAAGTCCCTAACTTCTTCCATTTCTTTGAACGTTGATCTTGATCCGGTTCTTTGGCCTATTGCTGTTGATCAGAGTGAATTAGAAGATGCAATTTTGAACTTGGCGTTGAATGCGCGAGATTCTATGCCCGATGGGGGTACGATTATTCTTAACGCTAAAAATGTGACTTTAGATGATGCGCATGCTGTTGAAAATGCAAATAGTAAGGCCGGGAAACATGTGATGATATGTGTCGAAGATACTGGATGTGGTTTTACTGATGAGATAAAAGAGAAGGTGTTCGAGCCCTTCTTCACAACGAAAGAACAGGGAAAAGGGACTGGACTTGGTCTTAGTATGGTTTACGGTTTTGTCAAAAGGACCGGTGGCCATATTGATATAAGTTCTGCAATTGGAGAGGGAACCACAATTAGAATGTACCTGCCATTGGCCCCGGTTGATAATATCGATACAGGTATTCACAACATCTAATTTACTTAAGAAAAAGAATAAGCAGTGGTTGTCTTCTAATGCGCCAGCGGAGGCGTGATTTTGTTGGCCAAATTTCCTCCTCTCCACTCAATTCTTATCATCAGATGTCCATTTTTGTAACCTCAGTGTACATAAAAATTAAAAATAAATTATTAGTTATTATTAATAATTTCAAAGGATTAGGCTCATTATTATTCAGAAAATAATCTGATTTTCTTGATTGTACGGGAATAATAAGAGAATTGTCACAATATTTTAACAATACCTAATATACAATAATTGCGGGTGGCTAGAAGAGATGTTAAGGAATATTGGTGATGAATAGTCAACGCACTGTTCTTGTTGTGGATGATAGAAAATTTGCCCGTATTATGCTGCAAAAAGCCATTTCTCATTACAACTGGGACTGGAAAGTTGACGTCGCCAGTGACGGTGAAGAAGGACGCACAGCTTTCGACGAAAATAATCAAGATATAGTCATCGTCGATTATCATATGCCGGATATCACCGGGTTGGAACTTGCAGGCGAATTACGCCAGAAAAATCGATCTGTTCCTATTGCATTATGCATAGCAAATATTCAAAACACTATTCAGAAGCAAGCGGCTTTATTGGACGTCTCATTTGTTGACAAACCAGTATCAGAGATAAGTGTCGGCCATTTTTTAGAAAATTCTGAAATTGCTATTTGGGGAACCGAACAGCATGAATGAATTCTCCCGCTTGAGCTGGTCAAAGGATCAGGTCGACGCGCTAACTGAAATCATGAATATCGGAATTTCGGTTGCCGCAAAAAGCCTGAGCGACATGGTGGATGAAGAAGTTTTCCTGACCATTCCTGAAATTCGCCTTGTGTCCAGATGTAACATTTCAGAGGAGTTATTATCACAGAACCCAGAAGGAATGTCTTTTGTCTTTCAAGATTTTTGCGGTTCGGTTAGCGGTCGCTCTGCTTTAATTTTTCCAATTAGGAAGAGTTCTAATCTTGTTAAGATACTGCTCAAAGACGTGATGGTTGATGAAGAAATGACAGAGATGGAGCAAGAAGCGTTGTCTGAAGTTGGCAACGTGATCCTAAACGCCTGCATCGCTACAATAGCAGACATATTGCACCTTCGAATGGAAGTAGAAATTCCCCATTATATTAGAGGGGATGCAGTAAATGTCCTCCTCGCTGGAGATGATATATTAGACCATAGCCGGGCCAATTTGTTCTGCGCTGTGAATTTTAAAACGCACATAAGTGAGATCGATGGCTATGCCCTGTTCTTGCTTGAACTACCGTCTGTTAAAAAACTGCGTACCTCCCTTGAACAATATCTACAGAAAATAATATGATCATGAAACTGATGGCTCAGAAAAACACAGCAACCGAAGAAAATAGTTTTTCGGCTATTTTACATACTATTTTTGAAAAAACAGAAATTGGTGGAATAGTCCTCAATAGTGACCGTCGTGTTGCCATTTGGAATCAAAAAATGGTTTCGTATTCAGGCATCTCACGGGAAGATGCTTATGGCGAGGCACTTGACACACTGTTTGAAAATACGCTCTTAGCCCGCTTCACAAAAGCAATTGATCAGGCAATGCGGAAGGGGATGTCTTCTGTTTTGACTCATAAATTTCATGGGCTGGTTATGCCACTATTTAATTTAAATGGTGGGCAACTATTGTATACGGTCTATGTAAAGCCGTTGAACGTAGATAATTCTGGCCGGTGGTGCCTCATAGAAATTCATGATGTTACCAATGTAGAGGAGAGAGAAGCGCGTCTTCGTGATATCACATTGGAGCGCCGGGAGAGTGAAACAAGACTACGGTTGCTCACTGACAATCTGCCTGCAGTTATTCATCAAGTCACAATTTCTGATGATGGTGAAAAGGAAGCGAGCTTTTTAAGCCGCGGCGTAGAACAGCTTTTTTCAATAGACTATGACTTTGCCTGCCAAGAGCCAGATTTTTTAAGATCTTATGTTGTCGCCCATGATATTGACCGTTTTGATGAAGCGGTAAGTGAAGCCATGGGGAGATGTGAAGAACGGGATGTGGTTGTTCGTATCGCGGTTCATAACCGGTCGACTAAATGGGTGCATGCCTTTTTTCGGGCTCGTGAAAACCATTTGGGGCAGACCATTCTTGAGGGTTTGTATCTTGATGTGACGGCGGAGAAAATAAGTGAGGGAGAGTTGCGCAGGCATGCAACGGTCGATAGCTTAACCGGAATTTATAACCGTCGCTATCTGCTAGAACTGTCGGAGCGGGAGTTTAAGGTTGCCTGTCGTTACGCGTCCCCATTATCTATTTTGGTCATTGATGTGGATCATTTTAAAGCCGTTAATGACACTCATGGCCATGATAAAGGCGATGACGTGCTGGCAATTGTTGCACAAACCATTCAATCGGCTTTAAGGCAGTCGGATATATTCGGGAGGTTAGGCGGAGAGGAGTTTGTTGTAACGCTTCCCCACGCGTCCGCCTCTGCGGCCTATACTACGGCTGAAAAATTACGGCAAAAAATAGAGAAAACAAAGTTTGGTAAAAAAGGATTATCTGTAACTGTCAGCATTGGCGTCGCAGAAATTAAGCCGTCAGATGATACAATCAGCGCTACTTTGAAGCGCGCGGATCTGGCTGTATATGAGGCTAAGCGAGTTGGCCGTAATTGTGTTGTTGCAGATTATCAAATATCGTAATCATCAGAAAAACAAAATATAGAGGCCGACGCATCCCAAACACCCTCCCATCCCACCATTAAATAAGCGACTACGCTTAGATGTGTTGAGGAAACGTTTGGCTTGCGAACCGACAATGGCCCAAAAGCCAACTCCGAAAAAACAGAGTATGAAATAGACTGCACAGAATAACACTAGACTGGATATATCCCCCTCGACTGTAAAAGCTGTAACGCCAGACAGGCAGGCAATCCAGGCTTTCGGATTTAACCATTGCAGCATTGCTCCTTCAACCAATTTGGGGGTTTTTCGAGCCTCAAAAGTGACGGAAGCATCAGATTTTATGGTTTTATACGCCATATAAACTATAAAGAGTCCACCCAATTTTCCCAAGATATAGAGAACTTCCGGATAGCTTTCTAGCGTGCGGGCTATTCCCAACCCCAGTACAAACAGAAGGAGTGTGAAACCCGCGGTGGCCCCTAGCACGAAAGGGACTGTCTTTAAAATACCATTGGTCGCGCCAGAGGAAAATGTGACAATATTCACAGGCCCCGGGGAGATAGACATGGTCAGTGCAAAAATACTCATGGCGAACAGAAAGGTCATCTGGGTTTCTCCTTAACGTAAGGAATAAATAACCCAAATGACATTGATCGATAATATGCTATAAACCGAAGACACTATTCTAAAATTTTATGGAATAGGTTTCGCCCTTCGCGGGCGGTTTTATTGTGGCGCGATAACGGTGACCCCATCTACACCAATTATATATCTGGTTAAATCTGAACTAAGTGTAATCGGGCCGTCATAAGTGGTTTTTACACGATCAAGAAGGTCTTTTGGGGTCGGTGGTTTAATCTTTCCATTTGTTAAAGTAACAAGATGATAAAGAGCTGCCATTTTTGGTTTCGCTTGGCTAAAAATTCGCCCCACATCTTCAGGTTCCGTATGATGAGCGAGAATTTTTCCCCACATAGGATTTGATGCGACAAGCTCTTTTCGGGCGGCGGCAATGGCGTGAATAAATAAATCGGCGCCTTTAGCAGCCTCTGCTAGGGGAGGATAGTATTTGGTGTCGCCAGAAATTACGACCGAGCGACCCTTGTAGTCAATTTTATATCCATAGGCTGGTTTGATAGCCGCACCGTGGTTTACCTCAATCGCCGTTACGGTGACGCCACCTTTATTATAGACGGGACCTGGCGTAATATTTTTTGCGTCGGGCGTAACGCCTGTTTTAGTGAAGTTTTGATCTCTGACCCGAATGTCAATATCCGCAGCAAAGGCCATGACCATATATTTCATCATGTCTTCTGTGCCCTTTGGTCCCCGCACAACCATATTTTCGCGGCGCCCACCAAACGGGGATTTAAGCCAGCCTGTTAGGAGTAAATCCGGTATTCCCACCACATGATCCGAATGAAGGTGAGTGAGAAACAAACTATCAATCCGCCCTAGAGGAATTTTGTTTTGCCACAATCGCTGGGTAACCCCGCGGCCTGCATCAAATAACAAATACTGATCTCCGGCGATGACCAGCGTCGCAGGACCAAAGCGATGCATGAAGGGGGGAGGTGTTCCAACACCCAATGTAATAACTTCAAAATCTGGTTTGGGTTTTTCCACCGCAAAAGTTGAGGCCGGGAGGAGGGTGGTCATAGCGAGGAAAAGGAGCGCTAGTATTTTCAAATTTGGTAAAGACATCTTTGAATATCCTTGGTTGACGATTTGGTGGGCCTGAAAGGCAGATATAAAATATACAATATTTGAAAATTATAATTAATATCGAAATAATATTCAACTAGTCATTTATTTCGAATAAATCAACAAAAAGCGGATCAATTTCGAGGGAAATTGAGAGTGTAGAGCTCATGTTATTCCGCTATAATTCACCATAATTGAAATTAATTATTCTGGAAATTCGCTGAATGATAAATGACCTTCGGGCCATGACCTTGTTTGTTCGTACTGTGGAGCTTGGCTCATTTCGTGCGGCGGCTGAGACCCTCAATCTGTCTCCGTCGGTGGTAAGTTATCATATTGCAGCTTTGGAGAAGAAGCATGGGGTTGCTTTGCTTTACAGGTCTACCCGAAAACTGGCGCTGACTGATGAGGGGCGCCGATTTTTTGAGCGCGCGAAGCAAATGGTGATTGCAGCTGAGGAGGCCCTTAACATTCTCAATGAAAATACAGCCTCACCCTATGGAAATATAACCCTATCCATGCCTGCCGCGCTGTTGCGAGGGGAGTATACTGCAAAAGTTGCTGCTTTTTCCAAGGACCATCCAAATGTACATGTTTCAATGCGATGTACGGATGAGGCTGTTGATTTGATTGCATCCGGTGTCGACCTTGCCCTTCGAACGGGGACGCTAAAGGATAGCAGTTTAAAATCCAAAAGAATTGGGGCTGTGAGGCGAAAGTTGGTGTGCTCCGCTGACTATCTGTCACAGAAAAAGCCGCCAGAATCCCCGATGGCACTCGCTGACTGGGATTGGGTGCGCTTGAAAATGTTGCCGCCTATCCGGGATATGATCGGACCTGATGGGGTGCAGCATAGTATTCATTTTAAATCTCATATTGAGGTCGATAGCGTAGAGGCTATGTATCAATTCGTCCGTCATGGCGCGGGGCTCGCGAGCCCGCCTGATTTCCTTGTTGCAGAAGATATTGCTCGCGGTACGATGGTTGAAATATTCCCTGAATGGCGCATTCCCGATATGAAAATCTGGACTGTTTGGCCGCCTAACGTGCCAAAGGATAGCTTAACAATGCGCCTAATAGGGTATCTGGCAAGCGACTAAAATCTTCGATCTGATTTTACTTGGGGCTGTCATTGTTCAAGGGTAAGGTTGGGTCCAAAATCTGGACTATAGCTGGGAGGCTTCTTAAGAATGAGCAAGGTTTTTACGCCAGGGCAAAAATACGATCCTGTTCCGTTACCAGACAGGCGGGCGTTTTCTGATGCGGAAATGATGACCCGTAGCCAGCAATTTTATGAAGACATTAAAACACGTCATACAACACGAGAATTTTCAAATAAGCCTGTTGATCGTCATATTATAGAACAGTGTTTGCAGTCTGCGGGGACGGCACCAAGTGGGGCAAATCATCAACCGTGGCATTTTTGCGCGGTTGAAAGCAATTCAATCAAACAGCAAATTCGACTGGCAGCAGAAGAGGAAGAGCGCGCCTTCTACGGGGGGAAAGCAGCCCAAGAGTGGCTGGATGCCTTGGCGCCACTTGGAACAGATACCGAAAAGGCGTTTTTAGAGACAGCACCGTGGCTTATCGTTGTTTTCGCCGAACGATATGGCGTTCAGGCGGATGGATCCACTTTCAAGAATTATTATGTAAATGAGTCCGTTGGTATTGCCACCGGCTTTTTAATCAACGCATTGCATTCCTCTGGTCTGTCTACATTGACCCATACGCCAAACCCGATGAAGTTTCTCAATGAAGTGTGTGACAGGCCGGATAATGAAAAGGCATTTCTAATTCTTGTGGCAGGCCATCCAGCCGACGATGCCGTCATTCCTCGGAAATCTCAGATTAAGAAAAATCTTAAAGAAATGGCGACATTCCTATGATGAAACTTTTTGATAATGCCTTTAGTCCCTTTGCCCGAAAGGTCCGGTTAGTTCTTGATCATAAAGGCTTGGACTATGAGACAGTGGATGGCTTGAATAGAAGTAATGCAGAAGAGTTGGAGCACGCAAATGATCGTGCCGAAGTGCCTGCGTTAATTGACGATGGTTTTACGGTTATAAATTCATCTCATATCGTATCCTATCTTGAACATGCTTACGGGCAAAATTCAGTCTATCCAGAAGATCCAAAAACAAGAGCACAGGCGCTCGCGTGGGAGCGATGCTCCGATACAATCATAGATGCTATTTTGGTAGATATCTCCTATTGGACTTGGGCTGATAGGCCGGACACAATGCCGGACGGGTTGCTGAATAAAGCACAGCAGGATTTGAGCCAGATATATGACGCCTTGGAAAGCGCGCTTGCCGACAATGACTTTATTTGCGGTGCGATATCTATCGCTGACCTAGCACTCTTCCCACAATTAAGTGCCATTTTTACGTTGAAGGTTCCCATCGACAAGGAGCGCCACCAGAAACTCTCACTCTGGATGAGACGGATGAAAACATTGCCAATTTGCGAGGCGGACGTGATGCGTTTGCAAAAATACCTGACTACCATCGCAGATCAGGATGTGGAGAGGACAAAAATCTTCTGGCGCGGGGATCGGATCGAATGGCTTTTGGCGTCCGGTCATCATAAATGGTTTATGAAAGAGATTGAAGAGGGGCGGGTAAACTGGCCCGGGCTTGGTATTCCCAATAATTAGGATGAGTTGTGCCCATGCGCCCTGTCGCCGTTCCACTGCGCTAAATTAGTCCTAAATGTCTCCCCGCGGGATTTAAGTTACAGTTGCTTCTCCATTGCATAGTTATGGATTGCCACTGATTTGATTGTAAAGTCACGCCGGGCGATGACATTAAAACCCTGCTTTTGAAAGAAACGATAAGCGACCTCGCTCGCTTCTACATAAAGCCGAGGCATGCACCGCAGAACTGCAAGTTCTTCCAGTTTTTTATACAAGGAAGAGGAAATACCTTGTCTGGATGCTTCTGGCGCGCAAAAGAGCAAATCAATATGGCCGTTGCTTTCGAGATCTATAAACGCAAGCGGTCGGTTCTCTTGGTCCACTGCAATCAATACACTTCGCCCATCCGTAAACCGTTCGTGCATTCTCTCTGCCGTTGGTTCTATGGAAGCCCAAGCCTCTCGCTGTTCCGAAGAATAGTAGGCGGCATCGATATCCCTGACAGATCGGTAAAAGATATTTGCCAAGTCAGGGGCATCACTAGATTTATAATATCGGATCGATGGTATCACTTTTGGTGCCCTTAGCCTCTTTCGCTCGAAAACTCTAATCTATTACAATAGAAATACTAAGTGGGTTTCAATCTCTAAATCGGTATTCTTCCGCTCAAAGTCTCTCAAAATTAATGAAAATTGCAAAAAAAACGGAGTTTAAAGCTCTGTCGGTAGTTGAAGGGAGACAGAAAGTTTGAAATTTTGATTTATGTGCGGCTGCGGCACTCGATGTGGATAAACTACAAACCCATGCCAAACGGGTCAGCGTAGAGGGGCGCCCTTTTTAACCTTTATGCAAATTTTTTAGCCTTAGTTGTTGGGTAAATACTCCTGAAGTTCGATCTGCTTCAATGCGGCAAAATGTCATTGAAAATATCGGACAATTTTGAGGTGATAAGAGCCAAGTAATCGAGGCGTGAGGTCTTATTCGACTAAAAATATAGAATTGATTCCCGTAATGGGGGTGGATATTAGAATTTCAATGAGGAGATGGGCATGGAAAATGGGTTTTTTTGTAAATACGAGTAAAATAAGCACCAAATTATAGTAAAAGTAGTTTGTTTTTCGCTTTGTTGTTGATCTTGTATTGCTAATAAATTATGTCACAATGCAATTAAGGCAAGGGACTACAGGGAATAAGGGGGCGATATGGATTTTTCAGAATTTGACTCTATGGACTGGAAAACTGCCGAAGCAGAGAAATTTGCTACCTATTGGCGGAGTCTGTCCAGCCCAGGGACGATTGCTCATAAATCTAATTTTGATCCAGCTTCCATTCCTTCTCTGCTTCCAAACATTTCTATTTATGAAATTCGCGAAAACGGAGATGTCTATTGTCGTTTGATGGGGACGGGGCTGGCGGAACGTTTCGGCCATGATTATACGGGAGAGAGTATCCTCTCTTGGTGGGGAGAGATGGGATTGGAAGGTCTTTTGAGGACATTCAAAACAATGTCAGATCAGCCTTGCGGTGTTCTGACACAAACCAAGGCACATACAAAAACCGGATTAACATTTTTAAATCATTCCGTCGGTTTCCCTGCCTTAAATGCAAATGACGAAGCCCTTCTTTTTGTGTTTTACACAACGAGCGTTGTGAGCTTAGAGAGACACTACCCAAAAGAAGATAAGGTCCATTTAGTTGAAGTTTTGGATCAAACCATGGTGTCTTTGGATTAAATAAATTCTTCTTCTGCTAAAATTGCCTCTGTTTTCAGGAAAAGTTGTGCGGCGTGATATCCATCGGTCACAGCATGATGAACTTGTACGTTCAGAGGCATAAACCAGTCATCCCCTCTTTGAGAATACTTCCCCCAAGCAAATCTAGGAATACAGTCATCGACTCCATTGTGGGCATGGGTCATCCCCGTAAAGTGTAACCACGGGGAGCAGGTGAAAAAGAACTGGTGATCACAATTCTCAGATTCTTTCAGTCTGGTTTGTTTCTTTGCCGCAGCAATCGATTGAGTGCAACGATCATTAAAGGTAGGCCAATGGTCTGAAAATTCAGTCTCGCAAAAGGCAAAATTAGTGTCAGTAATCGGGACGGTGACCGACGGGTGACAAACTGGATATTGATACACTTTATCCCCTTTAAACCGGACGCGGAATTCAGGGATGCTGTTGGCGGCTTTTGCAAGGGCAAAAAGAACGACATTAAAAGTGGAGAGGCCAGTGGGTTTGATGACTTTAATCAGTCGCGTGACATTAATGTCTGCCGTTACGCTGAAATGCGGATTTGGAGAGGCTTTGAAAAGCTCAAATGCTTCTTTTCTTGACCAAGTTGAGATTTGAATTTCTTTCATTCAACTACAATAGGCTTTTTATGAAAGATCCGTCACTCGATATTTAGGTGATTATCTAAAGTTTTATAGAGGCAATAAGGTGAAATATCTCAACGCCTTGGTGTCACGAAATGAACAAGGTCGCCGCCTGAATGCGCCTGTTGCCAGCTTGTTGTTTGCAATTCAATATGACAGATCGATGACGTGGCGAAATCATGTCGAAGCTCATTATATAAAAGGGTTCCCTCTGATCGGCCAAAAGTCAGCATCAGTGCCATTTCATGGAGCGTCGGGTTATGACCAATAAGCAAGACATGCTTATGGTTTTCAAAAAGGTCTTCTAGCAAATGAATAAGTGATTGTCCGGTGGAGCAGGAATAAATGATCTTACTATAGTTCGTTGGGATATCCTGCCGGAGCGACGGTTTCAAATTTGAAAGAGTTTCCCGTGTCCTTGTTGCGTCAGAGCATAGAATGAAATCTGGAATAAGGTCATTATCTCGAATAAAGGCGCCGCCGACAGATACGTCGCCCTTTCCTTGATGGGTAAGACGACGATCTTTGTCCGGCGACCCTGCTTTCGGCAATTCAGCATTACCGTGTCGCATTAATGTGAGTTTAAGCATGGTGCTACCCAATTTCGAGATGTTACGTTTCAGACTTCACTTAGCCAATCCATCAATTCTTTGCCCGGAATAAACATCCCAAGAACCATAACAGCGGATCCGGCAAGGCGCGTTACCCAAGGGCTTTGGGAATCTGAAGAGGACAGTTTCTTTGTGATAATCCCTGCAAATAATCCGACAGAACCCATCACGACAAGGGCATTAAGTTGAAACAGGATGCCGAAAAATATGAATTGCGTTGTCGCGTGAACGGACGTCGTATCGACAAATTGTGGCAAAAAGGCCAAGAAGAATAGGGCCACCTTGGGATTTAAAATATTCATTAAAATTGTTTGGCGAAATATATTGCCAAGGGCGGGCTGTTGTCCATCGGATTGAACTGACACTGGCCCCGATCGGGCAATCTGCCAGCCGATATAGATTATATACGCAGCGCCCACATATTTAATGAGAGCGAAAAGCAGGGGAGAGGAGGCAAGAACAGCGGATAAACCGAATGCCGCCAGTGATATATGAACGAAAATCCCTGTGGCCAATCCGAGTGCAGCCGTGAGCCCCGCACGCCATCCTTGGGCCATGCCTCTCATGGCAACATAAATGATGTCTGGGCCGGGGGCTATGGTGAGTAAAAATGCCGTAGAGAGAAAAAGGGCAATTGTTGGTAAGTCGGGGATCATAAATTGGCTCCTGTGAATTACCTGAAAAACTATCTGTTTCACGGCAAACTGACAAGCGCCATGGATAAGAAAGTTTCATGAAATTCACTTGTAGGGCAATTAATTTTCAGGCATTTCTAGTTTCAATCAAATCCACTAGATCCAATTGTCGGAAAATTTTCTCAATCCCAACGGAAACATTTGCATTCAGTTTTAAACATGGTATGGCATAATTCTAAATTGACTAATTGCACATATTGGACGCGCCTTTATTTTTGACATAATCGATGTCGGGGACGTCCGGGAGACTATAAAATGGCATCAGGCACAGTAAAATGGTATAACTCAACCAAGGGATTCGGTTTCATCGAGCCTGACGCAGGCGGAGCAGATGCATTTGTTCATGTTTCCGCAGTCGAACGGGCCGGTCTGACTACCCTTCAGGAAAACCAAAAAATTTCGTACGAGCTCGTTGAAGGTCGTAATGGTAAGTCTTCTGCTGAAGAACTTAGAGTTCTTTAAGACTACCTAGAATACACAATGGAAAAGGCGGCTTCGGCCGCCTTTTTTTGTATTTTTTTGAATGTAAGTGATTCGAAAAGTTAAGAAACTAACTGGAGAATCGTTCAAAAACAGCTCGAAATTGTAATATTATATTTTTTATATATATAAATTTAATTTTCTGCATTGAAAATGCCCCTAAATTTTTCGTATTTGTAGCAAAATTTGTATCTAGTATTGGTGTATCTGTTTATGGAAATTGTTTATCGCCCTGCCATTGATGCGGATGCCGCTGAATTAATTGCGCTTATCGAGAAATGCTATAAAGAATATGAAGGATGCGTTCTGGATGTGGATGCCGAAGAGCCTCAACTAAAGGCGATTGCCTCTCACTATGCCGAAAAAGGCGGTGAGTTTTGGGTTGCTTTAAACGGGGACGAGATCGTGGGATCTATTGGATATAGTCCAGCAGAGGATCATGGCGAACTCAAGCATCTTTATGTCAACTCTTCTATTCGACGTCAGGGGATTGCATCAACGCTGTGCGATTTTGCAGAAAACGCTGCCGCTGGTCGAAAAATGTCCAAAATCAAACTTTGGACAGACACACGTTTTACTCAGGCCCATAGTTTGTATGAACGCCGTGGATATAGGGGCGGGGTCGTTACGCGCGACCTTCAAGACTTAAGCAAGACCAGTGAGTATTATTACGAGAAGGCTTTGCCCGCCGTATAAAGTGGTGTATGAAACCAATCCTTGAGAAGAAGCATTTTTGGAAAATAAGTTATGAATTACCCGATCACAAATGTGGACGATTTGACAGTAGAACAACTCGACATTCAATTGAATGCTGAAGGGGCTTTTACTGTGCAGATTAAGGATTATACCCATACAGTGACAGGAGAGGAGCTCCTGACTGAAATGAAAGATCAGTTGGACGTTCGTAAAACTGTTCGGGGTGCCCTTCTTCGAAAAGCCCAAAAAGAAATATTGTCGGGATTAAAACGCGACCGTCTCCGAATGGACGAAGAAGCGCGTGAAGTTTTCGATTTGAATATATTGATTTGGTTCGCTGATAAGGCATTAAAAGGCGATCACAAGTCCTACCTGACACAATAAAGTAATAAAGGGATAGGTTCGAGATCACTGAACCTATTAAGGGCGATGACGAATTCTACTAAAAAAATTAAAGCCGGCATTCTGGGCGCAAGTGGGTATACAGGGGCGGAGGCCATGCGTCTGTTGCTTCGGCATCCGGGCGTTGAATTATGTCTGCTCACAGCTGATCGCAAAGCGGGTCAATCTGTAGAAGAGGTCTATCCGCATCTTGGCGGTTATGGCCTGCCGGACATGACTTCTGTCGCCGATGCCGATTGGTCGTCATTGGATGTGGTCTTTTGTGGTCTACCCCATGGGACAACTCAAGAAATCATTGCGACATTACCCGATACAGTGAAAGTGATTGATCTGTCTGCTGATTTCAGGCTTCGAAATCCTGAAACCTATGCCGAATGGTATGGGCATGAGCACAGGGCAATGCATTTGCAAAAATCTGCGGCTTATGGGCTTACGGAATTTAATCGTGCAGACATTAAAGATGCGCGCCTTGTTGCTTGTCCCGGCTGTTATCCAACAGCGACGTTGCTCGCATTACAGCCTCTTGTAAAAGCAGGACTGATTGATCCTAAAGATCTGGTGATAGACGCAAAGTCGGGTGTTACCGGTGCTGGTCGCGGTTTGCGGCAAAGTGCCCTGTTTAGTGAGGCGGGTGAGGGTTTAAGTCCCTATAGCATTGCATCGCACCGTCATGCCCCGGAAATTGAGCAAGAAATCGCGAAATCCGCAGGCGTTGATGCGGATGATATTCGGGTGAATTTTGTCCCCCATCTTGTCCCTATGAGTAGGGGCGAGCTTGTCACTTGCCATGTGAAACTGGCCGGCGGCGCGACAGCGGATGACTTGAATGCAGAATATACAAAAGTGTTTAGCGATGAGCCGTTTGTGCGGGTGCTCGGTAAGGGTGCTATTGCGCAAACGCAAATGGTTCGGGGCTCTAACCTTGTTGTATTAAGTGCCTTTGCTGATCGTATTCCAGGCCGGGCTACTGTCATTGCAGCGATTGATAATTTGGTAAAAGGATCTAGCGGTCAAGCTATCCAGAATATGAACTTGATGTTTGGTTTCGAAGAAACACTAGGACTGGAACAGGCACCGCTTTTCCCATAAAAAAAGAAGAGAAAATCCATGACCAAAAACGTTATTTCATTTAAAGGCGTTACGCCCGATATCGACGAAACTGCCTATATCGCACCCTCTGCAGATGTGATCGGTGATGTTGTTATTGGCGAGAAATCCAGTATTTGGTTTAATTGTGTTGTGCGCGGCGATGTGAATTACATTCGGGTCGGTAAGCGCAGCAACATTCAAGATGGAACTGTTCTTCACGTCTCTAACGGGACCCATCCCACGATCGTCGGTGATGATGTGTTGGTTGGTCACAACTGCATTATCCACGGCTGTACTTTGGAAAATGGTAGCTTTGTTGGAATGGGAACGACTGTATTAGACGGTGTTGTTGTGGAAAGCGGGGGGATGGTTGCGGCCGGTGCTCTTGTTACGCCCAATAAACGTGTTCCATCGGGGCAGCTTTGGGGTGGATCGCCAGCCAAACGTCTTCGTGATTTGTCAGATGAGGAAGTAAAAAATCTCACCAGTGGCGCGAAACATTACGCTGAGCTAGCGCAAATCTACAAAAAAGAAGGGGAATAGGCCAAAGACCTAATTCCCCTGCTCAATTTTACTCCGCCACTTTTGCAACGACTTTTACGTAAGTTCCTGGCGCGTCCTCTATTGGTTTCAATTTTCCCTTGGTAGGATCTCGCGCCTCGACCTTCGGTCCGGATTTCTTCGATAACCATTTATGCCAATGGGGCCACCATGATCCGGGGGTCTCAGTGGCATCCACAAACCAGTCATCACCCGTTACATATTTTTTCTTAGAACTGTTGGTCCAGTATTGGTATTTATTGGCGCTAGGGTGATTAATAACCCCGGCAATATGTCCTGATCCTGCAAGCATGAATTCTGAAGGGCCACTCATTAGTTTTGTGGCTTTAAAGGCAGAATTGAAAGGCGTGATATGATCTTCCTTACTGGCTTGCACAAAAATTGGGATTGTTACTTTTGCCAAATCAATGGCTTGTCCGCCTAATGTGAGCCCACCTTGGCGCTGAAGCAGGTTTTTTTGATACATATTTCGCAGATAAAAGCTATGCATCTTTGGCGGCATATTTGTGGTGTCAGAATTCCAAAACAGTAGATCAAATGGGAGTGGGTCTTTGCCCATTAAATAGTTATTGATAACAAAAGACCAGATCAAGTCATTGGAGCGGAGCATATTAAAGGTCGTTGCCATATTGCGGCCTTCAAGAAAACCGGCCTCGTCCATTTTCTTCTCTATCATCTGGATTTGCTCTTCATCGGTAAAGAGCAATAACTCCCCCGCATCTTCAAAATCCATTTGTGCTGCAAAGAAGGTGCAAGCCGTTATACGTTTTTCTCCAATCGCTGCGAGATAGGCCAAAGTTGCGGACATTAGGGTACCGCCAATACAGTAGCCAATGGCTGTGACCTCAGCTTCCCCCGTTGATTTCTCGATTGCATCAAGGGCTGCAAGAATGCCTTCTGACATATAACTTTCAAAAGTGCGGTCTTTATGGCTTTCGTCAGGATTGACCCATGAGATCACAAAAACCGTATAGCCCTGATCGACACACCACTTGATGAAGGAATTATCCTGCCGTAAATCAAGAATATAATATTTGTTGATCCAAGGGGGCGTTATCAATAATGGCTTTTTGAATACTTTTTCCGTCGTAGGATTGAATTGCAAGAGCTGCATCATATCATTTTGAAATATCACTTTTCCCGGCGTTATCGCTAAATTCCGGCCGACTTCAAAAGCGTCTTTTGGCACCATACGCGGACTGAGCTGCCCTTTTCCCGCTTCCAGGTCTTCAAGCATATTTTCCAGGCCATGAACCAGATTCTCGCCCTTTGTCTCCATTGTTCGCTTTAAGACGTCTGGGTTGGACCAGAAAAAATTTGTTGGAGAAAGTGAATCAGTAAATTGCTTGGTATAAAAATTTACCTTATTTCGTTCTTTATCATCTAGTCCGTCAACGTCAGCGACCGTGTCATTAACCCAGTTGGACGTGAGCAAGTAGGTTTGTTTGATATAATCAAAAACTTGATTTTTGCTCCATTCTTCCGAACGGAACCGCTTATCCCCTTTGGGTTTTACGCCGCTAGGTGGGCTGGCCTGATCTCCCATGGCCTGATCTCCCATGGATTGGGCCATATTCTTCCAAATATCCATATAGCCCTGCCAAAGAGTGGCTTGAGCATTTATGAGTTTTGAAGGGTCTTCTGACAGGTGTTTCGCCAGATCAAGAAAAGAGCCCCCTATATTAAAAGGGTCGGGGTTAAATTCACCCGTTTTTTGCTTGCTATAGAATTCATTGATCAAAGTCTGGCTTTTCTGCGAGATTGTCATCAAATTATTGGCAAGCTCTTGTGCGTCGTTTGACGCATTGTCCATATCGTGGAAGTCTTTTTTGTCCAACGCCATAGTCCCTATAGGTTCAGTTTTGTTTCTGACTTACTAAAATCACTTTAACAAATGTAGCGATATACACACTAAAAAAATGGAATATTTCAGCAATTTCTATCGTGGTTCTCGAAAGGATTGCGAAAATGTCGCCTATATGCTTTAAGTTGTTCGGAATTAATTCGGGGTGGCAGGGATTCGTCAAAATTTTTGAATCCAGCTTTGTTTAAAACCCATTACTTATAAGATGCAGGTTACGGGCGACGATTATGGTGAGATTACAGATTTCCACTTTACTTGACCTTGAAGGCGCGAAAAACGGAGTGTCTAAGGTGGCGCTGATGGCAGCAATACTTGCCGTTTCGGCATGTTCGACGCCAGATTGGGCTGATCCTACAGAATGGTTTGATGAAGATGGCGGCGGACCAGCTCGTCCTGCGCAAATTGAACAACCTGAAGATGCTAGCGATGAGTATCCAGCATTAGGGTCAGTTCCTGATGTCGCCGGCCAGAATATCTCGATTCAAGAAGCAAGTGATATTACTGAAGGCTTAAAAGCTGATCGCGAAAATGCCCAATATACCGATGAAAAACTGCGGGCAGATACCACACCTCAGGCGATGCCTAAACCAAAAGCACCTCCAGTGATCCCGCAAGCTGTGCCTGCCGCGCCAACCGGCCCTGCAGTTTCCGCTGTTCCGGCATCGAATGTTGCTGCGGCTCCAATTCCAAGCCCAGTTCAAATTCCGGGCGTTGGAACGCCAACACCCGTTGCCGTTCCGCCTGTAGGACAAATATCAACCATGGGGCAAGTCCCGCAAACGTCCCAAACCAGCTCTGGTGTGAAATTAATGCCAAATGCGGCGCCGGTAACGACGCCTCAACAAGCTTATACTAGGATTGCGCCGGGAACTGGGACAACTGTCATCAGTGGTACTGGCGTGAATAATGTTTTCCGACAACAGCTTGCTGCATCCGCCGCGACAACAACAAGCCTGCCTGCAAACACTCAGTTCCAATCCTATCCGGCTCAGCCGCTTGGCCCTTCTGCCGTTACAGTATCACCCATCGTACGCGATACATATAATAACCCGGTTGTCGCAGGATATGGTGCTAATGTTGGCGGGCAAGCTGGCGTCTATGGCACACCCGCTTTGGGGGGTGCACAGCCTGATGCCATTATTTATTTTGAAACCGGCTCTTCCCGTATTGGGGCAGGGGATCGCAACAAACTTGCAAAACTCATTCAAATTCAAAAGCAAACCGGTGCGTTCATCCGGGTTGTGGGGCATGCATCAAGTCGTACAAGAGAACTTCCAGTAGATCGTCATATGGTCGTTAATTTGAGAATGTCACAAGAACGTGCGAGCGCTGTTGTTGCAAGCCTGATTAAAATGGGCGCAGATTCCAATAGAGTTATTCTAGAGTCTGTTAGCGACAGATCGCCCATTACGAGCGAGGCAATGCCAAGTGAGGAAGCGAAAAATCGCCGCACAGAAATCTTCCTCGTAAGATAGTTTAACATCGTATAAATAAACCATCGCATCCTGCCCGATGATTTCATTGGATTTTTTGATCCTTGAAGCGTCGGGCACACATGCATTAGCAATAAGAGAAAAGGCCTATGAACCCCGAATTCCACCGTATCAAACGACTGCCCCCATACGTATTTGAAGAAGTTAATCGTATGAAAGCGGCGGCGCGAGCGGCAGGAGAAGATATTATCGACCTTGGTATGGGGAATCCGGATACGCCAACTCCACAACATATTGTCGATAAACTGATTGAAACCGTACAAGACGGACGGACACACAGATACTCAACAAGTCGTGGGATTCCAGGCCTTCGTAAAGCGAATGCTGCTTATTATAAGCGCCGTTTCGGCGTGGACATTGATCCAGATACTGAAACCATTGCAACTTTGGGATCCAAAGAAGGCCTTGCCAATCTGGCTATGGCCATCACGACGCCGGGCGACGTTATCTTGTCCCCGAACCCAAGTTATCCAATTCACCCCTACGGATTTATTATTGCTGGGGCCGTGGTTCGTCATTTTGAAGTTGGGCCCGATATTGATTTCTTTGAGGCGCTGGAGAGAGGAATGCGTCATTGCATTCCGAGCCCTACTTGCCTGATCTTAAATTTTCCGTCCAATCCAACAGCAATGACGGTGGATCTCGATTTTTATCGAAAAGTCGTGGATTACGCTAAAAAGCATGACATGTATATTTTGTCAGACTTGGCCTATGCCGAGATTTATTTTGGGGATGAAAAGCCGCCTTCCATTCTTCAGGTTGAAGGGGCAAAAGATATCGCCGTTGAATTTACGTCCTTGTCGAAAACATATTCTATGCCGGGCTGGCGCATGGGCTTTGCGACGGGTAATAAAGAGCTGATCGGCGCGCTCACCCGAATTAAGTCTTACTTGGATTACGGTGCATTTACGCCCATTCAGGTGGCTGCAACCGCCGCCCTGAACGGCCCGCAAGAGTGCGTGCAAGAAGCGCGTGACATGTACCGTTCTCGGCGGGATGTGATGATTAGTGGTATGGCCGCTGCCGGTTGGGATATCCCATCGCCAGAGGCAACGATGTTTGCATGGGCTCCTATTCCGGAACCGTTTACCAGCCTTGGCAGTTTGGAATTTTCGAAATTGTTGCTTAAAGAAGCAAATGTTGCTGTTGCACCGGGCTTGGGATTTGGTGAACATGGTGATAAATATGTGCGTATTGCTATTGTTGAAAATGAACAACGCATTCGGCAAGCATGCCGGAATGTGAAGAAATTTATGGCGGATGCGAATGAGCATCTGGCGGCTTTTAATTTAAAAAAATAGTGGCTAAAAAAATGAAAATCGGTGTTGCAGGTATAGGAACGGTTGGCGTTGGTGTTATTAAAATCCTTGAGCAGCACCGACAGCTATTAAGCGACCGATGCGGACAGGGTCTTGAAATCACGGCTGTGTCTGGTCGCGACAAAACAAAAGATCGCGGTGTGTCCCTTGACGGTATGACTTGGTATGACAATGCAGTCGATATGGTATCTGATCCTAATGTGGATCTAGTGGTTGAACTTATCGGTGGCAGTGAAGGTGTGGCTAAGGACTTATGCGAGGCTGCTTTAAAGGCAGGCAAGCCTGTTGTGACGGCTAATAAGGCTCTTATTGCTGTCCACGGAACTGAACTTGCAACTCTTGCCGAAGGTAAAGGTGTCTCCCTCAATTATGAAGCTGCGGTTGCCGGCGGTATCCCAATTGTAAAAGCCATGCGCGAAGGGCTTGCTGGAAACGCAATCAGTCGCGTCTACGGAATTCTTAATGGAACGTGCAATTACATTCTGACCGAGATGGAAGAGACCGGCGGCGATTTCGATAAAATTCTGAGCGACGCCCAAGCGCTGGGTTATGCCGAAGCCGATCCAAGTTTCGATGTCGACGGTGTCGACGCTGCCCATAAATTGGCTATTTTGACGAGCCTTGCTTTTGGCACGCCTGTTGACTTTGATAGCGTCTATATAGAAGGCATCCGCGAAATTTCTGCACTGGATATTGCCTTTGCCAAGGAATTTGGCTTTCGCATTCGTCTTCTGGGTGTTGCCCGTAAAACGGATAAGGGCATCGAACAGCGTGTCCACCCTTGTATGGTGAGAAATGATACGGCGATTGCCAACGTATCCGGCGTTTTTAACGCCGTCGTTGCAGAGGGTGACTTTGTTGACAGTACTGTCTATGAAGGGCGCGGAGCGGGAGAGGGCCCTACCGCCTCCGCAGTTGTTGCTGATATTGTTGATATTGCGGCGGGGCGTACTTCCCCGACATTCGGGATACCTGTTCAGAGAATGACAGATATTCCTAAAGTGGCTGTAGAGGAACATGTGGGCTGTTATTATATTCGCTTAAATGTATTTGATCGTCCGGGCGTTATTGCTGATGTTTCAGCTGTTTTCCGGGATGAAGAAATTTCTATTGAGAGTTTGCTACAACGAGGCAGATCACCAGAAGAAGCGGTTTCAGTTGTGCTGACAACCCATGAGGTGAAGGAAGCTGCCATCGTAAAGGCTCTCGCAAAAATCGAAAAATTTGATCACAGTGTTGGGACACCGCGCATGATCAGAATTGCAAAATTATAAATTATATTAGCCGAGTTAAGTGTCGGCTTCCTATTTGTTGGATGGAAGAAAATGTCTGAAATATCTAAGTTAGATAGAAAACTCACCCTTGAAATCGTACGTGTGACAGAAGCTGCGGCTCGTGCTGCCTGTGCCCTTATTGGCGTTGGCGACGAGAAAGCTGCTGATCAGGCGGCTGTGGATGCAATGCGTACGGCGCTGAATGATCTTGATATCGACGGGACAATCGTGATTGGCGAAGGCGAGCGGGATGAAGCGCCTATGCTTTATATCGGCGAGAAGGTTGGAACAGGCAATGGTCCAAAAATTGATATCGCTCTCGATCCTTTGGAAGGTACAACACTGACAGCAAAAGGGGGCCCGAATGCGTTGGCCGTTATCGCTTTTGCAGAATCAGGTAACTTCTTGAACGCGCCTGACACGTATATGGAAAAAATCGCTGTTGGTGGTGGATTGCCTGAAGGTATCCTCAATCTTGATCTTTCAGCAGGTGACAATATTAAAGCCGTGGCAGAAGCCAAGGGCGTTCCTGTCCATCAGATGATGGCATGTGTTCTTGATCGTCCACGTCACAGCGAAATTATTGCAAGCCTTCGCGCGGCAGGCGCCCGCGTTACATTGATATCTGATGGTGATGTTGCCGGCGTTATGGCTACGGCGACACCTGATACTGGTATCGACATGTATGTGGGAACTGGCGGAGCACCTGAAGGTGTTCTTGCAGCTGCGGCCCTTCGTTGTATTGGTGGCCAAATGCTAGGTCGTCTTGTCTTCCGTAATGACGATGAGAAAGCCCGCGCAGCCAAGTGGGGGATTACTGATCTGAAACGCACCTATAATCTTGAAGAGTTGGCCTCTGGCAGCGTCATCTTTGCTGCAAGTGGCGTAACCGATGGTTCCATGCTTAAAGGTGTTCGGCAAGTAGGCGGACGGGTTCGGACAGAATCTCTCGTCATGCGGTCTCATACGGGCACTATTCGGTATGTTCGTGGCGATCACCGCGCTTAAAATTAAGGAAATATCATGAGTGAGCAATCTATCCCGGCCTTTCTAGGCGTTGAATGCTCACTCAAAGATAAAAGATGGAGGCCCCGGTCGGTTGATGATCGCTTGGGCCTCGCTTTGTCTCAGCGATTAGGGGTTCCGGAAATCCTTGGCAGGGTTTTGGCTGGTCGTGATGTCGGTCTTGATGAGGCTGAGCAATATTTATCCCCCACGCTCCGTGAAATGATGCCGGACCCATCTAGTTTTAAAGATATGGATGTGGCTGCTAGCCGTATTATTACGGCAATCCAGAATAAAGAAAATATTGCTGTATTTGGCGATTATGATGTGGATGGTGCGACCTCTTCGGGGCTGCTTAAACGGTTCTGTGATAGCCTAGGGGTGCCGCTTCTAATCTATATTCCCGACAGGATGAAAGAAGGCTACGGCCCCAATACGGGAGCTTTTGATTATTTAAAATCAAAAGGTGTATCGCTGGTCATCACTGTTGATTGCGGTATTGTGTCTTTTGATGCGCTGACCCATGCTAAAAATATTGGCTTGGAGGTTGTCGTTGTCGATCATCATCAGGCGGAGACGAAACTGCCGACCGCCGTTGCTGTGGTTAATCCGAAACGCCACGATGAATCTCAAGAATTTACGTATCTTGCCGCCGTTGGCGTTACTTTTCTGCTTATCGTCGCAATTCACCGCGATTTGCGTAAAGCCGGTTGGTTTGGCGATAAAACGCCACCCAATTTGATGGCCTTTTTGGATTTGGTCGCCCTTGGTACTGTTTGTGATGTGGTTCCCCTTGTAGGGCTTAACAGAGCTTTTGTGTCTCAAGGACTAAAGGTGATGGCGCGGCGAGGTAACCCCGGTCTTGTCGCATTAGGGGATGTTGCTGGTCTGGATGAAGCGCCGGGGACTTACCATCTTGGGTATTTACTGGGCCCCCGCGTTAATGCTGGCGGGCGTGTCGGAAAATCTGAGTATGGGGCGCAGCTTCTTTCAAGTGACAATGCGGAAGAATGTCAGAAGCTTGCCGAATATCTTGATCAATATAATCAGGAACGCAAAGACATTGAGGCAGCTGTCACTGAAGAAGCTTTGGCGATGGCAGAGAAATCGGGAAAAGGAAATGATCCAGTCCTTGTGGTTGCCGGGGAGGGATGGCATCCCGGTGTGATTGGGATTGTCGCCAGTCGCCTAAAAGACGCGTATCAGCGGCCGACGGTCGTTATTGCCTTGGATGGGGGGCTGGGTAAAGGGTCAGGACGTTCTGTTCCCGGAGTGGACCTCGGTGCTGCTATCGGTGCAGCACGTCATAAAGAGTTGATTGTGGCAGGTGGTGGGCATGCAATGGCCGCAGGACTTACAATAGATCGTGAAAAGATCCCTGCCTTTATCGATTTTCTAAATAATAGACTGTCCGACGATGTCTCGGAGGCCGTTAAAGGCGCTAGTATCGGCATTGACGGTGCTTTGAGCGTTGAAGGGGCAACGGTAGATCTAATTTCTCAATTAGAGATGGCTGGTCCCTTTGGTGCGGGAAATCCCGAACCCCGATTTGTGATCACTAATGCCCGGATTGTATCGGCAAGCATTGTTGGTGAAAATCATGTTCGTTGTATTTTGACGGGGAGCGGAAATAGAGGCCGTCTTACGGGTATTTGTTTCAGGAGTTTAGAGACGCCGCTTGGCGACGCGCTTCTTTCTCACCAGGGGGCAAGTTTTCATATTGCGGGCCACATAAGAAAAAATACTTGGAAGGGAAATACAACGCCTCAAATTCTCATCGACGACGCCATAAGGCTTTCCTGATAAAGGAGCCTTTCTGCCCCGTTGCAGGGGCTTGTGCAAAAAAAAGTTAAAAGTTTCTATTTTTCTCTTGCCAAGTGCCTCGAACACCTTTAAATCCTCCTCCAGCGACACGGTGTGTCCCCTTCGTCTATCGGTTAGGACGCCAGGTTTTCATCCTGGAAAGAGGAGTTCGATTCTCCTAGGGGATGCCATTTTCTTTCTGCTAAGAAGGAAAATTTCAATCGCTTTTTTCTCCCGCCAAAGATCTATTCTCAAGATAACGTATGTTGAGTTTCATGTGGTTTATTAGCCCCCATTCTATCCTTTGCGGGATAAACCCTTTTGCGGATGTCTCGAAAACATAGGCATCAATTGCTATGCCTTTTCAGAAAATCTATGCCTAAGGATTATGTCTTTTTGTATAGGTATATGCGTATAGTTATAACTAAGTGCTTGTTATTTTTATTTAAATTTAAAATTATTCGTCTTGTTGTTTATACTTTGTTAGGGTTGGTACGTAACTCTGATAAAGAAATAATAAATAATAATTACGGCTTTCTGCTCGCTACTCACAACAAGAATTTGCCGGTTGAGGGGATAATTTGAATTTACTGACAAAAGAGAAAAAAAGTCAGTTGGAAGACTTCCATGATTTAATATCTGATTGGTTATGGAAGGTGGATATAGATCAGAATCTGATCTATTCGAATGATGTGCTTGAAGCACAGCTGGATAAACTTGGTCAAAACCACAATGTTTGTAACATTGTCGATTTCTTTGAGAATTTGTCTCTTGAATCGCCCCATCAGAATAGAACTGCAATAAAGAGACTGAACAATTCCCTATTAGAGAGGGAAGATTTCAGCGAGTTACATTTTGTTGTGTCTGACACTGACGGGCAGCGGGTGAAATTAGTTCTGTCAGCGCGGGCTTTCTTTAATGATTCCGGACAGTATGCAGGGCACCGCGGTATTGGTAAATTTGTTTTCCATGAAAAACAAATGAGCGAGAAAAGTGAACAATTGAGAGTTTTCTCGCTCGCCGTTGAAAGCTCCCCCAACGGCGTCATGATCACTGATGCTATGGGCGTTATTGAGTATGCTAATCCAAGATTTTCAGCCATCACAGGATTTAGCAGGGAAGAATGTTATGGAAAAACCCCGGCAATCATAAACTCAGGCCGGACAAGTGCTGCTAAATATGCCGAAATATGGGGAACGATAAAGAACGGGGATATCTGGAATGGCACCGTTTATAATAAAAGAAAAAACGGCGAGCTCTATTGGTGTCAGGAAACTGTCTCTCCTGTAAAAAAAGCAGATGGAACTATATCCAATTATATTGCCATCCAGCAGGATGTCACTTTTGCCGTTGAGGCAGAGGAAGCTCTAAAGCTAAGTCGGGAGAGGTTTAAAGGATTTGCTGAAGCCGCATCTGACTGGTATTGGGAAACGGATAGCAAGTTGTGCTTCACCTTCATATCGGATCCCGCACAAGACTATTCTGGTATGGAAATGGCGGAAATGTTAGGGTTAAGCCGCACGGATCTAGTGACATGCCACGAAGATATGCTTATGTGGCAAGACCATATTCAAGACCTTGACGCACGGCGCCCTTTTAAAGACTTTACCTACACCTTTTTGCGCTTAGATGGTGCTAAACGTCGTTGGCAAATATCTGGTAAACCTATTTTTTCCTCTTCGAAGGAATTCCTTGGATATCGGGGAGTGGGTAAGGATATTACTTTTCGAACAGACCTTGAAGATCAATTGAGGCAATCTCAAAAGATGGAAGTCGTCGGACATCTGACCGGAGGGATCGCCCATGATTTTAATAATCTGCTCGCCATTATAATGGGGAATGCTGAATTATTAATCGAAGAAATTGATGAAGCGCAGGGGCAAGTAAATAAATATCTGGAAAACATCCTTTTTGCGGCGAAATCAGGTGCAAATATTACAAGCCAACTGCTCATGTTTTCAAAGAAACAGCCGTTGACGCCCGCCCCAATTTGTCTAAATAAGCAAATTATTGCAATGGAACATATTCTGCGGAGCAGTATGGGGGATAATATAAGTATTCGGCAGGATTTTGTAGAAAATGCCTGGACCTGTTTTGTCGACCCAGATCAATTTGCAAATGCAGTCCTGAATTTATTCATTAATGCGCGTGACGCTATGGAAAATGCGGGTTGCTTAACCATTTCACTTAAAAATAAAACTGTAAAGGAGGATGTTCGTTCAAAAGATCTGACCAAAGGACACTATGTTTGCCTTATGGTTGGCGATAATGGCTCTGGCATGTCGCCCGAGGTCTTGAAAAAAGTGTTCGAACCCTTCTACACGACAAAAGATAACGGGAAAGGGACGGG
>JBALXM010000015.1:50099-72567 GCA_036960695.1 Sneathiella sp.
CTATTTAGCGTCAAACTTTGTGTCTTCAATATCAGCACCAACGAGGATTGCACCTGAAAGATCTGCACCAGTAAAGTTGGCGTCTATTAGGTTCGCTTCAGTCAAGTCGGCGTCGTTCAAGTTTGCCTCTGAAAAGTTCGCAGCAGCCAGATTGGCAGGCCATTTTTTACCGATAGATTCATTTTTCGGCCCTTTTAAGTCAACAGCCGTAATGACCGCGCCCTTCAGATTGGCTTTGCTAAGGTTGCTATGAGTTAGATTGATGCCTTCCATGATAGAATTGGACAAATTAATTTCTATCATTTTACAATGAGACATATCTGTCATAACCATCTGCGCGCCACTAAGATTTGATTTACTCAAATTAGCACCGCGCATATTGGCGCCACTTAGTGCGCAATCACTGAGATCCATGTTCGATAGATCCATGTTTGAAAGATCGGCGCGCTCACCTTTGCCACCATTTGACGACACCCAACTAAAATGTTTTTCTAGAATCGACTGCAAACTTGGAGACAAGGGAGTCGTTTTAGGAGCGGAGACTTCTTCTGATAGTGTCTCAAGCGCCTTGGCTTTACCAAGATCGATGCCTTCAAGATTAGCGCCTCGCAAATTGGCATCAGAAAAATCACACCCTTCTATATTCGCGCCAGCCAGATTTGCCCCTTGAAGGTCAGCCCCTTTCAGATTCGAATTAGCAAGATTACATCCTGCCATATCTGCCCCCATAAGTCCTGCATTGACCAGTTGGGAATTGCTTAAATTTGCGCCTGATAGTTGAGAATAAGCGAGATTTGCATTTGATAAAATAGCACCAGACAAGTTAGCACCAGTCAGGTTTGCTTTTTCTGCAATGACATTTTTCATTTCAGAATTACTGAGATCAGATGAGCCAAAAGTCACTGTTTTTCCGCCGGCCAAGATCATGGATCCACCGCGAAAGTCAGCTTCTTGTAAATTAGCGCCATTCAGTCGAGCGCCTTTTAACTCGGCGCCTCGAAGGTCAGCCCGTATAAGAAGAGCATTGGTCAAGTCAGCTTTAGTGAGATCTACAGCAAATAAATCTGCGGAAATTAAATTTGCAGATCGCAAGATCGCACGCGAAAGCTTACAGCCAGACAAAACAGATTTCTGAAGTTTGGCGCCTTCAAAATTTGCACCAGAGAAATCTTGCTGTCTGAAGATAGCTTGCTTACCCTCTTTCGGGGCTCGAAGCCATTTGCCATGCATATCAAGCATAGTCATTATTTCTTGTGGCGTCAGCGACGTCATTGTTTAACCTTAAGCCCAGTTCATGGAGAATCGAAGTTCCAATATTTTAACGGAAATTCGAAAACAGATAAATTCAGTTAACTTATTTATAATTTTCAGTATTACGAAAGCAAGGTTAATAACACGTTTCAGATTAAACTTATTAGCAAAAATATAAAGTGTTGGAAGGTAAAAACATGGAAATTACACAGGAGAATGTAAATGACGTCGAGAAATGGGTGGAATCAATGCGTGATTTGTACGTTAAAAAAGGCATGGAGCTCGCAGCACAAGGAGGATTTGAATCCCTTCAAGAGTTTTTGAGTTCTAACGACAGCGCAGATACAGTTGAGAATAAAACACTGAACCAATTGAGGGAAGAGTGGCAAGCAGCCGAGACATTCTACCGAGATGCTCGGCAAGTTCTTAACGCAGGCAGGCAAGGTGGGTAACCTTGCCACTTATTCTCGTTATTAATTCACGGCTCGTTTCAAGAGGGTGCTAGAGGGCAAAGAGATGAAAAAGAAAACGACTATTTTTATCTAATTCATTAATTTGTCCATAAGCATCGTTATAAGACGTGTCAGGATGGGTCTGCTGGTGTTTCAAGGCGTTTTTTGTCGACAATTTGTGTGATTTTTTCAATAAACCGCTTTTCTTTTTCTTCAGAAATTTCAAACTTCACACCGACGCCATTTTGCATTTGCCGAACCACTTTGGCAGGAATCATACCGACATTTTCGATGTTTACAGTGAGTTCGGTGTCATCTAAAAGACGGACGTCCATTCGAATGCCTGCGCCACCAGCCGATATATTCAAAATGCGACCAGAATAAGAATCGCCATCACTTTTAATGGTAGTCGGATTCGATAACAGAATTCTCTTATGCTGCCTACGGTTGCTATCATTCATTTCGTGCATATTCTCCCCTAATGCATAAAGAGCATATATTATGCCTTCCGTGCATTCCCATGATTTCGTTGGTGAGAAGACTGAATTAAAATGATTAAGAACTTATTTTCAAAAACGAGAATATTTATAATTTTAATAAATTTATTACAAATAATTCCATTAAGAATTTGTTCAGGAAGTCTCTGTATTATCCCCAGATGTAATTTTTTTGTGGGCTTTGAGCATACCCTTAAAACTAGGATGGATGACAATGCAGCGAGCTGAATTAGGATCATTGGTAAAGGGTCTGAAAGCAGACTTTAATAAAACACCACAGCTGAACCGAAAAACAGTTGGAGATCGGGCTAACTTGGCTAACTTGGCAGCTCTTGAGATGCTCGTAGAAACAGTCGCTGAGAAAAATGCTGTGTCTTTTTCGGAAAAGGGGCGAGGGCTTCAAAATCTGGCAAAAGAACTTTCTGAGATTACCGGTTTTGTAGAAGATCTCGGTGAGCGGAACAAGAAATTCTAAATAACTTCTCCGTTTATAAATTGGTCGACGAATATTGGATCGCCACATAAACTGTGGCTCGATCAATTCGCTGGCTCAAAAATCTTCTATACCTCAATTTCTTCATTTCTTGCAAAAGTGCCCTGCACTATGTAGCGTAGAATAAAATTAAGAGAATTAATCTCAAATGGGGTGGGGAATGAGTTGGCAATCTTTTGTGTTGAATTTCGCCGTCCGTAGGCGCTTTAAATCTCAAAACTCAGAAGGATCAACTGTTGAGGAGGCAAGGTTTGGCCTGGATTCAATAAGTGGCCGGAAATTCAGGAAGCCTAAGAAACTGAACATCACCTCCTTTGATGAAAAAGGTCTTACTGGTGAATGGCTTCGTTATAAAAACTGTGATGAGAATAAAGTCTGTTTGTATTTTCATGGCGGGGGGTATTTTTGGGGATCGCCAGAGAAATATCGCGCTTTAACGTCTCGTTTAGCTAAAGAATTTGGCGGCCCTGTTGTTGCCCCTGATTATCGTCTTGCACCTGAAACGCCTTACCCTGCTGCCATTGAAGATGCCGTGTTGGCGTATAAGTATGTGTTAGAGACAGGTGTCGCTTCAAATAAGATTGCGATCGCCGGAGATTCTGCAGGAGGGGGACTGGCGTTAGCGCTTGTTCTTGCCATTAAAAAAGAAGGGCTTCCGTTCCCGGCTGTTGTGACCCTTATCTCTCCATGGACTGATTTGACTTGTTCGGGAGAGAGTATGAGCTTCAATATTCGTAAAGACCCGTTGTTCCAGCCCAGTATGCTGATGTGGAATTCACGCCACTATGCGGGAGAAAATGAAAAGAGTGATCCTTTTATTTCACCTCTATTTAGTGATCTAACCGGTTTGCCACCTTTATTGTTTCAAGTGGGTAGCACTGAGATTTTGTTGGATGATTCCAGACGTGCCCATCAGAAAATTGTCGAACAAGGTGGGTCTTCAAAATTAGATATATGGCCCAATGTCATGCATGTATGGCACCTTGCCGCAGATTTCGTCCCAGAGGGGCGCCGCGCCATTAGAGAAATGGCATCCTTCATGAATATTCACATAAGTTAAGAATACTGTTTTCTAAGGTCAAATTTTTGAGCATTATTGGCTGAATATTTGTGCGACCGCCCGTCACATTTTCCTGTTCCTTATCGTCTTTGTTGATAACTGAACAGGAGAGTTTATGACTAAAGATCCACTCGATGATAATATGCATCCGTCATTGCAATGGAATGTTGCCGACACATTCTTTATAGGACGCGTTCCGACGATGCCTCTTAACTGGGTTCATGACCCAGCCGCTCGTATTCTCATTAAAGGTGAAGATCAACCCTGGCAAAACCTGTTGGTCCGAACGGGCCGCGGGATCGAACATCGCGGATATTCATATGGACGCGAACGGGCTGCCATAATGACGATAATGAACTTAATTCCTGATTTGAAAGGCCCTCTAACCAAAAAAACGATAGATCGCCTGTCATCCTTGTTCGATGTTTGTACATCCTATCTGGACGCCCTGAACGAGGAATTTATTCTCAATAGTTTATTCAGTTTTCAAATAAGAAAAATTATTAAGGGAAATTTGTTTCGGGCATTGCTTGATGACGCGATGAATAGCGCTTTACAGCCCGATCAATGGCGAGACAAAGCTCGGCTATTCATGGAATTTGCAGGCCCAGATGACTGGAAAAACCGTCAATGCTGGAATGAAGGTATCTTCTCAACGGTCAATTGGCCGAGAGTTCTAACTGACGTCCGATATCCATCTCCCGGCAGTAGTCCAATCAGACCCGATCTACTTACGTGCTTATGCCTATTTGAAGAATATGAATATGCAGAATGCTTGATAGATATGGGTTATGATCTTAGCCACTTTTTACTCTTTAATTTTCAGTCTATTTTTTGGCGAAATGGCGGGACGAAACCTTCTTCCCTAGAATATGTTCTTCCCTTTTGTAGGCGTGCTGTGGGTTGGATTGAAGATAAGCAAAAAGAAGCGGAACCTCCAATAAGCACAAGTGAATGGGACCATGCTTTTTGGCATCGGGTCAATAGCGACCAAAATAAGGTACGAGATAACCATTTAGATAGGGAAGAGTATAAGGCGTTAATGGTCCTGAAAACTCTATCGAACGAATTGAGTTTAGGCGATTTGCCCAGAGAGGCTGTTGACGGGGCTAACGCTTATTTGGGCGCTTTTGAAGGGCTCAGCCTACCGGAGTATACACCAGAGCTTTTAGACTAAATACGCGAAGCGGCTGGGTAATATTACATTTCACACAAACAGAATTTTCTTATTTTCAGGAGACAAAAATGACGGGTGAGCTTGTCTGGCAATCTGCTGATTTATGTGCTGAAGACCCAATCGCGACTTCTTCATTAATTTGGGAACATGGTCCAAATGTTCTCCCTATTGTTTCTCAATCGTTAGATGACTTGATTGCAGTTCAGGAGGTCGTGAAATATCTCAATAACTTCCCTAGCAATCTCAATTTAGGAAACTAGTCCGGCTCATTGGTGTCACAGGAATATTTGACCTTCGTCCTTTAGTATGGGGCAACATGGCGAAAGGACGAGGCATAAATGTTAAAATGGCAAGTTAGTGAAACATATCCACCGGGAGAAGAGCCTAACGCAGAGTTTTGGTGGTCTCACGATCCAAATGCTTATGAGTGTGCGAAGGATGGGATGAGCGAGTTCGGCGATTTTATGGCCGCTCAAAGGTTCAAAATTTATGAAGCCGGGTATATCCAGAGCGATGAGAGGGCTGCATTTTTTGCAATTTTAAGCCTTATCCCGCATCTTGGCGGATCGATTAGTCGGGACTATAAACAGAGCCTGAAACACGTTTTTGAAAACGCCAAATTATATGCATTACTCACAGGTGATTTGCTCTATCCCGTTCCCAATTTGGCGATTGCACCGGAATTCTTGATGACCAGCATGCTCTATCGAGTTTTGTTGGATGATGCGCTGGATGAGGCTCTATCTGTAGATGAGTGGACGGCAAAAGCGGAATTTTTTCTTGGATATTGTCCGAAAAGTGAGCGTAAAAACAATATGGTTTGGAGTAACCAAATCTATCCAAATATTGGATGGCCTCAACTTATAACTGGTGATTTGTATAGGTTAGCGGTCAGCAAAGAATGCAAACCCGATTTGTTGTCTCTTCTTTGCCTTTATGAAAAGCATGACTACGCAGAAACGCTAATAGATTTGGGCTATGATCTCAAAGATTTCATCCTCTACGCCTTTCAAAAAAACTTCTGGGTATTGGGAGATCCAACTTGCCCTGTGGTAAGAGATGTAAAACGGTATTGCGACCGGGCAGCGGTTAACTGGATTGAGATTACGGAAAATGCTGCGTCTGGTGGAGACGTTTTATTAACTGGCCTCAAAGCCCCGACTGAAAATCCGAACCTGGCAACTCAATTATCCGATAGTGACAAAATTTCTCTTAACTGGATGATTAGCCTTGTTGTTGAGGGGTCTGATGACTCTGATATGTGCTTGCAGGCGGAAGCGGCGATGGATTATTTGATAACTTTCAAAACGGGTTTGGACGTTCAGGATTACATGGATTTGGACCCCTCTGAAGAGGGTGACGCATAAACAGTGTGACTGTATTTACGATTAGTTGTTGCGCACTTTAGGGATCCAAAGTGCGCAACGATCTTATATAGCGCGCCAACATCCATGGAAACTTAAGGGCGTATGATGGCTGAGCTGCAGCGTCGCGACGGGGCCATCCGACAAGGAGCCAGCATCGAGGATAGCCAAAAAGCTTTTCCCTGTTTTTCCATCAAGACCGATAGTCATCAACCAACCACGGGATTCATCAGTCGGATGAGCGGGGTCTGGTGCAAAAACCGCCTCTCCCACATGAATATGGTCACCAAAATCAAAACTGTCCGTAACCCCCGATGAAAAATCGAGACTGGTAATAGCCGAATGGAAAATATTATTATTAGTCCCCATAGAAGCATAACCTTTGGAATGGGTGTAGCTCGCTTTAGTCGGGTGGATAATCGGAAATTCGCAGGACTGATTTACCAAAATTGTTTCTGTCGCTGTTTTGCGGACTAGATCAATTTCGTAGCGCCGCGGACGGCCTTTGGAATTGGATGTTCCCAGGTTGCCCTTCATAATTGTTTTAAAAGTAGCGTCGTTTCCTAGAAAATGGTCAGGTTCTTCATAGCCAATAAAGTCGGCAATAATCTTGTCCTTGACCTCATAGGCGTTATAGCTATGCCACATCCAGGCGGTCGGGGCTTCAATTATGATCGGTTTCTCACTACCATTTTTATTCAGAAGAACAAGAAGATTCCCTTTATCAGAGTCCCATTTCAACGCTTCTGTGAAGCTTTTGGTACCAATCATCATAGGGAACAAATTCAGACTTGCAGGTTGCAGGTTTAGGATGACGTAATTTTCGGTAACGAAAAAATCATGCATATAAGCACTGCGCGGCAAATCTACGCTGAACTGGTTTTTTATAGACCCGTTGCCGCCCTGTATAATCACATGCGCCTTCATCACCTTGCCAAATTCAGTACCAAACAAAATCCAGTCACCGTTTTGAGCATCGATTTTGGTATGAGCTTTAAAGTTTTTGAGAGCGCCTGATCCAATTTTTTCGGGCCCAAAAGTGTCCAAGGTCTCACCATCCAGAGCATAGGGGTAATCCACCTCATCAAACGCATACAGCTTGCCATTGCGATATAGGGGGACTATGCCTGCCTGACTTTTGATGTCTGGCGGACCTAAATTCTTTAAAAATCCGCCCGGTGCAAGTGTCGTCCATGTTTCGTTTAAATATGTTCCCGCGGCCTCTTCTTCCAGAAATTTTTCGGTTCTGACAAACCGGTTCTGGTAAGTGGCTTTTCCATCAAGAATGCGAAAGGTTTGGATTAATCCATCGCCATCAAGCAGATTGTTTTTGGATTTACTCCCTCGCTCGAACCGACCCGGACCATTTCGGTACAAAACACCATTTAAGCCTTGTGGAATTTTACCCTGAATGACGGGTTGATAATGATGCTCTTCTTCAATCGTTTTCCCTAATAAAGAACGCCAATCTGTGCCCTGCTTTGTCGTCTCAGCTATGACCAATTTACTCTTCCTCCCAAAATAAAAATCAGTTCCAGTAATATCTTATGTAAACTTAACAATGTTAAGATAGAATTAGAACTTAACACTGTAAAGATATGTCTGTAAAGAGTGTGAGTATGAACGCAGAAAAACAGACATATCATCATGGCGGCTTGCGGGACGCACTAATCGAGGCCGCGGCTCAGATTTTGGAGGCGGAAGGGCCCTCGAAAATGTCCCTGCGTTCCATCGCACGAAAAGCAGGGGTTAGCCAAGCGGCTCCCTATAGTCACTTTGCTAATAAAAATGCGCTGCTTATTGAAGTGGCAGCTTTTGGATTTTCGAGATTTAGTGACGCGCTGGAAAAGCCCGCTCCTTTAAGCAATGAGGCCGAAGATTTAAGGGAACATCTGGCAAAACTGGGTGTTGTATATGTCAATTTTGCTTTGGAGAATAAGGCTCTTTTTCAATTGATGTTTGGAGATGCCCTATCCCATATTACAAAGAGCGAAACTTACTTGAAAGAAGGGGCGCGGGCTTATGATTGCATTGATAAAGCCGTCCGCCGGTTGAAAGATGATGCGGCTGCAACACTTGCTGCTTGGTCTATGGTTCATGGGCTCGCCACGTTAATGGTGGATCAGAAAATCAGCCCAACAGAGGATACAGAGCAACAAGTGCGATCGATCTTGCAGTTTCTAGCGTTGAATTAAGCAACAAGGGAGCTTTGTAAAGAAAAGCCCCTTGTCACTTTATTGGAATTTACAAATTTAATTGTAAATGCGGCGTACCATCAGATGTTTCCTCGTCCGTGATACCTTTATGGTTCATCGTACAGCTGATGCGTTGACGAAAGTTTGAGAAACTGTCGAATGTTACAACGTCCATCGGTTCATCAAAATGAAAGGACACGCGGAAGCGACCTGGTGCTCCTGTCTCTGCAATAGACTTAGTAAGGGCTTCAAACGGTTGCCCAAGATAGAGACCAGTTACCCGCTGACCAATGGAGACAGGACATTTTTTTCCCGGCGCTTCTGCGGCGGCTCTCAAGCAATTCCAGTCTTTAAATCCATATTTATGGGCCAGCAGCTCCAAGGCTCGGCTATGGCTAATGGGCTGTTCAGATTGCTTTTTCTCGGCGCGCAAATCTGCAGCCTGCTGTTTTAAGACAGAAATCTCGGGGATAGAATTAGGGTTAGACATCACAAACCTTCTTTGTTCGGATGCGGTTACTTCATGGGGCTCACATTACCATCATACCGCATGACAAAAATCAGGGGTGACGTAAAATATTTAAAAAGGCTTCACCATGGAATAACCCGTGAGCGGCAGGGGCCTTAACCCTTGGCTACCTTATATGGGGCTATATTTTAAAAGTCAATGCGGGGAGTATTCTTTGCACTGAATTTGGTATTAGTCAGTCCAAAAGTCGACTTTGAATTCAGGGTCGATATTGAGCCAACTTAACATTTGCTGTCTAAGATCGGTTCGATCTTCTTTAGTTTTACTGTTCAAAATTTCTGTCGAGACGTTACCCGTGTCCGTTTTCGCGTGCCACATGCGAATAATACCGTAACTAAGGGTAGAACTGACTAAAACAGCATTTTTGTATTGTCCAAGATAGCTGCGTTTGTTTACATATTCTGTAATAACTCTGAGATCATCTTCAGATAAATTAATTTCACAGTCGAACATCTCAACGCAAAAATTTGTGGGCGGGGAATATAAAGGGTGGTTTTTTATGCCTTTAAACCTGTCCAAAACACTTTCAAGAGTCAAATCACCATAATGCTTTATAAAAACACAATTGACGTCTTGATGTATGTATATTTTAAAAGATTTGCTCATTAGAAGTCATATAACTCATCATGTTCAAAAAAATAAGGACTAAAAAAGTTTTCTTAATTTTCGCTTATTTACACTGCTGTGTCTAATATTGAATAAGATCCATCTTCTTCCGTATATAATGCATCGATAATAGGGCAGTCAGGAAGAGTATCACCTGCGCATTTGTCTGACATTATTGTGAGAGTTTTCTCCAGCCTTTGAAGGTCTTTTATTCTGCTTAGTATTTTCTCTTTATGAAGCAGGGTTGCCGCGCGTATTTCATCGCAGGTATAATCACCGCCATCCACCAATTCTAAGAGCGCTCGAATTTCATTAAGAGAAAATCCCAACTCTCGGCTTCGTTTTATAAATGTCAGGCGTCTTAAATGGGTAGGGGCATAAATTCGGTGACCGGCGGCGCTTCTGGGAGGGGATGGCATAACCCCAATCCGTTCGTAATACCGAATGGTTTCAATATTGACCTTGGTTTTTTTTGAAAGCACGCCGATTGCCAGGGTTGCTTTCAAATTTATTTTCTCGTGAAGGGCCATATTTTATCCTTGTACCTGTAGTCACTACAGGTCTTAGAATAGCGCTTCCAATAGAAGAGTAAAATATAAAATAAAGTGCTGCCTTCGTTTGTGGGCTTTATTTACCGAACTGGAGGATGGAAAAATGACTGGCAAAGGGCCGCTTCGTGCCGGGATTGTTGGAACGCTTGTTGGCGTGATATGTTGTTTCTCACCCCTGCTTGTCGTCGTTTTTGGGGTAGTGGGACTCTCGAGTTGGTTAGGCTGGATTGACTACGCACTTTTCCCCTTAATGTACGTGTCGATGGGGATCGCTGCGTATGGACTATATGGGCATTTCGGGAAAGTCGGAGCGGATCCTAGAGCAATAGTCTCCGTTATTGTTGTTACCGTTCTGGGGCTCGTATTCTGGCTTGAATTTCGGTTCGCAATACGCATTTCTATCACCGCGTTGATTGCCATTTTTGGTTACGCTTATTTTCTGCGCCGTCGTCAAAAATCAGAAGCGACAGCAAAAGGGAGCGGCACAGGTTTAAGGGACACTTATGACTGACATATTTGAGAATTTTGGGGATGCAGACATAAGTCCCAAAGAGGACGGGGGCTATGACTTCGTTGTCATTGGCGCTGGATCGGCAGGGTTTTCAGCAGCCATTACGGCAGCCGAAAATGGCGCGCGCGTCGCACTGGTCGGTCACGGTACTATCGGCGGTACATGTGTCAATGTGGGCTGCGTCCCATCAAAAACCCTAATTAGGGCAGCGGAAGCCGTTCATCACACGAATACAGCCAGCCGTTTCAATGGAATTGCAGCAACAGCTAAACTTGAGAAATGGCGAGAGGTTGTGGCTCAAAAACAAGAGTTGGTGACCGATTTGCGTCAGGCAAAATATTTGGACTTACTCCCTGAATACAAAAACGTAACCTACTTAGAGGGTCCTGCTCATTTTACGGAGGACGGCTTGCTGGTCGGGGGACACCAGATTAATGGGGGTAAAATTATTATTGCCACCGGATCTGTTCCTAATATCCCTACAATTCCTGGGATTGAGGACGTTGCCTATCTTACAAGCACGACGGCCTTTGAGCTTGAACAGCTTCCCAGCTCCCTTTTGATCATTGGCGGGGGATATATTGGCTGCGAAATCGCTCAAATGTTCGCTCGTTTCGGTGTTCACGTTATTCTTGTCACAAGAAGCCGGTTATTACCTGACGCCGAACCTGAGATCAGTGAGGCTTTAACACACTATTTTCGGGATGAAGGAATAACGGTTCACGAAGGGCTGTCTTATGAAAAAATTCTTGGCATAGAAACAGGAGTTGAACTCGCAGTTTCTCAAGATGGAAAAAACAGCACGATTAAGGCAGAGAAAGTTATAGTTGCTACCGGTCGCACACCAAATACGAAAGGTCTGGGATTGGGGATTGCTGATATTAATAGGACAGATGAGGGTGGTATTGTCGTTGACGAATATATGCGGACATCCCGGCCCGGTGTGTATGCCGCAGGGGACGTGACGGGCACAGATCAATTTGTTTATATGGCCGCCTATGGCGCAAAGATCGCCGCCGAAAATGCCCTTTTTGGGGATCACCGTCAGTATAATAACATAGCGATGCCTGCTGTCGTTTTTACTGACCCGCAAGTGGCGAGTGTCGGATATACAGAAGCATTAGCCAAGGCATCCGGCTACGCAGTACTCACGTCGGTTCTGCCTTTAAAACATGTGCCCCGTGCGCTCGCAGCCCGCGACACGAGAGGATTGATCAAACTTATTGCGGAGGCTGGGAGTAAAAGAATAATAGGGGCGCATATTTTGGCCCCAGAAGGGGCTGATAGTATCCAAACGGCAGCACTGGCAATCCGCAATCAAATGACTTTCACCGAATTGGGAGATATGATTTTTCCCTATCTGACAACGGTAGAAGGGTTAAAGCTCGCGGCTCAAACGTTCGAGAAAGATGTATCGAAACTCTCCTGTTGTGCGGGGTGAAGGCTTATTATCTTTACTATAGATATCGTTCCAGAGTACCGATTTCTCTGACAACGCGAAACCCGATATGATCAACGGGGCTGCCCGTACCACAACCGCCGGAATAAACTTTGTCGACAAAGAAGGGGACGTGGGCACGTTCTTCCCCTTGCACCACGCGGTTGGAGCAGAGCTCAGGATTATTGAGCTGGGCAATGGTCCACGGCCTTTTATTTTCTTCGTCGGAGGAGAACCAGCAAGTTAAGGTCCATTCCCAAACAGGACCCGTCATGTCTGTTATTGACCATGCATTTTGACCGTTCGCGCCGACTGTTCTGGTTTTTCTAAATTTGCTAAAAGTGGCGGTTTGAATCATCTTACGATCTTGAATGAGGTCTTCAATGGTCTCTTTGGTTACGTCTTTTCCGGTGAAGGCCGCATATGCCCATTCTTCCTCAGTGGGTAGCCGGTAAGCATCACCAGATGCTTTGGATAGCCAATGAGTGAAGCTGTAAGCGTCATACCAAGATACAAGGGTTACAGGGTGATCGCCGGCTTGATAACGTCGTTGTTTCGCTTGTTTCTTGCACCCTCCCTCCGCCACACATTTGTTCCATTGATCAATGGTGATTTCGTGACGTGAAATGTAATAAGGGCGCTTGATATAGGCATGTTTGGAGTAGTATTTTCGACCTTGGGAGCTCGGCACCAAAATGGTCAGGTTATAGTCACCGGAGTGGATTTTTTGCATTTCCAACCCCGGTAGCAATGTCGAAGTGTTAGCCGGTTGTTCAAACTTATTCCAGCTAACGACCCCTAGCGTCAAAACGCTAAGGGCTGTAAAAAAAATGGTAAAAACGGATAGTTTAGACACTTTTTTCATCTCAACTTCCTAAGCGACTTCGTTACTTTAAGGTTTTCATATAAGCAAGAATATCGGCTCTGGATTGTGCTGATTTAAGGCCTGGGAATCTGGCAATCGTTCCTTTTACGAACTGTTCGGGGTTTGCCATGAAACTGTTCAGATTGACATCATTCCAAACCAAACCAGAATTCATGAGAGCCGCAGAGTAGCTATACCCCTTGATCGTTGCCGCCCGTTTGCCATATGAGCCAAACAAATTTGGTCCATAGATTACCTTGCCGCCTTTATCGAACGTGTGGCAATCTGCACAATATTTGGATGCAGCTTTTATGCCGTTTTTGGCATTGCCTAGAGGCGCCGCCGCTACTGGCGTATCCCTCAACGTATTGAAATAAGCAAGTAAGTCATCCCGTTGGGATGCCTTCCTTATCCCCCGGAAACCCATTTTAGTGCCTTTGACATATTTCTTCGGCTTTGTGATGAAGTCAGTAAATGTCGTGGCAGTCCACGTCAGTCCTGAATTCATCATTGCGTCGGAATATTTGTATCCTGGAACTTTGCCAGCGGGTTGGTCCATAATACCAAACAAATTAGGACCAAGCTTCTGAATGCCGTCTTTTGTTAAGGTGTGGCAGATAGCACATTTTTTAGCCACTTTTTTGCCTGCGACGGGATCACCCGTTGCCATCGCACCTTGTGTTCCAATCAATAGAGTGCCTACTGAGAGTATAGATAATGCTATTGTAAATTTCATTGCGACCTCCTGATTTTTGAATGCCTGAGTACAGGCATTCAAGGTTTTAACTAAATTCAAATCATTCAGCCGTTTTTATTTGATAGGGCTCGGCTTTTTTACTTGCTTCATCAAATCGTTATTCCAAGTGCCTTCAACGACAAAGTGAGCGGTTGCGCCTTTCAATACTGCCTCAATCAAGTTGTGATTGACGTAGGCATAGACCCCAGGTTGTAAGAAAGTATAGGTTGCGGCACCCGCGGCGCCGCCAGCAATAAACCAAGTCTCTAGTCCTGTTTGCGGATCATCCGTAAACGATCCAGTTGACCAAACATGATCGCCATGCCCGCCAATCATGTGAGGACGCGTATCGCGATTTGCTTGAGAATGAACAATCAACACTGTTTCGCCGACTTTGGCTTTCAAGGCATTGTCGCCTGTCAAGGCACCGACTGCGCCGTTGAAGACGATATGACTTGGTGTCAATGTTGCCATGACTTCCATTGAATCTGCATAATCTTCACCGGCAGTTTCATAAGTGATATATTCATCATCTTCATCTTTGGGTATGTAGTAATCCTGCTCGCCCACATAATAAGCGCGATCATATTTGATCTGTTTTCCTGCTTTATCTTTAAGACCATCACGGGGTAGGACCATTATGGCACCGTTCATGCCATGGGTTACATGATAAGGGATCATGGCCCCGCCAGGTGCGCAATGATAAACAAATACGCCAGCTTTAGTCGCTTTGAAGCGCAAAACAGTTTCTTCGCCAGGGGATACATGGGTTAAACCGCCGCCGCCGAGTGCGCCTGTTGATGCATGGAAATCGATGTTATGTTCCATTGCATTGACCGCCGGATTAACCAGTGTGAGTTCTACGTAATCGCCTTCGTGAACGACAACCATGGGCCCCGGAACAGAGCCGTTGTAAGTCAGAGCCCAGATTTCAGCGCCTTCATCATCCAAAACCATGATTTTTTCTTCAATTACCATGCGTATTTCGACGACTTTTGGGCCACCTTTGGCTACTTGGTCATGTTTTGGAAAAAAGGGCGGGGCGACTAATTCCTGTGTCACTCTTGGCAGGCTTTCTACATCTGCAGCCGCTATATTAGTGGACGCATCTGCCGTGCTAGAAGCCATCTCAACAGCGAGAGCACTAATGCCAGCAGCTGCCGCTGTACCGGACAGAAATCCTCTACGGGAAACTCCGTTTTTTTCGTTGAAATTATTTTCCATCTTACTTATCCCCTTTTAATAACAGTAAACCTTAGCTCTTGAATTCATTGCCTTATTGAGTTGATCTTCTGGATGTTCTCAATAAGGTTTTTGTTTTATTTAATAAATCATTTGTTTCTTAATTAGCAAAACATGGCATACGCTGATTATTCTTTCTCCCAATCAGCAGAGAGGGCAGCCATTGTAATCATTAAAAGAGAACATACTTCTCAATCTTTAGATTGACATCGCTGGCCTGTATAAGACATTTTCCAAGACTTATTCAGGAATGTTGCCTAATAATAACTTGTAAAAAAGGATACCAATCGACAGTTATTACTTTGAGGAGTGGCGTTTCCCTTTATTAACTTATGCTTCTTTATATGAGATGTTGTGGTGACTGCCATTGACTGAGAACAAATCAAAACTGAATTTTAAAAAAAACCACAGCACTTAAAATCAGCAGAAGTTCTTGTTTGAAGGACCCGCGACTTATCTGCGCAGTTTCGCCCTAAACTATAAGAAAATACTCAAACCGTATAATCCGAAGAGGATTAACAAGATCAGAAATATGAGGCTGGAAAAGAGTGTGTTCCAATTACCCGTCGCGGCCTTTAAATCTAGGTAGTAATTGAGGATCAGTTTTGTTTTGAAAAAAGTGATCGCGAATAACGCAGCAGCCCCCCAAATACCAAGGGTTTCATCTGTTGTTACGCGTCCCGTAAACAAAGTGCCTGCGGAAAGCGCAATCAGAACGAGCCACACCCAAAAGAGTGTTCGTACGGAGGGATAGGAGGACAGTTTCATTTTACCTCACCGTATCAAATAAATAACGGGAAATAAAATCACCCAGATCAAATCGACCATGTGCCAAAAAGCGGTGCCGGTAACAACATTCTCGTCAGAATTTTTCCACCCGACGATAAGAAGTAAAAAAATACCAAAAATGACATGCATGGCATGAAAGCCCGTGCATAGAAAATACCACATAAAGAATGCGTTCGTGTCTGGGGTAAATCCGTGAGAGAATTTATCCGCATATTCAATCCATTTGATGACCAGGAAAAGAATGCCGATAAGTCCTGCGCCGGTAAGCCAAAGCCGTGTTTTCGGGCTGTTCTTTTGCCGCTGGTAATGAACGGCTAAGGCCGCGCAAAACCCGCTGGTTACAAGAACCATTGTATTGAGGCCGCCAGCCAGACGATCAAGCTGATTTTGGGATTGAAGGAAAAGCTCCGGCTCATTTAGATGTAATAGGCTGAACCCTATAAAGAAGGCTCCAAATACGATGAGTTCGCTGGCAATTAAAATCCACATGATAGGATTACCGGGGAGGCCGGATAGGGGCCCCCAATCATCCGCTTTATCGTCTTCAATTAGACTCAAGTTACCAGATGCCGATACATCAAAGGAAGTGCGCGCGTGAGGTCACTGGCTTTATTGGCAATTGAATAGGCGTTCCGTCCGAAAATGTAGGGGAAGTAACTTTGCGCCTTCTTATCGATGGTAATACCAAAGACAGACGTCCCAGCTCGGCGGGCTTCACGCACTGCCATGGCTGTATCTTCGACCCCATACCGTCCTTCATAATGGTCAAGGTCGTTGGGTTTTCCATCGGTCAAGACCAGCAGTAATCGCTTTGTGCTGGCGGTCTGGGTCAGCTCTTTATTTACGTGCCGGATCGCGGCACCTAGTCGGGTATAGAAGCCGGGCTTAAGCGCCCCGATGCGTGAGAAGATATGAGGACCGAGTGCTTCATCAAAGCCTTTGATAGTCGCCACATTAACCCGATCCCGTTTGAGCGATGAAAAGCTGTAGAGGGCGTTATCATCGCCGCACGCGGATAGCCCGATGGCAAGTGCCATCAGCGCTTCCCTTGAGATCTCTAGAACCTGACGGCCCTCAATCCAGCTTTCAGAGGAGCGGGATATGTCGATTAGCACGCTCACTGATAAATCACGGGCAGCTTCACGGGTGTTGCTGTAAATCCGGTTTGATCCTTGCCCATCGGCAAGACGATCGCAATGGGAGCGCAGCAAAGCATCCATGTCTATTTCATTGCCATCGGACTGACGCAGGAAAGTTTCTCGTTTGGGGCGGAGGGCTTCAAATTGCCTTTTTACAGCGCGAATACGCTGGCGGGCGCCTTCATCCGGTTGCCATTGACTGCCTTGTTCCATCTCTGGTGCGATTGCTGCCAATACCCGGCAATGGTCCTGATGGTAGATGTTCTTTCGATAATCCCATTCTGGATAAACATGCTTTGCTGCAATTTGCTCATGAACCACATCTTCAGGGGCAAGATCCAGATCGAATTTTAACTTTGTCGCAGCCTTTTTGGCTATGTTCGTTAGGCCAATTTCGTCCTGATCATTGATCGCTTTTTTCGCATTCTCTTCTTCATCATCATCAATGCTGCGATTAATATTCATCATTTCGGACCAAGATAGTATGCTTTCAAACCGGTGAAGAAGCAGGGAATTGTCTTTCTCAATCTGGTCGGATTTTTTGCGCTTTGCCTTTTTGGTCGCCTCTTGATCTTGCTCTTGCTCGTCTGCGGGTTTTGAGTCTGTTGCTTCTTGCGTTCCTCTGCTGCCCGGCCGTGCCGTTTTTATAGGGATGACTTCGCCCCAAAGAATAAACGGGAAAAAGGTTTTATATCCGTGAGGTGCTTTTAGGCCGCTAATATCGGTGTCTGTGTGGCAGATTGCCTGCCAGATTTCAGTATCTGTGTCTGAAGGATCGCGTCCCGTTATAAGCGCGTGGATAGCGGTTTCCACGGTGGCTTCAATAGGCGGGAGTTTTTGCTTTGGCCTATTTTCCATAAGAGAAGGCAACAAGGTGTCATAAGCCGCCTTCATACCCGGCAAACGACCGACTACTTTTGCCTGCATTTTGACGGCAAAACGGATGAAATGGATATCGGTTTGCAGCGGATCAGTTGCCGTTTTTGGGCTTTCTTCTTCGGCGGTTGCAGCCCAGCTGGTTAGCCACTTATAGGCCACTTCATTCATGTTCTTTTGATCGAATAGATCCATAGTCTCAGGCAGATAGAGGTGATCGCCGTCAAACCGTGCGCGGGTGACCTCGCTGGATCCATGACCAATCTGGCCTAGGAATTTCTTCCTGTAATCTACGGTCTCTGCCGAGATTGCTTTTATCTCAACGCCTGCACGCCCGCCTATGCCACGGAAAAATATTTCCAGGCGGCGGCGCATGTCGTTGAGTGAGACGCTAGCATCAGGGTAATGTTGTTCGCGCCCTACATCGGCGACCAATCGGTGCCAAATGGCGCCAATAAATTCTTCTGGTTCAAAAAAACTAGCGATCCCGACCATGAGCTATCACCCGTAGATGGCTTGAACAATGTCTCTAAGGCCTGCCTTAATATCAGCATCATCCACAAGAGGTTCAATCAGTGCTACCTCTACGGCCCGGTCTGTAGCAACCCCATTATGGATCAAGGTTGCGCAATAAACGAGCAGTCGGGTGGATACGCCTTCTTCAAGGTCTTGACCTTTGAGGGCGCGAAGTTTAACGGCAAGTCGGACAAGTTGCGCGCATTGCTCAGTATCCAGACCGCTTTCTCGCGCGACAATAATCGTTTCAGTTTGTGGTGGCGGAAAATCGAATTCCAGTGCAAGGAAACGCTGCCTTGTGCTGGGTTTTAACGATTTTAATATATTCTGGTATCCCGGATTGTAGGACACAATGAGCATGAAATCATCTGGTGCATTCAGTATTTCGCCCGTTCGATCGAGAGGGAGAATACGACGATCGTCTGTGAGAGGGTGAATAACCACCGTCACGTCTTTTCGGGCTTCAACCACTTCATCGAGGTAGCAGATTCCGCCTTCGCGAACAGCGTGGGTGAGGGGACCGTCTGCCCAGACGGTCTCCCCCCCTTTAAGAAGGTAGCGACCGGTAAGGTCGGCCGCTGCCAAATCATCATGACAAGATACTGTATTCAGTGGCAGCCCAAGTTTAGCGGCCATATGGCTGACAAAACGCGTTTTACCGCAGCCGGTCGGACCTTTTAGCAATAAAGGTAATTTAAGCTCAAAGGCCTTCTCGAAGATGGCGCACTCATCACCAACAGGTTGGTAAAAAGGCACCGCTTCAGTCGTCTGTGGTGTGTTTTTTGTCAGCATATCAATATCCTTTACTCAGCCGGTGCTGTAACAGAAGCTGAGATCAGCTCTTTTCGTGGCACAAAGATTGAGTAAATAAAGAGCAGTGCGCCAATGACAAAGATGGCGCCTGCACCAAATCTCATCATGTAGAACAACGATAGTTGATCCTGCACGTCCATATAATAGTCGCCATTAACCCGTTGTAGATGCGTTTGGATAACACCTGCAAAAGTCAGGACGACCGTCATGAAGGCCATCGCACTGTTCATGATCCAGAAACTGATCATGTTCATTACCTGATTATACGGTTCCCGTTTAAGCAAATAAGGCATTGCGTAGGTGATGATGGCCAAATTGATGGATACATAGGCACCAAAGAAGGCGAGGTGACCATGAGCTGCGGTAATTTGCGTACCATGGGTGAAAAAATTAATGCCATGTAACGTATGCAAGAAACCCCAGACGCCAGCGCCAAAGAAAGCCATGACAGCAGACCCAAGGGCCCATAGAACTGCCGCTTTATTTGGATGGTTACGGCCACCTTTCCACACCATTGTGAAGGCAAAAATAACCATGGCGAAGAAAGGAACAACTTCCATTGCAGAAAAGATTGAACCGATCCATGTCCAGTATTTAGGCGTTCCAATCCAATAGTAGTGATGGCCTGTGCCAAGAACACCAGAGAACAGTGCGAGGGCAACGATAACATATACCCACTTTTCCACTACTTCGCGGTCAACACCGGTCAGTTTCAAGAGCAAGAAGGCAAGGATCGATGCCATTACAAGTTCCCAAACACCTTCAACCCAAAGATGGACAACATACCACCAGTACATTTTGTCGAGAACCAGGTTATCCGGTACGTAAAAACTGAACAGGAAGAAGATTGCGATGCCCCAAAGACCAAGGAGCAAAACGTTTGTAATCGCAGTTTTCTTGCCCTTCAGAACTGTCATGGAAATGTTGAACAGGAACATCAGCGCGGCAATGACTATACCCAACTTCACCCACATGGGTTGTTCCAGGAATTCACGACCTTGAAGGCCTAAAAACATGTTTCCTTCGAAAAGGTTGAACACATAGGTGACAACGGCACCGAGCGTACCGACTGTCAGCAATATGAGCTGAAAATAGGCAATTTTGGGACTGTAAATTTCCCGTTCCGCTTCTTCGGGGACTAGGTAATAGGTTGCGCCGAAAAAGCCAAGGATTAGCCAAACCACGAGGGCATTGGTATGCACCATACGAACGACGCTGAAGGGTAGTACTTCAGAGAGGAAATTTGGCATGACATAAATGAGGCCTGCGAGCAGGCCACCAAGGACCTGAACGGCAAACAACGCCATTGCGACCGCAAAATAGGCTATGGCAATCTTTTGTGATTGGTATTTCATTATCGTTACTCCTTACCCAGCTTCGTTTGGCGGCCAGCCGTTTGTATCAATGGTACTTACCCATTTCAGGAAGTCGACAAGGTTGTCTAGCTCTGATTCAGTAAGGTTGAATTGTGGCATTTGACGACGGCCTTCGATGCCGGAAGGCTGGTTTTTCATCCAGTCTTTAAGCGCTTCGCGTGCGCCTTCTTCATCATCAAGTCCGCCAAAACGAACCCATACATTGCCAAGTTCAGGCGCGAAATACGCACCTTCTCCTAGAATTGTGTGGCAGTTGACACAGGATTTGTCTTCCCAGATTTTTTTGCCATGTACAACGGATTCAGTAAGTGTTGTCTCATCAGTTGATACGTTCTTCGCGTAGAAGTGGCTATGTGCTGTCAGGCCGAAAAATATCAGCAAGAAAAACAACGAACCACCATAAAAAATATTGCGGGCTGCAGATTTGGTATGCATTGCCAAAACCCTTTCATTTAGTTACCGGTATTTGCAATATAGAAAGCTCTTATGTTTACGCTTTGATTTTGGTCAAGAAAGCGAAGATTAGTACTAAGTAAGGCGTATACTTATATTACGGGACTGGAGTATTTAACAGATTCTTCTTTATTCCAAAAATCTGTTCTATGCGTCTGTGGCATCTAAAAGATGAGTGAGTCTCTCATGTAACCAGCTTTGAGCCGTTCCCATATTCTGGTTTTTTGCGCGAATTAAATCGACCGAAAGGCTCCACGGTTTATGATCAAAACTTAAGGGAAGTTGGACAAGTTCTTTGTTCTTGATTGCCTCGTCCACTAAATGACAGGGTATATAGGCCCAGCCAATGCCCTGCTTGACCATTGCTTCAATGGCATGAAAACTATTTGCCCACCAGATTTCTGCAGATATTCGTGTGAATTGGTCAAAACCGGCGGCGATCTCTCCTCGCAATACCAATTGCCGGTGGGGGATCAAATCACTGACATTCACGCTTTCAATTTTAGCCAGTGCGTGCACTGGATTACAGACCGCGTGAAAGGGGACATGGCCGATGAAGCCCAATTGAACATCTTGTTTAAAGGATAAGTCAGAAAACATGAGGCCAAGGTCGGCTCTCTGTTTTTTTATATGGCTGATCACATCTGTGCTGGGGGTGTAGATGACCTCTATTGCCGTTGCAGGGAATGTCTCACCAAATTCCTGTAAAATTTTCCCTAAAGCCGGGACAAAAAGGGCATTATCCAAAGCAAGACGGATGATAGCTTCATCGCCTCTCTCAACCGCCTGAACCGCGGTGTTGAGCTCTTCCGTTTGCCGCAGGACAGCCTCTGCATAAGTGAATAATTGTTTGCCTTCGGGGGTTAAGCTTGGCTTGCGGGTGGTTCGGTCAAATAGCTGGATGTTTAAATCAATCTCTAAATTGGCAATTCCCTGACTGATCGCTGATTGCACTTTCCCAAGCTTCCTTGCGCAAGCTGAGAAAGACCCAAGCTCGGCAGATTCAACAAACATTCGAAGTTGCTCTAAATTATACATATCACCAATACTGATAGTTATTAACTTTTAAATCTCATAAATACAGATATCATGATTTGCAATAATGTTTCAGGAGTTTTAGTGAATGCAAACCAAAGAGCGTATTTTCCACATGGTGTTATTTGAAGTAATTGCCCTTACTTTGCTCGCCTTGCTCGCCGTGTTGTTTACGGGAAAAGATCCTCTGTCCATGACAGGGCTTGCAGTCTCCTTAAGCCTGATCGCCATGGCGTGGAATTTTATCTATAATATAGGTTTTGATCATTTTGCCGGTGCCAACAGGATTGGCCGCAGCTTTGCTAAGCGTATCGGCCACGGCGCCGGGTTCGAGCTGGGAATGGTCATATTCTCATTCCCCGTGATGATGTGGATGTTGAAACTAGATTTTTGGTCTGTCCTGATGTTGGATATCGGCGCCGTTGTCTTCTTCCTCCTCTACGCTATTGCCTTCAACTGGGCATATGACGTCATTCGTCATAATTATGGGCAGAGGGCGTAACG
>JBALXM010000106.1:0-7783 GCA_036960695.1 Sneathiella sp.
CCCCCGCAACCAAACATTTAAAAAATGTATAATGATATCAGGTGCTTAGAATGTAGGCTCAAGTCGGGCATGCAACCATGCTATATACATACTCTTAAAACAGTTCCCATCAGAATGCCTGCTTCAACGTTAAAAGCAGACATGGTTACTTACATCTCTACAAACCCACTATTACCCCAAAGAAGTCAAATCAAACCTCTAATGATTTTGGAAGGCTAACCAGTTCATAGCCCTCATGCCTCAATCTTTCTTTTACATGTTCAGCTATCGCTATAGCGTTATCGTTATCTCCATGTACACAGATACTGTGAATTGTGGCATCAATTCCTTTGCCTATTTGTCCGGTTTCTAAGAAGGAAACTATTTGATCGGCACTTTGTTCAGGATCATGAATGACGGCACCGGTTTTTGAGCGTGGGGTCAGGTTTCCATCTTCTTGATATGTACGATCTGCAAAGATTTCACCAGCCGTCGGCAGTCCGAGATCAACACCTGCGCGGTACAAACAAGATCCTGAGGGTGCAAGTAGAATTAATGAAGGTGAAATGACATTGATGGCTCGTGCAATGGCTTGTGCCATGCCCATATCTTCACAAGCCATATTATTTAAGGCCCCATGCGGTTTAACATGAGATACAGTCGTTCCTTGGCTTGTAGCAATCCCCATTAAGGCTCCTATTTGATAGATAACCATTGCCTCAAGTTCGCTTAAGGGGATGGACATTTTGCGTCGCCCAAAACCCTGTAAATCTGGGAATGATGGGTGCGCGCCTATGCTCACACCTTTCTCAACAGCAAGCCTTACTGTTTCATTCATTGCCATAGGGTCACCCGCATGATAGCCACAAGCTATGTTTGCAGAACCCACAATGTCCAACATAGCACCATCATTGCCAATGGAAAAAGCTCCAAAGCTTTCGCCCATATCCGCATTTAGATTAATCAACTTACTCATACCAGTTCCTCTAAATTTCCGGGAAAATTACTCGCTCGCTCGGCATCGACGACACCACCAATGAGATTTGCCCCGTAAAGAGCCTCTAAGTCAACAGCCCCATCCCCATAATAATCTTGAATTGAGTTAATGCTTGCTTCTATGGATTTTTCCATCTCTAGATACAGGGCTTGAGCTTGGTTTAAATTCACTCTTTTAAAATGAACTTTACTCCCGGGTCTCATCTGGCCTAAATGATTTAAATCTGCTGAAATTATCGTTGCGATTTTCGGATAACCGCCTACAGTTTGACAGTCAGAGCATAAAATAATCGGTTGTCCGCTTCCCGGAATTTGAATGCTGCCAACAACTAATCCATCAGAGATTATGTCGTTCCCTTTTTCTCGCAAAGTACTGATTTTTGATCCTTCAAGGCGAATACCCATACGATCGACATCAGAACTGACTATAAAAGGTTTATTGAGAAATCCTTCTACTTCTTCTTCTGAAAAATAATCCTCTTGAGGGCCAAGGATTACATGTAATACCCCATCACCGATTTGCACAGGATCAGCCATGATCCTTTCACACTTGCCTGGCATTGCAGGTTGTTTTACCACAAGAACATCATTGGCTTGAATAGAGGTGCCCGTTAAACCGCCTAGTTTTGCACGTACATATGTTGAACTGCTTTCAAGAACCGGTTCTAACTTCAAGCCACCTTCAATGGTTAGATACCCGGTTGCGCCGGCAGCTAAGGCCGAAACTTTTAATATATTCCCCTCATTTAGTGTGACGGTTTGCCAAGGTGATATCTGTAGCGTTTCATTATTTTGGATGTCGGTTAATTCAGCTCCGGCTTCGCACGCAAGTCCGATCCGAATTGGTCCGTTTTCGGCTGTGACAACAGGCCCCATGAAACGAAATTCAAGAGCAGCCTCATATGGATCATTTCCAACCAGCGCATTACCTAGGCGTAAAGAAACGGGATCAATTGCACCACTCCTTGGTACACCATAACTCCCGTAACCAAAACGGCCTTTATCTTGTATAGTTGAGAGCATACCGGGAGATAATATTATCAAACATGCACTCACTTTATTGCCCCTTGTCTTGAAAAAAGGTTAGCAACATGCGTCCCGAAGCCAAATCATTTTGAATCAACTTAAAATCATGTTTACTGATTGGATCAAATGAAACTTGTTCACCGGGTGAGAGTAAACTGGGACGATCCCATAAGGGATCAAAAAGTGGGACGGGACATCTCCCTAATAGGTGCCAGCCGCCGGGGCTTTCCCATGGATAAATCGCACTCTGTTCATTGGCAATGGCCACAGACCCTGCAGGAACGCGCAAACGAGGGTTCGTTCGGCGTGCAAATCGTAGAGCTTCTGGGACCTCTGACATAAAAGGAAAGCCGGGAAGAAAACCAATTAGTAAAACATCATAAATTTGAGAACTATGAAGTTTAATGACTTCATCAAGGCTTAGACCGGATTTTTCAGAAACATCGTTCAAATCAGGTGCAAATTCACCCTGATAACAAACAGGGAGTGTCCATGTTTGTCGCCCTGCCGCGACTGCTTCATAGGGTATTTGTGCCAAATTCAAGACATGATCACGGACGTCCTCAAAATTAGGATATGCGGGTTCAAGACAAACAGACAAGGAGCGTGTCGCAGAAATCAGATCAATAATTCCATCCAATGCTCCCACACTAATCTCAGCCTGAACTATTCTCTGAAGCGCACGGACTCTACGTGCTCCCTCAACCCCTTTTAGGTTGGGAAATTCAATCGTGAAGGCAGCATCACCCATCATTAAGACACGAGCATCCATAAGCATATCCTATTCCTAAAATATGAGTTTTTAAGTGTTAGTGCAAAATTTTAGGCTGCCCTGTTCTAATAGAATAAGTTAGGCAACCACAGCGCCAACTGTGGATAGGCTATTAATATTGCAATCATAGCAAACATAGTGAAAACAAAAGGTAAAGCTCCTATCATCACGTCTTTCAAAACACCATTTGAACGAATAGATTGCACCACGAACAGGTTAATCCCAATGGGTGGGGTTATCAATGCTGTTTCTAACAAAACCATTAACAATATTCCGAACCAAACCGGATCATATCCCATGCTGACAACAATCGGCGTAACGATGGTTGCTGTCGTGATCAACATAGAAAAAGTTTCCATGAAACAGCCAAGAATTAAGTAAAAGGCGACGATCAATAGAAGTGTTCCAAGAGGTGATAAACCAAGGGAGACAATGAAATCTGTTAATTGCGTGGTTAAACCAATTGCAGTGAGAACGAAGTTCAAGAAGACAGCGGCAATGATTATGAACATAATAATCGCTGTTGTGCGCATGGTACCGCGAAAGACCTCTCTCATCATATTGAAAGACAACGTACGATGAAAGGCTGCTAGAATAAGGGCCGAAACCACACCAAGGGAGGCAGCTTCTGTTGGCGTTGCCCATCCTGCATAAATAGACCCTACAACGACAAGGAAGATGAAAATTGGCGGTGCGAGATGGACCAAACTATTCAAGCGTTCAGACCAAGAATAGGCTACTTTCTCACCACCCCATTGAGGCTTATAGATACAGGCGATAACAACAGTTCCCATAAAGAGACCTGCAAGCAAGATACCGGGGATGAAGCCAGCCAAATAAAGTTCAGAAACAGACGTATTTGTCAGCAAGCCAAACACAATAAGATTAATTGAAGGGGGTATCAAAATACCTAATGTGCCGCCTGCTGCAATAGTACCTAAAAAAAGTGGCTCGTTATAGCCGTGCTTATGCATTTCAGGTACTGCGACAGTTCCAACCGTTGCAGCTGTTGCAACACTAGAACCAGATGTGGCTGCAAATAAAGCGCAAGCCCCAATATTGGAATGCATTAATCCACCGGGCAACCATGATAACCATTTAGCCATGGCATCATACATACGTGTTGCAACACCTGAACGAAGTAAGATCTCACCCAACATAACAAACATGGGGATGGCAACGAGAAGAAATTCAATAGAATTTGTCCAGACAATGTCACCAATGGCACGATGAACAGGCATACGTGTGAAAAAATGAGCCATTATCAGGCCAAGCCAACCAAGGGCGGCGGCAACAGGAACACTTAATCCAATAAGCGCGAGAAGAACAAGTAGCGTAATGGGAAGCATTGGGTTTAGTCCTTTTCACTTGAATGGGCTTCAGAGTGGCTTATTTCTTCGCCACCATGGAGTTCAGTTTGAATTTCCTCATCAAATGAAGGAACGCCAACCAATTTGTTGACACGCTGATGATCGCCTTTCAACAAAGCAGTGAAGGATAGGACCGTTAAGACAAGAGCTGTGAATAAGGCAAAGCAAAGGGCTGCAAACCAAATTGTTTGCGGGATCGCTAAGGGTGTTTGTAATGGCGTAATAGAGCGACTGCCATATTCAATCGCATCAGCGACCAAATTAAAGGCATAAAAACAAATGACACCAAAGAAACCTGCTGTTAGCAGCATACCTAAAACATCAAGAATACGCTGAATTTTCACGGGTAGCTTATTATAAATGAAATCAATTCTGATGTTTGCACGTGTTAACAACGCATAGGAATAAGCACACGCCGTTGAAATCGCAAAAACATAGCCTGATATTTCATCTGCACCGGCAATTGAAATATTCAACAGTTTACGCGTTATAACATCGTAGGTCACCAGAAAAGCTGCCGATAGCATGGCCCAACCGCCGACTTGTACAATAATGTGAATGAATAGATTTAGCGGCTTAATCATTTGTTTTCTCAGATTTCTAAGGCGTTGGAAAATTGTTCAACGTGAAACTGAAGCACTCAGAGAGGGGGAAGGATCGTGCCTCCGACCCTCTATGAGTTAAAGTCGCATTATTTTGCAGCGGCTTTCATGTTTAGAACTTTACCGACTGTCGCATTCCAGTTTTCTGCACAATCTTTACCACAGCGTTCTGCCCAGCGTGCAAGAACAACATCGTTGGCAATTGTGTCTCGGACTTTTAAATCAGCTGCACTTGGTTCGACTAATGTCATACCACCCAAGGGCGCATCCTTGCCAAGCGGACAATCTTTACTAGTCAAACAAGCGATAGCAATATCATCTTCTTTGGCAGTGGCTTCCCACATGGAGTCAGTGAGTTTATCCAAACGTAATTTGAGATCAGTTTGCTGTGTTGCTGACATGGAATTCCATTTATCCATGTTCATAGCCCCAAAAGCGAGGCCCCAACCAACACGCATTGTGTAAACATATTTTGCAGCCTGATACCACTTCGCCGTATAGCCTGACATGGTGCCTGTAATTGCACAATCAACCACACCTTTTTCAAGTGCGGTAATGACTTCACCAAAGGAAACAGTAACTGACGTTCCGCCCACACCTTCTACAAAGTCACCTAAAGATGTTGCATAAACTCGGATTTTCTTACCTTTAAGATCTCCAATGTTCGCAATAGGATTTTTGCAATACAGAATTTGGCTTGGGAACGGGTAAAGCTGAAGAAGTTTTGCATTAAAATATTTTGAAAAAGCTTTTTCCAATGTGGGGAATGAAGCTTCAGCCACTTTGCGTTCTGTTTCTATATCCTGGGTTACAGAAGATAGATCACCACTTTCAAAAACCGCATTTTCAGCAGCAACGTAACCTGGAAGGCCATAAGCATAATCAAACACGCCAGATTTTAGCATGCGCATGATTTCAAAACCTTTGAGACCGAACTCAGAATAAGACCCAATTGTTGAAATAACGCCGCCTTTAGTTTCTTTGGCAAGGCCGCGCCAAAATGGGGCTTCGCGATCATTATAGTTGGTCATGCTATTCCATGTACCGACAACGCTCATTTTAACAGGTGCGTCAGCTGCCTGAACAGCTGTTGTACCCACACCAAATGCTGCAGCTAATCCTACAGAAAGTCCTAAGATCTTCAATTTATTTAACATTTCACTCTCCCTATTAAGAAATCTAGAATTTATCATGTTTAGTTCGTTTGAATATTGGGCAGTCCTTTCCCTGCATCTGCACCACGGATATCCGTGATCAACATATGGCCGGGAGCATGGGTAATACAGATTGAAGGTTTTGCATTTCGAATGGCGATTTGAGGCGTAACACCACAGGCCCAAAAAACAGGGACTTCATCCTCTTTAATATCAGTTGGGTCGCCAAAGTCTGGTTTTTGGATATCATTGATACCGATCGTCTTAGGGTCACCAAAATGAATAGGTGTCCCATGTGCTTGTGGAAACCGACTTGTGATCTCAATCGCACGAATGGCATTAGTTATAGATAAAGAACGCATGGATACAACAATTTCACCACTAAACGGTCCCGCCTTAACAGTTTGAATATTTGTGCGATACATTGGGACTGTTTTGTTTTGATCAATATGACGGATCGCTATACCTTCATTTATCAAGGCCTCTTCAAAAGAGAAAGAACAGCCTATTACAAACGTTACGAAGTCATCACGCCACAGGTCCTTAATATCATTCACTTGTTGAATAAGGTTCCCGCCTTTGAAAATTTTGTACTGGGGAATGTCAGTGCGAATATCCACATCATCACCAAGTGTCGGCAATAAAGGGTCTCCCGTTTCTGAAACTCCAACGAGAGGACAAGGTTTCGGATTGCGTTGGCAAAAGCGCAAAAAATCCATCGCATATTCAGCTGGAAGAATCGCGAGGTTACCTTGAAGATAGCCGCCACCAAGCCCCGCAGTATTGCCTGTAAAATGGTTGCCTCGGATAGCATGACGAACATCTTTTGGAGAAGCGGTGCGCAATATCTCTCGTGAGGTCATATCTAGCAATACCTTTTGAACTGTGTATTTGACTGTCTTGTTTTCCGTATGAGAAAATCATTACATATCAAGCCAATAAAGGCGAACTAGATTTTTCTTTACCAGATGATCACTTTTTTTTATCAAAATGTTTGTCATAATCTTGTGCGACTTCCGCTGCAAGCTGGGCAATTTTCTCTGCAAGCGGATTATAGGGTTCGCGCGGATAGGATGCTGTAAAGACGAGATCAGAAGGATACCAGGTGCTGTTTATTTGACGCAAATGTCCTTGATCAAGATCTTCACTTATTAAAGATAACGGCAACATGCCGATCCCCAAACCATCGAGGGCCATACGCTTACATGCTGCTAACGAAGAAGAAGAAAACAGCCGCGAAATATCAACATCTTCTTCTTTGGACAGTGCTTGAACTTCAGCAAAAGGTCGCGTATTTCGTGCATAAGTTATAACGGGTTTTGACAATATCTCACTGATTGGGACAATACCTTCAGGCAGCTCTATTGCGGGACTACAAACCCAAGCTAATTTGAACGAACATAAATCAACATTCTGGATGCTGAACTCAGAAATTGGTCCCATTAAAAAAGCTAGTTCCAATGAGCGACTTACCAATTCATTTCGCATATTTGCTGTTACATCGACAGTTAGCTCAATATCAACATGCGGGAAATTTTGATGCACACGTTGTAAAAAATCTGACAACCATGTGTGGACAATTGTCTCTGAAACCCCTAAACGCAAAACGCCTGACAGAGAAGTCGCTTCGCAGGCTCTTTCCTTAAAACGATCTGCCATTATAAGCATTTTTTGTGCATAAGGCAGCAGTTCAACGCCTTTTGTCGTTAGCTCAAATTTACCTGCATGACGTGAAAAAAGCTCTACACCCAGCGACCCTTCAAGTGAAGCAATACGCGAAGAAACAGCAGGCTGACTGGTGTGCAGTTTTTTAGCTGTTTTGCGAAAACTACCAAGCGTCGCAACCCAAACAAAGGTCTCTAGCTGTTTAAAGTTCATCTAAGA
>JBALXM010000107.1:0-7739 GCA_036960695.1 Sneathiella sp.
TGATATGAGTCTTCCTGCGTTCGTTCTGTTTCTTTCACTGTGGCATCTCAGAAGATTTGTTTAAATAACATTCAAGAAAAACCTACAATCCCAACGGATGCCTTGCGTAGAAGGAAGCACTTAACAGGCTAATTCCCAGAACAAGGAGCAACCCTCCCCCTGCCAGGATCACGCCGTTGGCAGCTATCCGCCAAAGCGGGCTTCTGCTTTCAATCAATGATACAGCTTTATTCCGGAATTTTACGGCAAGGAAAGCCAACACGGCAACGGCGATACTGGTTCCGGCAGACATGGCAAGAACGGCGCAGACCCCGGCGTAAGGTATGCCGATGGCTTTAGCAAAGACCAGAACCAGAACGGCCCCGGTGCAAGGCCGCAACCCAATAGCGAGCACAACCCCAAATGATGAGAAAAAACCAACGGCCCGATCCAATTGCTTTTCATCCGGTACGTGAGTGTGTCCGCAGCCATCGCAAGCATCGTCATGGTGGTTGTGGGACGCACGCCCTTGCCCCCCAGGGGAAAACTGCCTGATGGTTTTTCGCATTATTCGCAAAACCAGCATTATGCCAATTGCGGCCACAAAAATATAACTGAGACGCTCGCTCCAGCTGATCGCTGCGCTTGTGTCCCGCGGGAGCCAACCCGCCAAGTAAATCAACCCATACACCAGAATGACCGCTACAATTCCCTGACATAAAGCTCCCATAACGGCGATGCCAACGCCCCGGCCAACCCTGTGCGGATGTGTCAGCAGGTAGGTCGTTAAAACAGCCTTGCCATGCCCTGGCCCTGCGGCATGGAATAACCCGTACAGAAAACTACCCCCAATCAAGCTTCCAGCCGCAACTATGCTGCCTTCGCTTTTCAACATTTTGAGGGCAGCAACCAGTTCCTGATGAAGAGATCTTTGTTGGATTGAAATCCAGCTCACAAGCTCCATCCATAAGGTGGGTTCAGTGATCGCTGGTGCGGCTACGGCATCTGATACCGACAGGCCCACCCCCAACAATGCAGAGCAGAAAGCCATAGAAAACAACGCTAGTTGGCGGGACATGTCAGATTTACCCGTTCTGCAAAAAAGAGACCTAGACCAGCTTCTCCGCGCACCGATGCACCCAGCATCGTTGCCTGCGCGACAACATTCGGATCCGGGTTGGGCTGCACAAGCACATAGTCACACCCTTCAGGCGCCCCCACCAGCAGAACAGGATTTTCTGTTTCGGCATGCAGCATTTCAATATAGTAAGTTGGGTCAAAGATGGAGTAGGAGAAATGATCCCGGGGCTGAGATACCGGTTCGCTGAAAGTCGTGACAAAAGTCATTTCCATCCTGTTTCCCTCCATACGGGTTGACATGTCAATTACCGGCTGCAACTTTAGGATTTTATCCCCCTGCCAAGCCCGCATGAAATAATCATATTCCTTGAGATTTTCCATATTCACACGCAGAATTTCGTCCAGCTTGTTCTGGTCGGGTTTTCCGTCACCATCATCATCCATCCCCTCAGCCGCGTAGGCAGAATAGAAATCATCAAACAACCAGGTCTGGCGCAGACCTGTTACGCTGCCGGCACCGTCAAACAGGATCTCGACAACAACATCCGCCCAGGCATGGGGATGAGCGACGGCCTGCTTAAAAGGAGCCGTGACAAACAGACAACAGGCAATAAGGAACCAACGCATAAACAATCCTTGAGCTTTACCGTTTCAAAGCCCGACAGTATCACCGAACCCTCTAAGCTTCCATTCACATGTTTGAACCCGCTTTAAAAAGTAAGAGAGTAGCCCACCAGCATTCCAACCCGCTTATTTTCCTCTCCTTCTTCGTCTTGATACCGGTAGCCTGCGCCCACATATAAACCAACATCAAAGTGATAGCTTAAGGATACCTGAAACAATTCTCCATCCAGTGCTTCATCAGCTTCTTCCGGGTTATCATTGTAAATATGAGTATAGGTTGACCCCAGTTCCCAGTTTTTATAACTCAGCTCCGCCCCGGCGGTGGAATAGATCCGATCGTGAGGCCCCTCCCCGTTCAAGTGATCGATACGGACAATTTCTCCAACAACCCGACCTTTCAATGCCGATGTGAAAATATGTTCATACTGACCTGACAGGGAATAACGCGTTTCATCTTCTTCATCCCCTTCTCCCGCAGCCTGATAGGCAAAGCCGATACGATAGGAAAGCCCTTCGGGAATATCACTGTTCAAGGAATAAAAATCTGATCCCGCAAGAGAGATGGCAACAGATGAAAAATCTTCTGTATTGGAAACACCGCCATCTTCCTTGTCCTTATCCCCACGTTTATAAAGAACGGAGTTACTGAGAAATGTTGTATCTGCAAAGAAAGTACTGACATCAAGTCGATGTGTACCGAAATCTCCTGCTTTCAACTTCCCGTAACCTCCAAGGCCAATTTTCTCACGCACCGTATATTCATCAATGACCTGATAACCATAAATGCCGGGTAGAACATGTTCGTCAAAACTGATCACAGGATCAAATTTTCCGGCATATACACCAAAATTATCCCCGTCATAATTGACGACCAATGATCGCACCAGCAGTGGTTCATCGTCAAAATAGCGGTTGTTGCCATCGAGCTCGACCCCGCCGCCGCCATGATCATGACCAGCGGGCTCTCCTTCAAGCTGAAGATTTGTATTCACAGAAATACCGTTGCCAAATCCGTATCCCAGTTCCAGATGTGAGTGCGAATAGGCTTCATCAATTTCCTCATCAGGCTCTTCGGCCTTGTAGATATGATCATACTGGATCTTAAGATCCAGATGCCCATAAAAGCCAGTCTCGCTAAGACCATGATTATGGTCATGATCATCCGCGGCGACAGCAAGGGACGGAATCACAAGAAGCGACAAAGACGGTATCAGAGTTTTTAGTTTCATTAGATGTTGCTTTCGTTTTAAGTAACGTTATAACATAACAATATTAAAATTCGAAAACTGTCAAGAGGCACTAGCAGATGAAAAATAAAATCAAGAAAATCGTCATTTCATTTTGGTTATTATCAGGATTAGCATCACAGGTTCATTCCGCTCCTGCCCCAGAGGTAGTCGTGACCATTCCTCCCCTGCATTCTTTGGTACAGGGTGTCATGGGAGATACCGGGAAAGCACTACTGCTTATTCAAAGCCATACGTCTCCCCATGATTATCAATTGAAACCGTCTGTCATGTCCTTGTTGCAGAAGGCAAAAATTGTCTTCTATATTGGGGATAATCTAGAGACCAGCTTGACCAGGGCATTCGATAATTTACCTCAGGAAGTACAGAAAATCCCCATGGTCAATCAGCAAGGCGTCACGATATTAAAGCTACGCCAAAACGAGGATTGGGAAAAACACGATCACGCAGCCCATTCCGAAAATGACGGATCTTCAAACCATCTCCACGGCGATGAAGAACATCATGATGAAGAAAATTCAGGGGATCCTCACATCTGGCTTGATCCAACCAATGCAATTGTCATGATAAAGGCCATTACACGAGAGTTATCCAAGCTCCACCCTGAAAATCGGTCCCGCTATAAGGCAAATGCATTGTCCTTGATTTCAAATATCGAAGCAATTGACAAAGAGATTAAAACCCTCCTTTTACCGATCAAGGGTATTCCGTTTATTGTCTTTCATGATGCCTATCAATATTTTGAAAAACACTACAACCTAACGGCTGTGGGGTCGATTGTCATGGATCCAAGTCGCCCAGCTTCTGTAAAAAGGATCAAGAATTTACGCCAGAAAGTGAAAAAGAACGATGCCGTCTGCATTTTTAGAGAACCGCAATTCTCGAACAAGTTATCTCTTGTAGTCGCGAATGAGACAAAGGCGACGTTGGCCACGATCGACCCTATTGGTGCAGACCTGAAACCCGGCGCCGATTTATATTCTTCAGTGCTGATGGGAATGACACACAGCTTGCGCTCTTGCCTGCTTCCTTAGGAACTATTCGGTAGCGCAAGGCAATTTTATCTAGCGTTGTAGTAAGCCTTGCTGGACGCTAACCTAGCCCCCGTGTCAGGTCGCCCCATACGTTCTAAGACCTGGCACGTTTTTACATATATTTATTGTATCTCAATACACTAACTACCATCGGTTCGAGTCCACGTTCCCACAGCCACTCACTTCGTGAGCTTTACCTGATAGAGTTAAAAGCAGCAATTTTCTATAAGTCGGACAGTATCCAAAGGATAGATTTCATTAAGGCTATTGTTGTAATTCCCGCGCCTTATGTAGTTTTTTATAGCTTTCAATCAATCTCAGATGTTTATCTAATCCTTCGAGTTTCATGCTCGTCTTTGTTAAGCCGGAAAATTTGACATCCCCCGTCACAGATCCCACAACATTTTTCATGACTTCAGCGCCAAACATTCTGTTGAGGTTTGGTACGTAATCATCGATATCCAAATCATCATCAATTGTAATATCAAGCACCGCGCCCAATGCCCGATAAAATAAAACACGTTCCACTGTATTGTCATTAAAGTTTAAGAAGTCGGCAATGATCTCTTTTGCTTCTTCATATTTTCTCAAAACTAAATAAATCAGTATTTTCAGCTCACCAATATCCAACTTGCCCCAAACCGTATTTTCATCAAATTCTATTCCGATTAAACTTGATATTACAGTATAATGATCCAGTTGCTGGTCTTCAAAACGTTCAAGTAAATCTTCAAGGTCTTCATTCGTTAATGAATGGATGTTTAAAATATCTTCCCTGAATATCAGTGCTTTATTGGTATTATCCCAAATCAAATCCTCTGTCGGGTAAACTTCCGAATAATCTGGCACCAATATCCTGCAAGCAGTAGCACCAAAGTCTTCATAGGTCGCGACATAGACCTCTTTTCCAAGGCCTGAGAGGATATTCATCAGACGTTCATTTTCGGCCTCCGTCGTGCCACTAAAATCCCATTCGCAAAACTCATAATCATGTTTCGTGCTAAAGAATTTCCAAGAAATGACGCCGGTTGAATCAATAAAATGCTCAACAAAATTGCTCGGCTCGCTCACCGCATCGCTACTGAAAGTCGGAGGGGGCACGTCATTTAAACCTTCAAAACTGCGTCCTTGCAATAATTCAGTAAGCGAACGTTCCATCGCCACTTCAAAACTCGGATGCGCACCGAAGGACGCAAAAACGCCGCCTGTTTTAGGGTTCATTAAGGTCACACACATGACAGGGAACTTGCCTCCCAAAGACGCATCTTTCACCAAAACGGGGAAGCCTTTATTTTCCAGCTCCTCTATACCTGCCAAAATATGGGGGTATTTTGCCAGAATTTCTTTTGGCACATCGGGTAGAATGATCTCTTCTTCGATAATTTGTCGTTTGATAGCGCGCTCAAATATTTCAGAGAGGCATTGTACCTTTGCTTCATTCAAATTATTGCCGGCACTCATCCCATTGCTAACAAATAGATTTTCGATCAAGTTAGATGGGAAATAGACCGTTTTCTGATCTGAATTGCGCGTGAAAGGCAAGGCACATATTCCACGTTCTGTAAGCCCCGAATTTGTATCAATTAAGTGAGACGCCGTTAATTCATTATCTGGATTATAGAGTTGCAGGCATCGCTCATCCATCAGCCCCTCAGGCAACGCATCATCTGTGCCCGCTTTAAACCATTTTTCATTGGGGTAATGTACGAATTTGCTGTTCGCTATTTCTTCACCAAAATAATAATCGTTATAGAAGAAATTACAGCTCATCCGTTCAATATATTCGCCCAAAGCCGAACAAAGTGCACTTTCCCTCGTCGCCCCTTTCCCGTTGGTAAAACACATAGGGGACGCAGCTTCGCGGATATGAAGCGACCAGACATTTGGTACAATATTACGCCAAGACGCAATTTCAATTTTAATGCCAATATCCGATAGGATGGACGTCATATTGGCAATGGTTTTCTCCAAAGGAAGGTCTTTGCCCACAATCATCGTATTGCCATCGCCTTCATAGGCTTGCAGCAAGGGCGTATCATTCAAATCTTCAACAGGGACAATTTTAAATTCAGGGGATTGCTGAATAACTTTTTTCACAGTGCAGCGATCAGCCGACCTTATAATACCCAGCCGATCACGTTCTGAAATGCTGGATGGCAATTCGACTTGAATTTGAAAGGTTTGATTATATCTGTTTTCCGGGTCAATAATGTTATTTTGCGACACCCGAATATCATCTGTCGGGATATCACGCGACACACAATAAAGCTTAACAAAATATGCGGCGCAAAGGGCGGAAGACGCTAAAAAATAATCAAAAGGACTTGGCGCGGTTCCGTCCCCTTTATACCGAATAGGCTGATCGGTCGTTATCGTAAAATCATCAAACTTAGCCTCAAGCCGAAGGTTGTCCAAAAAATTTACAGTGATTTCCATTTGACTAATCTTTCCAGAAAACGTGCTATCAATAACACCTCATCATTTACATCCGATATTTTGTCAAGATGAATATGGTCCTGCTGTAAATACTGACAAGGTCAAAATCAAACGCCGGATTCAAATGGCAACCTTCTTTACTCAGCTCTGCTTAACGTTTATCTATCGTTTTTTACTTGTGAATAGATTTTCATCCATGTCTTTTATTCTTGATACACTGCCAACAGCAAAAGAATTTTTCCAAGAATTTTGGAATAAAAAGCCCTTTGTCGTACGTGGCATGATACCCAAGGAGTTCATAGGAACACTGATTGATGAAGATCATCTCGCAGGGCTTTCTATGGAAGAGGAAGTTAAATCCCGTCTTGTCAGAAAAGGCGAAAAACAGAGCGATTGGACATGTGACCATGGTCCTTTTAAAGAAAAGGTTTTTGCAGAATTAGGCGAAGAAGACTGGAGCTTGCTTGTTCAAAATACTGACCGATATCATGACGAGACAGCGGAGCTTCTAAAATATTTCAACTTTTGCCCCCGTTGGCTGCTTGATGATATTATGGTCAGTTTCTCCCCAAAAGGCGGCACAGTGGGCGCTCATACGGACAGCTATCATGTTTTCTTGGTACAAGGGAAAGGTGAAAGACGCTGGAAAGTCGCAAATGAAGCCATCCAAAATGAAGATTATGTCGAAGATATCCCTCTCAAAATACTAAAAACCTCCTTTGAAGGGGAAGACATCACCGTCACTGAAGGAGATGTCATTTACATTCCCCCCAGATTTGCTCATCAGGGGGTCAGTTTAAAGCCATCCCTCACCTATTCCGTAGGATTTTTAGGACCATCCTTGTCCGAAATGCTCATCGAATTTGGTCATTATATAGAAGAACATCACTTCGATATTCCTCGATATTTGGGTCAAAACCTCAGTGAGACCGCCGTCCCATTTCATGTCGCGCCAGACCATATTGATGATTTAAAAATGTTCATGACAGACGTTTTCGGTCAGGATTATTTCACCAAGTGGTTGACCCAATATTTTAGCAGCCCCGTACAGAATTTTGAAGACGATCATGACGATGACGACGCATATGATGATGTAAAGGACATCATTGCGGGAGACGTCATGCTGATCAAACATCCCACAGTAAAAATAATGTTTACCCCGCTATCCGCCCCGCAAAAATATTCTATCTCGGCAGGTAGTTTTTCTTTTGAACTGGAATTTTCTGATCTGTTTCTCGTTAATACAATGGCACAAGAAACACCCTTTTCAGCAGAAATATTTACCAATCATACTGAAATTTTACAAAATTTACTCGACCGAAATATTCTCAAAATAGCC
>JBALXM010000108.1:0-7707 GCA_036960695.1 Sneathiella sp.
TTATTGCGATCTTATTACCGTTTCTAGTTTTTTTCACTATTGGCAAACCTTTTCAGGGAATCTTTTGCCTGATCTTGCAGATATCCTTAATCGGCTGGATCCCTGCCGCCATCTGGGCGGTCTATTCTGTAAGCCAGTATAACACCGACAAGAAAATATCGGCCTTAAGCGAAGACTGATAAAAGGCAGAAACAGGCCCTTTTTCACATCAGCTTGAATTTTTTTTCAAAAAAAAGAAAATCAGGGCTTGGCAGGTTAATCTGCAATTGCTATAAGCCGCGCACCGATACATTCGGCCACTGTTCCTCGATAGCTCAGTTGGTAGAGCAGCTGACTGTTAATCAGCCTGTCGCAGGTTCGAGTCCTGCTCGAGGAGCCAATTTTAAACCCCTGAAAACTTAATTGTTTTCAGGGGTTTTTCTTTTCCCGCACAGTTGAAGAAAAAATTGTCCAATAATTGAACATTCTGAAATTTTGCCCTATGAAACAAATTGCTTAACTCAACGCTCATTATTGAAATGAGAACTCGAGTGGCATAAATCTGCGCAACTCTGAGGTCATAATACTGATCTTGTTTTACAATCCTTCTACCTAGCTTGTTTACATTAGTATAACCTAACTGGTATCGTTTGATTTAAGAATTAAAAAACTTCCATGATTTCAGGGTCTTCTGCATGATCAATCTGTTCGAATTCTTGTTTATATATTTTAAAAAAATCGGGTTTCGCGGCGCGCCCCTTATCGTGTTCACCCTAATTCTAGCGGGTTGCTCTTCTATCCCGGACCGGAATCCGTTATCGTCTGCTCAAACACAATTAGCAGGCATCCCTGGAGTCCCGGATGCGCGTTTCTGGGCGGACGAATGGCCCAAATATTCTATAGAAATATTTGAAACCTACACGGAGGCAGATTTCTTAAAACACTTCCCTGCTATGTATAAACAGTCCCATAATTATTTAGCAATCTCAGGTGGCGGGTCGAATGGCGCCTATGGTGCCGGACTTTTATTGGGATGGACCGCAGCTGGGACACGCCCAGAATTCAGCATGGTAACGGGTATCAGTACGGGTTCACTGACAGCACCCTTTGCTTTTCTAGGGTCCGACTATGATGACGATCTGAAGAAAGTATACACAACCACAAAGACGAGTGACATAGCGACAAAACGCTGGTTTTTGGCCAGCCTTTTCAGCGACTCTCTTGCCGATACGACCCCCCTCAAGTCTCTAATTGCCCAATATATTACGCCAGAACTTGTTGACGCCATTGGACGAGAACACAAGCGAGGCAGACGATTGTTTATTGGCACCATGAATTTGGACGCCGGGCGCTCGGTAATATGGAATATTGGCGCAATCGCTATTAGTAACTATCCGAAAAAACTAAATCTCATACGGGAAGTACTACGTGCATCAGCCGCTATACCAATAGCCTTCCCGCCAGTGATTATCCCCGTTGAAGTCAATGGTATTACCTATGATGAACTGCATGTTGATGGTGGCACAGGATCGCAAGTATTTGTATATCCTGCAGCGATTGACTTTAAGGGCATAACAAAGAAGCTTCAAGTTCCGGACAAACCCAATGTATATGTGATCAGAAACGCCTTCCTGGACGCAGATTATGCCGGTGTAGATCGTAGCCTTTTACCCATAGCCTCACGCACAATTGACTCTCTCATCCGCACGCAGGGAGTTGGCGATTTGTATCAGATTTTGGCGCTTTGTGTACGCGACGATAACATCTTTAACCTGGCCTATATTCCGTCCACCTTTACAGAAAAACCAAGTGAAGGGTTTGATCCAGTTTATATGAATAAGCTCTTTGATTTTGGCTATGAAAGGGCTTTAAAATCATATCCTTGGGAGCATTTCCCCCCCGGATACGTAAATTACCAACATGATTAGCAATTGCGTTGATATTTCTAGGGTCTATTGGATTTCCTCCAATACTGGTTGGCCTCAGCAATGGTTTGAAAATGTGTCGCGAATAACGGCCGACACGGCAATAGTTTAACGCCATTGTTTGTTTTTGAAGAACTCGCTCTTTTTGAAAGTTCCTTAATCCAAACTCAAATATTTTTTTGCCTCGTCAACAGTTCTAAATATATGAACTTTGCTTGAAGAAGGACTTTTGAAAGCCATAAACGAACGTGACGTTCCGTAAGTAATATCGCTTGGCGCAACGATGATAATTTCTGAGCTTGGACTCAAAATTGGATTTTTCGCACTTCTTTCAATATTTTCTATAGACAATTCAAGTTCAGTGACTTGCGTAAGGTCTGTGAAGAGATTGAACAATGGATCAAATTTAGGGTCGTGTTTCAGATTATGCACATAGGATGCAAGATTATCATCTGTTAATTTTCCATGACCAATAACATGGATAAGCTTTTGCTTTGTATCGATCCAATAATCGAAAGGCATTAAACACCCCAACTAAATTACAACAAACAATCAGCGAATGTCTGTCAGGATAACTGAGACTAATAGAATGCGAACTAATTCGGCTATCCTGTTTCTCCATTTCCAATATATACTTCCCGACTATGTAATCAAGAGTGCCGTTGCGCGGTGAATAGCCCCTGGTTAGTAAACACCATCTTCCCTACAGAGAGACCAAGAGGCTATCATGACTGTATCAAATTTCAATGACGACTTCAAACGAGATGCCGTTCATTAGATTACGGTGCGTGAGTATTGGGTGAGGGAAGTTTCACAGTGACTGGGTGTCAGCACCCAGTCACTGTATATTTGGATGAGGAATTATTTTACTTTACCGGGAAGACTTAGATCACCCGATGCAATATCAAAAACATCTGTCACGCACAGCAGTGGCGCGTGAACATCCGCGTTCACCATTAGCGCAGAAGTAACGCCGTCATATGAGGCACCAACGATTGCCTCGGCATCGGCAAAAGAGACATTGATCTTTATCTCCGGGCCTTGAAACGACGGCGTGAATGCCGGGCTGTCGATAAAAATCGGAAGACCAGGCCACGTTTTTGGCATGGCAGGCGTCTCACCCTTTGGTATATCCCGGACACCCAAGGCCCCCTCCCCACATTCCTTTGTTGGTGTCAGCACGATCCAATGGCTGTGCCACTTAGCGCCGTCATTTAAAGGATCACCATCGCCGTCTTCATCGTACAACGGAGTATCATCGAAATCAGGATGGCTCGTTGCGGCGAGTGACAGAATTCCCGTCTCGCTTTCAAATCCAACCGTTGAAGGGTCAAGAGAGGTTGGCCAAACATAAGAAAGCACGGTCGCGCCTCCAAGAGACCCTACAGGCGCTGGTTTTTCAGACCCCGCTTCACCGTTTACCGTCATGTGGAACGTAACCGTACGACCCTTACGGTGCACATGGGCTGCCAGAATATCAAAGGCCGCAACTTTCGTATTGTCGGCAGCAGACATCACAGCACCCTCTTGATGGATGGCATTGGATTTATGGTTGGTATCTGCAATTACGGAGCTGACACCTACGAGTAACGTTGTTGTTGCGAGGAATAGAGTTTTCATTGTGATGGGTTTTCCGTTCATATAATAGCGACTCGCTACTAATAAATTGAAAAATCAAATATTGCAAATATAATTTCGACTCGCTATTATATTTGCATGAACGCAAACACACAAAGGCGCATAAAAGAACTGATCGACCGGCTGGGCCGTCTTAGCGCGGCAAATGACTGGGAAGAGGATATTAATCCTACCCAGTGGACAGCTTTATCGTATTTGGCCCGGGCCAACAGATTTTCGCGTTCCCCATCCCAGGTTGCCGATTTCATGACTGCAACGCGTGGGACCGTTTCCCAAACGCTCAAAGCTCTTGCCCGAAAAGAACTCATCTCTGAAATCCGTTCTGATCAAGACAAGAGGTCAATTTCTTATTCGATGACCACGAAGGGAGAAGCGTTGTTTCAGAAAACCAGCACGATAGAAGATGCCCTGTCGCAAATGACGAATGGTGAAACCACCCCCTTGCTGGCAGGACTTGAAGCGCTGTTGCGCAGCGCTTTGAAGCAAAATGGGCAAAGAGCCTTTGGGGTTTGTGGCACATGCAAGCATTACCGCAAAGAAAGTCTAGGTGGGTTTTGCAATCTGCTAAGCGAGCCCCTCTCCCCTGCCGACGCCAAACAGATTTGCCATGAACATTCCGAGGTAGCCTAATGAATACCACTCCTGATCTATCAGCCAAAATCACCTCTGTGTTTGTAGGCAAGATCGAAAATAGATGGCCTAACAAGGCTCCGTCAGCCATTGGTAAACACTCAACTGATGCCGTGTTACGGTTGGAGAAGAATGGATTTCTAGAGGACAGTCAGGCTGATCTTAAAGTTCACGGTGGCCCCGAAAAAGCGATCCATCATTATGCCTCCGAGAATATGGATTACTGGCGTCAGGCTTTTCCCGACCATGCCGAAAAATTCATACCCGGTTGCTTTGGTGAGAATATTGCAACTTTGGGACTAAACGAGCAAAACCTTTGTCTTGGCGATACTCTGACCATGGGTTCTGCAACGGTGCAGATTTGTCAGGGACGTCAGCCATGTTGGAAACTTAATGCTCATACAAACATCCCTCAGATGGTTGCCGCCTTTCAACAGACCGCACGAACTGGGTGGTATTACCGGGTACTTGAAACCGGAAGTGTCCAAGCAGGCGATAGAGTGCGCCTGATTGAAAGGGTACATCCAGATTGGACCCTCGACCGCCTCATCAAGGCTCGATTTGATAAAAAGCTCAGCTCGAACGACGCTAAAGAATTGGCAGAGTCTATGGTCATTTCTGAAAGCTGGCGCGAGGCCTTTGGGAAAAAACAAGCCAGAGGTTTTGAATAGAACACCGTTTCCAACATCATCGACGTATTTTGTCTCTTTCAATCATTAAGCGTAAGGTGTGATTATTGTGTGGATCTACCAGATAATTGAATATATGGTTTTCCTATATATACATTAATTATAATATTTAAGTATTTACGCGAACTTTAAACCCTGTATCTAAACCTTTTATTTAAAAATTATTAAGTAGGTGAGGTGCGAAATGGCAAGTGCCTTGGCAAGTATAGAGGACGTTTATACCAAATTGGCAGTGCCTTTTTGGGCCCTGCTTTCCTTTAGCTTTTTGTCGATCAGCGCACTCGTCTTCTTTTCCATTCACACACAGAACCAAAACTCCATACAGTCTTCAATCCATTTAGCGGATGCTGTATTAAAGGGACAAAACCGGGATTTGGCAACCTTGATACGAGACTATAGTTTTTGGGATCAAGCGGTTGAGAATATTGTTAAAAAACCTAATCTAGATTGGGCCGACTTGAATATTGGCCTATATTTAAATGAGGCCGAAGGTATTACATCCTCATACGCGCTGGATGCAAATGACGCCCCGATCTACGCTCAAATTGACGGTATAAGACAACAAGATAATCCCTTGTCTCGCTTTTCAGGAGGTTTGGAAATTTTGCTTGAACGGGCCCGTTCGGGAGACCCTACAGCCGACCCTTCTGCACATTTAGGATACCTTGTTGACAATACAGGCATTCATTTAGCGGTCGCCTCCGTCTTCACAGATTATCAAGTGCGAGGAGAGGATCGCTTTAACCAGCAAACAAGCTCAATTCTCCTTTTGACCCAGCGCTTAGACGATAAGTTTCTCGCTGATTTGTCTGAAAATTTTTTGCTCTCAGACGCTAAAGTTCTTAGGAATTTAACCCTTGAGCCAGCGGCTTCTCTGCGTTTGCTGTCACCAGACAATCACCATATTGCAACTCTTACATGGACGCCAGAACGCTTAGGGGACCGAACCTTGCCCTTCATGATTTCCGGCATTTTCGTTGTTTTTATTTCTATGGCCATCATTGCCTATTTCTTTCTCAAGCGTGTCAGTTTGGCAGCCCAAACAGCCCGTGGAGCGATAGAATCTGATAAGGCAAAATCTGAGTTTCTGACCAACATGAGCCATGAATTAAGAACGCCCCTCAATGCCATTATCGGCTTCTCTGACATCATGAGAAATCAACTTTTTGGCCCGATGGGGAATGACAAATATCTCAATTATACCAGCGATATAAATGCAGCGGGGGATCACCTTCTAAGCCTCATCAATGAAATACTGGACCTGGCAAGAATTGAGGCAGGTCAGTGGGATTTGATAATCGAAGAAGTGGACCTTAATGAAATCCTGCTTTCAAGCTTGCGATTTATCAACAAACAGGCTCTTGATAAAAACATCCAATTAAACATTGAGACAAGTGAGGATTTACCAAGATTCTCTTCAGATCAACGGGTGTTGAAACAAATTATTCTGAACATCCTCTCAAACTCAGTAAAGTTCACGCCGAATGGTGGTTGCATCACATGCCGCACGTCCTTGACAGAGAATAAAAATGCCTGCTTGCTGATATCAGATACCGGAATTGGAATAATTGAAGCAGATATCCCCAAAATACTAAAACCCTTTGGGCAAGTCACACAGAAAAATGATCTTTATAATGTGGGTTCTGGTTTAGGCCTGCCCATAACTAGAAAAATGATTGTTCTGCTCGGCGGCAGTTTCACCTTCCAAAGCGAAGTGAATGTAGGAACACAAGTCAGTATTTGCCTCCCCCTCTAAGACTATTCATTTCAACCCTCAGAGGCCCAGAAATAACGACGAAATCCCATAAAAAAGGATCAAGGGCATCACCGAATATCGTCGCAAAAACAGATAGGTCTTAAAATATTAAATTAGATGACTATTATATTAATTTTTATTAAACTATTTGGTTATTACAATTACCCGTAGGCAACCCATACCGCGCATTTGGCTCTTGCTCCTTTAGGTAATTGTAGGTGTATCAAACATGAAAATACTAAGAATTTTATCCGTTGCAGCGGCCCTCTCCTTTGCAACCTCGGTTTCTGCTGAAACGATTACGATTGCAAACGGAAATGATTATGCCCCTTTTACCGATCAAAAACTTAAACGGGGCGGTATCGCATCTCACTTAGTGGAAGAAGCTTTTAAAGCTGCAGGCTGGACGTCCAAGTATAAGTGGCTGCCATGGAAGCGTGGTTATGATTTGACAAAGAAAGCAGAAATCGACGCGGCGATCCCTTGGGCCCATAACGAAGAACGCGCGCCATTTTTCCTATTCTCAGATTCAATCATGAGCATGAATGAACAGATTTGGGCATCTGCGGATAGCAATGCCAAATCCTATTCTGACTTAGAAGGTAAAAAAGGGTGCCTCCCCCTTGGATATATACAGCCCGATTATTTGGTATCTATGATGAAAGCTGGGACAGTAAAACTGGACACTCCCAAAGACATGACCACTTGTTTTAAAAAACTACAAGCGAAACGGATTGACTTCATTATTGCCAACAGCATGCAAGCGGCTTCTATTATAAAAAAAGCAGCGATAGATCCCAATAGCGTAAAGCCTGCAATCACATCACCAGACATATCTGAAGCCTATGTTATTGTGAGTAAAGATCACCCTAAGGGCAAAGACATAATCGCAGCCTTCAACAAAGGCCTCGCAGCCCTAAAGGCAAGCGGAGAGTATGACGCGATTGTCGCAAGTCATTAAGCGACTAAAACCAAGACCGGGAAATCACTCCGCATCAGGTTGATTTTCCGGAAGCGCTTGCTCGAACGCTGGCAACTTCAAGCAATTCGCCTCAATTCGCAGGATTTCCGGGTAATCATCTAACGGCAC
>JBALXM010000016.1:0-1337 GCA_036960695.1 Sneathiella sp.
TAATCCACATAATCGGTTCTGGCATGAAGATTTGTATGGTTCGATAAAAGCTGAATATCGCCGGGCTCTAAATCCATATCAAGATAGAGGGATGGATCAGCAGCTATTTCTTCATAAGTATCGAATAGCTCTTGTTCCAACGGTGTAAACGCCGCCACATCGTCATGGCGCGTCACTGAGCGGAAATAATCAGCATGATAAAAAGTCCGCAGAATATTGCCGTCATAGCGACAAGGGATCACTGAAATATGGCGCGCGGAATTTGACGTCTTTTCATTCCTGATATCCAAAAGAGCCGGCTCAAACAATCGTGCTGCTAAATCCGGGCGCCGTTTCACAAGTTCATTGAAGACAGAGACAGAGCTTACAATACGACTTTTCCCGCCAGACTTCGCTTTTTTCAAGCATAACAGCCCCACAACATCAGCCCCATCACAATGATAATCGATATTGGATGCCGTCTTATACAGGCGAGGAAGAGCATCACCGTCAGCGCGGCTCGCGTCCTTCACATGACCGAGTAAGTCGCCCCCTTGATTTTGTGCGCCGGGACGGCCCAAATGCAGCCCAAACGCCCAGAAGAAAAGCTCGGCATCCTTGATCGACCATTTCTCGACCGGAATTCCTCGTAACACCTGAAAACCTCTCCCCTCAGAGAGCTCCGTCCGCCAAACATCAAGCCGTTTACTTAATCCAGGCAAAGGAAAACCCTCCTTCGTGAGGTCTTTCACAGCTTTGTTTGAATTTTTGGCAAAATTAATAGCCTCCTCGATTTCAGCGACCTCCCTTGCTGAAAATTGTTCAACATAAGAGTTCTCCTGTTTTAACTCCGTGCCCTGCCATGCCGAACGACTATCAAGGGGGTGAGACAACGGCTCAGAATGTGGCCGATTGAAATAGTGTCGAGTTTGATCCTTGTAGGAAAAATATGTCTTTTCAGTCACAACCGCTCCTTAAAGTCACTCAGCTGGTTTTAAACGAACAAGGAACTTTTGATCGCCTTCCATCAACAATTCGTTCCGCTGGTTATGAACCGTTGCTTTTAGCGTTATGACGCCGGTATTTGACTGCTTTTTTAAATCCACCACTTCAAGCATGGGATAGACTGTATCCCCTGCGATGAGGGGTTTTAGGAAACGGCTGGATTGCTCAATAAACCCGATCATACATTCGCCCATCACATGGGGGAAAAGACCTGCGCCGGGGCATGTTTGTATCAGCACCTGAAAGCCATGGGCAAGCAGGCCGCCATATCCCAGTTCTTTACAATATTCTTCATCATAGTGAATGGGATGATTATCTCCCGATGCCAATTGAAATGCCGCAAAATTAGCATC
>JBALXM010000016.1:1437-71966 GCA_036960695.1 Sneathiella sp.
CTATCACATACCATCAAAGTTTCAAATGCAATCCACAAAGGTCCAATTGTAGAGTATAATGCGCCCTGATCTCGGCGGCTCTTTGATTCTTTTACGGTTGAACTTTTAGGGAATATAAGAACCATACCATTCATGTTGGAGACCTCAGCTGGAGGCTAATTAGGCGCTTAAAGACGCTAAAATATCGACCAACATCCCCTAACTACGTAAAAACTTCTCTTTCTGCATTGAATCATGTTGACTTCGGAGGGACCATAGATATATTGCGGCCTTCAATTGCGGTGCGCCGAGATAGGGTTCTCAGTGGCCATTCATTATGTTCGAAACGGGTCAACCATGTTTGCAGTGATCAAAACCGGCGGCAAACAATATAAAGTCGCCACTAACGATGTTATCAAGGTAGAACGCCTAGCCGGTGAAGCTGGCGACGTGCTACAATTGGATCAGGTTCTCGCCATTGCTGGCGAAGATGGAACATTGACCCTTGGTACACCAATGCTCGAAGGGGCAACGGTTTCCGCTACTCTTCTTGAGCAATCTCGCGCAGATAAAATCGTCGTCTTCAAAAAGAAGCGCAGACAGAATTATCGCCGTAAAGCGGGACACAAGCAGCTGGAAACAGTTCTAAGAATTACCGAAATTGCTGCTTCTGGTGCTAAAGCTGCACCAAAGAAAGCCGCAGCGAAGAAAGCAGCGCCAAAAAAGGCCGCCGCTAAGAAAAGCGAGGACTAATCTAGATGGCACATAAAAAAGCTGGCGGTTCATCCCGCAACGGTCGCGACTCAGCTGGCCGTCGCCTAGGCATTAAAAAATATGGCGGCGAAGCCGTTATTCCTGGAAACATCATTCTGCGCCAGCGCGGCACTAAATGGTATCCCGGTGAAAATGTCGGAATTGGCAAAGATCACACCATCTTCTCCGTATTGACTGGTAAAGTTAAATTTACTACGAAAAGCGGTGGAAAGGTCTATGTATCTGTAGAGGGTCAAGCGTAAGCTTACCGCAACAGGACAAAAGATTCAGAAGGGGAATGGTCTAACCATTCCCCTTTTTCTGTTTTATACTATAATTTAAGCAGTGCGTGTTTTTGCGCCTGTCAGGTAACGGCTAAATCCATGAAATTTCTCGATCAGGCTAAAGTATTTCTGAAATCTGGTAACGGTGGACCTGGTGCGCTCAGCTTCCGGCGTGAAAAATACATAGAATTTGGTGGTCCAAATGGCGGGAATGGTGGACGCGGCGGCTCAGTGACGGTTGAATGTGTCGAAGGCTTGAATACCCTCATTGATTACCGTTACCAACAGCATTTCAAAGCCAGAAGTGGTGGCGCCGGTATGGGCCGGGACCGCAGTGGCGCGGCCTCCGACAATGTGATCCTTCGAGTTCCCGAGGGCACACAAATTTTGGAAGCAGACAACGAAACCGTCATTGCGGATATGACCGAAATCGGACAGACCCTCACTTTATGTACCGGCGGTGACGGCGGACGGGGGAATGCTGCGTTTAAAACATCCACCAATCGCGCGCCCAGAAAAACTGAGGCCGGCTGGCCCGGTGAAGAAAGATGGGTTTGGCTGCGCCTTAAATTGATTGCGGATGCAGGCCTTGTTGGTCTTCCAAATGCTGGTAAATCAACATTTTTGAGTGCAACCAGCCGTGCCACACCAAAGATTGCAGACTACCCCTTTACAACCTTAGTCCCTCAACTTGGCGTTGTCGGTGCCGGCGGCAAAGAATTTGTCCTTGCTGACATTCCAGGCCTGATCGAAGGCGCATCAGAGGGTATTGGGCTTGGCCATCGTTTCTTGGGCCATGTGGAACGGTGCCGCGTTTTATTGCACATGATTGACGGCACTGCAGATGACATTGGAGACGCTTACCGGATCATTCGCGGTGAGCTGGAAGCCTATGCTGATCATCTAGCAAAGAAAGAAGAAATCCTAGTTCTCAACAAAATCGATTCTCTTCTAGATGAAGAGATCGATGAGAAAGTTGCTGAGCTGGAAAAACTGTCCGGTAAAAAGGTTATGACAATCTCAGCCGTAACTGGGGATAAAGTTGAAGAAGTCCTCTTTGCCTTACAGGGCATTATAGAATCAGACCGAGTAGCTGAAAAACAGGCTGAAAAAGCCGTAAAATTAAAAGACGCTGGGGAAGAAGCGGAGACATGGAGTCCTTAAGAGAAAGATTTGTTTCTGCAAAACGCGTTGTCATTAAAATTGGATCGGCCCTTCTGGTGGACGGCCAAACTGGGCAATTGCGTAAGGAATGGCTGACAGCCCTCGCCTGTGATATCGCGACTTTACGAAAACGCGGTCAAGAAGTTCTGATCGTCTCCTCTGGCTCCATTGCCATGGGACGTAATATACTGGGCTTAAAGCCTGGCACTTTAAAGCTAGAAGAAAGCCAAGCCGCGGCTGCCGCAGGTCAAATTCAACTCGCCCATGCCTACCAAGAAATTCTGGCAACCGTTAATTTAACGGTCGCCCAAATTCTACTCACCTTAAGTGACACAGAAGAGCGCCGCCGTTATCTCAATGCACGGAGTACTCTCAGTACCCTGTTAAATCTCGGTGCTATTCCTGTCATTAACGAAAATGACACCGTTGCAACCAGTGAAATTCGATACGGTGACAATGATCGGTTGGCTGCCAGAGTAGCCCAAATGATCGGTGCGGATTGCTTAATCCTTCTCAGTGATGTGAACGGTTTGTATGATTCAGATCCTACAAACAATCCAAATGCCCGCTTCATTCCAGAAGTCACAAAAATCAGTGATGAAATTCTGGCAATGGCAGGCGGTGTTCAAACCACCGTTGGCAGTGGTGGCATGGTTACAAAATTGAAAGCCGCCCAAATCGCGACCGCGGCAGGATGCCATATGTATATTACAGATGGGCGACCGCAAAATCCGCTTCATGGGATGGAGACCGGAGCAAGAGCAACTTGTTTCACAGCTCAAGACACACCCCGCAGTGCACGAAAAAAATGGATTGCAGGCAGACTCAGCAGCCACGGGAAACTTGTGGTCGATGCGGGGGCCGACAATGCTTTGCAGCGCGGTAAAAGTCTATTACCAGCAGGTGTGACAGAGGTCACCGGATTATTTCAACGGGGTGATCTGGTAACTCTATACAGTCAAGACGAGCGGGAATTGGGCAAAGGCATATCGGCTTATTCATCCGAAGATGCTGTTCGCATTATCGGTCATAAAAGTGGTGAGATTGCCGAAATTCTAGGGTATTCTGGCCGTGACGAGATGATCCACCGCGATGAATTGGCTTTAAACTAAAAGACTTAAACGGGAAAAGGTTATGACGGTATATTCCAATATTGATGACAATCAGACCATTGATAGCATGATGGAAGAACTAGGACGCGGAGCAAAAAAAGCCGCGCAAGCCCTGTCCCTTGCCCCGACGACATCAAAAAACAAGGCCCTTAAGGAAGCTGCTAAGTCTTTGCGCACCCAACACGATACTATTCTTGCAGCGAATGATAAAGACGTTGCTGCTGCTAAAGAAAAAGGCATCACAGCCTCCTTTCTGGATCGTTTAACATTGGATAAAGACGGTGTGGAGGCCATGGCGAAAGGTCTTGAAGATATTGCCACCCTCAAAGATCCTGTTGGGGATGTCATAGCAAAATGGGACCGCCCCAATGGATTAGAAATTTCACGTGTGCGTGTTCCATTAGGCGTGATTGGCATCATCTACGAATCTCGGCCAAATGTAACCGCTGATGCAGGTGCTTTATGCCTTAAAGCTGGAAATGCAAGCATCTTGCGCGGCGGCTCTGAAAGTTACCATTCCAGTCGTGCCATCTGGAATTGCCTGCAAGCGGGCTTAAAATCTGCGGGCCTTCCCGAAGAAGCTATTCAAATGATCCCAACAACAGATCGTGCGGCCGTTGGTAAACTTCTGACTATGGCTAACTATGTCGATGTGATCGTGCCCCGCGGCGGCAGAAATTTGATCGAACGTGTTCAAAATGAGAGTAAAATTCCAGTTTTCTCTCACCTAGACGGCATTGTTCACATGTATTTGGACAAAAAGGCTGATCTTGCAAAATCTGTTGAGATCGCCCTCAATTCTAAAATGCGCCGCACAGGCATTTGTGGATCACTGGAGACATTACTAGTGGACGAAAGTGTCGTAAAAAGTCATTTGGCTCCAGTTTTGGGTGCGCTCATTGACTCAGGGTGCGAAATTCGGGGAGATGAACAAATATGCGCCGCTGAAAAACGTGCCATTCCTGCAACAGATGCGGATTGGACGACGGAGTATCTCGATAGCATTCTGTCTGTGAAGGTGGTGAAAGATATGGATGAGGCGATGGACCACATTAATCACTTCGGATCCCACCACACAGATTGTATTATTACCGAAGATCAAAACGCCGCCGGAACATTCCTATCCCATGTAGATAGTGCCATTGTTCTTCATAATGCATCCACCCAATTTGCCGATGGCGGTGAGTTTGGAATGGGTGCAGAAATCGGCATCAGTACAGGAAAAATGCATGCTCGCGGCCCTGTCGGCGTTGAGCAGCTTACCAGCTTCAAATATCAGGTTAGGGGTAGCGGTCAAACGCGGCCGTGATAACATATGCGAGCACAGAAAATCGGCTTGCTAGGTGGATCTTTTAATCCAGCCCATGCAGGTCATCTTTATATCAGTGAAACTGCGCTTCGCAGCCTTGGCCTTGACCAGGTCTGGTGGCTGGTATCCCCTCAGAATCCACTAAAGTCAGTGGCTGACATGGCTCACTATGAAGCGCGCATCGGCTCGGCAAAAAAACTCGCCTCATCCCCTCGCATCCATGTATCGGAATTCGAGAAAACAATTGGAGAGACCTTTACGGCCAATACAATTGCTAAATTGAAGCAGCGCTATCCGAATAAGAATTTCGTGTGGTTGATGGGGGCCGATAACTTAATTCAAATACCAAAATGGTATCGTTGGCATGATATTTTTAATCAGGTCCCCATTGCGGTTTTCGATCGTCCCGGCTATAGCTTCAAGGCTTTAGCAAGCAAGGCTGCTACTGCTTACAAAAAGGCCCGTCAATATCCTTCGGGACAAGGTCGTCCATTACTAAATTTTGCAGCGAAATCAGGCCCTAAATGGGTTTTTATTTCACATACGAAACATAAATTGAGCAGCACGTATATAAGAAATTCATGCAACAATGAAGGAAAAGCTTGCTCTTCCCTTTGAAAATTCCCAAATTGAAGAAGAGTCGAGAATCCATTTTTCATTTTACTGGAGTAAAATAAACCCAATTATGAACGCTAAACACGCAATAGTATCCCAACTCCGCGATCTGGTCCAAGCAAGTTTGCTGGATGATAAAGCGGAAGATGTTGTCTCCATTGACCTATCCGGCAAAACATCATTTGCCGACTATATGATCATCGCGAACGGTCGCTCCTCCCGCCAGGTGGGTGCAATGGCCGATCACTTAAAAGAACGCATCAAAGACAAAGGTTTTGGTGTTGCCAGAATCGAAGGTAAATCCAACGGTGACTGGGTTCTCGTCGATGCAGGTGATGTGATTGTTCATTTATTCCGCCCTGAAGTCCGAGATTTCTACAATCTTGAGAAAATCTGGGCCGAGAATATTCCGAGTGAAATGATAAGTTAAGGTAAGGGGCATAGCCCCCTTTACCTAACAGGAGAACGGTCATGCGCCTCACCATTGCCAGTATTGGCAAGTTTCGCGGAGGGCCTTTGGAAGCATTGTACGCAGAATATGCGAACCGCCTTTCCTGGCCTATAAGCCTGCGGGAGGTCGAAGAGAAGAAACCCCTTAAGGGCGAACAACTCAAAATCCGCGAGGCCGAGCTTTTAATGAAAGCCGTTCCAAAGGGAGCAAAAATTATTGCCCTACACGAACGTGGCAAAGAATTTGGTAGCGTGGAATTTTCTAAACTTCTTGGAAGTTTCGCGGATGATGGTGTTCAGGACGTCGCCTTTCTAATTGGCGGCGCAGACGGTCACAGCAAAACGACACTTCAGGAGGCCGACCACTTAATTTCTCTCGGGAAAATGACGTGGCCCCACCTGATGGTGCGCGGTCTTCTTGCTGAACAATTATACCGTGCCTATTCAATATTGACCAAACACCCCTATCATCGCATCTGACTGATCAGTTTCTAGGCGACATCCAGTTGAATTCATTAGTAATTTGACCAAGCAGAAGTTATTATTATCCAATGAACAACCAAGAACCCAAGCACACAAAAAAAACCGTCCTCCTTTGCATCCTCGACGGTTGGGGATATCGGGAAGAGACAACGGATAATGCTATCGCACTGGGGCAAACCCCCAATTGGGACGAGATGGTCAAGAACCGCCCCATGAGCTTGCTTGGCACCTCTGGCCTTGATGTGGGTTTACCTGATGGGCAAATGGGTAATTCTGAAGTTGGCCATATGACTATTGGGAGTGGTCGGGTCATCTTACAAGACCTGCCGCGGATTAATCATGCCATCCAATCTGGTGAACTTGCAAATAACCCGCACTTAAAAGATCTTATCGCAACATTGAAAAAATCAGGGGGCACTTTCCACCTTGCGGGCCTGCTCTCCCCTGGCGGTGTACACTCTCATCAGGACCAAATGGTTGGCCTGTGCAAAATCTTAAGTGATGCCGGCATCCCTGTCAGGGTTCACGGATTCACGGATGGCCGGGATACAGCACCCACGAGCGGCGCGGAATTTGTCGCGCAGGTACAAAATCAAATAGAAACCATGAACAATGTACAGATTGCAACGTTATGCGGTCGTTATTTTGCTATGGATAGAGATAACAACTGGGACCGAGTCTCCCTCGCCTATAACGCAATTTTTAATGGGACAGGGTCAAAAATAACGAATGCCGCCTCTGCCATGCAAACAGCATACGAGGGCGATGAAACCGACGAGTTTCTTAAACCACGCATTTTGTCCAATTACCATGGCATTACGGACGGTGACGTCTTCTTTATGGCGAATTTCAGGGCTGACCGGGCGCGTCAGCTATTATCCGTTATCACTAACCCAGACTTCGATAGCTTTGACAGAGGTGCCCCACGTACTTTAGGCGCTGTTGCTGGCATGACTGAATATTCAAGCGCTCTGGCCCCCTTTGTCACCTCCCTCTTTCCGCCAGTGCAGATCAACAACACATTGGGCGATGTGGTCTCTAAAGCCGGGAAAACGCAACTTCGTATTGCAGAGACAGAGAAATACGCTCACGTCACTTTCTTTCTCAATGGCGGCGAAGAAGAGGTGTATCAGGGTGAAGAGAGAATTCTTATCCCAAGCCCCAAAGTTGCCACTTACGATTTGCAGCCTGAAATGTCAGCACCAGAGCTGGAAGAAAAACTTACCGGCGCCATCAATTCCAAGGCCTTTGACTTAATTATCGTTAATTTCGCAAATCCCGACATGGTCGGTCATACCGGTATCATGTCCGCGGCGATCAAGGCCGTGGAGACAATTGACGGTATAATTGGACGCTTAACAAAGGCTGTATCTGATGTGGACGGCGTTATGCTCATCACAGCCGATCACGGCAATATTGAGCTTATGAAAGATCAAAAGACAAGCAAAGCTCACACAGCTCACACAACCAATCTGGTTCCTCTTGTCCTCTCTGCTGGAAATGCTGACTTAGAATTACAAGATGGCACCCTGGCTGACATTGCCCCGACCCTCCTTCATTTTATGGGGATTGATGTCCCTACCGATATGACTGGGAAAATTCTCGCAAAGATGCAGGAGAGCCGTGCCGCTTCTTAAAACTCATCGACCGACACAAAAACTGGGGACTTTTGTCGCCACCCTTTTTCTTGTGCTCTTTTCAGGGGCGATTACGATCTCCCCTGCTACTGCCGACCCTGATGAGAAACTTAAAAATTTACGAAAAGCACTGACTGCTTCTGTTGATCGACAAGAAGAAATTTCCGCAAGGCTCCAACTCCTGTCTAGTGAAATAAGGTCTCTCAAAGAAAAATCGGTTCGGATAGCCAGAAAACTTGTGTCTATTGACGGAAAAATGATTGAGACAGAAGATCGTTTAAAAGACATTCAGCAAATTGAGAAAGAAACGCTCACCTCTCTTTCTCTGCAAAATAAAGGATTGGCAAATACTCTCTCTGCGCTGCTACAGCTCAGTCGCCAACCAGAGGGTTCACTAATTGGAAGCCCGGAAAACCTGATAAACAATCTAAGAGCGGCGACGCTTTTAAAGGCAGCAATTCCCGCGTTAAAAAAGGAAGCCGATCAATTAAGTGGTCAAGTGGAAACCCTTGCCGGTTTAAAAGATCAATTCTTGAGCGAGCAACAAACATTCCAAGATTTAAGATCAAGCCGGAAATCTGAACAGGCCGCCCTCACCGCTCTGTTGGCATCCAAAAAAACCACGCAATCGGCCCTTTCCGGACTGAACAAAAAAGAGGCCCGCCGGCAGAAGACGCTGACAGGGAATGCCCGCGATATGGTCTCTTTGATAGATAAGCTGGAAGAAGCCAAAAAAGAACGGCTACAGACAGAACGAAGGCGGATTACGTTAGAAATTAAACGGCTCGAGAAAGTTCGATCAGCTGAAATTCTAAGAAAAAAAATTGAAGAGAGAAAACGCAGCGAGTCAGCGGCGGTGAGAGAATCAGCCACAGCCCCTATCCCTACACCAAAACCTGCCAGAAAATCTGGATTAGGGGACGCCCCCTCCAAAAAACCTGTAAAAACGCCCCGATTGGCATCTCTTAGTTCAAGGAATTCCTTTATTTCGGCTAAAGGCACACTTCCTTTACCTGTTGGCGGCAAAATCATATCCAATTATAGTCGGGCCAAAAAAATAGGTCAGCGAAACGGAATTGTGATCGAAACTAGGGATAATGCTGCGGTAGTATCTCCCTTCGATGGGCAAATTGCTTTTGCAGGCCCTTTCCGACATTATGGTCTATTGTTGATTATTGACCACGGAGAGGGATATCATACACTTCTTGCAGGTATGGGCTCTATCGAAGGTATAGTCGGGCAATTATTATTGGCCGGTGAGCCAGTTGGACAAATGAGAAGCAGTAAAAATATTAAACCCACGCTATATATGGAACTGCGTGTTAAGGGATCTCCCGTCAATCCTATTCCCTGGTTGGCGGCAGAAAATAGAAAGGTCAGCGGATAATGAGAAATGTTTTTACAGGTTTGATGGCGGTTGCGATTGTCGCCCTTTCCCTGACAATTCTGTTAATGCCAGAGAGAAAATTGGAAGCGAGTTCGGAAACCTACCGTCAGCTTAATCTTTTTGGCGACGTCTTTGCGAAAATCCGTGAAGATTATGTTGAAGAGGTTGACGATGCAGAATTGATTGAGGCCGCTATCAACGGCATGCTTGCCTCCCTCGATCCCCATTCCAGCTACCTGAACCCCAAAAGTTATAAGGGAATGAAGGTTCAAACCCGCGGTAAATTTGGCGGCCTTGGTATTGAAGTCACAATGGAAAATGGCCTCGTTAAGGTTGTAACCCCCATTGACGACACACCGGCTGCAAAAGCGGGCGTACAACCTGGCGACTATATCACCCATCTCGACGGTGAGCCGGTTTTAGGTCTTTCACTTGCCGATGCAGTTGAAAGAATGCGCGGCCTTGTCGACACAGATATCGCCATTACAATCCGCCGGAAAGACGTAAAAGAGCCGATCGAAATCACCATCAAACGGGCTGTCATTACGGTTCAATCTGTCCGTGGACGTGTTGAAGATGATGATCTGCTGTACGTGCGAATTTCAAGTTTCACAGAGCAAACAGACAGCGGCCTTCGTAAAACTGTCAAGAAACTCATTGAAGAAACTGGCGGCGATTATAAAGGGTTGATCCTTGATCTTCGTAATAATCCAGGAGGATTGCTAGATCAGGCTATCGCCGTATCCGATGCCTTTCTTCAAAAAGGGGAAATTGTATCAACACGGGGACGCGATGCCCGCGATTCACAACGCTATAACTCTACCTCCGACGATATAGTCGATGGGAAACCAATTGTTGTCATCATTAATGGCGGATCTGCCAGTGCATCAGAAATTGTCGCAGGAGCCCTTCAAGATCACCGCCGCGCTGTCATTTTAGGCACAAAAAGTTTCGGCAAAGGATCAGTCCAAACCATCGTACCACTGCAAGGCAATGGTGCTATGCGCATGACAACGGCGCGTTACTATACGCCATCTGGCGCCTCTATTCAGGCCAAAGGCATTGTTCCCGATATCGCAGTTGAACAAGCGCGCTTGGAAGTCTTGAACCAGGGCACCAGACGCTCGGAAGCAGATCTTCGGAATCATCTTGAAAATGGTGACGCGAAGAAGGCCAAAGAAGACAAAGCCGCTGAAGATGCGAAGAATGATATTCAAGATTATCAACTTCTTCGGGCCAAGGGTCTGTTGAAAGGTGTGTCATTATTCGCTAAAAAATGACTTTAATTAAACCAGTTCTGATTGCAGTCTAATTTAAGCGAGTTTCGTTTGCGAAAATCAACTGAACACAAGAAAAACATGCCGACACCTCGCAAAAGGGTGTCGGCATTACCTGTTTTTTATAGCCTCTTAGCTCTCGCCCTTGCAGGCGGGGCTGGCTGGCTGTTTTGGCTGGACCTGCAGACAGACCACGCCTCTCCCTCCGCAGCTGTCACTCTTATTGCGGCGCCCGAGAAACCGGACGAACATCACGAAGAAGAAGCATCTCATGCTGAGACTGATAAAAAAGCGCACCCAAAGAAGGAAGATCAAGATACTGATCAAGTAACTTCAGATCATGCCGAGACAAAAGATGAAAGCCATGAGGCTCCATCCCATGATGAGAGTTCTCAAATAGGGGAGAAAGAATCCCATCCCCCTGAAGAAGACAATACAAGCGCGGCTAAACATGCCGATGAGCAGCCACAGCAAGCACCAGTTACAGAGCACCAAGAAGAACATGCTTCAGAAGTTGCCCAAGACCCTACACCTGCACCTGCCGCTATAACAGAGCCAGAAGCGAAAACTGAACCTGCCCTAGAAAAAGCAGAGGCAGTACTCAAGCCCGCCCCAGAGCCTGAAGCAAACGTGACGCAAGATACAGAGCCTAAGCCGGCGGACGTCGCGGCCCTTCCCAAAGGTGATGTCCTCTTATCCCCTGTTCCAGACCCGGATCTTACCAAAAGCTCTGACTATGGATTGCTCCCCATCATTGGGCCAACGGGAAAACTACCGTGGCGTATTTACAGCAGACCTTTTGATGATCCTTTGGACAGGCCCCGTATCGCTATAATCATGAGCGAAATGGGAATGAGTAAGTCGGCCACTAAATCCGCAATTCAGAATCTGCCAGGCCCTATTACCCTTTCCTTCAATCCCTACGCACGAGATTTACAGAGTTGGATTGAACAAGCGCGCGCCGCCGGTCACGAAGTATTATTACAACTGCCAATGGAGCCTTTTGGCTACCCAAAGAATGACCCCGGACCCCAGAGTTTACTGACCAGCCTTTCTGATCGAGAAAACTTAAAAAGACTAGATTGGATGCTTGGACGGTTCGCGGGTTATACAGGGGTTACCAACCAAATGGGCTCCAAGTTCACAGCATCAGAGGCAGATATTCGTCCCATTTTGGATGTCATAAAATCTCGCGGCCTTCTCTTTCTTGACAGTAGAACATCCGCTAAAAGTGTTGCCGGACAAGTCGCCTCAACGACGGGAATTCCAGTTGCGATCAATAACCGTTTTCTTGATCACAAAGCAGATCGTACGACCATTGATTCTCGCTTAAAAGATCTGGAACGTATCGCGCGCTACACCGGCACCGCTGTCGGAGTCGGCTACCCCTATCCCGTCACACTTGAGAGAATCAGTCACTGGGCAAGAACTCTTGCCAGAAAAGGATTTGTACTGGTTCCCGTCTCTGCTGCAATCAATAGACAGGAAATACGATGACAGACGTCCAAAACCTCCCCTATCGTCCATGTGCTGGAATGATGCTTCTCAATTCCAATGGAGAGATATTAGTCGGAAAGCGGATTGATATGAAATCCGATTACTGGCAAATGCCTCAGGGCGGCATAGATGAAGGAGAAGACCCTCTTCAGGCTGCAAAGCGGGAGCTGATGGAGGAAATTGGGACCGATAATGCTGACCTTATCCATAGCTTGGACGACTGGCTAGTCTACGATCTTCCAGAACATTTAGTCGGAAAGATCTGGAAAGGTAAATACCGTGGGCAGAAGCAGAAATGGTTCTTGTTTCGGTTTAATGGCGCGGACAGCGACATTAACATTCAAACGGATCACCCGGAGTTCTCCCAATGGAAATGGACCTCTATTCAAAACCTGATTGATGAGATCGTTCCTTTCAAAAAAGAACTATACGAAGATATTGTGCAACGATTCCAACATTATCTATAATTTGAGTATTATCGCGTTCGGCGAATAGTTAAAATTTCTAACAAGAAGTATAAAAACACCCGTCGATAACTACATCTAGTATGTTTTCGATCCGAAACCACTTTGTTAAATTTAACTTGTTGTTTTATTAAATTGAATACCCTTATAGTTATTAACTAATTGTTAACTATATCCGTTAGGGAGTTGTTAACTATAAGTTGAAGTTGAAATATTTTATTGTAACCTGACTGAAACCGTAAGTTTCGAAACCGTTCTAAAAGAACGCAGGCAAGGACTCAAAGAGCCGGGAATACGTCAACATCAACACCTGAATTGTGAAAAGTAACTGATTTAAGGGGTTGTAGGTATGAAACATTACGAAGAGCTTACGGGTGGTGAAGGCCGTCGTATATTTTATCGCGCAGAAAGATTTCTAGCTTCTGATGTCTTAAAAGGCGATCCTCCCATTATCAAAATCAACAAACAATCTTTCCCACTCTTTGATTTAAGTATGAGCGGTTTGAGTTTTACCAGCGAGATGGAAGATAGTTGGTTAGACGAAATGAACGTCGAAACGTCAGTTAGCCTCAGTTTAGGCCCCTCCGAAATTTTTAGCGGTCACGCAAAAATTCGCCGTATCGAACCCATGAACAAATACCAAAAAATTGCTCTTGAGCTTACAGGCGGGTTCCTCGACATACCAGGATTGATGGAACGCCATGATGAATTGGCTCTCCAGGAAACTCTTGATACAGGGATGGAAGATTTATCTTCCCTGGTACCGGCTGAATATAAAGAGATGATCAGCGATACAATTTTTCTTTTACGCTCCGCCAAGGCAACACTGGAAAAAATCGAACGTGACATGCCAGAAGGTTTTCCGCGCCGCGAAGAGCGGATCAAAGAGGTAATCCTCGCCTGTGAACAACACGCTTTTGCAAGATGGCAGCAATTCTATGCAATTGGAAATAAAGTAATCAATGATATCCGCCACGACCAAAAGACCGTAGAGGCCACCAAACTTTATACTGAGAGTGTCCTGATGCCAGAATTAATGGCTGGTAAAAACTGGCACCGCTCTTACACGAAACCTCTCGGATATCCCGGGGATTTTCAAATAATGAACTATTTCTATAATTTGTCGTTAGATGGTCAATCACCTTACGAGAAATTTTGTCATCAACTCGGCAATTCAACAGGCGAATTTATCTCCGTTCGTATGAACATGGTAAAACAAGCCATTGCGAAGCTGGCCATTGAGGCCGCGGACCGTGGGAAAAAATCATTCGATGTGGCAAATCTTGGTTGCGGTCCCGCTCAGGAAGTAAGCAATTACCTCAAATCAGACCGTCTTCCTTTGCCTATGAATTTTACGCTAATTGATCAGGATCACGACGCACTGTCTTGCGCCTATGAAAACGCTTTCCCCGAAGTCTCTCGGCTCAAAGGGCAGGTTAAAGTTAATTGTCTCAACGCCTCCTTCATGGAATTTTTAGCCGCTGGAAAGCTATTCAGCAAATTGGGCAAGCAAGATCTGATATATACCGTAGGGCTTGTCGATTACTTATCGGAAAACCGGGCGGGTCGGTTCCTTTCTGACTTATATGCCAATCTCAATCCTGGTGGAACGGTGATCATTGGGAACATGAGAGAATCTGATGAAAGCCTCGAATGGGTTTTGGATTACGTGACAGACTGGAAGCTGGTTTATCGAACAGAAGCTGAAATGCTTTCCATGGCAGATAGAATTGAAGAAGAAGCGACGAGAGAAGTTATCGCTGATTCTACCGGTCATTGTCATTTATTGATCGTAACAAAACCGGAATGAAAGCATATCAGGGCTATACTTGGCTATATTTCAGGGCGGCTTCTGTATGAATGCTGACCCGTGAGGCTGGGAATTCTAGAATGGCGGTGGTGCCTTGCCCAAGATTGCTTTCAAGCACTATACGCCCTTTATGAAGCTCCATAATATTTTTGGAGAGAGGGAGGCCTAATCCAGTCCCCTCATAATTTCGGGTGAGGGAGCTCTCGATCTGAGCAAAGGGAACAAACACCTTTTCTAAATTGGCAGGATCCATACCGATCCCTGTATCCCGTATGGCAATTTTGAGGGCACCGCTGCTATCACTTTCACAAGTAATGCTGACACGTCCGCCTTTAGGGGTGAATTTGATAGAGTTAGACAGAAGATTAAGCAAAACTTGAGCAAACAGCCTTGGGTCCGCCCAAACGATAAAATCTTCTCTGGGAACATCCAATGCTAGCCTTACATTCTGCTCCGTCGCCTTGTCACGGACGACCCGGAGCGCGGAAGATAACGCACCCACAACCTGAACCTCAGTTTCTTGCAACACTAATTTTCCAGCTTCTGCTTTTGACAGATCCAGAATATCATTGATGATACTGAGCAAATGCTCTCCGCTATTATTAATGTCCTCAGAATATTCCTTATATTGGCTTGTCCCCAACGGTCCAAACATCTCTTTCTTCAATATCTCGGAAAATCCGATAATTGCATTGAGCGGCGTCCTTAGTTCATGAGACATGACGGCGAGGAATTCCGACTTGGCATGATTAGCTGCTTTTGCTTCTTCAGCCAAAACGACCGAATTCGATCTCTCTTCATCCAAGAGGGACATATTTACAAAATCCCGACGCCGCGCAACCTCTTGTATATAGCTTGCAAATATGTTCATCAAAGCAACTGTCACAAGGAAGAAATTATTGCTGAGCAGGAGCATCTCTGGGAGAGGATTATAAACAAGCACAATATACTGATAAAGTGCCAGTAGGATCACAGTCACGGCAGATGCATAAAGAAACCGCACAGGCGGAATACAGCAGCAATAAATCAAGATAGGAACCAGTCCCGCGAAATAAGCGGAACCGCCTACGGGATCAGAAAACGCGATCATCGTTAGGATGCCAAAGCCTGCTGAGAACATACAAAAGGCAAATAGCGGTTGAGCGTATTTGCTCAGTGTGGGATGGAGTGTGGATAAGGCGACCAGCAAAAAAATTGGGCAAACTAGTCCGAAACGAATGATCCAGGCAATGACATGAGCTTCTGGAATAATAAAGTAATCGAGTATGGCGAATAAAGCATAAATGGCAATTCCGCCGGCAAGTGCCAACCGTATCACTGGCAGTGCTTTTTCAAGCTCTGCTTCGATATGCCGTGATTCAACTTCCTTGTCGAAGAAACGCAAGGTAAATTTGTTTATCGGTAGTTCGATGAAACCGAACTTGTGCAGTAATTTCTCTGAAAAAACCATACAGCCAAAACCTGAAGTGCAACTTACACAACATTCGTAAGTAAAATACAATTGGCAACAATAGTTCGTAAAGGTAAATGAAGTGTAAACAGCTAAGACAGCGATCTTTTACTGCGTAAATTAACAAAATACTTATATAAGATCAAACAACATTGAAATTTAGAAGACTAGAAACAGAAAAAGGGGCCCATATGAGCCCCTTCGTCTTGGATTATTTGGTTTTAACCGATTGCTTCGAGCAATTGTTCCAAATGATCTTTGTTTTCTTGTGCCTTGCGTCGGATTTCATCATCCTTAGCATCTTCAACGTCTTCGGACGCATTCTGAATTCGCTGTTCAATATCAGACCGATTAAGATCTGCAACGTGAATAGCTTCTTCAGCAAGAACAGTAATCTTGTCATCAGCAACTTGTACAAAGCCGCCATTAACGAAAATACGATCTTTCTCATTGTCACCCTCAAAGATGGCAATGACGCCGGGGCGTAATGAAGATGTAATGGGAGTGTGCCCAGCCATGACGGCGAAATCGCCTTCAGCACCCGGCACAACAACCATTTCAAATGTATCCGAGAGCAAAAGCTTCTCAGGTGACACCAAGTCCATGGTTACCATATCAGCCATAATTCGCTCTCCTCAACCCTATGCTTTACGCAGCGTCTGCTGCAAGTTTAGCGGCTTTTTCTTTCACTTCGTCGATGTTACCGCACATGTAGAATGCAGCTTCTGGAAGATCATCATACTCACCAGCAACAATCGCTTCAAACGCATCGATTGTTTCTTCAAGTTTAACGAATTTACCAGGCGTACCAGTGAAAATTTCAGCAACATGGAAAGGCTGGCTGAGGAAACGCTGAATTTTACGAGCGCGCGCCACAACAAGCTTATCTTCTTCAGACAGCTCATCCATACCCAAGATGGCGATGATGTCTTGCAAAGATTTATATGTTTGCAGTGTTTCTTGAACCCGGCGAGCGATACCATAATGGCGATCACCAACAACGGCGGGGTCAAGCATACGAGAAGTTGAATCAAGCGGATCAACGGCTGGGTAAATACCAAGCTCAGCGATCTGACGAGAAAGAACTGTTGTCGCATCAAGATGGGCAAAGGATGTAGCCGGCGCCGGATCAGTCAAATCATCGGCTGGAACATAAATCGCCTGAACAGAGGTAATAGACCCTTTATTCGTTGATGTAATACGTTCCTGCAAGGCACCCATGTCGGTTGCCAACGTAGGCTGGTAACCCACAGCAGATGGGATACGACCCAGAAGGGCGGACACTTCGGAGCCAGCTTGTGTGAAGCGGAAAATGTTATCAACGAAGAACAACACGTCCTGGCCTTCAACATCCCGGAAATATTCCGCGATTGTCAAACCAGACAACGCCACACGAGCACGGGCTCCTGGAGGCTCATTCATCTGACCGTATACGAGAGCCACTTTAGATTTATCGCCTTCAAGGTCGATAATGCCGCCTTCGATCATTTCGTAGTAAAGGTCATTCCCTTCACGGGTACGTTCACCAACACCAGCGAATACGGAGTAACCACCATGGCCCATGGCCACGTTGTTGATCAATTCCATAATCAAAACTGTTTTACCAACACCAGCACCACCGAAGAGGCCAATTTTACCACCCTTCGCATACGGCGCAAGTAGATCAACAACCTTAATACCGGTTACCAGAACTTCAGATTCTGTAGATTGATCGGCAAAAGCAGGTGCGTCTGCATGGATTGGAGCGTACTGCTTCGCATTAACAGGGCCCCGTTCATCAACAGGTTCACCCACAACGTTCAAAATACGACCCAATGTTTCAGGGCCAACAGGCATCTGAATTGCATCGCCAGAATCATGAACTTCAGTTCCGCGAACGAGACCTTCTGTTTGATCCATCGCGATTGCACGGATTGTATTTTCGCCAAGATGCTGAGCAACTTCCAGCACAAGGCGCTGACCGTTGTTTTCGCAATGAAGGGCGTTCAAGATCTTCGGCAATTCACCGCTAAACTGAACGTCCACGACGGCACCCATCACCTGGGTAATTTTGCCGACAGACTTATTCGCCATTTTAATGCTCCCTAAAGGGTCACTTAATTCTTCAAAAAACTGATTTGGAAACCGCTTAAACGGCTTCCGCACCAGAAATAATTTCAATCAGCTCGCTCGTAATTGCGGCTTGACGTTCACGGTTATATTGCAGAGACAATCTATCGATCATGTCGCCGGCATTACGTGTTGCACTGTCCATTGCTGACATCCGGGCACCTTGCTCGGACGCAGAATTTTCAAGAAGAGCACGAAAAACCTGAACTGAAATATTTCTAGGCAGAAGGTCTGCTAGAATTTCTTCCTCTTCGGGTTCGTAATCGTAATCGATTTCGTTTTCGTCACCCTCTTTAGTCTCAGGTATTGACGCTGGAATGAGCTGCTGCGCAGTTACTTCCTGTGTCAGGACTGAGATATATTTGGCATAGAACAAGGTACAAACGTCAAACTCGTCATTCCCAAACATAGCCAAAGCACGTTGTGCGATCGGCAGGGCATCTCCAAATCCAATTCTTTTGGATGCAGACAAGTCCACGACATCGATGATCAGATGTCCGTATTTACGCTTCAGAACATCGTTGCCCTTTTTGCCGACGGCTAAGATTTGAACATCTTTACCAGCTGCAATCAGGCGATCAACATGTCTTGCTCCAGCTCTGGAGATTGAACTATTGAATCCGCCGCACAAACCGCGTTCGCCGGTAGCAATAATAATCAAATGCTTCTGATCGGACCCTGTGCCTTGAAGAAGTCTGGGTCCCTCCCGGCCTTCAAGACCGGTAGCGAGAGACACCATCATGCTTTCCATCCGCTCTGCATAAGGGCGGGCAGATCTAGCGGACTCTTCAGCGTGACGCAGTTTCGCCGCGGCCACCATCTTCATGGCCTTGGTGATCTTCTGCGTCGACTTGACGCTGGTGATCCGATTTTTGAGTTCCTTAAGGTTCGCCATGTGAGGCTACCCCCTTTTTCAGCTCAACGGTTACGCAAAAGTTGTTGTGAAGCTTTCAAGAATATCTTTCAGCTTCGCTTCAGTATCTTTGGACAACGCACCTTCACGAAGGATTGTATCCATAAGATCCTGATGTTTCGCATGCATCTCAGTCAGCAACTGCTTTTCGTAGTCACCAATTTGAGATACTTCGATACGGTCAAGAAAACCGCGCACACCAGAGAAGATGGCAACAACTTGTTCATCCAAAGTCAGCGGAGAATATTGAGGCTGCTTCAGAAGCTCAGTTAAACGAGCACCACGAGCCAACAATTGCTGAGTAGAGGCATCCAAATCGGAGCCGAACTGCGCAAAGGCAGCCATTTCACGATACTGAGCCAATTCAAGTTTAATCGAACCCGCTACCTGCTTCATGGCTTTCGCCTGAGCAGCTGATCCCACACGAGACACGGAAAGACCCACGTTAATCGCTGGACGAATACCTTGATAGAAAAGCTCAGTTTCCAAGAAAATTTGACCATCCGTAATGGAGATCACGTTCGTTGGAATATAGGCAGACACGTCACCGGCTTGTGTTTCAATGATAGGCAAAGCTGTCATTGAACCCAGACCATTAGCTTCGTTCAACTTAGCAGAACGTTCCAATAGACGAGAATGAAGATAGAACACGTCACCTGGATATGCTTCACGTCCTGGAGGACGGCGAAGAAGAAGGGACATCTGACGATAAGCAACAGCTTGCTTGGACAAATCATCATAGATGATCAGTGAATGCATGCCGTTATCGCGGAAATATTCAGCCATGGCGCAACCAGTAAAGGGTGCGAGATACTGAAGAGGTGCTGGATCAGAGGCAGTCGCTGCAACAACGATGGAATATTCCATTGCGCCGTTTTCTTCCAATGTTTTCACAACTTGTGCAACAGTGGAGCGTTTCTGCCCAATCACAACATAGACGCAATAAAGCTTTTTGCTTTCGTCATCACCGGCATTAACTGCCTTCTGATTCAAAATTGCATCAACCGCGACGGCTGTCTTACCTGTTTGGCGATCGCCAATGATCAGCTCACGCTGGCCACGTCCGATAGGAACAAGACTGTCTACGGCTTTCAAACCTGTCATCATCGGTTCATGAACAGACTTACGAGGCATAATGCCCGGAGCCTTCACATCAACACGACGAGGTTCAGCGTTTTCGATCGGGCCTTTGCCATCAATCGGATTACCAAGACCGTCAACAACGCGACCTAAAAGGCCACGGCCAACCTGTGTCTCAACAATGGCGCCTGTACGCTTAACAGTGTCGCCTTCTCGAATGTCACGGTCAGAACCGAAAATCACGGCTCCGACATTGTCAGTTTCAAGGTTAAGAGCCAGCCCTTTAATTCCACCAGGGAATTCAACCATTTCACCAGCCTGGATATTATCCAAACCGTAAATGCGAGCTACACCATCACCAACGGACAGTACTTGGCCAACTTCTGAAACTTCAGTTTGCGTGTCAAAACCCGCAATCTGCTGTTTTAGAATTTCGGAAATTTCTGCGGCGCGGATGTCCATCATCCAACCCCTTTCATAGCAAACTTAAGATTTTGAAGTTTCGTCTTGATTGAGCTATCAACCATTTTCGAACCGATTTTTACTACTAAACCGCCGATGAGACTCTCATCAACCGTCGCCTCTAGGGTGACGTCGCTACCGATAGAAGCTTTCAACTCTTTAGTAAGAGCCTCAACCTGCTTAACCGTTAGCTTTTTAGCAGAAATAACTTTAGCCGACACTTCGCCGCGTTCCGCAGCGAGCATTTTGCTAAAACCGTTAATCATGTCCGACAAAGCAAATAAGCGGCGATTTTGCGCCACTGTGCCCACGAAACGACGAACCAAATCACTTACGCCAATTCTCTCAAGAACGGCCGCCATGGCGCGCGCTTGATCATCTCGGCTAACAAGTGGACTAAGAACAAGACGTGCAAGATCTGCACTCTCGTCCATGCATGTTTTGATCGTAGCCAAATCTGCGGCAACAACGTCGATTTGTTTCTCGCTTGACGCAAGATCAAATAACGCTGTGGCATATCGGCCAGCGATACCGGAAACTATTGTGTTCTCAGCTGACAAGGATAGATCCCCAAGCCCGAATTAAAGACGCAAATCGCGTCAAACCAAAAAATGAGGTGCCATCACGTACAGACAACCAAACCAGCCCCCTTTAGTAAGGCATCGGGTTCTTAGCACAGTGAAATCTATGAAGCAATATCCTCAAGGGTAGTTTCTTGCTCAAAATTCACCAATTTTTCATATCTGTCGCATTTTCACCCCATTTTACATGAAATTGTAGGGGTCGATGTCAATTTGCAGCCGCGTATTTGAAGGAATCTTTTTATCCTTCAACCATTTGCGAATGATCGATTGGATATTGACGTTTTTCGCTGACTTCACGAGGAACCGATATCGATGACGCCCGCGTATCATAGAAAGCGGTGCAGGAGCCGGCCCCATAATCAAAAAATCATCCCCATGGGGAGCTGTTCTGGCAAGCTCCCGGCAAAAAGAGACAACTGATTCGGCCTCCGTGCTGGACAACACGATACCGGCCAAGCGGCCAAACGGCGGCATAGAAGCGCCCTGCCTCGCCTCCGATTCCGATGCCATGAACGCATCCGTTTCCTGTTTGATTAACGCCTCGATCACCGGATGTTCTGGCATATGGGATTGTAAAAATACGCGGCCGGGATGTTCTGCGCGCCCTGCGCGCCCTGCAACTTGTGATAAAAGTTGAAAAGTCCGTTCTGACGCTCGTAAATCGCCTCCCGCCAGCCCAAGATCCGCATCGACAACCCCAACCAAGGTCAGATTCGGAAAATGATACCCTTTGGCAACAATCTGTGTCCCCACAAGAAGATCAATATCTCCCCGTGTCATCGCATCGACAAAATCCGCCGCGGCTTTCGGGCTTGTTACCGTATCGCTGGCCATCATCGCTATATTATGATCTGGGAATAAGATCTGCGCTTCTTCCGTCAATCTTTCAATTCCAGGACCGCAGGCCTTAAAGCTGTCCTCCTCATCGCAATCGGGACAATTTTTAAGAGGGGATGTTGCAAAACCGCAGTGATGGCACTGCAACCGTCTCGCCAACCGATGCTCCACAAGCCACGCACTACAATGGGGACACTGCAATCGGTGTCCACACGCATCACAGAGTGTTAAGGGCGCATATCCCCGACGATTGAGAAACAGCATAGCTTGTTTCCCTGCGGCCAATGTCTCTGCGATGGCCTCCTGCAAGGGCGCTGATATCCACCGTTGAGCGCCGGGGCGATGCTGCTTCAAATCAACAATAGTTACCACAGGCAAGGTGGCCCCCCCAAAACGAGAGGGGAGCTTCACATGCTCATATTTACCACTTTGTGCATTAACAAGGGTCTCTAACGACGGTGTTGCCGACGCTAAAACTACGGGGAACTTACCAATTTGTCCGCGAACAACAGACATGTCCCGCGCATTGTAGGCGACCCCTTCATCTTGCTTGAATGACGCTTCATGCTCTTCATCCACCACGATGAGCCCGAGATCAGGGAAAGGCAGGAACAAAGCGGAACGGGCTCCGACAACTACTTTTGCCCGGCCTTCAATAACTGCGCGCCAATTCCGCCGCCGCTCCCCCTGGCTTAAATCTGAATGCCATTCAACAGGCTTCACGCCAAATCGCACCTCAAAGCGAGAGAGCCATTGAGATGATAAGGCAATTTCTGGCAGCAATACCAACGATTGCCGCCCCTCTAACAGACATGTGGCGATGGCTTCAAAATAAACTTCAGTTTTACCCGATCCTGTCACGCCTTCAAGAAGGGTCGCTGAAAACTCGTTTTTAAGGACGAGGGACGAAAGGGTTTCCGATGCTGACTTTTGCAGATCAGATAAAGACATCCCTTCTTTTTCACCATCGGGTAGTGGGATTTCCTCCTCTGCTGGAAGATCGACACTCATAAGGCTGCCGGTTTTCTCTAATCCCTTCACAACGGAGGTGCTAACTCCTGCAAGCTCTGCAATTTCTGAAGCAGTTCGAGCGAGACCCCCTTCGAGCACATCGAGGACCCGTTTTCTGGCAGATGTCATTTTGGCAGGCAGGGTAGATGTAATTCGATACCCCGTTCTGGGGGCTTTTGGGTACAACGCATCTGGTGCACTCATATTCATCCGCAGCACTTTCCCCGGCTGCTGCATTGTATAATTGGCAACCCAATCGACAAAAGTCCGGCTTGCCTCAGGCAAAGGATCGACGGGGAGAATTTCAAGAATGTCTTTTATGCGAGACGCTTTTACCTGGGAATCCGCGGCAAACCGCCAAACCACACCGATTACTTCCCGTGGCCCAAGGGGGACTTTAACAAACTGTCCGACCTCTACATCTAAATAATCAGGCACCTGATAATCGTATGCCGCCCCGAAACTGGTAGGCAACAAGACTTGAACCCGCTGTTGTTTTGCGACAGTCATTCTGTGTTTTGAATCCCAACTCGTCTTTCGCTGCATCTTAAAGTAAGCTCTCATCGAGGATTACTCTTTATTCAATTGGTCGATCTCACTAAACAATTCCTTACAATGAATTGTTCTTGAGGCCCAAACCCTTTATAGAGGAATCTGGTTAGCCCTTTGGCACAATTTTTTGACGCAGAGACATTGAAATGAAATTTTTCGTTGATACAGCGGATACTGAAGAGATCCGTGAGCTTGCAGATACTGGTCTTTTAGACGGTGTCACAACTAATCCCTCTTTAATCGCAAAATCAGGACGCGATTTTTTTGAAGTGATCAAAGAAATCTGTGATCTGGTTGAAGGTCCTGTGAGTGCAGAAGTTGCGGCAACTGATTATGAAACCATGATCGAAGAAGGCAAACGCCTTGCTGGCATCGCCGAAAATGTTGCGGTCAAGGTTCCGTTGACTATGGCTGGCCTTAAAACTTGCTCGCAGCTTTCCAAAGCTGGCACACAAGTGAATGTCACTTTATGCTTCTCCGCCGCGCAAGCAATTATGGCTGCAAAAGCAGGCGCTACTTTCGTGTCCCCCTTCGTTGGCCGTTTAGACGATATCGGGCAAGACGGCATGAACCTGATTTCCGACATTGTTCAGATTTACGGCAACTACACTAATCTACAAACAGAAGTGCTCGTGGCCTCCATCCGCAACCCAACACATATTATCAATTCTGCCTTGATGGGCGCGGATGTTTGCACGGTTCCGCCGCAAGTTCTAAAACAGTTGGTTTCTCATCCCCTAACAGACAAAGGTCTAGCAACCTTCCTCGCTGATTGGGAAAAAACGGGCCAAACCATTCTAGGCTGATCTTAAACAGTTAAATTTACGAAGGATTTTGCTGTGGCAAAAGGATCAGATAAAAATAGGAAAGAGACGAACAAGCCCCCCGCTATATCCGAGGGGGATGTTCGTCAGTGGCTTCTTGCCCACCCCGATTTTCTTGGAAAAAACCCTGACCTTTTAGCCTCAGCCGTCTCCCCCCAACGAAAATCGGGGGAAGGCGTTGTGGATATGCAGTCGTTTTTAGTCGAACGGCTGCAAAAAGAAGTTAAATACCTAACCCACCTGCAAGATGAGTTTGTCACAACGGCCCGGATCAATCTTCATACTCAAAAGATGATCCATACGGCGGTGCAATGTCTTCTTAGCTCAACTGGCTTCACTCATTTTGTTCATATTCTGACGCAAGATTTACCAGAAATACTGGAAATTGATGTAATTACATTATGTGTCGAGGATGGCCCTGTATCCCTTCCGGAAATGACCGGCCTACAGCGCCTTAAGCCCGGGAATATTGAGCGGGCAAGTTGGCGAGGCGGAAATATTATTATGCGCCGCGACGCGCCGCCGTCTAAGGCCGTCTTCGGCCCGGCAACCGATTTGGTCAAATCCGATGCCCGAATCAGATTAGATGCCCCCTCCCTTCATGCCTCTGCAATGCTTGCTATTGGTAGCCGTGAAGCTGGTCATTATAATGAAGATCAAGGGACAGAACTTATGTCTTTCCTTGCAACATGTATCCAGTCCTGCTTGCAAATGTGGCTGGAAAACAAAAACGACTGAACAATATGAGTTTTGCACCCACTTTATCTGTTCTTGTCGATGATTGGAAAGAATGGCTGCGATTTGAGAAAAAAGTAAGCCCCCATACTTTTGAAGCTTACGAGCGGGATTTATCCGAATTTTTAAGCTTTCTCAGTGGACATCTTGGGAAAAGGCCAACCCTTACTGATCTTGAAGTCCTAAAGGCTGCTGATTTTAGAGCCTTTCTTGCCTATCGCCGAAGTGATGGCATTAGCGCCACGTCCCTCGCCCGCAACCTGTCATCCGTTCGCAGCTTTTTCAAAAAAATGGAAAAAGATCAGCGTTTCCATAATCCGTACATAAAGACCATCCGCTCCCCGAAAAAACCTCAGCGCCTTCCGCGCCCACTGGCCGAAACGGATGCCAAAGAGCTCTTGATCAAGAGCCTTGAACCATCACAGAAAGCCGATTGGATTAATAAACGGGATATGGCAGTCTTTACGCTCCTCTATGGCTGCGGCCTCCGAATTAACGAAGCGCTCTCCCTGCAATTTATCCAAAAACCGACACGGGATTCTATGACGATCCTTGGAAAAGGATCAAAAGAAAGACTGGTCCCTATCCTGCCTATCGTCCGTCACGCCATTGAAGATTACATTTCAAGCTGCCCCTTTCCCTTTACCGACGAGAGCCCTTTGTTTTTCGGCAAACAAGGCAAACGATTGGGCGCAAGACAAATTCAGCTCCGCATGCAAGATCTTCGCCGGAATTTGGGGCTTCCCGAAACCGCTACTCCTCACGCATTGCGCCATAGCTTTGCGACACATCTTCTGACAAATGGCGGCGATTTAAGGACCATTCAAGAGCTTTTGGGCCATGCGTCCCTATCATCCACCCAGCGCTATACGGATCTGGACACTGAAAAGCTTTTAGCGGTTTACCAGAAAAGCCATCCGAAGAAATAACCCTTCACCGTGTCATGCGCAGGGCCAAAGGTCCGAATAGTGATATCAACCCCATAGATAAATACATAACGCCCCAGGCCATAAGGGTTTCATGGCCGCCGCCCAAATCCAGAACCATCCCAGCAACAACAGGGCCCGCGAAAGCGCCACTAAAGCCGATTAGACTATGAACAGCCATTGTCACACCCCGAAATTCTGCAGGAGCCGAGGTTAAGGCTCCGGATGTTATGGATGAGGAATCTGCAGTTACGAGAAACCCGTAAAGTGCAGCGATAAGAACCACAACAACAAAGGGGAGATCAGCTGAAAATCCGAGCCCGGCGGCAGTAACCAGCGCAAATCCCATAATCAACGTGATTGCCCGTTGGCGTCCTATCTTCAAGGACAGCTCATTCCCCAAAATACTGGAAGGAAGCCCTAAAAATATTATAATCGCCGCGATTACGCTGATATCCATCCAAGCAGGGGCATCAGTTCGAGTATGAGCAAACGCCAGAAAAGCCACAAGGAAAGTCCGCATGGCCATCAATTCCCACGTATGGCAAAAATAGGCTATCACATATCCCATGGTTTTCCGGTTGCGTAAAACAACCCGAAAATTCAACAATTGGCGCCATGAGCGCGGTATTTGATTTGCTTTCGGGTTAGTCCAGAGAAGCAGAATGAGGAGAGCGATGGGCGGCCCGAACACAGCAGAGTATACAGCGGCTTCAACTCCAAACCACCGGCTAGCTTGTCCTATGAGCAGAAAAGAGAAGGCCGAGCCCGCTGAAAAACACGCTGTATAAAGGGCAATAAATCGGGATTGTTCGCCGCCTTCAATACGGTCCGTCAGCAGTTTGAGGCCCGGCATATACGTACACGCGAGGGCCGCACCGGATACAAATCGCCAGGGCAGAGCTGACCAAAAATCAACAGACAAAAACGCAAAACCAAAGGCTCCGATAAATGCCGCCCCGCCCCCAACCATAACGACACGCCGCGCATCGATCCTGTCTGTCAACGTCGAAGAGACGACGCCGACCAGCGTAAATCCTAGAAAAAATGCCCCGTTAATCCAACCGACTTCCGTCCCGCTTAATCCCCAATTTTCAAAATAATAAGGTGTTAAGGCCGGAAAGGTTGCGAAGGCCGTCATAAACAATATTTCGGCCAAACACAGTAGAAGTGTCAGTTTCAGTGAAGACATAGGGGCGTTTTGGCTATTAGGCTGCAGGGGGCACTGTATCCATCATGGAAGGACGGCTAGAGAATTTGTCATACCACGCTGTTAATTGCGGGCGGCCTTCTCTCCAGTTTTCAAAAGAAAAGCGAAGGTCGTGATACCCAAGGGCACACCCAATTGCGATGGTGGCTATATCGAGCTTCCCGTCAAATTCGGCGACGCGTGCCTCCATTTCATCCAATGAGCGTTCCATGGCAACCTTCAGCCTTGCACACCAACTTGGGGATCCTTCACCCTCAGGCATTGCAGTGCTATCAAAACGGCGCTGAAAACAAGCTTCCGTCATGCCATTAGCCAAGGCATGTAATGTCATCAATTTAGCGTGATCCAAGCCAGACCCCGGAAACAAATCAACAGTGTCTGAAAGACTGTTCAGATATTCACAGATGACAATAGAATCAAACAGGACAACACCTGGACTGACTTCCAAGCTAGGAAGCTTACCCAAAGGTGTCACTGGGTTAATGCCCACAAATCTATTGCTACTGTCACTACCAAACATCTCGATTTGATCAAACAGGCCAAGCTCTTTCGCCGTAACGGTTACTTTACGGGCATAAGGCGAGGTTGGGCTATGGCAAAGTTTCATGATGTTTCCTAATACAAAGGTGGCGCACAAAAAGAAAGGGCCGGTTATCACTAACCGGCCCCAGCATATTGATTCTATTGGAGAGAAAGGTCAACTATTCAAAGTACGTCCAGCAACCGCAAGAGCCGCTTCTTTGACCGCTTCATTCAATGTTGGATGCGCATGGCAAGTCCGCGCTATGTCTTCCGAAGACGCTCCAAATTCCATGGCGATGACACATTCATGAATGACTGTGCCTGCGTCTGGCCCAACAATATGAACGCCCAGAACTTTGTCTGTTTTCTTGTCAGCCAATATTTTCGCGAACCCATCTGTAAAGCCAGTAGCCCGCGCACGGCTATTCGCCATAAAGGGTACTTTACCGACGTTATACTCGATACCAGCCGCTTTCAGATCTTCTTCTGATTTACCGACAGAAGCAACTTCAGGCCACGTATAGATAACGCCCGGGATGGTATCATAATTGATATGCGGCTTCTGACCTGCCAGCATTTCAACACAAACAACACCTTCATCTTCAGCTTTATGGGCAAGCATCGGACCGTCAATGACATCACCAATGGCATAAATGCCATCAACATTGGATTTAAAGCTCTTATCAACGAGAATGCGACCCGCTTTGTCACGCTCTACGCCCAGATCATCAAGTCCGAGTCCTTCGGTGAAAGGACGGCGACCAATGGCCACAAGGACCACATCAGCTGTCAACACTTCTTCCGCGCCACCTTTGGCAGGCTCAACGGTTAAAGACACTGAATTTTTGGATTTTTTGGCACCGGTTACTTTTTTACCGAGCATGAACTTCATACCCTGTTTTTTCAAGATACGTTGCGTGGTTTTGGCAACCTCGTTATCCGTCCCCGGTAAAATACGGTCGAGGAATTCAACAACTGTAACGTCAGCTCCAAGACGGCGCCAAACAGTTCCAAGTTCCAAACCGATAACGCCCCCACCAATCACAATCATCTTCTTTGGAACTTTTGAAAGTTCCAAAGCCCCTGTGGAAGAGACAATAGTTTTCTCATCAATTTCCACATTAGGCAGCGGCATTACTTCTGACCCAGTCGCAATCAGAATGTTTTTACCTTTGATAACCTTATTCTCATCGCCCGTAACCTCAACGCGTCCGCCGCCCTGCAACTCACCAGCGCCCTTAATGTAAGTCACCTTATTTTTCTTAAGCAAAAACTCAATGCCTTGCGTCAATCCGGTCACCGTTGTGTCTTTTTGGCCCAGCATTGCCTTCAAGTCGAGCTTTACGGAGCCGACCATAATGCCTCGTCCTTCAAGACTATGGTGCACTTCTTCAAACATTTCAGAAGACTTGAGCAGTGCCTTCGACGGGATGCAACCAACATTGAGGCAAGTACCGCCAAGAGCGCCCCGTTTTTCCACGCACGCCGTTTTCATACCCAGCTGCGCTGCACGAATAGCGGCTGTATAACCACCAGGACCACCGCCAACAACGATCAGGTCAAAAATATCGTCACTCATTATTCGCCCCTCAAGGGAAGTCTTTTACAAAAATTACAGATCAAGCAGCATGCGCTGTGGATCTTCCAATGCATCTTTCATCCGAACAAGGAACGTAACCGCTTCCTTGCCATCAATGACGCGATGATCATATGACAGTGCCAAATACATCATAGGACGGATTTTAATCTCACCATTAACAGCCATTGGACGTTCTTGAATTTTGTGCATTCCAAGAACACCAGACTGTGGTGCATTCAAAATCGGCGATGACATCAAGGAGCCGTAAACACCACCGTTAGAGATGGTGAAGGTTCCCCCTGACATGTCGGCCATGCTCAACTTGCCATCACGGGCTTTCTTGCCAAGTTCAACAATTCCTTTTTCAACTTCAGCAAAGCTAAGCTGATCCGCATCGCGAAGAACAGGAACAACCAGACCATTTGGCGTACCAACGGCAACACCCATATGGTAGTAGTTTTTATAAACGAGTGTATCACCTTCAATTTCAGCATTAACCGCTGGAATTTCTTGTAATGCGGCCACACAAGCTTTTGTGAAAAAGGACATAAAGCCAAGCTTCACGCCGTGTTTTTTCAAGAACAGATCTTTATATTCTGCCCGGAGTGCCATCAGATTTGTCAAATCCACTTCGTTATAAGTGGTCAGCATAGCCGCTGTGTTTTGAGCAACTTTCAGGCGCGTAGCAATACTTTTACGAAGGCGAGTCATTTTGACGCGCTCTTCCCGAGCAGCTTCGACGCGCGGGCCCGTTGGCACAGGCGCGGCAGCAGGCGCTGCTGGAGCACTTACAGCCGCAGCTGGCGCTGCCGCAGCAGGAGACGATCCACCATTTTCTATTGCTTCAAGCACATCACCTTTTGTAATGCGCCCATCTTTGCCTGTACCGAGAATGTTGGCGGCGTTCAGATTATTCTCATCAATCATTTTCTGCGCAGCAGGTAAAACTTCCGACGGGCCGGTACTTATTGGCGCAGAAGGAGCTGGAGCAACAGGCGCTACAACTGCAGGAGCTGGTGCCGCTGCGGCTGGTGTTGCTACCGGAGCCGCAGCTTCAGTTTTAGCCGCCGGTGCGGAAGCCGCACCGCTTGCGCCCGCAGTAATCTGCCCAAGCAAGGCTCCAACTTCAACATCTTCACCTTCAGCCACTAGAATATCTTCCAGACGTCCAGCTTCGGAGGCATTTATCTCCAAAGTCACTTTATCCGTTTCTAGCTCAACAATGGCTTCATCCTTGGCAACGGCGTCACCAACTTTTTTGAACCATTGACCTACTGTAGCTTCCGTAACGGATTCCCCTAGGACGGGCACACGAATTTCGACAGTCATATTACTATTTTCCTATTCGGATTTGATGCCTAGTGCATCATCCACTAATGCGGATTGTTGCTTGTTGTGAATTTTAAGTAATCCCGTAGCTGTTGACGCTGAATCTTTACGTCCCGCATAACGGGCACGGGTCACATTCTTCATTCCAACAGTTTTGAAAACGCTTTCAAGATGGGGTTCGGCAAAAGACCATGCGCCCATATTTTGAGGCTCTTCTTGACACCAAACCACATCTTCCACGTGACGGAACCGCTTTAATTCTTCTTCCAAAGCAGCTTCTGGGAAAGGATACAATTGTTCTAAGCGCAGGAAGAACGTGTTCTTGTCACCAACGTCATCCCGACGCGCCCGTAGATCATAATAGACCTTACCGGAACATAGAACGATCCGCTTAACATCCTTGTCTTCACATACTTTATCATTGTCATAAAGAACGCGATGGAAGGTGGAACCTGGCCCCATGTCTTCAAGTGTTGAAACCGCCATCTTATGACGAAGCAAAGATTTAGGAGTCATAATGACAAGAGGTTTACGGAATTTACGGTGCATTTGACGGCGCAACACATGGAAATAGTTAGCCGGTGTCGTGCAATTCACAATCTGCCAGTTATCTTCTGCCGATTGTTGCAAATAACGTTCTAAGCGTGCCGAAGAATGTTCAGGTCCTTGCCCCTCATAACCGTGAGGAAGCAACATAACCAAGCCACTCATCCGCAACCATTTTGATTCGCCACTAGAAATAAACTGGTCAATAATGACCTGCGCGCCATTGGCAAAATCACCAAATTGCGCTTCCCAAAGAACCAAAGTTTTCGGTTCTGCCAGTGTATATCCGTATTCATACCCAAGCACAGCAGCTTCAGAAAGCATACTGTCGATCACCTCAAAATGAGCCTGATCGTCACTTAGATTGTTCAATGGAATGAACCGATCTTCACTCATCTGATCCACAATGACCGAGTGACGCTGCGAGAAAGTGCCGCGTCCACAATCTTGTCCAGACAAACGAACAGGGTAATTTTCTTTAAGCAGTGACCCAAACGCGAGCGCTTCCGCTGTTGCCCAGTCGATACCTTCACCCGTATCGATCATCTTCTTCTTGTTCTTCAGAACACGCTGCAATGTCCGATGGACATTGTGATCATCCGGAATTTCAGTAAGTTTTGCACCAATATCACGAAGGCCATCGATTTCAACGGACGTGTCACCGCGGCGCGCACCCTTATCCGCTCTCTCAAACCCTTGCCAGCGACCTTCAAACCAGTCTGCTTTATTGGGCTTAAAGCTATTAGCCGTTTCAAACTGCTTCTCAAGATAGTCGCGAAATTCGCTGATCCAGCCTTCTACTTGTTTCTCTGTCGCCGTATTTTCAGCAATCAACTTCTTTGCATAGATCTGCATTGTCGTTTGGTGCTGAGCAATTGTGCGATACATCAACGGCTGCGTGAACGCAGGCTCGTCGCCCTCGTTATGACCATGACGGCGATAACAGAACATATCGATGATAACGTCAATCTGGAACAACTGACGGAATTCTGTCGCGATTTTTGCCACATGGCAAACCGCTTCAGGATCATCTCCGTTCACATGGAAAATTGGGGCCTGCACCATTTTACCCACATCAGAGGGATACGGGCTAGACCGCGAGTATTTAGGACTTGTCGTAAAGCCGATTTGGTTATTCACAACAAAATGAATAGTGCCAGAAGTCCGGTAACCTTTAAGTTCAGACAGACCCAAACATTCAGCAACAATACCCTGTCCCGCAAAGGCCGCATCTCCATGAAGCAATAGGGGCATAACCTGGCCGCCTACATCACTCCCGAGCAATGATTGCTTTGCCCGTGCTTTACCAAGCACAACGGGGTTCACTGCTTCCAAATGAGATGGGTTTGCCGTCAGAGACAGATGAACGTTGTTGCCATCGAATTCACGATCAGAAGAGGTTCCCAGATGATACTTAACATCGCCTGATCCCTCGACATCCTCAGGGTTTGCAGGATTGCCCTGAAATTCAGAGAAAACCGCCCGAAATGGTTTCGCCATAACGTTTGTCAGAATATTCAAGCGACCTCGATGAGGCATGCCCAAAACAATTTCTTTTACGCCAAGCTGGCCGCCTCGTTTAATGACCCCTTCCATTGCAGGAATAAGGGATTCGCCGCCATCCAAACCGAATCGCTTGGTACCGGTATATTTAACGTTCAGGAAATGCTCGAACCCTTCGGTCTCAATCAGTTTCCGCAAAATCGCGATTTTACCTTCAGCCGTGAAAGTAACTTCCTTATGGCGTCCTTCAATACGCTCCTGAAGCCAGGCCTTTTGGTCTGGTTCTTGGATATGCATGAATTCAACACCAATGGTGCCGCAATAAGTCCGCTTTACGATTTCGAGAATTTCGCGAATGCTCGCGGTCTCAAGACCGAGGACATTGTCGATGAAAATTTCACGATCCCACTCTTCCACACCAAAACCATAGGTTTTAGGGTCGAGCTCAGGATGTTCTTTTGGAATTTCTAGCCCAAGGGGGTCTAAATTTGCTTTTAAGTGACCGCGAACCCGGTAAGACCGGATAAGCATAAGGGCGCGAATAGTGTCGACGGCGGCAGAACGAATATCTTGCTGCGGCAACCCCTTCTTTTCCGCCACTTCAATTGCACGATAAGCAGCATCGCCAAGAATCCCATATTCATCTTCCGGCGTTATACCGTTCGATGGAGTCCAAGGCGCGCCTTTACTTTCGGCAACGACTGTTTCGGCGTCATCACCGAGAGTCTGAAAATATTGCTGCCAGCTGCCGTCTACTGAAGTCGGATCATTCTGATAGCGAAGATAAAGATCCTCAATAAATCCAGCATTAGCGCCAGAGAGGAAAGAAGAGTTGTCCAATTGCTGAGCCATTTCCAGTTATGGGGGGCGAGCACTACCCGCCCCCTTAAGTAAAAGTAGAGTTTAATACAAGGTGAGTATTACAATACTACCCTTTCAAAACTCTTACCAAAGTTGAGCCAAGTGCAGAAGGACTGTCAGAAACAGTAATTCCCGCGCTACGCATCGCGTCCATTTTGTCGCCTGCTCCGCCTTTACCACCAGCAATGATGGCACCAGCATGTCCCATACGGCGACCAGGAGGCGCCGTAACGCCAGCGATAAAGCCAACAACAGGTTTCTTGATTTTAGAGTGTTTCAGGAATTCGGCAGCTTCTTCTTCAGCCGATCCGCCGATTTCACCGATCATGATAATGGATTCAGTTTCATCATCTTGCAGGAACATATCCAAGCAATCGATAAAGTTTGTCCCATTAATCGGATCACCGCCGATACCGATACAAGTAGATTGGCCAAGACCTGCAGCTGTTGTTTGAGCAACAGCTTCATAAGTCAAAGTTCCTGAACGAGACACAATACCAACATGACCGCGTTTGTGAATGTGACCTGGCATAATACCAATTTTACATTCGTCCGGCGTAATAACGCCTGGGCAGTTAGGACCAATCAAGCGGGTACCACTGTTTTTCAATGCCCGCTTCACACGAATCATATCGAGAACAGGAATACCTTCAGTAATACAAACAATCAGTTCAATCTTCGCATCAACGGCTTCCAAAATTGCGTCAGCTGCGAACGGAGGCGGCACGTAAATTACGCTGGCATTAGCACCCGTTGTATGAACAGCTTCGTCAACTGTGTTGAAGATAGGAAGATCAAGGTGGTTTTCGCCGCCTTTACCAGGTGTCACACCACCAACCATTTTTGTACCGTAAGCAATCGCTTGCTCAGAATGGAAAGTGCCTTGTGAGCCTGTGAAGCCCTGACAAATAACTTTAGTGTCTTTATTGACGAGTACGGCCATTACGCGGCCTCCTTCACAGCTTTAACAATTTTCTCGGCAGCATCACCAAGATCTTCGCCCGATAGGATCGGAAGACCAGATTCAGCCAATATTTTTTTACCAAGCTCAACATTTGTACCCGCAAGACGGACGACCAAAGGAACACTTAGCGCGACTTCTTTCGCTGCCGCGACAACACCTTCAGCAATCACATCGCAACGCATAATGCCGCCGAAGATATTCACAAGGATACCTTCAACATTGACGTCTTTAAGGATAATTTTGAAAGCTTCAGTCACTTTCTCTTTTGTAGCCCCACCACCAACATCAAGGAAGTTAGCAGGATCGCCACCATTGAGCTTAATGATATCCATTGTCGCCATGGCAAGGCCTGCGCCATTCACCATGCAACCGATATTACCATCGAGTTTAATGTAGTTCAGGTCATATTGAGCGGCTTCCAATTCAGATGGATCTTCTTCATCTGGATCACGAAGTTCTGCAATATCCTTGTGACGGAACAAAGCGTTGTCATCAAAATTCATTTTGGCATCGAGTGCGATAATATCGCCAGAACCCGTCACAACTAATGGATTGATTTCAACAAGGTCCGCATCGGAATCGTTCACTGCTTCATACAAAGCCATGATGAACTTTACAGCCGAGCCGACTTGTTTACCTTTAAGATCGAGAGCGAAGGCAATTTTCCGAGCGTGAAACGCCTGAATACCTGTAGCTGGATCAATGGTGACTTTATGGATTTTCTCTGGTGTCTTTTCAGCCACCTCTTCAATTTCCATACCACCTTCAGTGGACGCCATAAAAGTGACGCAGTCATTCGCACGATCAATAATCGCACCAAGATAAAGTTCGCGCGCGATGTCACAGCCTTCTTCGACATAAACCCGCTTTACTTCTTTACCTTCTGGGCCGGTCTGGTGTGTTACTAGCTGCATACCAATTATAGATTTGGCAGCTTCTGCCACTTCTTCAATTGACTTTACAACTTTTACACCACCACCGAGACCACGGCCACCAGCATGAATTTGGGCTTTGACAACCCAAACTGGTCCACCGAGTTCTTGTGCGACAGTTTTTGCTTCTTCAGCAGTGTAAGCAACGCCACCCTTGGGCACCGTCACTCCGTATTTTGCGAGCAGGCCTTTAGCCTGATATTCATGGATATTCATATTCTTCCGCTATTCGCTTGTTTGGATCAGCTTCGATGCTGGTCAGATATATGATTTGAAATTCGACTATAACACTCAAAAAAAAAGGGGCACAACGTTTAAGTTGCGCCCCTTTATCTCATCCCGTTAGCCGAGGCTAGGGTCGATGCCTTTGCAAGCCTCGACAAGTCCTTTCACCGCGTTGACTGAGCTATCGAACATTTCCTTTTCATCGGCGTTCATTTTAATCTCAACAACCCGCTCTATTCCACCTTCACCAATGACTGCGGGAACTCCCACATACATACCATCGAGACCATATTGGCCATCAACATAAGCGGCACATGGTAGAACACGCTTTTTATCTTTAAGGAAAGCTTCAGCCATCGTAATCGCGCTGGAAGCTGGTGCGTAGAACGCAGATCCAGTCTTTAGAAGAGCGACAACTTCTGCGCCGCCCTTACGCGTACGATCAACAATGCCATCAATGTTTTCTTGTGTTGTCCAACCCATTTCAATCAGATCAGGAATTGGGATACCGGCAACTGTTGAATAACGTGTAAGCGGTACCATTGTGTCCCCGTGACCGCCGAGTACGAAGGCAGTTACATCTTCAACAGACACATTGAATTCTTCGGCAAGGAAGAGACGGAAGCGCGCGCTGTCAAGAACACCGGCCATACCAACAACCATATGATGAGGTAATCCACACGCTTCGCGCAAGACCCAAACCATAGCGTCCAGTGGGTTCGTAATACAAATTACGAAAGCGTTAGGCGCATGTTTCTTGATGCCTTCGCCGACAGACCGCATAACCTTAATATTCGTTTCCAGAAGGTCATCACGGCTCATACCGGGCTTCCGCGCAATACCAGCAGTTACGATACAAACGTCAGCGCCTTCGATCGCACTGTAATCACTTGCACCTGTAATATTCGCGTTAAAACGGTCAACAGGAGAGGATGAGGCAATATCCAGTGCCTTGCCTTGAGGAAGGCCATCGGCAATATCAAAAAGGACAATATCGCCAAGCTCCTTGAGCCCAGCCAAATGGGCAAGTGTGCCACCGATATTTCCGCTGCCGATAAGCGCTATTTTTTTGCGAGCCATACTTTTCTCCGGATAAAGTTGAGAGGGCTCTCTGCGAAGACAGATAGTCCTCAGTCATTAATTCCCGGTGGTACTACCTCTTTTTGTGGATAAGAGCAAGGTCAGTTGAAGAAAATACAGCGAATTTGTAGCTTTTTCCCTTATCAGCGCAATTTTTATCGCTTTTTAACTCGTTTATACGACGTCCCCGGTATTCATCTGATCCAACCAAAGTAACCTTTTCGCAAATTTCAGTAAAATTTTCACAAACTAAGTAAGCAGTTAGTAATGTTTATCCCTTATTATTACTGTCATCAGAATAAATGTGAATTAAAAACAATGATGCCTAAAACTGCTCAAACCGCAAAAAAGATTATCATCTGCACCCTGCTTAGCCTCTCTCTCTCTGGCTGCGCTGGAACCATTATAGCGGGACTGACCTTAAGCCAACTGCTTACGGCAGGCTCCATAGGCTCTTCATTGATCACGGGTAAGGGTCTTGGCGAACATGCCTTGGATGCTGTCACAGGGCAAGATTGTCGAATTCTGGAAGCTGTCTTTAGAAATGATCGCGCAATATGCGAGCCAACAGAATCGCTGGCAACCCAAGATGATTTTAAAGGCTTAATCGCTCTTCTCGACACGCCTGCGGGACAAGATATTCAGTTGGCGGACCTTCCTATAGGCAAAGAGCTGTATCCGTCCGTCAATTTAAGAGCACAAAAAAACTCTAAAAATTTATTAGCAGCTCTCACTGGCATGCCGACACAAGTTGCATCACTGAGAAATGTAAAGAAAAATACACTGGAAAATACGCAAAAAATTTCATTCGCCGCCAGTAAAATTGCTCACCTAACACAAGCAACAAAAAACTATGCCCCCACAAATATTCATGTGAACACCATCGCCTCGACTGATTTGCGGGACAGACTCGTTAGAAAAGATCTTTTTTAAGAGCGCAACAGTTTCATTCCACTTTACATTGATGCTCAAGCTTGCTTTAACGCCCCTATGAATTCTAATGGCCCAATAGATACCTATCGCGCCCTTCGCAAGTCGAATGCGATTGAGCATGACTCTATTCAAGAACTTGCCGTTGAAAAACTGCAAGCCTTGCATCGACGCCTTGTAGGCTACGACCCTCAAACGAGCACCCACTGGACTGATATCTTCCGCATGGGCGCCCGAAAACCAAGGGTCGAGCCGCCACAAGGTATTTATATGTATGGGGATGTGGGGCGGGGGAAATCCATGCTGATGGATTTATTCTTTGACACAGCTCCGCTAGAGAAAAAACAACGGGTTCATTTCCACGCCTTCATGCGAGATGCCCACGCCTTTATTCACCAGTGGCGCCAAAGTAACGATCGCAAAGGCGATGATCCCATTAAGCCTCTCGCACAAAAAATCATAAAGGACGCATGGCTTCTCTGCTTTGATGAGTTTCAAGTAACCGACGTAGCGGACGCAATGATTCTCAGGCGCCTGTTTGAATTTTTGTTTGAATATGGCGTCGTTGTCATCGCCACTTCCAACAGGGTACCTGAAGATCTTTATAAAGACGGCCTCAACCGGGAACTTTTCCTTCCCTTTATCGATCTGATAAAGGAAGAGCTGGATATTCTACATTTATCCGGTGGGACCGATTATCGATTGGAACGCTTGTCACAAAGCCAAGTATATTTCTCTCCGCTGGGCGAGCAGTCAGATCAAGCAATGAATTCTGTCTTTGACCTTTTAACGGAAGGATCAGAGTTAGAGGTTGTTACTCTCTCAACACAAGGCAGAAAGCTGGACGTTCATACCAGCGCAAGGGGCGTTGCCCGTTTCTCATTTAATGAGCTATGTGCCACAGCCCTTGGCGCAGCAGATTACTTAACCCTCGCAGAACATTTTCACTCTCTAGTACTGGACAATGTGCCCAAACTTGGGCCTCACAATCGAAATGAAGCGAAACGCTTTGTCACTTTGGTCGATGTGCTCTACGAAAAAGGGGCAAACTTGGTCCTCTCCGCTGAAGTAGACGCTGGCAACCTCTATGAAAAAGGCCATGGCCATTTTGAGTTTGCCCGCACGATCTCTCGTTTGATGGAAATGCGGTCTGAGGATTACTTAAAAGGTGTTTTGAAATAGTCTCTAATCCGACAAGACACTCTTCTGCCATTCCTCTATTTCCATGCCTTTCGCCGCCTCTTTAAGCGCAGCGCGATCTTCAACAGACTTATTCTGACCGAGCTTTGCCTTCCCTTCCAACCGGGAGATAGGCATTTCAAACGCGACAATAGCTTTCATCATAGCCGATGACCGCTTTTCTTCGATTTCAGATAAATCCCAAGGCGAAGGCCTGCCTTGCTCATTTTCCGCCGTCAATCCATCCAGAACGGCGCGAACGGATGCCACATCTTCAAGTAAATTCATCTCTCCATACGCGTGGACAGCAACATAATTCCATGTTGGTACATTCACATTAGAGGCATAATCCCGTGGGGAGACATAGGTATGGGGTCCTGAAAAAATGATAAGTGACGGACGGCCTGTTAACAATTTCCAATGAGGATTAGCCCGTGCCATATGCCCACGAACAGTACCGAACTCGCCAGCATCCGGATCATAGCTCAATGGCAAATGCGACGCTAAAGGAAGCCCGGCCTCATCAGAGGTCACCAAGGTTGCGAAACTCGCCTCAGGCAGGATTTTTAAAAGTGTTTCCTTAGCAGGGGACACAAAATGTCTCGGGGTATACATGAACGAGCCTAACTTTATAAACTGAAGGTCTGACTTTACGTCTTCGTGGACCTAAGACAAGTACCATATGCGAAGATATATAGGGTCCACTTTGAGAGCTGATTTATGGAGAATATTAAAAAAGGTCAGAAAACTGAATTTCGCCCTGAAAGAGGTAATACGCTATTCCCACATATTCCTTAATGGCATGCTTCCAATAAAAAAAGCCAATAAAATTGGGCAAAGTATCTTTTAGATTAAAGGCCGAATTTAGTTCCCGCGCGACGACAACCGGAACCTGAATTTCATATCTTTTAAAAGACGCCACCGTTCGCAATGTATGAGCACCCGATGCAAAAATTGCTATTTTACGGGCATCAATCTGCCCTGCGAGACCTACAATCGCCTTCACATGTTCCGTTGTACTTGAAGCCCCTTCAGAGAAGAAAAAATTCGTCTCCGCCTTCAAGTATGAGATCAACACATCGCGCTCAGATGCGCTTTCTCCTGGTTCCAAAAATCCTGAGATCAATAAAGGAACATTTAATGTGTTCGCTAGATCTTCCGCTCGTTTAAGGCGTGAGAAAGTTGTCGGTGTTGGGACGACATCTCCCGTTACACTTTCTCGAAACATTCCATTTGAGAGAACGGCAACCGCATCCACAGGCTCAGCGGCTAGCGCGTTCTCCGCTTGGTGAAAACTCAGGCCACTTTCCAACGGGAATAGCAATAATTTTCCCGTTAAAGGCAAACTCATAAAGAAGAAAAAGCCGCACAAACTGGCAAAGATTATTCGCCTGCCTGTGAATAACCAGTAGAGAAACGCTAAAGAGAGCAAAAACAAAATGACGCCCGGAAGAGACTGTCCGTCGAATAAACGAATAAGTGCGTAATCAAACATCAATTTTGTCGCCTAGTTTAGAAACCGCCATTTACCAGAGTTTATCTTGTCCTCTTAGCAAAACCGTTTCAAGGGCAGATAAAAAAAGGCCGCTGATAAAACAGCGGCCTTTTGGTCATTTTGGTTTCGAAAAGGATATTATCCTCTCCGTTCAACCATCATTTTCTTAATCTCTGCAATTGCCTTAGCAGGATTTAGACCTTTAGGGCATGTATTCGCACAGTTCATAATTGTGTGGCAGCGATAAAGGCGGAATGGATCTTCCAATGCATCCAAACGCTCCCCTGTATTTTCATCGCGGCTATCTGCTAACCAACGATAGGCTTGCAACAAGACAGCGGGTCCTAAGAACCGATCTGAATTCCACCAGTAACTCGGGCACGATGTTGAACAACAAGCGCACAAAATACATTCATACAAGCCATCCAGCTTTTCACGATCTTCCTTAGACTGTAACCGTTCCCGATCAGGGGGCGGAGGAGTCTGCGTCTGCATCCAAGGCTTGATGGATGCGTATTGCGCGTAGAAGTTTGTCAGATCTGGCACGAGGTCTTTTACAACAGGCTGATGAGGAAGCGGATAGATATTGATATCCCCCGCCATCTCTTCCATGCCACTTGTACACGCCAAAGTGTTCGTTCCGTTGATATTCATAGCGCAAGAGCCACAAATTCCTTCGCGGCAAGAGCGCCGGAAAGTCAGGGTCGGATCAATTTCATTCTTAATCTTGATCAGGCCATCCAAAATCATCGGACCACAATCGTCCTGATCCACGTAATAGGTATCGATCCGAGGGTTATCAGTATCGTCAGGTGACCACCGATAAACATTAAAGGTTTTCAGTTTCGTCGCCCCTTGAGGCTTCGAAAATGTTTTACCGGTGCCTACCTTCGAATTTTTAGGTAATGTAAGTTCAACCATTTCTACCGTCCCTAACTCTTAGTAAACCCGGGCTTTGGGCTTAATATACTCAATCTCTTCAGTCAGTGTGTATTCGTGAACCGGACGGTAATCCAGTTTAACGCCACCTTCTGCACTGTGATAAGTGAGTGTGTGTTTCATCCAATTCTTATCGTCCCGATCGGGGAAATCTTCACGGGCATGAGCGCCGCGACTTTCTTTCCGATTTTCAGCGGCTGTCATAGAGACAACTGCCTGACTAATGAGATTGTCCAGCTCCAGAGTTTCAACCAAGTCAGAGTTCCAGATCAATGAGCGATCTGTTGTCTTGATGTCGGCCATCTGTTTTTCGACTTCATTAATTTTATCGACACCTTGCTGCAAAGTATCACCAGTTCTGAAGACTGCACAATCGTCTTGCATAACCCGTTGCATATTGTCACGGATTTCTGCAGTTGATTTAGTGCCGTCTGCATACCGAAATTTGTCAAGACGGGCAAGAGCTTCGTCACATGCATCATCGGGCAGAGGAGAATGTGCCGTACCTGGCTTGATAATCTCTTTCGCACGAAGTGCTGCTGCACGGCCAAAGACCACAAGATCGATCAAGGAGTTAGATCCCAAACGGTTTGCACCATGAACCGACACGCAAGCCGCTTCACCAACAGCCATTAAGCCTGGAACGACCGCATCCGGATTGCCGTCTTTAAGATCCACAACTTCTGCATTAAAGTTCGTTGGAACACCGCCCATGTTATAATGAACAGTCGGAATAACCGGAATTGGCTCCTTCGTCACATCAACACCCGCAAAAATACGGGCGCTTTCTGAAATACCAGGAAGACGCTCTTCGATCATTTTCTGATCAAGATGATCCAAATGCAGATAGATGTGATCCTTACGGGGACCAACGCCGCGACCTTCGCGAATTTCAATAGTCATGGAACGACTAACAACGTCACGGCTGGCAAGGTCTTTGGCACTCGGTGCGTAACGCTCCATAAAGCGCTCTCCTTCACCGTTCACCAGATACCCGCCTTCTCCGCGCACACCTTCAGTAATCAGGCAACCTGCACCGTAAATACCCGTTGGATGGAATTGAATGAATTCCATATCTTGCAATGGTAAACCAGCACGAAGAACCATGCCACCGCCATCACCTGAACATGTATGTGCAGATGTACAAGAGAAGAAAGCACGACCATAACCACCGGTCGCCAAAACAACCATATGGGCACGGAACAAATGCAAAGTGCCGTCATCAAGACAAAGACACAAAACACCTTTACAGGCGCCATTTTCATCCATGATCAAATCAAGGGCGAAATACTCGATATAAAAATCTGTATCATGTTTCAAAGACTGGCTGTAAAGCGTATGCAACATGGCGTGACCTGTCCGGTCAGCCGCAGCACATGTTCTTTGTGCCGCAGGGCCTTCACCAAATTCAGTGGTCATCCCACCAAAAGCACGCTGGTAAATTTTACCTTCTTCGGTTCGACTGAACGGCATACCGAATTTTTCAAGTTCCAACACGGCGGCAGGCGCTTCACGACACATATATTCAATCGCGTCCTGATCACCCAGCCAGTCTGACCCTTTTACGGTGTCATACATGTGCCACTGCCAGCTATCTTTCCCCATGTTACCAAGAGAAGCAGAGATCCCGCCTTGGGCTGCCACAGTGTGGGAGCGCGTTGGGAAAACTTTTGTAATCGCAGCCGTTTTTAGGCCAGCTTCCGCCATGCCCATGGTAGCGCGCAAACCTGCACCGCCTGCACCAACGACAACAACGTCATATTCATGTTCTGTAATAGGATAGGCTTCAGACATCTATTTTATCCCCCAAACGCCAGCTTTAAAACGGCCAGCGCTGCGGCGAGACCTACAATTGCACAAAAGAAACTATTCAACATCAACAACACAACTTTTGTGCTTTCTGCGTGGATGTAATCTTCAACCACTACCTGCAACCCAAGTTTCATATGGTAAAAAACAGCACCAATGAGAAGAAGGAGGATAAGGGAGGTGAAGGGAAGACTCAAAATATAGCGAACACGTTCGTAATCCGCACCAACCAATGAGATAACATACGCCAAGGCGATCACGAAAAGAGGGACCATTGCAACGGCGGTTACCTTCTGGTGCCACCAATGTGTAGTCCCTTCTTTGGCTGAACCTAAATGGCGAACATTTTTAAGAGGCGTTCTCATACTCATGATGCACCTCCCATGCTGTAAGCGATGATCCATGTTAGAAGCGTCAAAACCACAGACATTATAATAGCGGCCATACCGGTTTTACGCATTGTTGGTAATTCAAACCCTTTGCCGGCATCCAAGAACAAATGCCTAATACCATTACATAAATGGTAAAAGAGAGCCCAAGTGAAACCAAACAGGACCAAACGGCCAAACCATGACTCCATAAAACCATTTACAGTTTCGTAGGATTCTGGGCCTGCGGCGGCGGCAATAAGCCACCAGGTAAGAAGAAGAGTGCCGACACTAAGGGCCACGCCCGTAATGCGGTGAGTGATAGACGTTATCATCGTGATCTGCGGCTTATAAATCTGCAGATGGGGCGATAAAGGTCTTTCTACATTCGCCATGAAAATCTCTCTAGCTCGGTAGTGGTTACAAGGTTATTAGTGCTTATTTTTGAGGTCGGATTGTAGGCTTAGCCAAGATGAAGTCAACTTAACCTTGCCTACAGTTACTTGCTTTATACAGCAAGTGTGGCTTTTGGCAATATAACCCAGTAATCAAGATCAAGAACAACGGATGGATTTCTCTTTCCATCCTCTCCTTTATCAGGGAAATTACCACACGATAAATCTTTCGTGGCACATGTTCTGATGCGAAGAGCACCCGCATCCGCGTGACCTGGTACGTCAGCCTTACCCAAGACCTCACTCCAAGCATAGATCGTATCCCCAGCAAAAGTCGGGGCGGTGTGGGAACCACTGTTAATGGCCGCGATGAACTGAGCATTTCCAAGACCATTAAAACTCAGTGCGCGTGCAATGCTGATAATGTGGCCGCCATATATTAGCCGACGTCCAAATCGGTCATCCTTCATCATATGTTGGTTAAAATGCACCTTTGCTGTATTTTGGTACAAACGCGTTGCTAACATATGCTCGGCTTCTTCGATGGTTGATCCATCCACATGATCGATCTTCTCGCCCACTTCATAGTCTTCGAAGAAATGAGGTGATCCAGACAAAGCACTATTGAAATCTCTAAAATCCAAGTCAGGCGCGAGAACGAAGTTAGACGGATCGACCACATCGGGCAAATCTGGAAGGACTGTCTCCGGTGCCGGAGCCGTCTCATCTCTTTTGCGCACCATCACCCAACGCACGTAATCGAGAACAACTTCGCCCATTTGATTAGTGCCCATAGATCGAACATAGACAACACCCGTTTTACCGTTGGAATTTTCCTTCAGACCGATCACTTCGGAGACCGTTTGAACGCTGTCACCCGGATAGATGGGAGTCACAAATTTGATGTCAGCATATCCCAAATTTGCAACTGCGTTTAAAGACACATCGGGAACGGTTTTACCAAACACAATATGAAAGACCAGAAGATCGTCCACAGGGGCCGCTTGCAGGCCACAATCTATGGCAAAGCTATCAGCAGACTGCAGGGCAAATCGATTGCCATAAAGAGCTGTATACAAAGACACATCCCCTTCTGTAATCGTGCGTGGCGTCGCGTGATGCAACATTTGGCCGATTTCAAAATCTTCGAAAAAATTTCCAGAATTCGTTTTGTTAGAAGCCATAATCTCTGTCCTTACTCTGCCAATGCTGCAATTGCTTCTGCCATAGCGACAGTCTCTTTCGCAATTTCAACATGCAAGTTTTCAATAAGCTTGCCATCTACAAGAACAACGCCCTTGCCTTCTTTTTCAGCATCTTTGGATGCCTCGATCACCCGATGAGCAAAAACCACATCCTCTTCAGAGGGGGCAAACACTTCATTTGTTGGTGCCAGCTGATTTGGATGAATAAGTGTTTTTCCATCAAATCCAAGCTCTAACCCTTGCTCCGCAGATGCTTTAAAACCCTCTGCATCTTTCAGATCCAAATAGACACCATCCAATACAGTCAAGCCATATGCCCGCCCTGCCAGCATACAAAGACCAAGAGATGTAATGACAGGCAATCGCAATGATGTGTGTTGCGCCTTCAGGTCTTTCACAAGATCAGACGTTCCCATAACAAAACAGCTAACTCTTGGGCTTGCACTTGCAATCTCTTCAGCTTTCAAGATACCCAGCGGTGTTTCCATCATGCACCAGATAGTCGTCGTCTTAGGTGCGCCATTAGCATCCATCAAGGCTTCAAGTTCGTGAACTTGCTTAGCGGATTCTACTTTAGGCAACAAAATCGCATCCGGTGCTGCTTTTGAGGCTGCGATCACATCATCTCGACCCCACGGCGTATCAAAACCGTTGACGCGAATGATAATCTCCCGATTACCATAATCCCCAGATGCCGCATTACCACAAACAATGCCTCTAGCTTCTTCTTTGGCACTGGGTGCCACTGCATCTTCAAGGTCTAGAATGAGCGCATCGGCAGCGAGGGTTTTCGCTTTTTCCTGAGCCCGGGCATTAGAGCCTGGCATGTAAAGAACTGAACGACGGGGGCGAATTGGGCGAGGATGGGCTGATTGTGTCATTTTTTACTCCAGCGCACTTATGCAGCAAAGATATTTAATTTTTTCAACATCATATGAATTTTCTGCTGCAGCGCAATAAAATTGCGGAAAATTTTACCTCGCCGCAATATGTAAAAATCCAATTTCAGTCAAAAAAAAGCCACCTGAGTTTCCCCTGGTGGCTTTTCATTAATATAGATTGCGAACAAGATCAGGCGGCTTTTTGTAAAAACCTGTCCACTATGAGCTCAGCAATCTGAACGGTATTAAGGGCAGCACCCTTCCGTAGATTATCAGAAACACACCAAAGGTTGATGCCATATTCAAGCGTTGAATCATCCCGAATACGGGAAATGAATGTACCATCATCTCCGACACATTCGACAGGCGTCACATACCCATTTTCTTCAGGGTTATCGACAACGAGAACGCCCGGCGCATTGCGCAGGATCTCGCGGGCTTGATCAGCATTCATCGGTATTTCAAATTCAATATTGACGCTTTCCGCATGGCCTACAAAGACCGGTACGCGCACACAAGTTGCAGTCAATTTGATAGCAGGGTCGACAATTTTCTTTGTCTCTACCACCATTTTCCATTCTTCCTTCGTATACCGATCATCAAGGAAAACATCGATATGAGGGATCACATTGAAAGCGATCTGTTTTGTGAACAATGATGGGGTTGGTTCATCATGCACATAGATGCCTTTAGTCTGATTAAACAGCTCTTCCATTGCATCGTTACCGCCGCCAGAGACAGACTGGTATGTGGACACAACAACGCGCTTGATTTTAGCAGCGTCGTGCAAGGGCTTCAGCGCCAAAACAAGTTGGGCTGTTGAGCAATTTGGATTAGCAATAATATTTTTCTTTGTATAACCGGCAGCGGCCTCAGGATTTACTTCAGGCACGACCAATGGCACGTCCGGATCCATACGGAAATGAGACGAGTTATCAATCACAATGCAGCCAGTCTTAGCTGCAATAGGTCCATACTTTGCAGAGACGGCACCGCCCGCTGAAAACAGCGCAAAATCGGTTCCCGTGAAATCAAAATCTTCCAGTGCTTTTACGGCGACATTTTTATCACCGAAAGAAACTTCTCTTCCCACTGACCGTCTAGAGGCCAATGCAATCACTTCTGAGACAGGAAACTCACGTTCTGCCAGAATGTTAAGCATTTGACGACCCACGTTACCTGTGGCGCCGACTACAGCTACTCTATATCCCATAATTTTGATCTCTTTATCTTAAACCTTGGCGACAGCTTTCAAGCGCCGCCAAAGACGGGGTGTATATTAAGTGAACTCAATAGATAGGGTTATCCGTTGAGTTTATCAAGTTCACGCAAAATGGCATCACCCATAGTTGTGGTTGATACCTTAGCCATGCCCTCTGCCATGATATCAGCAGTCCGCATGCCACCTGCCAGAACGTTCTTGACCGCTGTTTCGATCAAGTCAGCTTCTTCAGGCATATCAAAGCTATAACGTAAAGCCATAGCATAGGATAGAATTGTTGCTATTGGGTTAGCAAGTTTTTGCCCAGAAATATCAGGAGCCGAACCATGTACGGGCTCGTACAGCGCTTTACGGCGCCCTTGTGCATCCACATCGCCTAAGGAGGCTGATGGCAACATACCAAGAGAGCCTGTCAACATTGCAGCGCAATCTGAAAGGATGTCACCGAACAAATTGTCAGTCACAATGACGTCGAATTGCTTCGGTGCACGAACCAACTGCATAGCTGCGTTATCCGCATACATATGAGAGAGTTCCACATCAGGATATTCGGCTTCGTGAATTTTAATCACTTCTTCGCGCCAAAGAACACCAGATTCCATTACATTGGCTTTTTCACTGGAAACCAGACGGCCACTGCGTTTTTGGGCAAGCTCAAAAGCAACCCGTGCAACGCGTTGAATTTCAGGTGTTGTGTAAACTTGAGTATTAACACCGCGGCGGATGCCATTCCCAAGATCTTCAATACCCCGTGGTTCACCAAAGTAGACGCCGCCAGTAAGCTCCCGCACGATCATGATGTCCAAGCCAGCGACCAATTCAGGTTTCAGGCTTGAAGCGTCCACAAGGGCGTCAAAGCAAATGGCTGGGCGCAAATTAGCATACAGTTCCAGATCTTTCCGCAAGCGTAACAAACCACGTTCTGGTTTGATGGAGAAATCTAGATTATCCCATTTTGGACCGCCCACAGCACCAAGCAACACAGCGTCAACATTTTGTGCTTTTTCAACAACGGCATCTGTAATCGGAATGCCGTGCTTATCAATAGAAGCACCACCGACCAGATCTTCATCCAAATCGAACTTTACAGCTCGCTTTTCTTCCATCCAGTCCACAACACGACGAACTTCTGTCATAACTTCAGGGCCGATGCCATCACCGGGGAGAATCAGAAGGGATTTATTTGACGCCATTATTTTTGCTTCCTTTTCAATCGATCCGTTCAAGTGCGGTTAAACCGCACGACCGACGTTAGTCCTAATGAGAGGATCCGACTACAAAGTAGGCGGCGAGCCTCTGTTGTTTTGATTGGAAAAGTGCCCAGACTAATCTGGACACTGGCAGTATATTATCTCTGCAACCAAGGCTGGCTTAGTTTTTGCTGGTCCTCAAAACGCTCAACTTTAGCTGTTTTCTCCAGCGTAAGGCCGATATCGTCCAGACCGTTCAGCAGGCAATGCTTTCTGAAAGGCTCTAATTCGAAGGAAATTGTTCCCCCGTCAGGGCCTTTAATTTCCTGTTTTTCAAGATCAACAGACAGAGTTGCATTTGCACCGCGATCTGCATCATCCAGCAATTTTTCATGCTGCTCTTTAGTAACAACAATTGGCAAAATGCCATTTTTGAAGCAATTATTATAGAAGATGTCAGCAAAACTAGTAGAGATCACACAGCGGATACCAAAGTCCAACAAAGCCCAAGGCGCATGTTCACGGCTAGAACCACACCCGAAATTATCGCCGGCAACAAGGATATTTGCATTTCTGTAGGCAGGCTGATTGAGAACGAAATCTTCTACATCATTCCTGTCATCATCATACCGCATTTCAGCAAACAGGTGTTTGCCAAGTCCAACACGCTGAATAGTTTTCAAATACTGCTTAGGGATGATCATATCAGTGTCGATATTCACCAAAGGCATCGCTGCTGCAACACCAGTGAGTTTATTAAATTTTTCCATTTATCAATCCCCCTTAATCGAAGTCGCGAATATCTGTCAAATGCCCAGTAATGGCAGCCGCGGCGGCCATTGCAGGACTTACCAGATGAGTTCGCCCACCTCGACCTTGACGGCCTTCAAAATTCCGGTTTGACGTAGAGGCACACCGATCCCCATCTTCAAGACGGTCAGCGTTCATGGCAAGACACATGGAACAACCAGGTTCGCGCCATTCAAAACCAGCCTCAGTGAAGATGACATCAAGGCCTTCTTCTTCCGCTTGAATTTTCACCAAGCCGGAACCCGGAACGATAATAGCATTCACTGTGTCTTTTACAGTTTTACCTTTAACCACTTCGGCAACGGCCCGCAGATCTTCAATACGACCATTTGTGCAGGAGCCGACAAAAACATGATCAACTTCAATGTCAGTCAACTTCATACCGGCAGTAAGGCCCATATATTTCAATGACCGTTCAGCCGCGATCTGCTTGCCACTATCGGCAAAGCTTGATGGGGCTGGAACAAAACCTGTGATCGGCAATGCATCCTCAGGGCTAGTGCCCCAAGTTACGAAAGGCACAATTTCTGCAGCTTCCATAACAACGGTCTTATCGTAATGAGCACCGTCATCCGTCACGAGTGTTTTCCAATAGCTAACAGCTTGCTCATATGCGCCCGCTTTTGGTGCGTACGCACGGCCTTTAACATATTCGAAAGTTGTCTCATCCGGCGCAATCAAGCCTGCGCGTGCGCCTGCTTCAATGGTCAGATTACAAAGGGTCATGCGGCCTTCCATAGAAAGACCACGAACAGCGTCCCCTGCATATTCAATAACACAGCCCGTGCCGCCCGCAGTTCCGATCTGACCAATAATGGCCAGCGCCAGATCCTTTGCTGTCACGCCAGCGCCCAGCGCACCGTTCACCTGAATAAGCATGTTTTTTGCTTTTTCCTGGATCAAAGTTTGCGTAGCAAGCACATGTTCAACTTCAGAGGTTCCGATACCGTGGGCAAGGGATCCAAAAGCACCGTGAGTGGAAGTGTGACTATCACCGCAAACAATTGTCATGCCTGGAAGTGTCAAGCCTTGCTCAGGGCCGATGATATGCACGATACCGCGCCGCTCATCCGTCATGGAGAAGTAGTTTACGCCAAATTCTTTGACATTCGCTTCAAGTGTCTCAACTTGAAGTTTGCTTTCAGGCTCGACAATGCCCAAATGCAAATCTTTAGTCGGTACGTTATGATCCGCAACAGCAAAAGTTGCATCTGTGCGGCGAACACTCCGACCTGAAGTCCGGAGACCTTCGAACGCTTGCGGGCTAGTCACTTCATGAACCAAATGTCTGTCAATATAGAGCAGACTGGCACCATCATCTTGCGTATCAACGAGATGATCATCCCAAATTTTGTCATAAAGGGTTCTTGCGTCACCCATAATAGCGTCCTCTCCGAGCTTGGTTACTTGATTTTATTTTTAGCGCATCCCGGCACGGTGTATTCCGTGCCGAGCTGACCTACCAAGAGGCAGGCAGTATTATTTTGTTTTGTTTACGCCGCGATCTTCACGACGTTCAGTAATACGAGCTTTCTTACCACGCAATTCGCGGAGGTAATAAAGTTTCGCACGACGTACAAGACCCTGGCGAACAACTTCAATTTTGTCCACGCGAGGAGAATAAAGTGGGAAAATACGTTCCACACCTTCGCCGTAAGAAATTTTACGTACTGTGAAGTTTTTATTAATGCCGCCGGAATTCCGTGCGATGCAAACGCCTTCAAACATCTGAATACGTTCACGTGTTCCTTCAACAACCTTCACATGAACACGAAGTGTGTCACCTGCGCGGAAATCTGGAACTGGACGCTCTGCAACCAGTTTTTCAATCTGCTCTTGCTCTAGCTTTTGAATTACATTCATAGCTTTCACCTTTATTTCAAATTATCATCTGACCAACGATCCCAAAGGTCCGTTCGCCGCTGTTTCGTCAATTCCTCAGAACAGCGTTGCCGCCATTCCTTTATCTTCACATGATGCCCTGACAGTAGAACGTCAGGGACATCTCGATCTTCCCAGACCGGAGGCCGGGTGTAATGTGGGTATTCCAACAACCCGGTCTCAAAACTTTCTTCCATCAGCGATGCCTTGTTTCCGGTTACTCCCGGAAGCAGGCGAACTACTGAATCCAGCAGCGCCAATGCGGCAATTTCTCCGCCCGAGAGGATAAAATCGCCGAGGCAGACTTCTTCCATTTCTCGTGCTTCAATAACCCGTTGATCAATTCCTTCGAACCGGCCGCACACTAAAATTACGCCTGGGCCGTTTGACAGCTCCCGAATATATGCCTGATCCATGACCCGGCCTCGAGGGCTAAAATAAATCAACTTTTTGTCAGCGCCCGATGCGTCTTTCGCCGCATCGATCGCATTGCCGAGCACATCTGGTCTCATGACCATTCCTGCGCCGCCGCCAAAAGGACTGTCGTCCACAGTGCGATGTTTACCGACCGAATAATCCCTGATATTTGACACTTGAAGGTTCCAAGCGCCCTTTTCCAATCCACGACCAGCCAATGACTGATTTAACGGACCGGGAAACATATCTGGGTAGAGAGTTAAAACATGAGCAGACCAAGCTGCTTGCATTTCACTTTCTGTTTTTTCGGCATCCACTAACACCCTGTGGTCAGCACTCCCCTTCATTACTGTCCCTTGCTTCTTCTGATGCTTTGTCCCGTTCGGGAACCTCAAAAAAATCATCGGACAAATTCAAAACAACTAGGCCTGCTTTTATGTCAACGGTAGGAACCATTTCCACTGTAAACGGCACCAGTATTGCTGACTTTTCACTTTTACCATCCGGTACGATTTCAAGCATATCTCCGGCTCCAAAATCATGGAGACGAAGAATCTTTCCGTATCGAGTGCCATCTTCAACCACCACATCCAGACCAATTAGGTCTGCGTGGTAATATTCATCGTCACCTTCAATCGCCGGTAATTTATCTCGATCCATATAAAGCTCAGTTCCCTTAAGGGCCTCAGCCTGATTACGATCGACAACACCTTTGATCCGAACAACGGGCGCGCCTTTGGAGAAACCAGCAAACGATAATTTATATTTTACCGTACCTGCTTTATTTTCCAACGGACCGTAGGACACAATATCTTCAGGGGATCCTGTAAAGGTCTTGATCTTTACTTCACCCTTGATTCCCTTTGCACCGGAGATCACGCCCAAAAGTAGCTTGCCTGATTGTGGCATGCAAACCGTCCTTAAGCTTCTGCAGCTTCCTCAGCGGGAGCCGCTGCAGCTTCAGCAGCCGCTTTAGCAGCTTCTTCAGCTTCGCGAAGACGCTCTTGTGCTTTCGCTTTTGGCTTAGCTTTTTCTGCATTGTTCCGTGTGATTTTTTCAGCTAGGCCAGCAGTTGCCAAGAAACCGTTTACACGGTCTGTTGCCTGCGCGCCAACGCCGATCCAATGCTTGATGCGATCTTCTTTCAAAGTGATGCGACCTTCATCATCTTTAGGAAGCATTGGGTTATATGTTCCCAAGATTTCCAAATATTTACCATCGCGTGGGCTGCGAACATCTGCAACTACGATACGGTAGAAGGGACGTTTCTTAGCGCCCTGACGGGTAAGGCGAATTTTTAGTGCCATAGCTTGCGCTCTTTCTCTTCAAACAAAAAAACTAATTAAAATTTCATTCCAGGTGGAAGAAGTCCCTGCATACCGCCACGCATGACGCCTTTATTGCCGAGCTTCTTCACCTTCTTCATCATAGATGCCATTTGCTTATGTTGTTTAAGCAAGCGATTGACATCCTGTACTTCCATACCAGATCCCGTTGCAATTCTGCGTTTACGGGATGCAGCAATTAATTGTGGGTTTCTACGTTCTTTCGGGGTCATAGACGAAATGATAGCAATCTGCCGTTTCAGCAGTTTGTCATCCATATTAGCGCCTTCAAGCTGCTTTTTCATCTTGCCCACGCCAGGAAGCATTCCCATTAGGCCACTCATACCGCCCATTTTGATCATCTGCTTCAACTGGGAAGAGAGATCATCTAGATCAAACAACCCTTTTTGAAGTTTAAAGGCCAGCTTTTCAGCTTCGTCTTTTTCAATAGTCGCAGCGGCTTTTTCAACAAGAGAGACGATGTCGCCCATGCCCAAAATTCGGTTAGCGATACGATCAGGGTGGAAGGCTTCCAGCTCATCGAGCTTTTCGCCTGTTCCCAATAACTTGATCGGACAGCCGGTAATTTCCCGCATGGAAAGAGCCGCACCACCGCGACCATCACCATCGATACGGGTCATAACGATACCGGTTACGTTGACACGCTCTTTAAACTGTTGCGCCACATTAACGGCGTCTTGCCCTGTCAGACTGTCCACAACAAGCAACGTCTCAACAGGCGCCGCCATTTGGTGAACGGCCTTCATTTCAGCCATCAACTGCTCGTCCACATGCAGACGACCTGCCGTATCAAGCAAGATAACGTCCATGCCTTGCAATTTGGCTGACTGAAGGGCGCGGCTAGTGATCTCAACTGGTTGCTGCCCCTCAACGATGGGCAGCGTTGTGATCTCTAACTGCTCGCCTAGAATCCGAAGCTGTTCTTGAGCTGCAGGGCGGCGAACGTCGAGAGACGCCATCATAACTTTTTTGTTATGCTTTTCGGTCAGAAGCTTGGCAATTTTCGCTGTGGAAGTCGTCTTACCAGAGCCTTGAAGTCCAACCATCATGAAAACAGCTGGCGGGACAGCCATCAAGTTCAAATCTTGCGATTCGGACCCAAGTGTCTCCACCAATTGCTCATGCACCACCTTGATGACCATTTGGCCGGGGTTGATGGATTTCAGAACGTCGGTGCCAATTGCTTTCGCTTTGACCTTTTTGATAAAGCTTTTAACAACAGGCAATGCAACATCAGCTTCAAGTAAAGCAACACGGACTTCCCGCATTACGTCATTGACGTCTGATTCCTTTAGAGCGCCCCGCTTGGTCAACTGACCGAGGACATCTCCTAATCTACCTGTTAAATTTTCGAACATTCAGTTGGTAACTCGTTCAAAATAAAGCCAAAATTACGGTCAAACACATGATTGAATGCACAACAGAAAAAACGCCAGCGCGCGAAACTCGCGGACTGACGGATACCCCTAAAAGGTATTTTCCGTGCGACTCATATGTGTTGAGTGCCCGGAATTAGCCATAAAACCCGAATTAAGTCAACATGTTTCAGCCATTTCAGCTCCATCCTGCGCCCCAAGGTTGGATCAGGAAGCCTGCCTGCGGTATTCAGCTGGCGTCACATTGAGATACCTCTTAAACGCCCGGCTAAAAGATATTTCAGATTCATAGCCAATATTTTCAGCAACCTGTACCAGCGAGAGATCCCCAATGCGTAACATATCGCAGGCTAGGAACATGCGCCAACGCGCCAAATAAACAACAGGAGACAATCCCGTCACGCCCTTAAACCGATCAGAGAAACTGGATCGTGACATACCAGCAGCCTGAGCAATTTCCTCTAACGGGATATTCTCATGACTATTTCCGTGCATGAAATTGAGAGCGTGAACCAATCGATCATCGTTAAGCGCCGCGAGAAAGCCTTTGGGCTGCGTCACCGTCGCTAGATATAAACGCAACAACTTCACCAAAATCACTTCAGCCAGCTTCTCGACAATAATTTTGGCCCCCGGTGCGGCGGCCGATAGCTCGCCGATGATAACGGATACCAGACTATGTAGATCGCCAGTCTCTGCCATTTCACGGGATTTGATATGAATGATGTTTGGCAATTGAGTAATCAAAGGGTGGTGTAAATCCCCCCTATATTCGTAATGCCCACAAATTAACTGGGTCGCAACATCACCCTCACTAAAAAGGGGAACACCGCCTGCGATAGAGGCCATAACGTCTGATCCCGGAACCGCTTCACTTCCCGCCTGATCTAGTAAAACACTTGAAGTTCGAGCAGATTAACCCGGCTATCAGCATGGCGCACGCCTATGGGCACAGAGGGAAAGGAGCCCATGGGTCCTTCGGCCGTTTCCCGGCTAATTTTGAGACACCCGGGCACCCCCACACAGGCGCCTACCATGGGGTCGTTATCAAAGGTGTTATGACCAACCCGTTTAAAGGCGAAAAGAATGCGCCAACGATGGTCGCGGGTTCTTATTGGTACGTTCCAGCAGGAATGCCCCATACAACAGCTTGCGTGTCAGATACGCCTTGCGAGTTTTACTTCCACGCTGATGGTGCCTTCGATTTCAAACCAGCCAAATAATAATCGATTCTGATCAATTTTCAGCATCGCAACGCCCGGCAGATACTCATCTGGCGGGCGACTTTCATCAAAAGACCCTTATTCTTAACAAAACTGATGGAATACCATCACATCCGGTGCAGTTTTCGCGAATTAATCTGGACCCACCATGCGTAAACGCTTATATCGCCCTTTATGGAACAGTTATCATTTATAAAGATGCATGGTTTAGGCAACGATTTTGTTATTATTGACGGTCGGACAAAACACCCTCGCCTTACACCAAAAGCGTTGCAAGCAATCGGGGATCGCCATCGCGGTATCGGATATGACCAGCTTATTGTGTTGGAGCCCTCTGCGACCGCCGACGTGTTTATGCGTATTTACAATTGCGATGGGACCGAAGCTGAAGCGTGCGGCAATGCCACCCGTTGCGTAGCTCACCTTATGATGACTGAAATCAAACAAGATAAAGCTGTCATTGAAACCGTCGCAGGGCATCTCGATGGCACCCAGTCGGCAGATGGCACCGTTGTCATTAATATGGGACACCCAAATCTGGAATGGGAGGCAATCCCCTTGGCCCGCGCAGTAGATACATTGCATGTCCCCTTGCAAGCGGGACCGCTCAACGATCCGGTCGGCGTTAATATGGGCAACCCCCATATGGTGTTCTTTGTGGAAGATGCAGAGAAAATTGATTTGGAAAAATGGGGCCCTATCCTAGAGCATGATCCCTTGCTTCCAAAGAAAGCCAATATAAGTGTCGCCAGCCTCAATACTGACGGAAGCATCCGCCTTCGTGTGTGGGAAAGAGGCGTGGGTATTACCTTGGCTTGCGGATCTGCCGCTTGCGCCACAATTGTTGCGGCAACGAAACGAAATATGGTTCAAGGTTCTGCTATCATCCATCTTAACGGTGGCCCCCTTGAAATGAAGTGGGCTGACGATGGATCTGTCTTTATGGGCGGCGCAATCGCCTTTTCATTTTCGGGTGAGATTTCTCCTACCCTCTTGAACGGAATTCAGTGATGGAAGAGCAAAAAAACCCAAAAGCACCAGAGTTAATTACATTTGGCTGCCGGCTTAATACATACGAGTCTGAAGTGATGCGCGGCCACGCGCTAGCCGCTGGAATGACCGATGCTATTATTATCAACACATGCGCCGTGACAAACGAAGCGGAACGTCAAGCAAGGCAGGCTATTCGTAAAGCAAGACGCGCTAACCCTGACGCAAAAATTATTGTGACGGGCTGCGCAGCTCAGACCAATCCTGAGCAATTTCAGGAAATGGAAGAAGTTGACCAAATTCTTGGAAATATTGAGAAGCTGGAAGCCTCGTCTTTTGGTTTGGAAGACACGGAACGAGTGCAGGTCAATGACATCATGTCAGCGACAGAGACTGCCAGCCATCTGATTGAAGGTTTCGATGGCAGGGCCCGCGCCTTTTTGCAAATCCAAAATGGCTGCAACCATCGCTGCACATTTTGCATTATTCCTTATGGCCGAGGGAATAGCCGCTCAGTACCTTTGGGCGCGATTGTTGATCAAGCAAAATCACTGACAAAAAACGGCTACAAAGAATTTGCGCTGACAGGTGTGGATATAACAGCTTATGGCGAGGATTTACCGGGCACTCCAACTCTCGGTCAAATGTGCCGCCGATTGCTCGCCGCCGTGCCAGAAATTACGCGACTGCGTCTCTCCTCCCTTGACCCTGTTGAAGTTGATGAGGATTTATGGCGTCTGATTGAGCACGAACCCCGCCTTATGCCTCATTTGCATATCAGTTTGCAGGCCGGTGATGATATGGTTCTGAAACGCATGAAACGTCGCCATTTGCGCGATGACGTTTATAAATTTGTGGAACGCGCCCGCAAAGTGCGCCCCGACGTGGTTTTTGGTGCAGACATTATTGCAGGCTTCCCGACAGAAACCGATGAGATGGCCGAAAATAGCTTAAGGCTCGCAAAAGAATGCGACATCACCTATATGCATGTCTTCCCTTACTCGGAACGGCCTGGAACGCCCGCAGCAAAAATGCCGCAAGTCCCTGGCAATATCCGAAAAGAGCGGGCAGCGCAGCTCCGTGCTGTGGGAGACGAAAACCTAAAACGCTTTTTAGAAGAGCAAATAGGCAAGACTGCCCCCGTACTGGTAGAAAATGAGAAAACCGGTCGCACAGACCAATATGCACCGGTAAGTTTTGATTTTATCGCAGAACCCGGTACGATCATTGAAGTCAAAATGACCCATACAGATGGTAAAACGCTTTTTGCCAGCCTTGGAGACTAAGCAGTTTTTATGAGTGACGCAGAACAAAAAGAAAAAAAGGGCTGGTTTCGCCGCCTAAAAGATGGCCTTACAAGATCATCGAGTGCTCTTACCACCGGCATTGCAGAAATCTTCACCAAGCGAAAACTGGATGACGATGTCCTTGAAGAATTGGAAGAGTTGTTAATCTCATCGGATCTTGGGGTCAGTACAGCGGCGCGCATCGCATCAAACATCGCGAAAACCCGCTATGATAAAGAAATATCGCCTGAAGAAATTTCTGAAGCATTAGCAGACGAAGTCACCGCCATTTTGGAGCCGGTTGCACAACCATTCCAACTCATCGAGGATTTAAAACCTCATGTGGTGTTGGTGGTTGGCGTCAACGGGTCTGGAAAGACCACGACCATTGGTAAGCTTGCCAAACAATATTCTGATGCCGGTAAAAAAGTCATGTTGGCAGCTGGCGATACATTTCGCGCAGCAGCCGTTGAACAGCTCGCCATTTGGGGAGAGCGTACAGGCGCAAAGGTTATCACAACCAAGGTCGGCGGCGATGCCGCGGGGCTTGCCTATAGCGCCCTTGAACAAGCAAAAGCTGAGGATGTCGATCTTCTTTTGATTGATACAGCCGGTCGCCTGCAAAACAAGTCTGATTTAATGGCGGAACTTGAAAAAATTCTTCGGGTTATAAAAAAGCTAAACCCCGATGCGCCTCATTCTTGCCTATTGGTGCTTGATGCGACGACGGGTCAAAACGCTATAAACCAAGTAGAAATTTTTGGTAAGGTTTGCGATGTTACAGGACTTGTCATGACCAAACTGGACGGCACGGCGCGGGGCGGTGTTCTTGTCGCCATTGCCGATAAGTTCAAACTTCCCGTTCACGCCATTGGCGTTGGGGAAGGGGTTGACGATCTACAGCCTTTTTCAGCAAAAGAATTCGCCCGCGCCTTATCCGGCGCCGATAACAATCAATAGAGAAACAGGATTAATTCATGTCCCAGCGTAAGATGCCTCCTGCGATTAAATCAGCCACCGAATTTGGGCCCATTGTCCTTTTCTTAGGGGCTTACTATCTCTACGATTTATTTGTGGCGACGGGCGCCATAATGATCACCACACTTATTGCCTTAGCCATATCCTATTATTTCGAACGTCGATTGCCAGCCATGCCTTTGGTGACAGCCATCGTCGTTACGATATTTGGCGGTCTTACCCTTTACCTTAAAGACGAGACTTTCATCAAACTGAAGCCAACAATTATCTATGCGCTTTTCGCACTCGCCCTTTCCATTGGGTTGGTCATGGGCAAGTCTTTCATTAAGTCCTTGTTTGGAAATTTCTGGAATTTGGATGCGCATGGATGGCGTAAACTAACCCTACGCTTGATCTTTTTCTTCGCCGCGATGGCGATGGCCAATGAATTCATTTGGCGGAGCTTTTCGACGGAAATTTGGGTAAATGCCAAGGTATTTGGTTTTACCGGTGCAACATTCGTGTTTTTCCTGCTCCAAGTTCCTTTAATTACCAGCCACACACTTGAGGCGGAGAGCGAAAACAAACCACAAGCCGACTGAATATGGCTCTCCCTTATTTTCCAATTGATGATACTGACTTTAAAATAACCATGGGGCTTCAAGCACTGCGCGAAGCTCCCTGGATGGAAATTGACGAGAACTACAAATCCGACACGGCCTTAAAAAACGACCTTCTAACCCACAAGCGATCCTCAGTCCTTGCTGCGCTGGATCAAAGTTTGGATGCCCAAGCACGCGTATTAAAACTCATAGAGAAAGAGTTTTCTGACCATTATCCGCGGTACGAGCCGGCAGCCCCACGTCCAGATAACTCCCCCCTCGCGACGGCTGCAAGTATGGTGCAAGAAGATCTTGTCCTCATGCAGCGCATTGAGGGTAAAATTATCTTATCTGCCGCCTGCGTTTGTTTTCCTTCAGGTTGGAACCTGATCGATAAAATGGGGTTGGAGATGCAGGATATTCATATGCCGGTGCCGGGCCTGAACGATCGTATTGGAAAATCCATCGACCGGTTTTTGGAGAAATTGGTGCCGGGCAAGATCGTACAGCGATTTAACTGGGGCCTTTTCGATGATCCCGCTTTGCATCAACCTGAGGGGCACCGAATTTCAAGAGTAGCACAGCCCAACATTACACACGACAATGTTGGGGAGCACATCTTCTTTCGCGTCGAGAAACAAACCCTTCAAAGACTGCCTACAAGCGATGATATTCTGTTCACTATCCGAATTTTCAATACGCCCCTCAAGGAAATTGCGAGCGATCCAATCAAAACAGCGCACTTAAGCCATACTCTTCAAACTATGCCAGATGCCATGCTCAAATATAAATCAGTCTCTCAATATGAGGCCCTTATTTTCGACTATCTCAACATCTGATATAGGGGCATAAAAATTACCGACCAAAGACAGACTGCAAAATTTCTGTTGTTCGTTTAACTGGGTTATTGCGGATTGCCGCTTCTTCTTGTGCCAAATAATGGAAAAGGCCTTCTAGAGCCTGATTTGTGGCATGGGCCGTTAAATCGGACTGAATATCTGGCACCAGTGGATACTGTTTATAATCTGCAATCAATTTATCATAAGCTGCAAAGGCTCCCACATCCGTAAGGGATTTATCGATAACCGGGCTAATAACTTTTTTAAGGTCAGCAGACGCAACTTTTTTAAAATACTGGGTTGCAGCATCATCAGCACCGTCATAGATCTTTTTCGCATCCTCAACCGTCATATCTGTTATGGACTTCCAGATAAGTTCTTTGGTTTTTGGTGCCGCGGCCTCCGCCCCTTCATTCAGTTTTACCTCCACCTCATCAGCAAGATCTGACATGCCAAATTTTCGAAGATAAGATTGTGCTTGCTGCATCTTTTTTGGCAACGGAATGTGAATAGCGGGGTCATTTTCATAACCGCCCTTAGCGCCAATTTGACTAGTAACGCTCTCCGCTCCCACTTTAAGCGCTTCTTTTAATCCCTCAGTAATTTTGGCGACACCAAGGGACGTCCCAGAAGAACTCGTGCTCGCCCCGTCGGAGGGAGATACCGCTTTGTTAAGGGTATCTTGCAGCCCTTTCAGCAGATCGGCATTGGCAACAGATAGAGGCCCCAGACATAGAACTAACACGCAAAAGAGTTTCAGAACAAAAGGTCGCATTGATTTCTCCTGATAAAAATTAGTCGCGCTTTAATATCTCGTAGGACTGCTTCAGCATATCGCCCTCAGCATTGCCAAAGGGCACAAAGCGCTCTTGTCCTTTTATGGACTGGTATTGATGTAGGGCCCAGTAAATAGTTGGGAAAGCCAGCTCGTCCCAGGGAATATCATCCCATTTAAACAAGGCGACTTCCAAAGATTCTTCCCCCGCAGAAAATTCGGGGGTTTCAAGTTCAGCCCGATACATGATGTGAACTTGGCTGATATGGGTCACGTTATAAAGGGCCAGCATATCGCGGATTTTAATTTTGGCATTCGCCTCTTCAAACGCTTCACGGGCGGCTCCGACCTCAGATGTTTCCTGTTGCTCCATAAACCCAGCGGGGAGCGTCCAGTACCCTTTGCGTGGATGGATAGCTCTCTTGCAAAGCAAAAACTGATCTTCATAAGTGACAACAGAGCCTACAATCACCCTGGGATTCTCATAATGAACCCAGCCGCAGTCATTACAGACTTGCCGTTCCATATTATCCCCGTCAGGGACTTTCTTTTCAAATCCGAAATCAATTGGATTAAATGAAACCACAACGGCACCCTTTCACTTTGTTCAGATTATTTTTGGTCCGAGCTTAAAAAGGCGCCGGTTTCACACCCGAATATCAATATTACGACCAATACCACTGAACGTCATATTCGGTTCTTTATCGCTCAAAATAACAGGTTTGTCCGGTTTTTGAACGGGCTGAATTTGCCCTTGCGCAGGGCCAGTTTGTCCACCCAGCATTTTGCCGGAAAGAGATACATTACTGGAAAGTGTGCCTGATATTCTAACCATAAGCCTACTAAATTAGAGGATAAGAGTTTCTACCCGTTCCTAATCTATCAATTCTGCGCGGCTTTCGATAGGGCGTTTATTGCCTGAGTAACATTAGTCTTTAGCGGGCTGTCTTCAGGCACAAGCGATTGAAGCTTAACCCAGCTTTTTAAAGCTGCGGCTGAATTGCCAGAACGGGCTTCTGCAGCCCCAACATACCAAAGAGCTTCAGGTACTTCCCCGTCAATCGCCAGGACCTTACGATAAAGTGCGATAGCCGCTTCGGGCGGCGGGGTGCCTTTCTCAGCAGTTCGGATCAAAGCAAAGGCTTGCAGGGATAAAGGGGCCGGATTTTGAGCGTCCATACTGGCAGCACGGCCGTAGGCTTCCGCTGAATCTTCAAACTCCCCAAGTGTCCCGTAAACCTGACCCAATCTCATTAAACCGTCAAATTCTGGATTTTCGTCCATTCGGTTTGCCAAGCGTTCGACCATGGAACGGATCATATCCTGCCGATCACCTTCGGACATATCTTGCGCGGCCTTCACGTCCGATGACGTTGGCCCAGACGCTAATGGCGGGGCAGCCAAAACAGGTTTAGATGTTAAAATAGTGGACACATCTGTCCCTGTTTTCGAGCTAAGCTCTTCAATGCGTCCTTTAACGATTTGCATAAAAGGAGCCTCCGCATCACTATCTTTAAACAGGGCAATCAAACTTTGAAGCGCTTTTTCGTCATGCCCTTCTTGAATATCTCTGATAGCCAAATAATAACGGGCACCCGGATGCTTCGGATCTTTTGACGCCGCATCTTCAAAGGCTTTAACGGCAGCCTCCGTCATGACACCATTGGCTAGAAAATAAAAATTCTCGCCCGCCCCTACATATAAATCAGCGTCATTTTCGGCAATTGTTGTTGCTTGCAGATAGGTGTTAGCGGCTTCTTCATAGCGCCCCATTCGGGACAAGGTCCGCGCAAGAAGAACCCAGCCATCTAGATTATCAGGAGATTCTTGTAATTTTTCCGACAACCTTTCGACCAACACACCTAAATCTTGCCCAGCCAAGGCGTCTTTTTCCTGGGCAATATTACGGGATGCCAAGGGCTTCGATGTAATATCAGGGGAGCCCAAATAGCTGTAGAGCGCAAAACTAGAGAAGGGAACACTCAACAGCACAGCAATTGCAAGAAAAGGGCGTTTACTGATCGCAGTATTGTTATCGTCAGCTTTCTCTTTTGAAAGGCGGAGCATACGTCGCTGGATTTCGAGTTTGAACGTTTCTGCTTCAGGAGCGCTCAAAGCCCCTCTTGCCACATCAGCATCCATTTCCAGTAACTGCTGCTTATAAACTTCCATTCCCTCGACAGCGCGAGAGATCGTCGCAGTTTCAGATTTCAGAAGCGGATAGAGCAGTAAAACCATTACCGCCGCTAAAAGTAACGCAAGGATTATCCAAATCATTATTTCTTATCCCCGCCCGCCTGATCAATCAGGGATGCAAACTCAGCCTGTTCTTCATCGCTCAACGGTGACACGTCCGTCGATGCTGTATTCGTAATATTTTTACGCCGAAGAAGTGAAACCATAGCAAAGCCGCCACCGACAAAAAGCACAAGAGGCCCCACCCACAAAATAACAGTGCCAAGCTTAAACGGTGGATTAAGCAAGACCCAATCACCATAGCGGTCCACAAGATACTGACGGACTTGATCATCCGTATCCCCGGCGAGCACCCGCTCTCGGACGACGCCGCGTAAATCTTTAGCAAGATCCGCATTACTATCCATAATCGATTGGTTTTGGCAAACAAGGCACCGAATGCCTTTTGCAATTTCTCGAGCCCTTAATTCCTGTGCGGTATCTTGCAAGCGATCTTCAACAAAAACGGCTGTTGCGGCAGACGCCACAAACAAGCACCCCGCCATAATAAAGGTCAGTAGATATCCCTGCAAATGTCTCATCAGCTGGTTGGTCCTTTAAGCAAGGGCAGAATACGCGTATTCAGATCTTTCTCGGTAATCGGGCCAATGATCTTATCGAGTATTTTTCCATCAGCACTCATAATGAATGTCTCAGGCACCCCGTAAACGCCAAAATCAATCCCAACCCGGCCTTTTAAATCCATACCAGTTCGGGTGTAGGGATCACCATTCCGGGCGAGCCACTCCGCCGCCGCTTTCGGTCTATCTTTGTAATTGAGGCCATAAATCTCAACGGCCCCTTTTTTCTTCAGCGCCATCAATGTTGGGTGTTCTGCAAGGCAGGCCACGCACCAAGAAGCAAACACATTAAGCAATGTGATTTTGCCTGCTTTCAAATTTGCCGTCTCTAAACCTGGTTCATGTCCAGGGACGGGATCAAGTTTAAACTCAGGGGCAGGTTTGTTGACCAATTCCGTTGGAATTTCTGATGGATTCAAAAAGAAGAGCGCATAAGCCATTACAATCGCAATGGCACTGAAGGTCAGCAACGGGGCCAAAAATCTAATTTTCATTCACTCATACTCCCGTCACAGCTTCAGGTGTTTGTGACTTCACCGACTTCTTCCGTGCGGCCCCGATCCGAAAACGACGATCACTTAAGCTAAACCCACCGCCAATAAACATGACAATCGCCCCTGCCCATATCCAAGAAATAAAGGGTTTGTGATAAATTCGGGTGGCATATCCGCCTTTACCATCTTCTTCCCCAATGACCACATACAGGTCAGCAGATATCATGGGCCAAATGGCAGCCTCCGTCGTCTCCATTGGCGGAGACGCATAGACCCGCTGTTCAGGGAATAAAGTTATAAACTCATCACCATCTTTAAAGATGGTGAATTTCCCTTGCAGATAATCATAATTGGGACCTTTAAGCTCTCGTGCCCCGTCAAAACGGAATTCATAACCGCCCACAACGCTACTCTCACCGGGACGCATGACTTCCAATTGTTCACTTTGCCATGCATCAGATGCCGTAATTCCAAGAACAATCATTGCGACACCAAGATGCGCAAGGGTCATACCGTGGGCACTTCTGGGAAGATTGACCAATCGTTTCCAACTACCTTTAAAAGACGTTTGGAATAGTTTGATCCGCCCAGCCCATTCAATGAACGTGCTGGCAACCAACCATGCGAATAAAGCCATACCGACATACGCCAGAAAAGGACCATCGTCAGTAAGCCACCAAGAAGTTCCTAAAACAACAGCCACAAAGGCCAAGGAAAACTTAACACGGGATAAAACGCCTTTTAGATCCGCCCGCTTCCAAGACAGGAAGGGCCCGAGGGCTAGTGCGAACACCAATGGTAGGGCCAAGGGCAAGAAGGTCGCATTAAAATACGGCTCCCCCACGGACACTTTGGTGCCGGAAAAAGCATCCAGAAAAATCGGATACAATGTTCCCAGTAGAATTGTCGCCGCAGCAGAAGATAAGAACAGGTTATTGAGAACCAAGGCACCTTCGCGGCTAATGGGCGCAAATAACCCGCCGCCTTTCATGGTGGGAGCTCTAAAACTATATAAGGTAAGGGAGCCGCCAATAACCACAATCAAAAACGCTAGAACAAAAACCCCACGGTCCGGATCGGATGCAAAAGCATGAACAGAATTAAGCACGCCGGACCGGACTAAAAATGTCCCAAGAAGAGAGAGACTGAATGCAATAATCGCAAGCAATATAGTCCAGTTCTTAAGGGCGTCCCGTTTTTCAACAACAATGGCAGAATGAAGCAAAGCGGTTGCGGCAAGCCAAGGCATGAAGGATGCATTTTCAACAGGATCCCAGAACCACCAGCCCCCCCAGCCAAGTTCATAATAAGCCCACCAGGATCCAAGCGCAATTCCAAGGGTCAGGAACGACCATGCCGCAAGGGTCCAAGGGCGAACCCAACGCGCCCATGCAGGATCAACTTTTCCTTCAATCAAGGCGGCGATCGCAAAGGAGAATGTGACGGAAAGTCCCACATACCCCAAATACAAGAAGGGTGGATGGAAAGCCAAGCCCGGATCTTGTAGCAAGGGGTTCAGGCCGCGCCCATCAAAAGGGGCCGGGTCAATTCTCTCGAACGGGTTGGAAGTAAAAATCACGAATAAAAGGAAACCAACGCCGATTAATCCCTGAATAGACAGAACTCTAGCCTTGAGGCTATACGGCAATTTTCGACCAAAGGCTGCCACGGCATAGCCGAATAAAGCCAATATCCAAACCCATAGAAGAAGCGATCCCTCATGATTTCCCCAAACACCACTGATTTTATAAAGCATTGGTTTTAGAGAATGAGAATTACTGGCCACATTCAAGATGGAAAAATCACTTTCCACATACGCCATCATCAAGGCCACAAGAGCCAACGACACGGTTAAAAATTGAACGAGCGAAGCATTATCGCCAAATTTCATCATGGGCACATTTTGGCGTGCAGCACCGATGAGGGGGAGTGTTCCTTGTAAAATGGCGGCAATAAGCGCCAGAATAAGGCTAAACTGTCCGATTTCAGCAGTCATTATTTCTTGTCCTCCGGCTGCCAATGCCCCGCGTCTTTCAGGCTTTCGGCAACCTCTGGCGGCATATAATTTTCATCATGTTTAGCGAGCACACTGGAGGCTACAAACGTACCCTCTTCGTTAAGCTGGCCTTCCGTAACAACGCCTTGGCCTTCCCGGAAAAGATCCGGCACTAGACCCCGATAGGTGACGGCGATAGATTGGGCCAGATCGGTCACGCGAAATCTAATTTCCACACCATCTTTAACAACACTTCCCTCTTCCACCAATCCGCCAAGGCGAAAGTTTCGGCCAACAGGGATAGGTTTATCTGCCAAATCAGAAGGACTACGAAAAAAGACTAAACTATCTTCAAAGGACATCAAGATGAGCGATGCTGACAGGGCAAGCACAGCCATACCCGACAGGACAATATAAAGGCGACGGCGTTTGCGGGTCATTAAACCGTATCTCCTGTAAGTGTTTTTTTGCGACGACGCGATTTGCGATCTTGCTCAATAGGTTTGAGTTCTCGCTCAATCATTCGAAGATGCCGAACGCTCAATACAATCAGGCTCGCTAAAATGATGGCTGAGACACCGTATGCAGGCCATACAAAGGCACCATACCCGCCCATATCTAAAAATTCATTCAAAGTTGACATGCTATCCTTGGACTCCTAGTCCTCTGGGCATCAATTATCTATGGTCAATATATTCTAAGACTCGAAAACCGCCATACACAATGGCATAAAATGCGTCACAATGCCGCGAGCAGAGCTCAATATTGCATTACTCTTCTAAATTAGCCAATCTCAAAATGCGGAGTCTGCGCCCTAATATCTCGGCTTTTACGCGAATGATGAATATAGTCAGGAACAAGCTTGTATAGGCAAGGCTCATAACCAGCAAGGGGGTCAAAATTGAGCTGTGAATTTTTGGTCCGTCCATAGTCGCAACGCTTGCAGGCTGGTGCAAAGTATTCCACCAATCAACAGAAAATTTGATAATGGGTACATTGATAGCGCCGATCAAGACCAGAATTGCAGCCGCTCTCGCCGCTTTGGATTGATCATCAAAACTGCCCCAAATGCCCATATATCCCAAATATAGGAAAAACAGGATCAACATACTGGTCAGGCGCGCGTCCCAAACCCAATAGGTTCCCCACATAGGTTGTCCCCAAAGGGATCCGGTAACAAGGGCCAAAAAAGTAAAGCACGCCCCGATGGGGGCGGCGGCTTTTGCTGATAAATCCGCGACAGGATGTTTCCAGATAAGGCCCGTAGCTGAGGAAATTGCCATCATGATATAAATGCTCATTGCCATCCAGGCCGCAGGCACATGAACAAACATAATCCGAACTGTCTGCCCTTGTTGGTAGTCTTCTGGGGATACGAAAAGAGCCAGATAAAGACCGACAGCCAATAACAGGACTGTCACAATTGCAGCCCATGGGAAAATCGCCGATGTAATCCGCAAAAACCGAGCAGGATTTGCGAATCTATGTAAATCAATTGCCATGCTTAAATCCACATTCAGGCTGTTTTAAACTATCCAACTGTCCACTATCCCTATTCTACAGCCAACCGCAACGCTGCCGCAGCGGCAACTGGGCAAATGACAAGCGCCCCCAAAGACATTCCAGCCAACAATAAAATATGTGGCCCCATGGGGAGGACGGCAATCGCGGCCTCAACCGCCGCAACACCAAATATCAATACAGGTATATATAAGGGCAAAACCAGCAGGGACAACAGTACCCCTCCTCGTTTCATACCAACCGTTAATCCTGCGCCAATCGCACCGATCAAACTAAGGACTGGCGAGCCAACCAGCAAAGCAAGCATCATCGCCCAAATACCATCTGCGGGCATATTAAGCGATACGGCCAATATAGGTGTGATCAAAATCAACGGCACAACGGACGTCAACCAATGGGCGATGATCTTGGCAAGGGCCATGAATTCAACGGGCAGGCTCCCGAGCATAAGTTGATCGAGAGAGCCATCTTCAAAATCCGCCTGGAAAATACGATCTAATGTAAGTAGGCAAGAAAGCAACGCGCCCACCCACAACACACCTGGACCAATCCGGGTCAGGATATTGAGCTCCGGGCCCACGCCCAAAGGATAGAGGGTCACGGCCACAACGAAAAACGATAAGGTCATCGTAAAGGCACTGCCTTGGCGTACCGCAAGGCGGATATCACGGGCAATCAGACTGATGAATTTATCCATTAGCTCGAAGCCTTCACTGTATCTAAGTCCAGCTTCCGCGAACCGGCCAAGTTTAAATCTTGATGGGTGGCAAGAAGGGCCATACCACCAACAGCCACATGTTTTTCAAGCTGTTGTTTAAACAGGTTAATATAGTGGGTATCCAAGGAACTGACAGGCTCGTCCAATATCCAAAGAGGGGCTGGACTGCTAATTAATCTGGCAAGATTTGTTCTTTTTTTCTGTCCCGCAGACATAATCCCAACGGGACTGTCCGCGATTTTCTCCAACTCAAATTGCGTCAGTGCAGCGGACACATCGCGATTTCCAGAATAATCTGCCCAAAATTGTAAATTTTCACGGGCACTCAAGACGGGCTTTAATGCTTCCTGATGGCCAATATATTGAAACTGGTTCTGGTAGCCGTCCGGATCTTCGGTCACTGACGTTCCCTGCCATTGGATCTCACCAGACGCTGGCTTCAACAGGCCCGCAATCATGCGAAGAAGGGAGGATTTACCCGCCCCATTCTTTCCCTGTACCCAGAGGATTTCACCGGCTTTCAATGAAAAACCTAAATCGGTAAAGATCACTCGATCTTGCCGAATACATCTCAAATTAACAGCTGTCAGGCTCATTCAGGCCACATTACCCAAAACAAAAAAAGGAGGACACTTCCCTCGTACAGGAATGTCCTCCTTCTCGCAACTCATTGTAGTGCGACTAATTGTAGCCACGCTCGCGTTTATTCGTAAGAACGGGCGTCTTCAATAACTTTGCCATCATTGGCAAGGCTACCAACTTCCACAAACTCAACAGCCCCTCGAACTTTACAAAAACTTTGTACTGATTTTTCGATCTCAGCCTTAAGGGCCTCAGCGCCGCCCGTCACTTCACAGTGCAGTGTCATGCTATCCACGTTGTCATTACTGCTAACAACTAGGCGAACTTTTTTGATTTCATCATGGCGCTTTTGAACGGAAACTACTTGCCCAGGATGCACAAACATCCCTTTGACTTTAGCTGTTTGATCAGCGCGTCCCATCCAACCCTTAATGCGCGGGCCTGTACGGCCGCAAGCACTGCCCGCTTCCATCAGCGCAGACATATCGCCTGTTGCAAAACGGATAAGAGGATAGGTTTTATTAAATGTGGTAACAACAACTTCACCAACTTCACCGGCGGCTACAGGATCACCTGTACCGGGGCGGACAATTTCAACGATAACCCGCTCATCTATGGTCATACCTTCCATAGCGTCAGTCTCGTATGCAATCAAACCAAGGTCGGCAGTACCATAAGATTGAATAACCTTCTCAACACCTAAATCCAGCAATGCTTGTCGCAAGGACGGCGGAAGAGCCTCGCCCCCCACACTAGCGACTTTAATGGACGTCATGTCTTTCCCCATTTTCTTGCCCTTTTCGAGCAAGATTTTAAGGAAAGAAGGTGTTCCTACATAAGCGCGGGGTTTCAATTCGCTAATGGCTTCAAGCTGCATTTCTGTATTGCCAACACCGGCTGGGACAACGGGGCAACCAACAGCCCGCGCACCACTTTCCATCATGTGACCCGCAGGGGTTAGGTGATAGGAAAAAGTATTGTAAACCAAATCTCCGGGACGGAAGCCCGCAGCCCACATGGCACGGCCCATTCTGAAATAATCTTTAACTGCTTGCGCTGGCTCGAATATTGGTCCCGGTGACATAAAGACGTTTGATATGGAACTGATCGGCTCTGCATTCAATCCTCCCAAAGGAGGGTTTGATTTCTGTTGTTCGATCAAATCAGACTTACGAGTGACAGGCAACGTAGCGAGCGCTTCAAGGCTATTAATGGATGCAGGATCCACATCTTTTAAAACCACGCCGAAATAAGAAGAATTCTCCTTTGCATGAGCAATCTGCTCTTGCAGGGATTTCATCTGCTCACTCATCCGCATGTCGTCAGAGCGCGTTTCAAGCTCGTCGTAAAATTTAACGTCGCCAGTCATTAGTTTCTCTATTCTTTTGATTATTTTTTATCGGTCGTCTTTATGCAAGCCAACGCTTACGACGGCGATAATGTTTCACATCTCTGAAGCTCTTGCGGCCATCGCCACCAAGTCCGAGGTAAAATTCTTTAACATCTTCATTGTTGGCCAGATCTGATGCCTTGCCATCCATAACAACCCGTCCATTTTCCAGAATATAACCATAATGGGCATATTTTAGGGCAATAGTTGCGTTTTGCTCGGCGACGAGGAAACTCACACCTGTCTCTTCATTGAGACGCTTAACGATCTCAAAGATCTCTTCCACCAACTGAGGCGCAAGGCCCATGGAAGGCTCATCGAGAAGAATGAGGTTTGGCTTTGCCATAAGGGCCCGGCCAACGGCTACCATCTGCTGCTCACCGCCCGATACATATCCGGCAAGTGATGTGCGACGCTCTTTCAGACGAGGAAAATAGTGATA
>JBALXM010000109.1:0-4157 GCA_036960695.1 Sneathiella sp.
CATTCAACTACGCTATTAACAACAAAGCATCCGCTTGGACATGTTTTATCAATTGCACCATCTCTAATACTGCTCAAAAACCGCTTCAATACCACAGGCAAATTATCTGGGGATGCAACAAGCTCTTTAAACATCGGCGCTGATTGATCCAAATAGTGAGTGAGCGCTTTAATATAAAGCTGTTCTTTACACCCGAACGCCGCATATAAACCAGGTTTGGCCATGCCTGTTGCCTCGACAAGGTCGTTCATTGAGGTTCCTTCGAACCCTTGATCCCAAAAAAGACGTACAGCAATATCTAAAGCCGTGTCAGGATCTATTTTCCGCGGACGCCCACGAACCATGGCTGAATTCTCATTTTTAGGTTATTAGTACCAATCGGTATTTAAATGTATTGACAAGCTGACGCAAGTGCTTATTTAAATACTCTTCGGTATTAAACTATATTTTAAGAATGCAAGGATTAACTAAATGGCAACAGCTGTCATCATTGGCGCAGGTGAAGGACTTTCCGCATCGCTTGCACGGAAACTTCATGCCCGTGGGTACGATCTGATATTAGCCGCCCGCAATATTGGTAAACTTGAAAATTTGCAAAAAGAAACCAACGCCACCCTGATTGAATGCGACGCATCAAATGCATCGGATATGGAAAAGGTCTTTCTTGCTGCCGACGCTTTTGCCGGCCCTTTAGAGGTTGCTGTCTACAACCCGTCCGCCCGTGTCCGCGGCAGCATAATTGATCTTGAACCAGAGGCTGTAAAATCAGCGGTCCTGACTACAAGTTTTGGTGCTTTTCTAATGGCACAGCAAGCAGCGATAAGAATGCTACCGAAGAATAGGGGCTCTATTTTATTTACCGGTGCCTCCGCCGGCGTAAAGGGTTTTGCCAATTCATCGACCTTTGCCATGGGTAAATTTGCTCTACGGGGACTGGCTCAAAGCCTGGCAAGAGAACTACACCCACAAGGTATCCATGTGGGGCATTTTGTAATAGACGGTGGTATTCGGTCGTCGAACCGATCAGACGCTAGTACCGAGACTGCTCTCGACACCATGCTTGATCCGGATGCCATAGCTGACAATTACCTGCATTTTCTCGACCAACCTAAATCTAGCTGGGCGTGGGAAATTGAACTCCGCCCTTGGACAGAAAAATTCTAACCAAAAATTTACTCGCCATTTTGTCCTGTACAGGCAAAAATAATTGGATCATTTTTTACAATGAAACAATTACTAACTAAAATACGAAATTCGCGCACTCGTTCGCGTTCAAAAAATTGGGTTTTAAAATGAATGAAACAACATCCTACACGCCACCTAAAGTTTGGAAATGGGAGTCAGAAAACGGGGGGGCTTTTGCAAAAATCAATCGCCCCATAGCTGGCCCAACCCATGAGAAAGAGCTTCCTATTGGTAAGCACCCTTTTCAACTCTATTCACTCGCAACTCCTAATGGCGTGAAAGTCACTGTCATGCTGGAAGAGTTGTTGGCTCTTGGCCATTCGGGCGCAGAATATGACGCTTATCTGGTTAATATTGGAGAAGGTGATCAATTTGGGAGCGGTTTTGTTAATGTAAATCCCAACTCAAAAATTCCCGCATTAATGGACCATAGTACACCAACACCCACTCGGATTTTCGAATCCGGTGCCATGCTCCTTTATCTTGCAGAAAAATTTGGAGCCTTTATTCCTGAAGACCCTGCTAAACGGACAGAATGTTTGTCCTGGCTCTTTTGGCAAATGGGTAGCGCACCTTATCTTGGCGGCGGTTTTGGTCATTTCTACAAATATGCCCCTGTAAAAATCGAATACTGCATTGATCGTTTTTCAATGGAAGTGAAACGGCAACTAGATGTGTTAGATCGTCACCTTGCCGACAATCGGTACATGTGCGGAGATGAATACACCATTGCTGACATCGCTATTTGGCCTTGGTATGGGTCACTTGTTGCCAACATCGTCTATGAAGCCGCTGAATTTCTAGACACTCAATCCTACAAACATCTGAACAGATGGACACAAGAGATTGCGTCAAGGGATGCCGTAAAACGGGGACGTATGGTCAACAAATCCTTTGGAGAGCCGAAAACCCAGCTTCGCGAACGTCACGAAGCCAGTGATTTTGACACAAAAACACAAGATAAAATTGAACTCTCTAACGTTGAGAGCTAATCACTTATCTAATAACCAAGGGCGTCACTGTCCTTGGTTATTAGAGTGTCAAAGCCCCTTTAGTTAAACCGATCATCATCCGGCTCGTCTTCGAATTCGTGAAGTTGTTCCACATAAGGAATGTAGTGGTCTTTAATAAAGAGAATAGCCGCAAAAACGGCTCCGCCCAGACCACCAAGAAGAAGAATAGTCAGTGCGGACGGAAACCAGCTCAAATCAAGGTTCAGATTAAAACTACCAACCAAGAATAAAAGAGCAGCTCCCGGCAATGCCACGAAGAGGATCGAAAACACGACCCCCGTTAAAGCACCAACAGCAGCTGACTTCAAAAACTGCGTAGTAAGTTCTGGTCTAAACCTCAATGGGATACTTTCTCTTTACGAATAGGCAGGTTCATCAATTCCAGCACCACGGCAAGCTGCCGTCACCGTATTGGCAAGAAGGCAGGCAATTGTCATAGGCCCAACGCCTCCAGGCACAGGCGTAATCGCACTTGCGACTTCCTTTGCTTCAGCAAAGCACACATCGCCCACTAATCTGGTTTTGCCATTATCGGCTTCAATGCGGTTGACCCCAACATCAATAACCGTAGCTCCTGGTTTAATCCAGTCACCGCGCACCATGTTTGGGCGTCCAACGGCCGCCACTAAAATATCAGCATTCCGACAAACAGCGGGTAAATCTTTCGTCCGTGAATGGGCAATTGTTACTGTACAATTTTCACCAAGAAGCAAACTCGCCATTGGCTTTCCGACAATATTGGACCGACCAACGACAACAGCGTTTAATCCGGACAAATCACCTAATTTGTCTTTTAACATCATAATGCAGCCCACCGGCGTACACGGAACCATGGCAGGCAAACCAACAGCTTGGCGTCCCGTATTGATAACGTGGAACCCGTCCACATCTTTTACCGGGTCAATTGCATCCAAAATCGCCTTTTCGTCCACTTGCGCAGGCAAGGGAAGCTGGACGAGTATACCGTGAATACTGTCATCTGCATTTAACCGTCGCACAATCGCCAGAACTTCTTCTTGCGATGCGGTATCAGGCAAGCGAATTTCTTCAGATTTCATGCCTGCTTCGACTGTTGCAATATTCTTATTTCGAACATAAACATGGCTGGCAGGATCGTCCCCCACAAGCACAACAGCAAGACCCGGTGTCAAACCATACTGGTTTTTAAGAACGCTAACTTGCCCTGTCACACGCGTTCTGACCTTTAACGCAAAAGCCCGTCCATCGATAATTTCGGCTGACATTCTTCGGTGCCTCTTTTAATGAATCACAGCGAACTTTTTGTCCAGATCCTCAATCACTGTGCTCGCATCTCCAGTGATGAGAATAGTCTTGTTGCGATCAGTAAGCCCGCTGACAAGCTCGAAATCGCGTTGCGCATAACCGAACTGCTTGGATAGAAATTTTATAAGCGCTTTATTTGCCTTACCATTTTCAGGCACAACACTTACTTTCACTTTCAAGCGGCACCCTCCGTCAGCCATATCCATCAGCCCGTCAATACGATTAGCAGATGCGTTAGGCGTGAGACGCACAAGAAGAAGAACTCCCCTCTTCTGCACAGAGTAGGGTCTCTTCAAAATCGTTAAAAATACTCAAACATAAGATTCTGGAGGAAAATCAAAAGGAGGATCAAAACAATCGGGGACACGTCAATCCCTCCGAATGAAGGGATGATCCTGCGAATTGGGCGCAACACAGGCTCAGTAATTTTATACAAAAACTGTCCTATTGAAGCAACGAACTGATTTTTTGTGTTGATCACGTTAAACGCAACCAGCCAGCTCAAAATCGCATTTGCGATGAGCAAATAAATAAATATCTGAATTATGGAGCTAATCAGAGAGACCACAGAAGCCATGTTTCTACCTTGCATTATAACCAAGACACTACACTTAATAGGCTCGGCGGCTTAGAGCAAGGTGACTTTACTATTTTTTAAAGAGAAGACATCACCTT
>JBALXM010000109.1:4257-7474 GCA_036960695.1 Sneathiella sp.
TTAAAGATTCTTAAGCGCCTTATTTATGACACTGGAACCCACTTCCTTCAAGATATCGTAAGCTATGACGGCTGGAGATGCCCCATCTTTACTTCCGCCGATTGTCGTCATATTGATAGGAGGCAAACTAATCGACTTAGTAAATGGTTTTCCTCCAAAGATATTAACGCTCGCTGTCATATCCCCTTTTAAAATGGTTAGCTTGCGAACAACCAATCGCACATCTGAATATTCTCCGCCTTCGAGCTTACTAAATGCAAGGGCCGACACTAGAATTTTGTTAACATTCGAAGTTCCAGCACTAACTGTGGCCGCAACCTTCAATTCACCAACAGTCAGAGAAGCAATATCAATTGTTCCATAGATCAAACTGAAAGGTTTCACTTCAAATGCCGCATCATGTATCTCAAATACAGGCTCAGCGGCCTCACCCGGCACACCAGATATAATGATGCTTTTGACTGACCCTTGCCCAGTGAATATATTGAGATCACTTTCGCCAATCGTGAAAGACGCTCCGGTAGCCCCACTACCAGTCGCAACAAGGGCTTTTTTGAACCCTTCATGGACCATTTTATTTCCCGCAATGCCCAGCAAAACTAACCCTGCGCCGATCACAGCGACAACACCAGTTGCAATCATCCATTTCTTAGAAGCCATAAAATTGTCTCCAATTATCCTGTTCTTAATCAAGAACGATAATCGAATACATAATCATGAGTTGCTTTTATTCAATATTATAAACTTTAAAAGTGTGTTTTATGAAACGGTTTTTTCTGATTGAATTCTTTTGATTAGGAAAGCTCCCCCGAAATAAGCGCAAACGGCAAAACCTAATCCAACTGAATTGGCTAAAATATCATACATTTCAAAATAACGACCTGTCAGGGGTTGTATAATTTCTATCGACACCCCCATAAAGAATGAGATTAAGATCAGTCGTAACTGTTTGCGCCAAGTGCGGACACTTAAGAGTGCACACACTCCCAGAATCAGATAAGCGACGGTATGCATCATTTTATCTGACATTAAGTTAGTTGATAATGGAATATTTTGAATCGGTAGGAGCGAGCCTATGCAAATGAGCAAAGCCAAACTTAACCAAGCCATCCAGAATAGCCATTTTATCTCCAGTATTCTTCTCATCTATTCAATGTCCGTAAATTTATCTGACACTCATAAAATAATAATTAACCATAACTGTTAATATATATTGCATTTAGTTTCTGTAACTTGTTATTCGATAGTGATGTATTTCATCAGATTGAGATATACAATGAATTTAACTCAACATTTTAAGGCCTATATTCTGATAAGTCTCCTTAACCAGAACACTCTAAACAACAAATCATTTGGCAGATCAAATTGAGAAACAACTTGGACCCACTAAAAAAGATAGAAATTCTACAGCCCGTACGGGAATTGCCGGTATCTACCAAAGGATACCCGCTTTCATCTACCGTGCTGTCCGGCCTATTCGGTTTTTTTGATTTTATCTTTCTAATAGCAGCAGGGCTTGCCACATATACATTTGTGGTCGGTAATCCTATCTATATGGGAGAGATTTACCTTTTCGCCATTTGTTTTATTTGTCTTTCATACTTCTTTGTTGGCCGTTTTGCTGGGATATACGATTTCTCTGCAATTCTTGCACCTTTTACAAATTTCTCTCGGCTAGCTGTTGTTTGCATAACCACTTTCATGCTTTTTCTAGCGGTCGCGTTTTCCTTGAAAATCTCCGATAGTTTTTCAAGAGTATGGATGTACAGCTTTGCGATTACCGCGATCTCCCTAGTATTGAGCTATCGGATTTTGGCTTTTATTTCGATCTCCTTATTAGCAGCACGAGGGCTTTTCACCAGAAACGTTGTCGTATTTGGCTCTGGCGAACAAGCCAATAGGCTGATAGAGCACCTTAACAATCGCAAACTTCCCTTTAATAAAGTGATTGGTGTCTTTGACGATCGGCAAACCCGAGGTGGCAAAGCAATGGAAAACTACCCTATTTTAGGGAATATTAACGATCTGAAGCGCTTTGTACGGAAACATAAAGTAGACGATATCATCGTAGCTCTTCCTTGGAATGCCGATGAGAGGCAAGTCAATATTGTCAAACAATTGAGGGAGCTCCCTTCTCATATCCATCTCGTATCTGATCTTGTAGGCTTCCGCTTTCCTAACAAGCCATCTCCCAACCATTTTGGGGCAATCCCGATGATTGAGGTCATTGACTCCCCTCTCTCGGGCTGGAACATCATGCTCAAATGGTTGGAAGACAAAATACTCAGCGGCATCCTGCTTTTTATTTTTTTACCCGTCCTGCTCTGTGTTGCTATCGCGATCAAACTGGAAAGTAAGGGCCCAATATTCTTTAAGCAAAAGCGTTATGGCTATAACAACGGCATATTCGAAATTTTTAAATTTCGCTCCATGTATTGCGACAATGAAGAGAAAAAAGTCACTGTCCAGGCCTCCAAAGAAGACCCGCGCATCACCCGGGTTGGAAAATTTATACGCCGCACCAGTCTTGATGAGCTCCCGCAACTACTCAACGTATTCTTAGGGACTATGTCTCTAGTTGGCCCGCGCCCCCACGCAGTTGATCACAATGAAGAATATTCCGAGCTCATTGACGGCTACTTTGCCCGGCATAGAGTAAAGCCTGGGATAACCGGCTGGGCACAGGTAAACGGTTATAGGGGGGAGACTGACACCCTAGATAAAATGGAGGGCCGTGTTGATTATGATACGCACTATTGTGATAATTGGTCTTTGTTTTTTGATTTTCAGATCTTAACGATGACTGCTTTTGTGGGCTTTATTAACAAAAATGCTTATTAACTCTACCACAATAAGCTGAATTTCACTCTAATAGCCGGCAGGTTTGCAGCAACGGTGATTCTCAAAAAAAATTTATCTTTCTGTGTTAAAAGACGAATTATTCCCACTTATGGTGTTTTAATATTATATTTTTACAACTTAAGGTAAATTTTAACCATAATTCGGTCAATATTTACCTTAATTTAGCCATTAATTTACAATTTTATTACACTTCTTCTTTGGTCTTTTCATTTGCATTGTGTATAATTAATGGCGAATATAAGCAAAATTTGTCTCTTAATTGAGATAAAGGGTGAACTTAGAATACGTAAAATTATATTTCAAAAAGTTTGATAACCCAGCTTCGCGTTCTGGGGAGTAAACGCAAAATTCGTTC
>JBALXM010000110.1:0-7359 GCA_036960695.1 Sneathiella sp.
ATCAGGTGCGCCAAAATCTCGGCGTAAGGAAAATAAGCAGGGTGAAAATTTCAAGGCGGCCCAAGATCATTTCAATAGACAATACCCATTTGGCAGCCGGCCCCAAGGTCGAGAAGTTCCCTGACGGGCCAATAATATCCCCAATTCCCGGCCCCACATTAGCGATGGCCGCCGCCGATCCACTTATGCTGGTCTCGAAATCAAGACCTAACGCCATAAGGATGAACGCAAAGACGACGAAGGAGGCAATAAAAACAAAAACAAAACTAGCCACACCAACGAAGACGCCATCACTTATCTTCTTTCCTTCATATTTCTCTGAAGAAACACCATTCGGATATATTTGGCGTCGAACGATCTGGCGGATAATTTTGATGCTGACGATAAAACGCATGAATTTGATTCCGCCCGTGGTGGAACCAGTGCAACCGCCTGAAAAAATAAGGAAAAAAAACAAAACCGCAGAAAATCCGCCCCACGCCGTATAATCTGATATGGCAAAGCCAGACGTGGTCATAATGGAGACCACGCTGAATGATGCTTTCAATATCGCATCCCCTAGCCCCATATCTTTTTTGGTAACAAGCCAGAAAACAAGCACAACAATGATGCTGAGTATCGCTAAAACATAAACCCGAATTTGTTCGCTATCGAACTGCCTTACCCGGATTGCACGGATATACCAAAGAAAAGGAATACTGCCTAAAAACATGAAAATCATGCAGGTCCAGCTGATAAAAGCACTTTCAAAATACCCAATTGATGCGTCATGGGTTGAAAAGCCGCCCGTCGCAACCGTCGTCAAAGCATGAGCCACCGCATCAAAAACGGTCATACCACCGAACAGATAAGCGGTCATGCAGAGGATCGTTAAAGCCACATAAACCCACAAAGTGGTGGAGGCAAGTTTCGCGGCGGAAGGGAGTTCTTTTTCAGATGATTCAGAACTTTCCGTTCTAAAGAGCTGCATCCCACCAATCCCGAGGAAAGGCAACATGGCAATAGCAGTTACAACAATACCGATCCCCCCAAGCCACTGTAAAAAAGCCCGCCACATCAATATACTATGGGGCAGAAAATCCAAGCCGGTAAGGGTGGTCGCACCCGTTGTTGTAATGCCAGAGGTCGCTTCAAAAACCGAATCTGCTAATGTCATTCCCCACATCCAAAAGGGAAGCGCAGCCGCTGAAGTGAGCGATATCCAGATAGACGCCGTTAAAATGAAAATCTGTTTATGAGAAAAGGAAATTTGCCCGCCGCGGCTTGCCAGTACCAATCCCATGCCCACGAACAAAATTAAGGCGAAAGCCTTTAAAAAGGGCAGATCAGCCCCATCGTTCAATATCTCGATTAGTAGAAGCGGAAGGGAGATGATGGCAAGTACAGCGCCATTTACGAACAATATGGGTCTCATTCATGATCCAAAACCAGGCAAGAAGGTATGCGCTATTCTTAATCTCTTACAAGCAAACCTATAAATGCAGTCAGTTTTTTTCCCGTAATTGTCAATGATAGAGACAATTTATGCGCTCTCTTCACGGGCAGGTCAATGACGTTTTCACGAATAAACACGTAGATATTGGGGGCGCCCGGAAATTCACGCGCCCACTCAATTATAGACCGGCGCTGTCAAAAGCCAGTTGAGCACCAGATCTTGGCTCAGATTGCGGTGCTGACTTTACCACGCGGTTCGAGACCATACGGCTGTATAATTTAACAATGATGCCGCTACCAGTTTTCTCAAAGACAAAGGGGAGGATCGCGTGAACGAAGGCACAAAAGGCCGCTGCCGCCAGCCAAATACCAAAACTTGAAGACATATGCATATGCTCCAAATATGTTTCATTGACTGAATTTGGGTGCTCGTTAAAAAGTTCTTTTAAAGACATTCTACTCTCCATCTACAGCCTAAGGCCGCTCCTCACATCATTGATAAGAAGTATAGAGATACGATATCGCGCATTTATTCTGAATTTGACGCGAAACTCAACTTATGTGAAACTCACGTTTCTAATTTTTACGTAAATAAAGAAATTTGTTTCATGGATGATATAGATCGCAAGATACTTCTCCACCTTCAAAAAGACAGTCGCATCCCGGCGGCAGATTTAGCTGATCTTGTCGGTTGCTCTCGCACGGTATGCTGGCGGCGCATTAAATCCATGGAAGAGGCAGGAATTATCCGCTCTCACGTAACCCTGCTCAATCGCGCAAAATTGGATTTAAGCGTTACGGTTTTTGTTAATGTGAAAACCAGCGATCATGATCCTGAATGGTTGATACGGTTTGCCCGAGTTGTTGAAAAATTCCCGGAGATTACTGAATTCTACCGGATGAGCGGCGATGTGGATTATCTGCTCAAAGTGATCGTTCCAGATATCGCCAGTTATGATGATTTTTATCGGCGATTAATTCAGTCGATTAATTTGTCCGACGTCAGTTCCAACTTTGCGATGGAGGAAATTAAATTCACAACAGCCCTACCGCTTTAGCATAACAGTAAAACACAGGATTGATTGAGCCCCACCAATCGCGTAGGTTTGGGCAAAAGAATCTATAATGAGGGAGATCAAACCATGAAAAAAAATTCTATGGCGGCACTTTCGCGTCGCGCTTTGTTGGGCACGATGGCCGGCTTGACCGCACTAACGGCTGTTGCAACATTTGCACAGGCAGCTGACAAAATCACAGTCGGAGCCCTACGCTTCACATCCCATTCCGCATCCTTTATTGCGTTTGAGAAAGGCTACTTCAAGCAAGAAGGTCTGGATGTTGAATTCAAATTCTTCCAAGCAGCCCAACCCATCGCTGTAGCCATTGCATCTGGAGACATTGATTTTGGCGTAACCGCTCTTACTGGCGGCTTTTTCAGCTTAGCCGACAAAGGCGCACTTAAAGTCATTGGCGGCCTGATGGCTGAGAAAAAAGGCTCTCCGGGCAATACGATCTTGGTATCCAATAAGGCTTTTGATGCAGGCGTAAAAACGCCAGCCGACCTTAAGGGTAAAAGCTGGGCGATGACGCAGCAAGGATCATCTTTTCATTACATGGCGGGCATTATCGCCGAAAGTAACGGATTTTCCGTTAAAGACATGAAATTGAAGCCCTTGCAAAAAGTAGGCTCCATGATCGGTGCCCTTAAATCAGGCCAAGTGGATGCCATGGCGATTGTACCGCATATTGCATCTGGTCTTGCAAAAGCCGGCGCTGTTAAAATTATCGGTAAAATTCAGGATATGAGTGATTACCAGGTAACAACGATCTTCACCTCCACCAAAACCACAGAAGAGAGAAAAGACGTCGTTGCGCGCTTCCTTCGTGCCTATTCCAAAGGGATTGCAGATTACCTTGCCGTCATGCAACATCAGCAAAAAGATCCCGCTGCAACCGAAGCCATGGTCGATCTGATCCACAAATATGTGTATGCGAGCCGTCCACGAGAAAAAGCAGCGCCCTCGATCAAAGCCGGTGCCGTCTATTTGAGTGAAGGCGCAGCCCTTGATATGAAGAGTGTACGAGCACAGCTTGCATGGTTCCAGAAGAACAAACTAGCCCCTGCCAGCCTGACAGCTGAGAAAATGGTCGATACAAGTTTTGTAAAAATGATCAACTAGTATGGTTCTGGGGCGATGGTTAAACGTCGCCCCACTTCAAAATAATAGTAAGGTTATGGGGCGATGGTCAAACGCCGCCCCCCTTTAAAATAGCAGGCTCTTTCATGGATCTTCACTTAAGCCAAATCTCGCATGCCTATGATGATGTCACTGTTCTGGAAAATATAGATTTTCATATAGAGACAGGACAAATAGTCTGCTTGATTGGCCCTTCCGGTTGCGGGAAATCCACCCTGCTTAGATTTATTGGCGGGTTAGAGTTGCCGACAAGTGGCGCGGTCATGCAGATTGGCTCCCCTCCTAAAGATAGCCTCAATCCCCTTACCTATATATTTCAGGATTTTGCGCTTCTACCTTGGCGTTCAGTGCGTGGGAATATATCCCTCGTCCTTGAGGATCACGGAATTAAAGGGACTGCCGCAAAGGCCATCATCGACGATGTGCTTCTTCGCACGAAGCTTCAAGATTTCGGTGATGCCCTTCCCAAACAATTATCTGGTGGCATGAAGCAACGGGTCGCCATTGCGCGCGCTCTTGCCGTAAAACCTGCATGTCTTTTGATGGATGAGCCCCTATCAGCATTGGATAGCCAGACGCGAGAGCTGCTTATGGATGACCTCATCGACCTGTGGTTAAAAGAGCGATACACCGCCTGTTATGTCACCCATAACCTCAATGAGGCAGTTCGCCTTGGTCATAAAGTTGTCGTTTTATCACGGCGTCCCGGAAAAATCCGCGAGATTGTATCCATTGATATTCCGCTGGAGGAGCGAAAGAACAACCCCGCGAAACTGCAAGAGTATCAAGACTATCTTTGGAACTTAATGCGCGATGAAGCCCGCGCCGCAGATCAGGAATTGAACCATGCCTGATAAAAATGAGCCCATCACAGGCAATCCTGTTCCCTATCGCGGCGGCGGATTTGCGCCGCGCCCGAACCGGATCATTGCCCCCGTCTTGTTTATCGTTCTTATCACAGTGTGGGAGACAGGATCTCGCCTCGGCTGGATAAGTCCCATCGTGCTCCCTGCCCCATCTGAAGCCTTCAATGCCTTTAAAGAGCTTTTTGTCTCTGGTCAGCTTGCCCTTCATTTATCAGCCTCCCTTCAACGCCTTGTCGTTGGTTGGATCTGCGGGACAATTCTGGGGCTTGTCTTTGGTTTTGCTGCGGGTCTTTTCACTATGGCGCGGGGCGGTATTGTCCCCTTTGTCGCGGCTATATTTCCCATCCCTAAAATTGCATTGCTGCCTTTGTTCATTATCTGGTTTGGCATTGGGGAGGAAAGCAAGATCGCAACGATCCTTTTCGGGACTTTTTTCCCAACCGTGATTGCGGTCTATGGCGGCGTTGATAATGTGGACCGCGGGTTAATCCGCATGGGTCAGTCCTTTAATTTGTCTTGGTGGTCTATCACTCGCAAAATCATATTGCCGGGCGCTCTGCCCGCTATTTTGTCCGGTTTTCGTATATCCGCCTCCATCTCAATTATTCTTCTGGTGGCGGCAGAAATGATCGGGGCTGAATATGGCATCGGTGCGTATGTGCTTCTGGCCGGCAACCTAATGGCGATGGATCAGCTGGTGGCAGGCGTTGCTATGCTCTCCATTCTGGGGCTTTCGGTTAGCTGGGTCATTGGGCGCGCTGAAAAATATTTCCTCAACTGGAGGGTGTAGATCTACTTATACCCAACAAATATTTCAAAATTTTACGTAGGGTTTTTGGTCTAAAATTAGATTTTAAAACACAACTGTGTCGGTGGTCACTACGCTTTGCAGAATTAACGCTTATATGAGCGTGACTTGCTAGAAACCATTCCGACTGGAAAATACCAATGGGTAAATCCCTTAGACTTCTAATCAGCTTTTTGACCGTGATCACATTGGCAACGCCCGCCTTTGCCAAAGATTTCATTGCGGTGTATCAAGATGCAGAAATTGCAAAAGCTGTCGTTTCTGCTGGGGCGAATAAGAATGTCGGTACGTTACAGTTAAAACTCACTAATACAGCAGTGGGCAGTTTAACTATCATTGGTGTTAAAGGTGCCAGCCACAAAAATTCGAAAATCGTTGCGCAATTAGGCCCCGCAAAATATGTGGAGCTTGAGTCTCTCCCCATTTTGAGTGAAGAGACGCTGGATATGGAAGATGCTGGTATTTTCATACAGCTTCATGACATGGAAGCCTCCTTAAAGAATGGCAGTGTCATCGAGCTTGATCTCATTCTCCTAAATGGTGAAATGCCATTCCGCGCCCATGTCATCAAACACAGCGCGCAATCAACTCTCCTCAATTGACAGGTCATTATTTTGTGCGCTAGGGTGCGCTTGCACCCCTTGTATGCCTCCTGTCCGCGGAAAAGGCTCAGCCTCACAAGGATCACTTAACGTCATATAAATAATACGATTTCTTGACGATCGGCGGACGCGGCATAAAAGGAAACTCGTATGACCCTTTATAACGACGCGCCCATTGTGAGCGTGAGCTTAGCTTCTGCACCCTTGCCTAGCGACCTGCAAACTGAACAATCTTTGCACGCAGCCAAACTTCTTAACGACTATGAAGCTGGACTTGAAAGCGCGATCCAACTCTTTAAGGATTTGCATCCAGCAAGCAATAAAGAAGGATTTACTCCAGCCTTAATCGATGCCCGGCAAGTGATCATGTTTCAATCCATGAAGGGTTTGAAATTATCACTGGAAAAACTCAAGAAAGAGGCTAAGCGCCTCTTAAAAGGCGTGAAAGCCGCAGATGAAATTGCCCTCCATAGAATACGGACCAATCATCCCAAAGTCCGCTCGGGCGTGCGAGCAATTGATGCGCTAACCCTTGTTGACATTCAACATGTGCTCGCACGGGAAAACGGCTTTGACAGCTGGCCGAAACTTAAAAGCCATTTGCAATCGATGGAGGCTGCCAAGACACTTATTCGATCGGGCAAGCCCATTGATCCCGCCGGTTGCGTGCATATCAGATGCGGCAGTGACATTGGCCTCCCCCTTAAAGAGGCCGGGTTCAGGGGTGATTTTCTCGAAATTATAAATCCCTTCACCATGGGCCCCGTTTGCACCCATTATGATACTGATGCCAAATTATCTGAGCGCGTAGATTATATCGACAGGACATTGCTCCCCTATATCCCAGAAGAAGAGAGAAAAAGCTCACAATCGCTCATCTTAAAGGAAGAAGAGGCCCTCGCCTCCTTAAGCGATACTTATGAAGCTGCCACCTTATGGTTTGAACATGATGCTTATGATCAGCTATGTCTCGCTTATATCTTGCACCGACTGTCCGCACAGGCACCGAACCTGTCTTTGACCCTAGACTTGGTGCAAGTCAGCAATTTCCCCGGCTATAAACGGTTTGTAGGCCTCGGACAATTGGGTAATCAAAGCGAGGCCCTCGCCCTGCTTTATCAACAGCGCACGCCTATAACATCTGCAATGATGTCATTCGGTGCAACGGTATGGGAGGCCTATACAAGCCAAGACCCAACAGATCTTTGGCGTCTTTGTAACGAGAAGGACAGCCCCCTCCCCATCATGCAAAATGCGATGCATCGCATGTTACAAGAACTCCCCTCCCCTAAAGATGGTTTGGGGCTGAGCGAGCGACTAGGTCTTCAAATCATAGCAAGCGAAGAGCCCCTTCTTTTGCGGCGCGCCTTCTTGTTTCTGCTCGCCGAACGAGACCCCCAACCCTATCACGGTGACATCATGTTCTTTTCCATGATGAAAGATTTGTGGGA
>JBALXM010000017.1:0-67773 GCA_036960695.1 Sneathiella sp.
ATGCATTGGTTCTTGCAGCGCGTATTGATTGGTGCTTCTCATAAACAAACAATTGCCAAATATTCTACGGGATTTGATCAGTCGTTAGGGGTCCTCACCGTGAGTTCAGCGGCGACGTTGGGTGTCGGTGTTGCAGCCCCTTTCGCGACACTAGAGGCTTTTTATGGTTTAAGCGGCGAATATTCAATTTTCTCTGCTGTAATGGAACTGCTTGGATCTGGGGAGGGGGGGCTTGCTCTTGGCATTGCGGCCCTTATTATTGCGCTTCCCGTCTATGGCGTCTCAACTGCCTTTGATCTTTGGTACAAACATGAACTTCAAAATGAGAAATTTGAAAAAGTTTCCGGGCGGAGCTCACTTTGTGGCTACCTCTGGTTCATTTCATTTGCTGCAGCGGCAGCCCTGATATTTGAAATACAGACTACAAGTTCAGATGTGATATTACATCAATCGGTTTACTCTTTATTGTTAAGCTTAGTGCTTCAAAAGATTGTATTGACCCGAATTTCAAGACTGATCTCTATGGTTCAATTTACTTCTCGATAGAGATCAGTCTGTTAAATTATCGGCTTAACTCTTTCATCGCATTTTCCAATCCACCAATGGTGAGTGGAAACATTCTATCGGTCATCAATTGCTTCATCATTTGAACAGATGGGGTGTATTCCCAGTATTTTTCAGGAACTGGGTTTAACCATACTGCTTTATGATAGATATCGAGCATACGTTGCATCCAAGCCTGTCCGGGCTCTTCATTCCAATGCTCAACACTGCCGCCAGCATATGCAATCTCATAGGGAGACATCGTGGCATCCCCTACAATAATCAATTTGTAGTCGGCAGGATAGGTGTGCAGTACATCCCATGTGGGCATGAAGTCTGCGTGTCGGCGCCCATTTTCTTTCCAAAGTTTTTCATAAACACAATTGTGGAAATAATAAAATTCCAGATGCTTAAATTCAGTCCGTGCCGCTGAAAAGAGCTCTTCACATGCCTTGATATGGTCATCCATCGAACCACCAATATCAAACAATATGAGAACCTTAACGGTATTATGGCGTTCAGGGCGCATTTTGAGATCGAGAAAACCAGCGTTTCTTGCTGTCGACCGAATGGTATCATCGAGGTCAAGTTCGTCCGCGGCCCCTTGCCTTGCGAACTGACGAAGGCGTTTCATCGCAACTTTGATATTACGAGTGCCAAGTTCGATACTGTCATCAAGGTTTTTATATTCGCGCTTGTCCCAAACTTTCACAGCTTTACGGTGACGGCTTTCTTTTTGACCAATCCTCACCCCTTCAGGATTATAGCCGTAGGCGCCAAATGGGGACCGGCCAGCGGTTCCAATCCATTTATTCCCGCCTTGATGTCGCTTCTCTTGCTCTTTCAAGCGCTCTTGGAGCGTTTCCATAAGCTTTTCCCAACCGCCGAGGGCTTCTACTTCGGCTTTCTCCTCATCGGTCAGGCTAAGCTCCGCCAGCTTCTTTAGCCATTCGTCAGGCAGCTCAACTGTCTGGTCATCGCCAATAAATTCAATGCCATTAAAACAGTGGCCGAAAATCTGGTCGAATTTGTCCAAATTCTTTTCATCTTTGACCAAAGTTGTTCGTGCCAGATAGTAAAAATCATTTACCGAATATTCGGCGCAACCGGCTTTCAATGCTTCAATTAGGGTCAAATATTCCCGCAAAGTTACGGGAACTTTTGATTCCTTAAGGGTGAAAAAGAACTTCACAAACATGATCAGGTCCCTTTTCTAGCGTTGTTCACGTCTGGAAAGAAACGCTAGGCGTTCAAATAAATGGACATCTTGCTCATTTTTTAAAAGCGCACCATGAAGCGGTGGGATCAGTTTGGAGGGGTCTTTTGATTTTAGAACTTCTTCTGGTAGATCCTCACTCATAAGGAGTTTTAACCAGTCCAGAAGCTCACTTGTAGAAGGTTTTTTCTTCAAACCTGGAGTTTCACGCACATCAAAGAAAATTTTCAATGCGTCACGAACAAGACTTTGCTTCGCATTTGGGTGATGGACGTCAACAATCTGCCCCATAGTTTCAGCGTCGGGGAAGCTGATATAATGGAAGAAACAGCGACGGAGGAAAGCATCGGGCAGCTCTTTTTCATTGTTCGATGTAATGATAACCAACGGGCGTTTTTCTGCTTTAATCGTTTGCTGGGTTTCGTATACGTAAAACTCCATCCGATCCAATTCTTGCAGAAGATCGTTTGGAAATTCGATATCAGCCTTATCAATCTCGTCGATAAGCAATACAGGGCTTTCATCCGCTGTAAAGGCTTCCCACAATTTTCCGGGGCGAATATAATTGGCAATATCATTTACCTTGCCATCTCCCAATTGCGAATCCCGCAAACGTGATACGGCATCATATTCATAAAGGCCTTGTTGTGCCTTTGTCGTGGATTTGATGTTCCATTCGATAAACTGTTTACCGAGTGCTTTCGCCACTTCTTGTGCCAAAACGGTTTTACCGGTTCCCGGCTCACCCTTAATAAGCAAAGGACGCTGCAATGTTAGGGCTGCGTTCACGGCGATCATAAGGTCTTCTGTGGCGACGTAATCTTTAGTACCTTGGAATTTCATAGCTACTCTCAATATGTATTTTTGTTTTTTGTTATGCTGTTAATTATCAGCACCATTGTCGTGGAAGGTAGGGTGAGCTGAGCAAATGATCAAGACATTTGACAAAAAGTCAATTTAGGCGGATCGTGCTTAAAAAAGAAAGTTACTTATTCATGCCAATCGACACGCGACCAGCCCACGTTCGGCGCCGTGCTTTTTATATTTTTTTGATTTGCGCGGTTCTTTTCGGAATGGGACAGTTTCATCGCTTGTCTGGGGCTGTTACTATCCCCCCCATCGCAGAGGACCTTGGTTTGTCGGTGGATCGGTTGGGATTCGTAGCCGCCATTTTGTTTTTTACTTCGGCTCTTTTACAAATACCTAATGGCTTGTTGCTTGATCGTTTCGGGTCCCGAAGGGTTGTTCCCATATATGTAGGATTTGCGATAGCGGGCTGCTTGATACTGGCATTCGCTACAAGTTATGAAGAGTTGCTGGTGTCGCGTATGTTACTGGGAGGCGGGTTCTCAGTCACAATGATGTCGGCCTACGTCTTGTTTGCAAAATGGTATCCTGTCGAGAAATTTGCAACGGTTACTTCTTGGATGATGGCGGCCTCCAGCCTTGGTAGTATTATTGCATCCTATCCCCTTGCCTTTTTTATTAATGAATTTGGGTGGCGCCCGGCGTATCTAATCGTCGCTGGGGTAACACTGGTTGCGGTCATTGTTGGTTTCTTTGTCATTCGCGACATCCCGCCCGGATATGTTAAAAATGCTAAGCAGCCAACAACACTGAAGGAAAGCCTGCGTGGCTATTCCGCAGTGCTTGTTTTTCCCAGATTCTTTTTTCTCTTGGCTATGGGCTTCGTTGCATTTGGTCCGGCAACGGCAATTTTGGGGATGTGGGGCGGCCCGTATCTTGAAACACAGTATGGCTTGTCCGGCGTGGAGCGAGGGGAGATTCTTTTACTTATGGTTATCGCCGTTCCTATCGGGGCCCTTTTTTTTGGTCCAATGGATCGAATATTTAAAAGCCGAAAACGGGTTGTGTTAGTTGCTGTTTTCGCTGAAGTTTGTGCTTTTTTAGCCTTAGGATTTCTTGACGATTTACCCCTTTGGGGGGTGTGTAGCTTGTTTGTTGTTATTGCTTTTTTACAACAACACTATGTTGTTCTCGCGGCACATTGCCGTTCTCTATTTCCTGATTATCTTGTTGGGAGAGCGAATTCCACTCTCAATTTGACGAGTATTATGGGGGTTGGGACGATGCAATCGCTTTTTGGTTGGGCTCTCATATATTCTCCCGAAAAAGGTTACCAATTGGCCTTTATTGGCATCGCTCTGACTTTAGTTCTTGCCGCAATTCTTTATTTGGCTGCTAAAGAAGTACCTTTGGCTGATGTCTCTGGAGGGGCACCTTTATCTGAAGTTGAAACTTGAGCGAATATTGCGCAGATCTTCCAAGTTTCCTCTTCGCCAACAGCTTCATGGTTTAAATCGCAAAATCCAGCGATACCGCTATTTTTTTCTTCGCAAGGTTGGAATTCTTCGCAATATTTGCAAAATCCAAACTGGTTCTTGACCTTACCTGATCTCAATTCTGAAATAAGATATTCGAGTCCATTCTGTAAGTGGATTTGAGACTGCTGCTGGTTTTGGGAATTTTCGTCATTTTCCATGTGGATTAGCAGCTTTCTGATGGGATCAGATTTAAGGATTTCTTTGCCTGCTTTTGTTAATCTCAAATTAACAACACGTTTGTCGGCCGTATTTCGAAGTTTGCGTACATATCCTTTTTTTTCTAAGGAATCGAGGGTCTGTGAAGCCGTGCCGTTCGTGGTCCCTATGAATTTTGCAACAAATCCAGGGGTGAGTGAATATTTGTTCGCTTTGTCCAGGTAACGAAGCACGACCCATTGAGCTGGTAACAGGCCCTTTGTAAACTGAATTTCTGTAATGGAGCGAACTACTTGGTCCAATGCCAATGACAAATAATCGATGTTATTCATATATTTTCCGCTTTTAATAAATTAGCGAGTCGATAATACACTTGTCAGAACAGCAAGAATAATTCATACTTTAGAAAAATATAATTTAGTGCAGTGTCCAGGGAATTCAATAAAATAACGAATTTTGGAAGGGTAAAACGATAATGCCCACACATGACGCTACAAATACTGTGAAAAGAAACAGAGCTTTTATTTCTACCGCTATGGCCGTTCCTATGCTGACGAGGGATCGAGAGTTTTCTCTTGCGAGAAGTTGGCGAAATGATGACGATGAAAAAGCTCTTCATGAACTCGTATCTGCCTATGTACGATTGGTTGTCTCGATGGCATCCAAATTTAACAATTATGGGCTGCCTTTAGGGGATTTGGTTCAAGAAGGAAATATCGGCTTGATGCAGGCCGCCTTTCGCTTCGAACCGGAGAGGGAGATTAGATTCTCAACTTATGCAAGCTGGTGGATAAAATCAGCGATGCAAGATTACATCCTAAGAAACTGGTCGATTGTTCGATCTGGTACCAGTGCCTCTCAGAAATCATTATTTTTTAATCTCAGATGGCTTCGGGCTAAAATTCAAAACTCTGCCGAAGGTAAAATGCCAGAAGATACTCTTGAAACAATCTCGAAAAAACTCCGGATAGGCATTAAAGAAGTCGAGAATATGTCTAATCGGTTGGCTGGACGAGATCAGTCTTTAAGCACGCCTCTTGGTGAAGAGGGTGATGATACCCTTGGAGACTTTTTGCCTGATTTGACGCCGTCTCCTGAAGAAATTACAATTCGTGCTTGCGATGGTGAAACCCGCGGTAAGTGGCTTCGGGTTGCTCTTAAGGAATTGTCTGACCGTGAACAAATGATTATCTCGGAACGTCGATTAAATGAGGACAAGGTGACGCTCGAGGCTCTTGGTAACCGGCTTGGAATTACGAAAGAACGAGTACGTCAAATCGAACATAAAGCGTTTGAAAAACTTAAAGTATCAGTTGTTAGAATAAGTAGAGAGACGGTCCATGTACCAATAGCTTTCCCCCGACATCTCTCCTAACCTGCTCTAAAAAAGACTTGCCTGAATATGTGAGACAGGCAGTTCAATTTCTTGAATAAGGTCGGCACCGTTATTTTTGACGTTGCCGACTTTTTTGCTGACTGGATGAAATGCAAAAGAGACCTGATCCGAAAGCGCCGGAATGGGGCACAGTGTTTTTTGCTGTAACCACACGTGATACTGTGCCGGTTTGATGGTGACAGGCATACGATGGTGGATCTCTTTTATCTTGTTTGATGCGGGCATTGTTAAAATGGTGCAACTTTCAATAAACCCATTTTCAGGACTGACCCACTGTTCCCACAAGCCTGCAAAGGCAAATAAATCAGTATCTTCGGCGTAAATGAAATAGGGCTGCTTGGTCCCATCTTCTCGCGTTTTCCACTCATAGAATCCATTGCAGGGAATAAGACAGCGCCTTTCTTTGAAGGCCTGCCTGAACGAAGGTTTTGTATCCGCAGTCTCTGATCTGGCATTAATAAGCTTTGCGCTATTGGTTTCTGTCTTCTCCCAGGACGGGATCAATCCCCATTGCGCCATAAAAAGCTGTCTATCTTCTGATCTCCCTGTTGATCCATTCCGGATAGCGGCAATCTTGGTCGTTGGCGCAATATTATAGGCGAGGCGAAGATTGGGGCGTTCATTAAACTTGAACAGCTGTCTCATGGCCTCTACTGGGCTTGTCAGGCTAAAACGTCCACACATAATGAGCTCATTTATTAAAGGTGTTTTAGATAATAACCAGCACATCGCGCGTTTGAAAGGCAGACTATTAAGCTGCGAGGGAAAAACGTAGGTTTTGCGGTGAAAATTGTGACCTTGATTACAAAGAATGTGAACCCGAGAGGGATACTGATCACACTTTGTTGATGTGTTGTTGTACCAGGCTCGAACTTGTCTATGTGAGTGCTACTAGGTATTCGGATTGTAGGAAGCCGCAAGGCGCAGTCGGTTTATATTTTGGTTATTAGTAGGCAAAGCATGTTAAGCAAAATTACATCTACTTGGATTATCGCGGCCTTTCTTGTAGGCGCCATGGTCCTGTTTTCTGTTCTGGCACCAACCGGGACAAGTCAAAGCGAAGACCGTGATATGGTTTTTTCTGAGTATGCCATCGAGGCTGACGATATGTCAGCCTATAATCCTTAGGCAAAATAGAAACTGGCAGTAGGTAATTTGGGTTTCTACTTACCCAAGTGTCGCCAGGCTGGGTAACAATTCTAAAACCCAATATGCTAGAATTTGAAATTGACCGGTAAAAATGAGTAATCCCGTTGCGATAATCACCAAGCCTGTCCCAATTTCCATCGCTTTAAAATATTTTCGGAAACCCTTGATGAAGCGCAGAAATGGGTTGAGGGCAAGTGCCGCGAGCATAAAGGGAATACCCAAACCCAACGCGTATACAGCTAAGAGACCAACGCCATAGGTTAGGGAACTTTTACTGGCTGCAATGGCCAGAATAGTCCCAAGGATTGGTCCAATGCAAGGGGTCCAGCCAAAACCGAAAGCCAATCCAATTATATATGCCCCTAGCCAGTTCTTCGGTGCATCAATAGAATTAAAGCGTGCTTCTCGGTAAAGGAGAGGGATACGAATGAGTCCTGTCATATGGATACCGAATAGTATAATGACGCCGCCCGCTATTTTAGAGATAATATCTAAATGTTGGATAAGGAGTTTGTTGACATAGGAGGCACCGGCACCAAGCAAAATAAATACTGTCGAAAAACCCAGTACAAATATCAGGGCCATCATAATTACTTTGGGGTTAATTGCTGAACCGCCCTCCTTATTAGCCTCTTGTTCTAATTGTTCGAGATTGGTGCCAGCAACAAGGCAAATATAGGCGGGGACGAGAGGAAGCACGCATGGGCTTAGGAAGCTGATAATGCCACCGCCTGCTGCCGCCAAATATGAAATTTCTGCTGCCGCCATCTGAATATCCGTTTATATATTTACGATCATCATATGGCTCACAAATAAACGACAATGTTGCGTATTTCCAGTAACAAGATCGTATAAAAGATTTGAAGTGGATGTAGGGCTGAGTAATTGTGTAGGAATAAGCAACAATAAAATGAGGTATAATGACAAAAATAACAGCCTTATCAGCGGTTTGCAGTGATCTTGGCGGACCACCTTCGGTCGAAATGCGACATATTGACCTACCACCCCTGAGGGAGGCAGAGGTGCAGATAAAAGTCAAAGCTGCCGCCTTGAACTTTCCCGACTTGTTGATGACTTATGGTAAATACCAATATCGTCCATCATTGCCATTCACCATTGGAATGGAGGGGGCGGGTGAGGTTATCGCACTGGGGCCGAGAGCCGGGCCATGGGAAATTGGGGATCGCGTGATGTTTAAAGGCAAAACAGGAGCCTGTAGTGATTATATAAATGTTCCTTTTGAGCAGGTGCAGCAGCTGCCTGAAACTTTGTCTTTCGAAGAGGGCGCTGCTTACGGTGTCACATTTCATACAGCCTATGTGAGCCTAGTAAAAAGAGGTCGCTTGAAGAGGGGTGAAACTCTTCTCGTTCACGGCTCTGGTGGGGGCGTCGGGCAGGCTAGTGTCGCTGTTGGGAAGGCGTTGGGCGCACACGTGTTTGCAACAGCCAGTAGCGACGAGAAGCTTGCTGTGGCAAGAGAATCAGGGGCGGATCACCTAATAAATTATGCTAATGGCCAGTTTTCAGATGAAATAATGCATGGGACGAATGGGAAAGGGGTTGATGTGATACTCGATCCTGTTGGTGGCGGCGTTCTCGAGGAAAGTGTCTCTTGTCTTGCGTGGAATGGAAGGCTTTTAACCGTGGGTTTTGCCAGCGGCGACTTTGGGAATATATCGCTTCCCCAGTTGCAGGAGAGGGGCGGCTCTTTAATTGGCGTGCGTGCAGGGGAATATGGGCGACGGAACCCAGCTGCGGGTCGCGCCGCTTTTGAAGAGCTGATAGAATTGACTGTTCAGAAAAATTTACGCCCTAGGATCGGTCGTACGTGGCATCCATGGGAGGTCGCGGAAGCGCTTCAAGCTATGGAAGATCGTCGTGTTTTTGGAAAGCAAGTAATCCTGTGTAATGGCGGCCAATTGCGTTGACCGCCATTTTACACGGATGCCTCTTAACGAATAAGAGTACAAAAACCCGAAATAGTCAGGTTATTGAAGCGTTATGCAACTTCTGCCAAGGATTCGCTATCGCCAAGGAAGATGTCATAAAGAACTTCTAATACGTCGATGACGCTCTCGTCATCAAGAGAGTAATATATAGTTTGCGCATCGCGGCGCGTCTTTACGATTTCTTCTTTGCGTAAGCGAGCAAGATGCTGAGACAAAGCTGATTGGCTCAATCCAACGATTTTTTCAAGTTCACCAACTGACCGTTCAGCGTCAACAAGATTGCATAAAATAAGCAACCGATGTTTGTTAGACATTGCTTTGAGGAAGCGGCTGGCTTCAGTAGCTTTTCCTTGTAGAGACGTGATATCCATTTACTCAACCATTTACTAATAAGAGAAGTGAAAATTCATAACAGCTGATATAACGAAACAGGTGTTTGATGCAAGGAAAACAATTGAAAATTTCCGCACAAAACGTAATAAGCGTTACAAAATAATCATTTGGCTCTACTGCCGCGGCAATAAATCACTGAGCCTTAGGACAAAATGTATATGAGATAAATATTTTAATAGTCCTTTAGTCGTAACGCTAATTTTCAATTTTAGATTTGATTCGACAATTTTTAATCGCGTAAATTCACATTTTTGTGCGACGAAGCTTATTTGGGTGTAAAATTGGTATTCGTTCTAGGAGAAAGAGATATCAAAATAATTGATTAAAGGGGCGCCCCAGTGTTGGAAGATAAGTTCCAAATTTGCCTTTGAGAAATTTTCCATTGTGAAATATCAGATGAATTCCCACATATTATTTTCAAGATTATGGATCGCATACCTCATTTGAAGTATAATGCGGTTCTGAGAAGTTTCGTTTTAAAAACAGAAAGTATCTTGTTCAAATAGTTGTAATTAATGAATAATTTTAATTGAGCGTCTTCGGTTTTCCTAAGAATCAGTAAAATTTGATCGATTTGCGCGAGTTGGATTAACTATATGATCCGCAATTTGCCTGCGCTGCTACCCTGCGAATGGGGGATGATGGACTACGAATTCGTCCGTATTATTAACAATAGGTTAATTCGAGGCATTTGTCTCGGATGTCTATTTTGCAGAAGCGTCCAGGTTCAGGAATAAATTATGTTAAACTTGATACCAGAAAAATCTAAACCAACAAGCAATAGCCGCGGCATTGCAGTTGGCATGTTGGCAGTTTTGATAACTGCGGGCGTGAGCGTCGGCTTGCTCTTTCAATTGGGGACAAGTGATCGTGGATTTCAGAAAAAATACTCTGTTGCGAAATATAAGGCCTCGTCTGATCTGGAGCTGAATGAAAAGATCGCTTCCTTGGGTACCGTTCAGATGAAAGGGATTGCGGCTTTAACCAATTTGGATATGCCCGATTTGAACAGAGTTAAATCGACTATTGAGAAAGTTGATCTATTTGACAAAGTTTTTTCAAAACAAGAACTGTGTTTAACCCAAGCTGTCTATTTTGAAGCACGGGGAGAACCCCTCATTGGTCAAGTTGCTATTGCTGAAGTCGTTCTAAATCGTGTTTTTGATTCAAAATATCCCAATGATGCCTGTGAAGTTGTTTTCCAGAACCAACATAAAAAAAATCGATGCCAATTTTCTTTTGCGTGTGACGGAAAGCCAGATCGCCCAAAAGATCTGGCCTCTTGGGAACGTGCTCTTAAAATAGTTGCCTTGGTTATGGCTGGAGAGAGAAGCGGCGTGGCGCGAAGTGCTACGCATTACCACGCGTCTTATGTGAGCCCTTATTGGAGAACACATTTAAGAAAAGTGGGTGAAGTTGGCCGACATATTTTCTATAAAGTAAATACTATCTGAGTTTTTCAATTGTTTAGTTGAATTTCTTTTAATTCATTTCTATTATATGGAGAAAATATACTCAATTTTTCCATAGATGATGGCTTTTCGGCCTTAATAGCGATCTGTTTTAAATGACTAAATTCACATTGCTGGGAACAGGTGACCCGCCAAGTCTTTCTAACGATGATCGTGAAGCCTTTGCCGGAAAAGTGGCAAGCTTTGTAAAATTCAAACAAAAATACTCACTTCTGCCTAGAATCTCCCAAGTATTGAGCATTATTCTATGTATGGCACTTCTAGGTCAACAGGTTGAAAGTGGCGACGTTGTTTGTTGGGGGGCCTTCATGTTCGCCGCTGCAATCGCTCATATTGCGCTTTACTTTATCTTTCCCTCTTCCAAACACACTTCATCAACTGTTCATTGGATAACTGTCCTTGAGAATATAGCACAAGGTTTGATTGCTGCGGGTTTCGGTTATGTGTCAATTTTTCTGTGGCCGACCACAACGATTGGTGAAATTGGCATCATCTGTTTCCTGACAATATATTTGGGGAATACTGCAGAAAATTCAGTGGGCTACTTCCGTTTGGGTATTTTGTTTGCGGGTTTGATTTTGATACCGCTGATTTACCGTCTTTTTTTTCTTCCTTCGCATATAGGTATTGTTGCCGGGATATTTGAATGTTTTGTTTTTATTTACATGTGTTGGCGCGTGAACGCGTTGGCCTGCAAAGTAACTGAAAAGATCCTCCAGAAGATCGAAAACAACAAAAAACTTGTGACCGCAGTTGAACAGAATGAGCTGAATCTAAAAGCACACAGGTCAAACACAGACCTTTTAGCGGCGGCAAGCCATGATTTGCGCCAACCAATTCACGCCATTCGTTTGTTTATTTCAAATTCGGAGTTTTTGGATCCCAAGGATAAAGTTGGGCGGGACGAAAATAAGGAAAATATCAATCTGGCTTTTCAATGCATGGAAGGGATGCTTGATAGTTTGCTTAATATTTCTTACCTGAATTCTGATAAATCCAAATTGACCACAGATTCTATTGAGATTGGTGCATTGTTAGAGCGGGTTTCTAATGAATTGAAGGTGCTTGCCGCTGAGAATAGCGGCACTGTAAGGCTTGTGAAAAGCAGTCTCTGTGTCGACAGTAACGCTCTTTGGTTAGACCGCCTTCTCAGAAACCTTATTGGGAATGCCGTAAAGTATTCGCCTGGGGGACGTATATTAGTTGGGGTTCGAAGAAAAGGAACTTTTGCCAGAATTCAGATATTGGATACGGGATCTGGAATTCCAGATACGGAAGTTGCATTGATCTTTGATGAATTCAGGTCGTTTAAGCGAAAGGGTGTTAAGGCTCAGGGATCGCTAGGGCTAGGTCTTGCTATAGTCAGTCGAATATCCAAGTTACTGGATTTGGAAGTCAGCGTGACCTCTGAGGTGGGACGAGGGACTGTCTTTAGTGTTGATGTCCCTCTTATAGCCTCGGAACTTAATATCGATGACAGAGAATTAGAGCTTCAACCGGCAGTCTGACGAGCTCGCCTCCTCGCGTTATACAGGGTGTGGATTATAAGTGTCCCTAAAACAAGAGCTCCCCCGATTAGGGTTTCAGATTCAGCCGCCTCACCAATAACCAGCCAAACCCATATGGGACCCAAAAAGGTTTCAAGAAGCATAATCAAGCTTACTTCAGTTGCCGCAATATACCGCGGGCCGACAGTAATCAGACCAAATGCAATGGGTAAAATAACAAGCCCTAAAAGCATGAGAATAGAGAAATCACTGCTGGTCACGGATAGGGGGGTGGCCATGGGCAGGACAAATAAGGCAATAATGATCCCGCTTATGCCAAGCGAGGGAACCATATCGGTATGTTTTGACAGCCTAACTGTCGTTATTTGACTGGCGATTGAGATCGCCGAGGCTAAGGCGAAAAGATCACCAAGACGATTGCCCCCGGTTAAACTGCCATAAAATAAAACCCCAATACCGCCACAGCTAACCAAAATGGCAATCCATGTAGAATTTGATACATGTTCTTTCAGGAAAACTCTTGATATTAAGGCCGAGAATAAGGGGGCGGTCGCTATGATTACCAAGACATTTGCAACACTTGTATTTTGAATGGCGTGAACAAAGAAAATGGTACTGCTGGCAAAAAAGAAAGCTGCTTGTATTCCGCGAAAGCCCATTCGGCGAATAATATTGATGGTGTTTAATCTGTATCGGACAAAATAAAAACCCAAGATCCCAATGGAGAAGAATATGCCTCGCCAAAATAGGATCGTCCAAGCGTCGACGCTTATTAATCGCACTAAGAGGCCATCCGGGGTGAGAACAAGAACACCCAAAATTGTGAGAAGGGTACCGAACATATGTGGGGTTAAATTACGCATTATAATACTCACTCGCAGCGGGGCTAGTCGCCCGTATAGTGTCCGCATGTATCTGAAAATACAGTCTCCGACAAGGTGAATAATTTAAACACGGTTTTCAGGAATTTTCTTTTTGTCTTTGTTGTTATTGTTGGCTGATTAAAAATGAGGACAACGCGGATGGTAAATTCAGTGATTGAAGACAAGGTTTTAGATTGGGGGAGAATCGAAGAAGATCTCCAAAAAGCAGGATTCGCTTCTTTAGGTCAAATACTTTCATCTGAACAATCAGACGACTTGGTTGCATTATATTCTAGGGATGAAAATTTCAGAAGCAAAGTGGTCATGTCCCGTCACAATTTTGGGAAAGGGGAATATCAGTATTTCTCCTACCCCCTTCCGGTTCAAATTGAGGCAATGAGGCAGGAATTTTATAGCGGGTTATCCCCAATTGCCAATAAATGGGCAACGGATATGAAAAGGGAGGGTCGGTATCCGGAAGAATTAGGGCGTTACTTAAAATTATGCCATGAGAAAGATCAGCTGAGGCCGACGCCCCTAATGCTTAAATATGGAGAAGGAGATTTTAATTGCCTTCATCAGGATATTTATGGGGAAGAGGTGTTTCCCATACAAATTGCAATTTGTCTCAGTGATCCAGACGACGACTTTACGGGAGGTGAATTCGTTCTAACGCACCAACGGCCTAGAATGCAGTCTGTCGTCGACGTTGTTCCTATGAAAAAGGGAGAGGCTATTGCTTTTGCTGTGAGAGAGAGACCTTGCGAAGGAGCCAAAGGGATTTACAAGGTGAAGGTGCGCCATGGGGTTAGCAAAGTAAAATCGGGTAATCGATATGTGCTTGGCATAATTTTCCATGACGCCTTGTGAATAAAGGGCACTTAAGTGGGCGTATTTCTCTCACCTGCAATTTCATCAAGAATAGGACAGTCAGGGCGATTGTCGCCATGGCAATCCGTTGCAAGACGGGTAAGCATTTCTTTCATCGATGTGAGTTCTGCTATTTTTTTCTCAATGGTTGCCACTTTATTCAGCGCGAGACTTTTTACCTCCGAACTGGATCTGTTCTTGTCGTTGTACAAGGACATTAAAAGACGACATTCTTCGATCGAAAAGCCGAGGTCTCTGGCGCGATGCAAGAAGGTTAAAGAGTGGATGTCTTGCTCTGAATAATCACGATATCCATTGGATGCACGCCCAGGTTTGATCAGATCAATATCTTCATAATACCGAATGGTCTTTGATGGCAGTCCTGATTGTTTTGATGCAAAACCAATATTCATTGTCTGCTCCTTAATCAAGTTTTACGGACCGAAGCCTCAGGGCGTTGGAAATTACAGACACTGAGGATAAGCTCATGGCAGCGGCGGCAATCATCGGCGACAACAATGTCCCTGTAAAAGGATATAACACACCCGCTGCAATGGGAACGCAAACGGCATTATAGCCAAAGGCAAAGATCAGATTTTGTTTAATATTGCGAAGTGTTGAGCGGGATAGACTAAAGGCCCGCAAAATCGCCGAAATATCTCCTTTCAAGAGCGTGATGCCTGCGCTTTCAAGAGAGACATCTGCTCCGGTCCCCATAGCAATCCCAACATCTGCTTGAGCGAGGGCCGGGGCATCATTTACGCCGTCGCCCGCCATGGCAACAATATGGCCTTCTTTTTGGAGGCGCTCAATCAGGGCCTTTTTGTCTTCTGGTAACGTTCCCGCGTAATATTCATCGATATTCAATTGTTCGGCGACAGCTTTGGCCGGGCCTTCAGCATCGCCAGTTGCCATGATAATTTTAACGCCTTTTTGATGGAGCGCTTCTATGACCGCAATTGCGTTTTCTTTGATGGCGTCACTGACTGAAATTATACCGGCAAGACTTGCTCCTACGCTTAAATATAAAACAGTTTCCCCCGCTAAACTCAAAGTCTTGGCTTGTTGCTCTAAGGCTGAGATATCTATTGAGTTTGATGTCATATATTTTTCGTTACCGATCATAACTGGCTCTGTCTTCCAGGTTGCCATAACGCCCTGACCCGGCTCAGACTGGAAATTATTAACGACGGCTGCTGTTACATTGGCCTTCTTTGCACCCGCTATAATGGCTTGCCCCAATGGATGCTCTGATCCGGCCTCCAAACCTGTAGCGATGGCTAAAAGCTCATTTTCAGTATAGCTGCCCGCAGGAACTATGCTTTTTAAGACAGGTTTGCCAATCGTTAGGGTGCCCGTCTTATCGACAACCAAAATATTAATCTCCGATAGGCGTTCAAGGGATTCCGCATTTTGAACAAGAACGCCAGCGCGAGCGCCCCGACCTGTCGCCGTCATAATTGACATCGGCGTGGCCAATCCCAATGCGCAAGGGCACGCGATAATCAAAACCGAAATTGCAGATATTAAGGCAAATACAAATTTGGGGTCGGGGCCAACGAAAGACCAAATACCGAATGACAAAAGGGCTGCAAAAACCACAACGGGGACAAAATAGCCGGCAACCTTATCGGCAAGTCCTTGAATTGGAGCGCGTGAGCGCTGGGCGGAGGCCACCATTTCAACGATACCAGAGAGGATTGTTTCGCTTCCAACTTTATGGGCTTCCATAATAAAAGACCCATTTATATTAGTTGTTCCACCAACAACCTCGTCACCGATGGTTTTCGTAACCGGCATTGCCTCCCCTGAAAGCATACTTTCGTCCACCGCAGAGTGTCCCTCTAAGACAGTGCCATCAACGGGTAGATTTTCGCCGGGGCGAATCCTCAAACGATCACCGGGAAGGATGTTTTCAGCAGGGACATCTCGCTCAACTCCGGCGGCATTAATACGCCGTGCAGTTTTTGGGGCAAGATCCATAAGGGCTTTGATGGCATCCCCTGTGCGTTCCCGGGCTTTTAATTCTAGTAATTGACCTAGGAATATCAAAACAACAATAACGGCAGCGGATTCGAAATAAATAGGGAGAGAGCCTTCGTTTGTTGTAAAGGCAACGGGGAATAGTTGCGGAAATACGGTGGCAACGAAACTATAGAGGTATGCTGCGCCAACACCGATGGCGATCAAAGTCCACATATTGGGGCTTTTATTAACAATTGATCCCCAACCTCGTTTGAAAAAAGGCGCCCCTGCCCATAAGACAATGGGGGAGGCGAGAAGAAGTTCTGCCCACATAGCCGTAGTCTCGCCGAGAATCTCACGGATGGGGAGACCCAGCATAGGACCCATTGCAAGGACAAGAAGGGGCAAGGTAAGAATGGTTGAAATCCAGAAGCGCCTTGTGAAGTCAATTAATTCTGGATTTGGGCCATCCATCGGGATTCCCATGGGCTCTAATGCCATGCCGCATAACGGGCAATCAATCAATGTGTCTTCAATGATTTCTGGATGCATGGGGCAGGTGAATTTAGTGTCTTTGGGGACAGATTTTGACCGTCTTTTATGGGCGCCGGTTAAATAGAATTCAGGATCGGCGGAGAACTTGTCATGACATTTTTGCCCGCAGAAATGATAATCGGTGCCTTCTTCTTCAAAAGAAGGTTTTCCTTTTCCCAATGTGACGGACATGCCGCAAACAGGATCAATGGCAATCTCAGCGGATTGAATGTTCCCGTTCGAAGTTGTGTTTTTACCGTTCTCTAGCATCCCGTCATCCTTAGCCTTGCTTCTGATCCTTTATTATTTAATCCTTCTAGTTACTGGAAGGTCAAGGACAGTGATGTAGGTGCGGCAAAATAGCCCAATAAATGGGTAAGTTTAAGCCTGAAGGCCTTTGATGTAAATTTTCAAAAACTGGTCCGCCACGTCTTTATAAGTGTGTGGGTCATTCGTTTTATGCCAATAAGGAACCCAGTTGAAGGCCCCGAATATGGCGGCTGTCGCGAGCTTCGGGTCGCAAAGACCGATGGTGCCGTCTTTTATCCCTTCCTTAATCAAGTCGCGAACCCTGTAATCCAGAGCCACGCGTTCCTGTCTCAAAACGTCCTGGCTGTCCTTTGAGAGCACATCGTCTTTGCATAGGACAAGGCAGGATCCAAATTCGTTGGATAGTAAATCCATATAAACCCGCATGAGGGATTCTATGCGTTGCAGGGCAGGGGCGCTTGCCTCCTGGCTTTTCGTTATCTCGTCGCCCATAAATTCTATAGCGAGGCGAGAACATTGAAAAAGAATATCGTCTTTATTCTGCACATAATAATAAAGGGTCCGTTTGGACACGTTCAATTCAGCGGCAATATCCACAAGCGATGTTCGATCAAACCCCCGTTCGTTAAACATCCGGGCACCAGTCTTAAGAACTGCCATCCGTTTTCGCTGACGTTGCTCATCTCGGCTCAGGGTTTTCTCATTCCAATGGTTATTGGGCATGCCTTAATTCTTTCAAATCCAATTCCATTCCATCAGACACTCAAGCTCTGAGATCAGAAATTCTTGACTAGTAACCCACCGGTGGGTTACTTAAATTACAATGAGGTATAAGTAAAAACAACAACAATCAACGCCCGAAATTTTGGAAAGTGAAAACCCATGAGCAAGACTGTAATCGTTGCCGGCGTCGGCATGACTAATTTTGTGAAGCCCGGCCAAAACGAGCCTTATCCAATTATGGGAGCCAAGGCCATTAATATGGCGCTTAAGGATGCGGGGGTTGATTACAGAGAAATTCAGCAGGCATACGCTGGTTATGTTTACGGCGATAGCACATGCGGACAACGTGTTTTGTATGAAGTCGGCATGACAGGAATTCCGATCGTAAATGTGAATAACAACTGCTCAACCGGCTCATCTGCTTTGTTCTTGGCGCGCCAAGCGGTCGAATCCGGTGTGGTCGAATGTGCTTTGGCGGTTGGTTTTGAGCAAATGGCTCCGGGGGCACTTGCTGAAATATGGACGGACCGTCCGGGAGCGCTTGAGAAATTTATCGATGTTACGGACACTGTTACGGGGGATGTAACATCACCAATGGCGCTTAAGATGTTTGGTGGCGCTGGAATTGAGCATCAAAAGAAATATGGCACGAAAGATGAGACATTTGCCAAAATCCGATCTAAGGCAAGTGTTCATGCGGTCCATAATGAAAAAGCAATTTTTCGGAAAGAAGTATCCGTTGAAGAGGTTATGGCATCACCAAAACTATCTGGAATTTTGACGCGTCTTCAATGCTGCCCACCAACATGCGGTGCTGGTGCTGCTATTGTTTGCACTGAAGAGTTTGCAAAACGGCATGGCATCAATAGGGGCGTCAAAATCGCAGGACAGGCAATGACAACGGATTTTGCCTCTACTTTTGATGATAAGGATATGATGAAAGTGGTTGGTTATGACATGACTGCCGCCGCCGTATCACAAGTATATGAACAAGCAGGACTTGGGCCTGATGATGTGGACGTGGTCGAGCTCCATGATTGTTTCACAGCGAACGAGCTTATTACTTACGAAGGTCTCGGCTTTGCCCCTGAAGGGGGAGCCGAAAAATTCATTTGGGATGGGGATAATACCTATGGCGGTAAGGTTGTTACGAACCCGTCAGGTGGGCTGCTTTCCAAGGGTCATCCTCTCGGTGCGACTGGCCTTGCTCAGTGTTTTGAGCTGGTAAATCAACTCCGCGGTTCCGTCGGTACACGTCAAGTCGAAGGGGCTCGCATAGGGCTTCAGCATAACTTAGGTCTGGGCGGGGCCTGTGTTGTGACCCTTTATCAAGCAGCTTAAATATCTGCGTTCAATTCGTTGCGTAAAGAGAGAGATCAGTTAATGGGACCGTTACAAGGCTTAAAAATAATTGAAATGGCGGGCATTGGCCCCGGTCCATTCTGTGCCATGCTGCTCGCAGATATGGGGGCGGATGTTATCCGGCTTGAAAGAACATCAGGCGGGAACCTTTTGAGGGTGGAATATGACATCCTTAATCGGGGGCGGCGCTCGGTGGCTGTCGATCTGAAGACGCCGGAAGGGGTTGAAACTGCTCTTAAGCTGATTGAAAAGGCTGATGGCCTTATTGAAGGCTTTCGTCCCGGTGTGATGGAACGATTAGGCTTAGGACCCGACATTTGTTTCGAAAAAAATCCAAAATTGGTCTTTGGCCGGATGACCGGATGGGGGCAGGAGGGGCCGCTCTCTCAGGCCGCTGGTCATGATATTAATTACATTGCCCTTACAGGCGCACTCCATGCCATTGGCACAAAAGACAGTGGTCCTGTTGCCCCCTTGAATCTGGTCGGGGATTTTGGTGGTGGCGCTATGTATCTGGCATTCGGGCTCGTATGTGGCTTGCTGGAAGCCAAGACCTCTGGCAAGGGACAGATTGTAGATGCTGCCATGACGGATGGGGCCTCTCATTTAATGTCGATGATGTACAGCTTGCATCATTCCAAATTATGGTCGAACGATCGCGCGAGCAATATGTTGGACGGTGGTGCGCATTTTTATGGCACATACGAATGCTCAGACGGAAAATGGGTCTCTATCGGCGCCATCGAACCCCAATTCTATGCGCTGTTGCTGGAAAAGGCGGAGTTAGAGGGCGACGACTTCAAGCGTCAGTTCGATGCGCAATTGTGGCCTGAATTAAAATCCAAGCTGGCAGATAAGTTTAAAACAAAAACACAAAGCCAGTGGTGTGAGGTGATGGAGGGAACGGATATCTGTTTCGCGCCCATTCTGGATTTGAAGGATGCGCCAAATCACCCTCATAACAAGGCGCGGGAGACATTTATCGAACGAGATGGCGTGGTGCAACCTGCGCCAGCACCCCGATTCAGTCGAACAAAACCTGAAATTAAAGGGCCGCCACCAAAACCGGGACAGCATACAGAGGAAGTTCTGAACGACTGGGGAATTTAGCCACTCTCTATTGAGCGATATGAAGGCGGTCTTTTGGGGCCGCCTTTTTTTTATTCTCGATCCGCTAAGTCCCTTTATCTTCCCAATAAGCGCAATGTCCGGTTAGAGTAATTTCATAACCCAGAAAAAAAAAGGATATAAAATGGGAAAACTTGACGGGAAAGTGGCTGTAATAACCGGCGGTACGAGTGGTATTACTGACGGTCGCCACTGAAGTGCTTATCAAGCCGCTGTCCTCTAATTAGGAGCTGCTTTTAGAGAGCATATATAAGGGGTAGAAACGAATAAAAGCTTCAGAATTTCAGCTGTAGCCTTTGACTTTGCGGACCTCCACCAGGAGTCGACCCGGGACCTGATGATTACAAATAACATCAATATTTTAGATTAATCATAAAAAAAATACTGACTAATATTCCCCTGAATTATGTAATTTATCAGTATATAAAAAATAAAGTTTAAACTCCAAGAAAGTTCGTTTTCTTGGAGTTTGGCGTCAGTGTTTTGAGGGGAGCTTCAAACTATTTGGTATGAATACGGGTAAGATGCTACAAAAATTAATGTGTGGCTCTGAGAAAAACGAGTTACTTTGGACGCTGAGTCTGATTAAACGTATTAAAGGCCGATTATGAATAACTTCGCCAGACATTATGTTGCTACTGACGCCGACAGAAGGAACAGATATCAAAACCCTGATTTTAAAATTAAAAAACTACTCAGGAAGTTCCAAAATTCAAAATTTGGTTTTTATTGTCCTAAAAAAGTAAGTGCCTTGTTTTTCAATAAGGCTGTGAGGCGCATGGCTGATACTAGACAATTTTCACTTGATCCCATATTTGCCCGATGTTTGTTTGGCGAAAAGTTAATTTTATCGGTGCCCACTCAAATTATTCAACGCCACACAAATCCGTGGCTAACACTGTTTGGGAAAAACTATTGCATCCAAGACTATTTTTTATGCGACGCGCAGTTAGACGGCGTTGCTGGAGAAATTTCCAATCTTTTCACAATAAGAGAGGCCGAGGAACTTATTGCACTGGGTTGGGATTACAGGAAGGCAGAATGCTACCAAAATTATAGGATTGCACTGAAGGCGAATAAGTTGATACGGCGCCAGAATGTATTATTAGACAGCATAGAAAAAATTGACCAGTATTTCGAAAAATTTAAAGCACTACATGATTCAATAAAGAAGCATGGCCTTGTTTCTTCCAACAGCAATAGCAGTATCAAAAAAAGCATCTTGACGCAGCGTAATATTGGTGTTGCCATCGACCAGAATGGCACTCTCATAAAACTCTCCAACGGAAAGCACCGATACGCACTTGCGCACGCACTTAACCTGCCCTTCATTCCAGTAGAAATCAATATGGTACATTGCGGGCTTTTGCAGGACACAGATTCCTGCGTAGACCCTTACAACAAAATGTATCGTTTGTTGGACAGTGGATTTTGGTGATACTCACTCAACAGCAGTCAAATCCTAAAAATGTTGTTGCTGAATTAAAAAAAGTGAAAGGAGGGCTTGTGCCTAATGGATCGCGATCTATTGGGACTATCAACTTCTTCCCTCTCATAAAAAGATGTCTCAATTACGCGCATGCAAGCCGGTTTACCGCTCCTTTTGACTCTGACGGCAAAGAAAATTTTCTGCTGCTCGCTGCGTGTCTGAGAAAATCTGAGTTTGGTCTTTGGCCGGATGACCGGATGGGGGCAGGAGGGGCCGCTCTCTCAGGCCGCTGGTCATGATATTAATTACATTGCCCTTACAGGCGCACTCCATGCCATTGGCACAAAAGACAGTGGTCCTGTTGCCCCCTTGAATCTGGTCGGGGATTTTGGTGGTGGCGCTATGTATCTGGCATTCGGGCTCGTATGTGGCTTGCTGGAAGCCAAGACCTCTGGCAAGGGACAGATTGTAGATGCTGCCATGACGGATGGGGCCTCTCATTTAATGTCGATGATGTACAGCTTGCATCATTCCAAATTATGGTCGAACGATCGCGCGAGCAATATGTTGGACGGTGGTGCGCATTTTTATGGCACATACGAATGCTCAGACGGAAAATGGGTCTCTATCGGCGCCATCGAACCCCAATTCTATGCGCTGTTGCTGGAAAAGGCGGAGTTAGAGGGCGACGACTTCAAGCGTCAGTTCGATGCGCAATTGTGGCCTGAATTAAAATCCAAGCTGGCAGATAAGTTTAAAACAAAAACACAAAGCCAGTGGTGTGAGGTGATGGAGGGAACGGATATCTGTTTCGCGCCCATTCTGGATTTGAAGGATGCGCCAAATCACCCTCATAACAAGGCGCGGGAGACATTTATCGAACGAGATGGCGTGGTGCAACCTGCGCCAGCACCCCGATTCAGTCGAACAAAACCTGAAATTAAAGGGCCGCCACCAAAACCGGGACAGCATACAGAGGAAGTTCTGAACGACTGGGGAATTTAGCCACTCTCTATTGAGCGATATGAAGGCGGTCTTTTGGGGCCGCCTTTTTTTTATTCTCGATCCGCTAAGTCCCTTTATCTTCCCAATAAGCGCAATGTCCGGTTAGAGTAATTTCATAACCCAGAAAAAAAAAGGATATAAAATGGGAAAACTTGACGGGAAAGTGGCTGTAATAACCGGCGGTACGAGTGGTATCGGATTGAAGACTGTGGAAATATTCCAAAATGAAGGCGCGCGTGTCGTTTTCTCAGGTCGGCGGGAAGCCCAAGGAAATGAAATTCAGGCAAGGCTTGGGGGCGACGTATTTTTCCAAAAATCCGATGCATCCATTGAAAAGGACGTTCAGGATCTGATCGGTGGTACCATTGATCGCTTCGGCAAAATCGATATCCTTTTTAATAACGCAGGATGTCCGGCCCCTGTGGGCAGTATTGAGACGATTGACTTCGACAAGGCCATGCAGGCAATGGCGGTTCTTTTTGGCGGTGTTATGCTCGGAATAAAGCATGTGTCTCCTTATATGAAAAAACAAAAATCAGGCAGCATCATCAATAATGCGAGTATCGCGGGGCATCTGGCTGGATATTCAACCTCTATGGTCTACAGCAGTGCGAAGGCCGCTGTCTTACAGCTCACACGTAGTGCCGCAATGGAGCTTGGAGAATCAAACGTCCGTGTGAACTCGGTATCACCCGGACCTATCGCTACGGGTATCTTTGGTAAAGCGCTGGGGCTGAGCGGGCAGGCGGCAGACGATACAGCGTCAATTGCTGCTGATATTTTAGGCTCGTCTCAGCCAATTCCACGATCTGGCTTGCCGGAGGATATTGCAAATGCCGCGTTATTTCTGGCATCGGACGACTCTTCCTTCATCACCGCGACGGACCTTGTGATCGATGGTGGTACAATTGGCGGCCGCCACTGGAGTGCACATCAAGCAGCAGTTTCCCAATTAGGGGCCGCCTTTAAAGAGCGTATGTAGGGGATAGAAACGAATAAAGGCTTCAGCATTTCTGCTGAAGCCTTTGAATTCTGGTGCCGCCACCAGGAGTCGAACCCGGGACCTGATGATTACAAATCAACTGCTCTACCAACTGAGCTATAGCGGCATCGTGGGGCGGAAAATAGGGAGCATCTTGCAATTGGGCAAGTAAAAAATTCTCTTTTTTTAAAATTCTTTTTAAGCCCCACTATTCTGCGGTTTTTTACGTCCTGTTTCGACGAGAAAGTTCGTAAAATGCAATCGCTGCTGCATTAGAAACATTTAAACTTTCCATTTTTTCACTAATGGGGAGTTTCGCGAGTAAGTCACAATTCTCTGCCGTCAAGCGGCGAAGGCCTTTTCCTTCTGACCCAAGAACAAGAGCAAGTCGTCCGCTATTGGCGACAGCCTCTTCCAGCTCTTGATTTGCGGTGCCATCCAATCCGATGCGCCAAAAGCCAAATTCAGTCAGTTTCTCCAAAGCGCGGGCGAGGTTGCTCACACGAATTACAGGAACTTGCTCAACCGCGCCAGATGCTGCGCGGGCAAGGACGCCACTAATAGGAGGGGTATGTCGATCCGGTACTATAAGAGCACTGATTTCAAATGCGGCGGCTGAGCGCAAAATGGCTCCCACATTGTGAGGATCTGTTACTTGATCAAGGACGACGACGTTTGCTTTCTCGTCCTCTCCGATGATTTGTAATAAATCTTCTAAATGGAGCCCTGGTAGATTTTGCGGGAGAATGGCTATTCCCTGATGAATCGCATTTTCAGGTACGAGGTCATGAAGTTGGTCAGGTTGAATCACTTCTGCATTTGGAAAGGCTTTAACTAAAGCCAGTTCAGAATCAGAAAGATGTTCAAATTTAGATTTTGTCAAAACTAGTCGATTTATGACGCGTTTTGGGTTGGCGAGTGCGGCCATAACCGCATGATCTCCATATAACCAGTTATCAATAACGGGTTTTCCGCCCTCTTTTCGACCTCTTTTTGGTCTAGGATTGGCAGATTTCCGGGGTCCGGATAAAAAAGTTTGGTTTTGGCCTTTTGGCGGCTTGCGTGTTGTCATAGGCTCGCTTATATTGCGCTTCGCTTCACGCAACAAGGGCGCTTTTACCGGCGGTCGAAAAAAAGATAACTAATTTTAAAGTTTTTCACTTTTTAGGTTGACTTTGTTCGTGAATTTTCGATAGTGCCGCTCACCTTGTGGCGACGTCGGAAGGTTAAAATGTGATACCGGAGGGATGCCTGAGCGGTTAAAAGGGGCGGACTGTAAATCCGCTGGCATAGCCTACGTTGGTTCAAATCCAACTCCCTCCACCATCACATATTAAAGAATAAGACGGCAAGCCAGTGGGAACTGGATTGTTTTTTACGATGCGGGTGTAGCTCAATGGTAGAGCAGAAGCCTTCCAAGCTTACGACGAGGGTTCGATTCCCTTCACCCGCTCCAAGCGTTGGTTATCGCTTAAAATAACCTTAGAAATTTATGGATATCGAAAGGAGATCTTTCGGTATCTTTCGGCTGTGTGAATTTGATAAGTTCGGGACGACAGAGAAATGGCCAAGGAAAAATTTGAGCGCAATAAGCCTCACGCGAATATCGGAACTGTTGGTCATGTTGACCATGGCAAAACTACACTGACTGCTGCAATCACGAAAGTGCTTGCAGAGATCTCTGGTGGCGCAGCCTTCGCGTTTGACGAAATCGACAAAGCACCTGAAGAAAAAGCACGTGGTATCACGATTTCAACTGCTCACGTTGAGTATGAAACTGAAAATCGTCATTATGCCCATGTGGATTGCCCAGGCCATGCCGATTATGTGAAAAACATGATCACTGGTGCGGCGCAGATGGATGGTGGTATCCTTGTGGTGTCAGCCGCTGACGGACCAATGCCACAAACTCGTGAGCATATCCTACTTGCGCGCCAGGTTGGTGTTCCTGCCCTCGTTGTTTTCATGAACAAAGTCGATCAGGTTGACGACGAAGAGCTTCTTGAGCTTGTTGAAATGGAAATTCGTGAGCTTCTAAGCGAATACGACTTCCCAGGTGACGACATTCCTATCATTCAAGGTTCTGCTCTTGCAGCTCTTGAAGGTCGTGATGACGAAATCGGTAAAGAAGCAATCTTGAAATTGATGGCTGCTGTTGACGAATTTATTCCTCTTCCTAAGCGTGACATCGATAAAGCTTTCTTGCTTCCAATCGAAGACGTGTTCTCAATTTCTGGTCGTGGAACAGTTGTAACAGGTCGTATCGAAAGCGGCATTGTTAAGGTTGGCGAAGAAATCGAAATCATCGGCATCAAAGACACTGTTAAGACAACATGTACTGGTGTTGAAATGTTCCGCAAGCTGCTCGATCAGGGTGAAGCTGGCGATAACGTTGGTGTTCTACTTCGCGGTACGAAACGTGAAGAAGTTGAACGTGGTCAGGTTTTGGCTCATCCAGGTTCAATCACACCGCATACAACATTCACAGCAGAAGCCTACATTCTGACGAAGAACGAGGGTGGTCGTCATACACCATTCTTCACAAACTACCGTCCACAATTTTACTTCCGTACAACGGACGTGACCGGTGTTGTGACTCTTCCTGAGGGAACTGAAATGGTTATGCCAGGTGACAACATTTCTGCGGAAGTGAAACTTATTGCACCAATTGCCATGGATGAAGGTCTGCGTTTCGCTATTCGCGAAGGTGGCCGGACTGTTGGCGCTGGTGTTGTTGCAAAGATCATCGAGTAAGTTATTCGTCGCTAAACTGATAAGAATCAGGATAAGATTAAATAGTTCGACCGGCATTGAGTGGATGAGGTAATTTTCAGAAACTCAATGCTAACCAGACCGTAGGAGTGTAGCTCAATTGGTAGAGCACCGGTCTCCAAAACCGGGTGTTGTGGGTTCGAGTCCCTCCTCTCCTGCCAGTCTGGTTGATCTATTTAAAAAAATCCTGTATATGCCGGTGCAGTCGGTTGTTGAATGAGATTTTGAGGAAAATATGGCAAAAGTAACTCCAGGTGCTTTTATCCGCCAAGTGCGGCAAGAAGCTTCCAAAGTGACATGGCCTACGCGTAAAGAGACTATGATTACAACCGGCATGGTTTTCGTCATGGTTTTTTTGGCGTCGATGTTTTTCTTCACGGTTGATTTCGGCATTCAACGCCTCGTGAAATTTATTCTGTCGTTGGGAGCCTGAGATGTCTGATTCAGAGAGTAAGGCAAAAAAACGTTGGTATATTATTCACGCTTATTCTGGCTTTGAGAAAAAAGTTGCCCAAGCGGTGAAAGAGCAAGCCATTATTAAAGGAATGGCAGACATGATTGAAGAAGTGCTCGTGCCCGTCGAGGAAGTAGTCGAAGTACGCCGCGGTCAGAAAGTGACTGCAGAGCGGAAATTCTTCCCAGGTTACGTGTTGGCTAAGATGGAAATGAATGATGAGACTTATCATCTCGTCCGGAATTTACCTAAAGTGTCAGGCTTCCTTGGAAACGCTAACAAGCCTCAGCCAATATCTGAAAAAGAAGCTTTATCTGTCTTGAACCAGGTTCAAGAAGGTATTGAGCGTCCTAAGCCATCCGTTACCTTCGAAATCGGCGAAGAAGTGCGTGTTAAAGACGGACCTTTTGCAACCTTTATGGGTAATGTAGAGGAAGTGGATGAAGATAAGGCGAAGCTGAAAGTTTCTGTATCCATTTTTGGGCGCGCTACTCCAGTGGAACTCGACTATTCTCAAGTTGAGAAAAGTTAAAGAATTTTAGAATTGCTGCAATGATGCAGTAAATCAGCGGGAGGTCTGCCATGGCCGTACCGCTAACCCTTTAAAACTAGATAGGGAATAAAATGGCAAAAAAGATTAAAGGTTACGTCAAGCTGCAAGTGCCAGCTGGACAAGCCAACCCTTCACCGCCAATTGGTCCAGCTTTGGGTCAACAAGGCGTGAATATTATGGAATTCTGTAAAGCGTTTAACGCGGCAACAGGCAATTTGGAAAGTGGAATGCCAATTCCAACGATCCTAACTGTTTATGCTGATCGCTCCTTTACATTTATTACTAAGACGCCACCTGCTTCTTACTTCCTTAAAAAGGCCGCTGGCCAGAAAAAGGGCGGAAGCACTCCTGGACGTGAAGTCGCAGCCTCAGTAACCCTGGATCAAGTTCGGGAAATCGCTGAAGCCAAAATGGTAGATCTCAATGCAAATGACATTGATGCTGCTATGAACATCATTAAAGGATCGGCCCGCTCTATGGGCTACGTGGTGGAGTAAGAAAATGGCAAAGTTAACAAAAAAGCAAAAAATTGCTGTTGAAGCTGTTGATGGTGAAAAACTTCACACTCTAGCTGAAGCGGTTGATCTTGTTAAAACTCACGCGACATCAAAATTTGATGAAACAGTTGAGATAGCAATGAATTTGGGTGTTGATCCACGTCACGCGGACCAAATGGTTCGTGGTGTGATTCAACTTCCAAACGGCACAGGTAAAAATGTTCGCGTTGCAGTATTTGCACGTGGCGATAAAGCTGACGAAGCTAAAGCGGCTGGTGCAGACATCGTTGGTGCAGAAGATCTTATGGAAATAGTGCAAGCTGGTACTATGGATTTTGATCGTTGTATCGCGACACCTGATATGATGGCAGTTGTTGGTCGTCTTGGTAAGGTTCTTGGACCCCGTGGTCTTATGCCAAATCCAAAACTAGGTACGGTTACACCGAACGTTGCAGACGCTGTTAAAGCGGCTAAGGGCGGACAGGTTGAATTCCGGGCTGAAAAGACTGGTATCGTTCATGCAGGTGTTGGTAAAGCAAGCTTCACTGCTGAAGCACTTAACGAAAACGTTAAGGCCTTTATCATGGCTGTTCAGAAGGGCAAACCTTCTGGTGCCAAAGGACAATTTATCCGTAAAGTCGCCGTGAGCTCAACTATGGGTCCGGGCGTAAAATTGGATTTCAGTGATCTATTCTAAGATCACTTAAGGAATTTGCCGCTTCGGCGGCGAGTACCTGAGCCTACCTTTTGGTGGGTTCAGCTGTCCGAGACTGCAGGTGTTTGTTAAGCCGTTTACGGTTTGAGAAATTTAAAAGCATTTGTTGCCTGCATAGACAGGGAAACTACAGATTAGCTGCTAGTCAGCAATTCAGGTGGACCTGGGACAGTTAACGGATTTGGTTTAAGTACCAAATTCTTTGTTAACCGAAATGTTTGTTGTTTTGACAAATGTTTCACAAAACTGGAGACGACGAGTGGATCGATCGCAAAAAGAAGCTCTGGTTGCTGAGATGAAAGGTGTCTTCGATGACGCCGGGGTTGTGGTTGTTGCCCAATACAGTGGACTCACTGTAGCGGAAATGACTCAGCTTCGCGTGAAGATGCATGAAGCTGGCGCCAACTTCAAAGTGACGAAAAATCGGCTTACACGTCTCGCTCTCGATGGCACGGACTATGGTTCCCTGTCCGACAAGCTTAAAGGCCCAGTCGGTATCGCTTATTCAAGCGACCCGGTTGCAGCCCCTAAGGTTGTCATGGACTTCGCAAAAGGGAATGAAAAGTTTGTCGTTGTAGGAGGATCTATGGGTTCAACGGTACTTGACACTGATGGTGTTAAGTATCTTGCAAGCCTACCTTCTCTTGACGAACTTCGTGGTAAAATTGTTGGTCTTGTTCAAGCTCCTGCGACGAAAATCGCTGGAATTCTTCAAGCACCTGCAAGCCAGTTGGCCCGTGTTCTGTCGGCGAAAGCCGAACAGGGTTAGATGTAAAAGCCAGTTATATAATATTTGAAAACCTAGCGGTTTACCTGAGGAGAATAATACCATGGCTGATCTCGAAAAGATTGCCGAAGACCTATCCAGCCTTACAGTGTTGGAAGCAGCAGACCTTGCGACCCTTCTTGAAGAAAAATGGGGCGTATCTGCCGCAGCACCAGTTGCAGCAGCCGCTGCAGCACCTGCTGGCGAAGCAGCTGTTGAAAAAGACGAGTTTGATGTTATCTTGACATCTGCTGGCGAAAAGAAAATCAACGTGATTAAAGAAGTTCGCGCCATCACTGGCCTGGGCCTCAAAGAAGCTAAAGAGCTTGTTGAAAGTGCACCTAAAGCTATTAAAGAAGCTGCACCAAAAGACGAAGCTAACAAGCTTAAAGAACAGTTGGAAGCTGCTGGCGCATCTGTTGAACTTAAATAAGTTCAATTTGCCAGCGATCTGCTGATCGCAAGAATAAGTCGGGGGAGGTGGCATATGCTACCTCCCCCGCAGCCGCTTTCTGAATAGGCGGTCGTTATCCGACGGGATTTTAAACACGTAAACCTCGCCGGAGGTCGTTATCCGGCACGAAATTTTTTGAACACTGTCCTGAATTGAAACCATATGGTTGGTTTCGTCGGGGTTTTGTTCCGGTTACAGCCAATTTGGGTGTAGCTAGTTTGGCAACAGAAATACGGGGATATCGCATGGGCATTTTGCAGTCGTTCACCGGTCGGAAACGCGTTCGTAAGGATTTTGGTCGCATCGAAGCTGCGACTTCTATGCCGAACCTGATTGAGGTTCAAAAGACCTCATACGACGCCTTCTTAATGGAAGGGATGTCGACAGAGGAAAGAGGAGATGACGGGCTGCAAGGCGTGTTTAGATCCGTATTCCCAATTAAGGATTTTGCTGACACTGCAAGCTTGGAGTTTGTTAGCTTTGACTTTGACCCACCGAAATACGACGAGGAAGAATGCCAGCAACGCAGCATGACTTATGCCGCGCCACTGAAAGCAACTTTGCGTCTGATCGTATTTGAAGTAGACCCAGATACAGAAGCCAAATCAGTACTCGATATTAAAGAGCAAAGCGTCTACATGGGCGATATGCCTTTGATGACTGACAAAGGCACTTTCATTATCAATGGTACTGAGCGTGTGATCGTATCACAAATGCACCGTAGCCCTGGTGTGTTCTTCGACCATGATAAGGGTAAAACCCATTCAAGCGGTAAGCTACTGTTTGCTGCGCGTGTTATCCCGTATCGCGGTTCTTGGCTCGATTTCGAATTTGACGCTAAAGATATTGTTCACGTCCGTATTGACCGTCGCCGTAAATTGCCAGTGACGGCTCTTCTACAAGCGCTTGCTATGAGCCAGGAAGAAATTCTCGATTTCTTCTATGACAGAGTTGACTATGCATTAGATAAGAAGGGGTGGCGCACACCTTTCCTTCTTGATCGTGTAAGAGGCAGCCGTCTGCTACGTGATCTTGTGGATGCGGATACAGAAACTGTTGTTGCGGAAGCTGGTACAAAAATTACTCAGCGCCTTGGCAAGAAGTTGATGGATGCTGGCCTTAAAGACATGCTTGTAAGCCATCTTGAGCTTGTAGGCCGTTTTGCTGCCGAAGACATGATTAACCCAAGTACGGGTGAGATTTTCGTTGAAGCGGGTGATGAGCTTACAGAAGCTTTGATCGATCAGTTGGAAGCGTCAGGTTTCTCAACTATTCCAACACTTGATATTGATAACGTAAATGTTGGACCGTACATCCGGAACACATTAGCGGTAGATAAGAGCTCTACTCGCGATCAGGCGTTGATCGATATCTACCGTGTTATGCGTCCAGGCGAGCCACCTACCGAAGAAACTGCAGAAGCACTGTTCAAAGGTTTGTTCTTTGACTCAGAACGGTATGACCTGTCAGCTGTTGGTCGCGTGAAAATGAACATGCGTCTCGACCTTGAGGTTGAAGATACTGTTCGTGTGTTACGTAAAGAAGACATTCTAGAAGTTGTTAAAACCCTTGTTCGTCTTAAAGACGGTCATGGTGAAACTGACGATATTGATAACCTTGGTAACCGTCGGGTTCGTTCCGTTGGTGAATTGATGGAAAATCAATACCGGATTGGTTTGCTTCGTATGGAGCGTGCCATTCGCGAAAGAATGAGTTCTGTTGAAATCGATACGGTTATGCCTCATGACCTTATCAATGCGAAGCCTGCTGCGGCAGCGGTTCGTGAATTCTTCGGTTCAAGTCAGCTTAGCCAGTTTATGGATCAGACGAACCCATTGTCTGAAATTACCCATAAACGTCGTCTATCTGCATTGGGCCCCGGTGGTCTGACACGTGAACGCGCAGGTTTTGAAGTGCGTGACGTGCATCCAACTCATTACGGTCGTATTTGCCCAATTGAAACACCTGAAGGGCCAAATATTGGTCTGATCAACTCATTGGCGACGTTCGCCCGGGTGAATAAATACGGTTTCATTGAAAGCCCTTATCAGCGCGTTGAAAACAACAAGTTGACGGGTGAAGTTAAATATCTTTCAGCAATGGAAGAAAGTAAGCACACTATCTCCCAAGCAAATGCGTCGCTTGATGAGAATGGAAGCTTTACAGATGACTTCGTTCGTTGCCGTGCGCAAGGCGAGTATGTTGTTGTTAAGCCTGAGGATGTTACCTTCATCGATGTGTCACCAAAACAGCTCGTATCTGTTGGTGCGTCACTTATTCCTTTCTTGGAAAACGATGATGCGAACCGTGCGCTTATGGGTTCAAACATGCAGCGACAAGCTGTGCCATTGCTTAAAGCTGAGGCGCCGTTTGTTGGAACTGGCATGGAAGAACGTGTCGCACGGGATTCTGGCGTGGCAACTGTCGCCAAACGCACCGGTATTGTCGATCAGGTAGATGCAACACGTATCGTTATTCGTGCTGTAGAAGATGACTTGAGCAAGTCTGGCGTCGACATCTACAATCTTCTTAAATTCCAGCGTTCAAACCAAAATACCTGTATTAACCAGCGTCCACTTGTAAAAGTAGGCGATGAGATTATTGCTGGCGATATCATTTGTGATGGGCCGTCAACTGATCTGGGTGAACTTGCTCTAGGCCGGAACGTTCTCGTAGCGTTTATGCCTTGGAATGGTTACAACTTCGAGGATTCGATCCTGATTTCTGAGCGGATTGTTAAAGACGACGTCTTTACTTCCATTCACATTGAAGAATTCGAAGTTGCTGCCCGTGATACTAAACTTGGACCTGAAGAAATTACTCGGGATATTCCAAATGTGGGCGAAGAGGGACTGAAAAGTCTCGACGAAGCCGGTATCGTTTATGTTGGTGCTGAAATTCACCCTGGTGATATTCTTGTCGGCAAGATTACGCCAAAGGGTGAAAGCCCAATGACACCGGAAGAAAAACTTCTTCGTGCCATCTTTGGTGAAAAAGCTTCAGACGTTCGTGATACATCGCTTCGCCTTCCTCCTGGTGTTGCTGGTACTGTTGTTGAAGTTCGCGTCTTTAACCGCCATGGCGTCGAAAAAGATGAGCGCGCTTTGGCGATTGAACGGGACGAAATTGAACATCTTGCAAAAGACCGCGATGATGAAAAAGCAATTTTGGAACGCACAATTTACGATCGCTTGAAAAGCCTTCTCGTCGATCAAGTTGTATCCTCCGGTCCTGCTGAATTCAGACAAGGCGACGTGATCACTCTCGATCAGCTTCTTGATTTGCATACTGGCGTTTGGTGGCAGCTTAGCGTTGAAGAAGACAGCGTTATGACTAATATCGAAGCGCTTAAAAAGCAGTATGACGAAGCAAATGGTCGTCTACGGGCACGCTTTGAAAACAAGGTTGATAAACTACAACGCGGTGACGAACTCCCACCAGGGGTTATGAAGATGGTTAAAGTCTTCGTTGCTGTTAAACGTAAGTTGCAGCCTGGTGATAAAATGGCTGGTCGTCATGGTAACAAGGGTGTTATCTCCCGGATTTTGCCGCAAGAAGATATGCCATATCTTGAAGATGGTAAGCCTGTTGATATCGTGTTGAACCCACTTGGTGTGCCTTCGCGTATGAATGTTGGGCAGATCCTTGAAACTCATTTGGGTTGGGCGAGCCATGGTATCGGCGTTCAAGTCACTGAGATTATGGACCGTGTTAAGCTAGGGCTTTCTACTCTTGAACCTCTGAAATCCAAACTTGAAGAAGTTTATGGAACCGAAGAGTATGATGAGAAAATGTCCGGCATGTCGGATGAACAGTTCACTGAACTTGGTGAGAACCTTCGGAACGGTGTTCCAATGGCAACACCTGTGTTTGATGGTGCGAAAGAAGTTGATATCAATCGTCTTCTGGAAGTTGCCGGCTTGGACACTTCAGGTCAGGTTACCCTGATTGATGGGCGTACTGGTGAGCCTTTCGATCGTCAAGTGACGGTTGGATACATCTACATGCTGAAACTCCATCATTTGGTTGATGATAAGATCCATGCGCGTTCAATTGGACCGTATAGTCTTGTTACTCAGCAACCTTTGGGCGGTAAAGCACAGTTCGGTGGTCAAAGATTTGGTGAGATGGAAGTTTGGGCACTGCAAGCATATGGTGCTGCTTATACTCTACAGGAAATGTTGACTGTGAAGTCCGATGACGTGGCAGGTCGTACTAAAGTGTACGAAGCGATTGTTCGGGGTGATGACACTTTCGAAGCAGGTATTCCTGAAAGCTTTAATGTTTTGGTCAAGGAAATGCGTTCCTTGTGCTTGAACGTAGAACTTTCGCAAATCGGTTACTAATTAGAAGGCCCTGATCTTTGATCGGGGCCGACTATTTGTTGTCACGACTATTAAATTTTCGGGCGTTATTGACACGCCACCCGGCACGCCGGGGATCAAAAGGAGAATGGGTCCATGAATGAGTTGATGAATCTCTTCGGTCAGCCTCAGGGCACACAGGCATTCGACGAAATTAAAATCTCCATCGCATCACCGGAGCGTATTCGCTCTTGGTCTTATGGCGAGATTAAAAAGCCTGAAACAATCAATTATCGTACATTTAAGCCAGAAAAAGACGGCCTTTTCTGTGCTAGAATCTTTGGTCCAATCAAAGATTACGAATGCTTGTGCGGTAAATATAAGCGCATGAAATATCGTGGGATTACCTGCGAAAAATGTGGCGTTGAAGTAACATTATCTAAAGTTCGGCGTGAGCGGATGGCTCATATCGAATTGGCGTCCCCAGTTGCACATATCTGGTTTTTGAAATCACTTCCTTCCAGAATTGGTCTTCTACTAGATTCAACGTTGAAAGATCTTGAACGCATTCTCTATTTTGAGAATTACGTTGTGATCGAACCAGGTTTGTCTCCTCTCAAGCAATTCCAGCTTTTGAGCGAAGAAGAATTTTTGGATGCACAGGACGAGTATGGTGAAGACGCCTTCACTGCGGGCATTGGCGCGGAAGCAATCCGTGACATTCTAGCGGGTCTCGACCTTGAAGCTATTAGCGAAGAAATTCGCGAAGAAATGCGCGTTACGACTTCAGAAGCCAAACCTAAGAAATTAGCCAAGCGTCTGAAATTGATTGAAGCGTTTATGGAATCTGGCAACCGCCCTGAATGGATGATCCTTCAGGTTGTTCCTGTGATTCCGCCTGAATTGCGTCCCCTTGTACCGCTTGACGGGGGTCGGTTTGCAACATCAGATTTGAACGATCTTTATCGTCGCGTGATCAACCGGAATAACCGTCTGAAGCGTCTTATTGAATTGCGCGCACCAGACATCATTGTTCGGAACGAAAAACGCATGCTGCAGGAATCTGTGGATGCGCTGTTTGACAACGGTCGTCGTGGTCGGGTGATTACAGGTGCGAATAAGCGCCCATTGAAATCACTTTCAGATATGCTGAAAGGTAAGCAAGGTCGTTTCCGTCAAAACCTTCTTGGTAAGCGTGTTGACTATTCCGGACGTTCCGTGATTGTGGTTGGACCGGAGTTGAAACTTCATCAATGTGGTCTTCCCAAGAAGATGGCCTTGGAGCTGTTTAAACCGTTTATCTACGCCAAGCTTGAACTTAAAGGCATGGCGGCCACTGTTAAGATGGCTAAAAAACTGGTCGAAAAAGAACGGCCTGAAGTTTGGGATATCCTGGAAGAAGTTATTCGCGAACATCCTGTGATGTTGAACCGCGCACCAACTCTTCATAGACTTGGTATCCAAGCGTTTGAACCTGTATTGATCGAAGGTAAAGCCATTCAGCTTCACCCATTGGTTTGTACAGCTTTTAACGCCGACTTTGACGGCGACCAAATGGCTGTTCACGTACCTCTGTCTTTGGAAGCTCAGCTTGAAGCACGCGTTTTGATGATGTCTACAAACAACATCCTCAGCCCAGCAAGTGGTAAGCCAATTATCGTTCCAAGTCAGGACATCGTTCTTGGTATCTATTATCTTACAATGGATAAAGAAAATGAACCTGGCGCAGGCATGCTGATCTCAGACATGGCTGAAGCACAACATGCTATCGATAATAAGGTGATGACACTTCACAGTAAGATCAGAACTAAGATCAAGCATGTGACTGAAGATGGTACTGAAGAATGGAACCTCGTTGAGACGACCCCTGGTCGTATGCTTATCGAAGAAATTCTTCCGCGAAATTCAAAAGTCAATTTTGACCTTATTAACCGCTTGCTGACCAAAAAAGAAATCACTTCTGTTATTGATGAAGTGTATCGCCATTGCGGTCAGAAAGAGACAGTGATTTTTGCCGACAGAATTATGGGCCTTGGTTTTGCTCATGCCTGCCGTGCTGGTATCTCCTTTGGTAAGGACGATATGAAGATCCCTGCTTCAAAAGATAAACTGGTTGAAGATACACGTGTCCTCGCCGAAGAGTATGAGCGCCAATATTATGATGGTTTGATTACTCAAGGTGAGAAATACAATAAAGTAATCGATGCTTGGTCTCAGTGTACTGACAAAGTCGCCGATGAAATGATGAAGGTGATTGAAGCTGTTCAGGTAGGGGAAGATGGACGTCAATTGGGAATTAACTCAATTTTCATGATGGCCAACTCCGGTGCCCGTGGTTCAGCCGCTCAGATGAAGCAGCTTGCCGGTATGCGTGGCTTGATGGCGAAACCATCAGGTGAGATTATTGAAACTCCAATTATCTCAAACTTTAAAGAAGGTTTGAGCGTTCTGGAATATTTCAACTCTACCCATGGTGCGCGTAAAGGTCTTGCCGATACGGCTCTGAAAACAGCCAACTCCGGTTATCTGACACGTCGTCTTGTTGACGTTGCTCAAGATTGCGTCGTTGTCGAGTATGATTGTCACACGGATAAGGGTGTGACTGTTCGTGAAGTTGTTGAAGGCAGTGATGTCATCGCAACATTGAGTGATCGTCTTCTTGGACGGACAGCAGTTCACGACGTCATAAGCCCAATTACTGGCGAAGTGATTGTCCAATCTGCGAAGATGTTTGACGAAGCCTCCTCGCTTCTTGCAGAGACTTCAGGTGTGGAGCAAGTTCTAATTCGCTCTGTGCTTACTTGTGAGACTAAAGGCGGAATTTGCGGCGCTTGTTACGGTCGTGATTTGGCGCGCGGTACACCTGTCAATCTTGGTGAAGCTGTTGGCGTTATCGCGGCTCAGTCAATTGGTGAGCCGGGAACCCAGCTGACTATGCGTACCTTCCATATCGGTGGTACTGCGCAGGTTGCTGAAGTCTCCTCTATTGAAGCCTCTTATGACGGTACAATTAGGATCGACAACAGATATGTTGTTGAAAATAGTAAGGGTCTTCTGGTCGTTATGGCTCGAAATTCCGAGCTGGTTCTGGTTGACGAAAATAACCGTGAGCGGGCCCGTCATCGTGTCACTTATGGTACAACTTTGCTGGTTGATGAAGGCCAGAAGGTGGTTAAAGGCGACAAGCTTGCTCAATGGGATCCATTTACAACTCCTGTGATCACAGAACTTAAAGGTATTGTGAACTACAAGGATTTGGTTGGCGGTATGTCAATGGTAGAGCAAGTGGATGAAGCAACAGGCTTTGCTCGTAAAATCGTTGTTGATTGGAAACAGGCACCTAAGGGTGCTGACCTTCGTCCGCGTATCACATTGCGTGATGATGCTGGTGAATTGTTGGCCTTGGCTAATGGTCATGAGGCTCGTTACTTCATGCCAGTGGACGCCATTCTGTCTGTTGAAGACGGCGCCGAAGTACAAGCTGGTGATGTTTTGGCTCGTATCCCTAAAGAAGGATCCAAAACCAAGGATATTACCGGTGGTCTGCCACGGGTTGCTGAATTGTTCGAAGCTCGCCGTCCTAAAGATCATGCGATTATTGCCGAAGCCGATGGTTACGTTGAGTTTGGAAAAGATTATAAATCCAAACGTCGTGTTTCCATTCGTCCTGAAGGGGATGATGCAGAACCAGTTGAGTATCTGATTCCTAAGGGTAAGCATCTAGCTGTCAACGAAGGCGATTACGTTCGTGTTGGTGACTATCTGCTCGATGGTAATCCTGCGCCTCATGATATTTTGAAAGTTCTGGGTGTTGAAGCCTTGGCTAACTTCCTGATTAATGAAATTCAGGACGTTTATCGCCTACAGGGTGTGAAGATCAATGACAAACATATTGAAGTCATTTGTCGTCAGATGCTGCAGAAAGTTGAGATCGAAAAATCTGGTGAGTCGACTTATCTTCTTGGCGAACATGTTGATCGTGAAGAATTTGAAGCTCAGAATGAGAAGCTTGAGAAAGAAGGCCGCTTGCCTGCAATCGGTAGTTCTATCCTTCTGGGTATTACAAAAGCCAGCTTGCAGACTAACTCCTTTATCTCTGCGGCATCCTTCCAGGAAACAACACGGGTTCTTACAGAAGCCGCTGTTGCAGGTAAGAGCGACTCTCTTACCGGCCTGAAAGAGAACGTCATCGTGGGTCGTTTGATCCCTGCCGGTACTGGGGCCCAAATGAACCGCTTGAAGCGTATTGCTGCGGATCGTGACCGTGAAATCGCGGAACGTTCGGATTACAAGGCAGAGCCGATTGCTATCGAAGGCTTGATTGCTGACTAACTGTAAAAGAATCACTGAGGGAGGCGGCCGCTGAGCGACGTTTCTTGAGGTAATTTATTAAAACGGGGCCCTCGAAAGGGGCCCCGTTTTTTTTATTTCTGGTGCACCAAATAGTCCTTAAGGGCGTTTCAGAGGATTCACCTACAAAAAACCCAAAATGGAAGCATTTTGCGGGTTTAAAAATCGCTATAATGGAAGAGTCACAGCCTTTGAAAAGATTCAATTCTTTTGTACTTGACTGTAAGGAGGACGGCTCATATATTGCGCCCACCTGACGTTATGATGTTTCATCAATTTCCGCATGCGGTCAGGTTGTTTGAAGAACGGTGTGCGAGTTAAGTCTTTTCGGGTGGACGCAAAAATCCCGACCGCGAGCAGAGCCGCAGCTGCACGCGGCTGTGCTATTTGCGGAAACGATTGGATAGGAACAAGAATGCCTACTATTAATCAGCTGATTAGAAGACCACGTAAAGCACCTGTTGTGCGGACAAAAGTTCCAGCGATGGAATCATGCCCGCAAAAGCGAGGTGTTTGTACACGTGTTTATACAACGACTCCTAAGAAACCGAACTCCGCGTTGCGTAAGGTCGCCCGTGTTCGGCTTACTAACGGTTTCGAAGTAACAAGTTATATTCCTGGCGAAGGTCATAACCTTCAAGAACATTCTGTTGTCATGATTCGTGGCGGCCGTGTGAAGGATTTGCCGGGTGTTCGTTATCACATTATTCGTGGTGTTCTGGACACGCAGGGTATTTCAACCCGTCGTCAGCGTCGTTCCAAATACGGTGCGAAGAAGCCTAAGTAAGGATATATACGAATGTCACGTCGTCACGCAGCAGAAAAGCGCGAAGTTCTACCAGATGCAAAATTTGGTGATCTAGTTCTGACTAAGTTCATGAACTCACTAATGATTGCAGGTAAGAAATCTACTGCCGAAGGCATTGTTTATGGTGCTTTCGACCTTGTTGAAAAAAAGTCTGGTAATAGCCCAGTGGAAATTTTCCACGACGCTTTGACCAAGATTAAACCTGAACTGGAAGTTCGCTCCCGCCGTGTTGGTGGTGCTACTTATCAGGTTCCTGTTGAAGTCCGTTCTGAACGCGCTCAAGCGTTGGCTATTCGTTGGTTGATTTCCAGTGCGCGTAAGCGGTCTGAATTGACAATGATTGAACGTTTGTCTGGCGAGCTGCTGGATGCTTCAAATGACCGTGGTGGAGCCGTTAAGAAGCGGGAAGACACGCATAAGATGGCCGAAGCCAACCGCGCTTTCGCTCATTATCGCTGGTAATATCTAGAACAGTTTACGATCAGGATACTCGACATGGCACGCACAACGCCTATTGAAAAATACCGCAATATTGGCATCATGGCTCACATTGATGCTGGTAAAACGACGACAACAGAACGCATTCTGTATTACACGGGTGTTTCTCATAAGATTGGTGAAGTTCATGATGGCGCAGCCACTATGGACTGGATGGAGCAAGAGCAGGAGCGGGGTATTACAATTACTTCAGCTGCAACTACTTGTTTCTGGAATGAACACCGTATCAATATCATTGATACGCCAGGCCATGTTGACTTCACGATTGAAGTTGAACGTTCATTGCGTGTCCTCGATGGTGCTGTCGCTGTTTTTGATGCGGTTGCTGGTGTTGAGCCTCAGTCTGAAACTGTATGGCGTCAGGCTGACAAATATCGCGTACCACGTATGTGTTTTGTTAATAAGATGGACCGGACTGGTGCTGATTTCTACCGTTGTGTAGAAATGTTCAAAACCCGCCTAGGTGCTAAGCCACTTGTTTGTCAGTTACCAATCGGTTCCGAAGCGGAATTCGAAGGTGTTGTCGATCTGGTAAAGATGAAAGAAGTCGTCTGGACCGGTGAAGAAATGGGCGCCTCTTACGAGTATCGCGACATTCGTGATGAACTCGCTGACAAAGCTGCTGAATATCGTGAAGCATTGGTTGAGGCTGCGGTCGAAATCGAAGAAGCGGTTTTGGAAGCGTATCTTGAAGGCGAAGAGCCTGATGAAGCGACACTGAAGAGATGTATCCGTCGGGGTACTCTTGATGGTGCGTTTGTTCCAGTTTTGACCGGTACAGCTTTTAAGAATAAGGGCGTTCAGCCTCTTCTTGATGCGGTTATTGATTATATGCCTGCGCCAACAGATATTGCTGGTACAGAAGGCATTGATATTAAGACAGGCGAACCACTTGTTCGTTTGCCTTCCGATGACGAGCCATTCTCAGGCTTGGCATTTAAGGTTATGACTGACCCGTTTGTTGGATCTCTTACATTCGTACGTGTCTATTCTGGTGTTATTGAGACTGCAACGCAGACTTTGAACTCAGTAAAAGATAATCGTGAGCGCGTTGGTCGTATGCTTCAAATGCATGCGAACTCCCGTGAAGATGTTAAAGAAGCGCGTGCAGGCGATATTATCGCGATTGCGGGCCTTAAGAGTACAACAACAGGTGATACTCTCTGTGACTCCTTGAAACCAATTATTTTGGAACGCATGGAATTCCCAGAGCCAGTGATTGAAATCGCTGTTGAGCCTAAGACTAAGAGCGACCAGGAAAAAATGGGTATCGCGCTTAACCGTCTTGCTCAGGAAGATCCTTCATTCCGCGTTACAAGTGATCATGAAAGTGGTCAAACGATCATTAAGGGTATGGGTGAGCTTCATCTTGATATCTTGGTTGATCGTATGAAGCGCGAGTTCAAGGTAGAAGCTAATATTGGTGCTCCTCAAGTTGCTTATCGTGAAACTATCACGACTGAAGCTGAGCTTGATTACACACATAAGAAACAGTCTGGTGGTTCTGGACAGTTTGCTCGGATTAAACTTATTGCAAAACCGGGCGAGCCTGGTGCTGGATTTGTTTTCAGTGACAGTATCACAGGTGGTTCTGTTCCTAAGGAATACATCCCTGGTGTGCAAAAGGGTATTAAGGACATCATTGAGACTGGCGTACTAGCCGGTTTCCCATTGATTGATGTTGAAGTGAAGTTGATTGATGGTGCTTACCATGATGTTGACTCCTCAGTTATGGCCTTTGAAATCGCTGGTCGTTCCGCAATGCGGGAACTGGCACGTAAAGCGGGCGTACGTCTTCTTGAACCTCTTATGAAGGTTGAGATCGTAACACCTGATGAATATATCGGTGACGTGATGGGCGACTTGAATAGTCGTCGCGGTCAAGTTACCGGAACTGAACAGCGCGGCGTCGCGCAAGTTGTGAACGCAATGGTGCCACTGGCCAACATGTTTGGTTATGTGAACAATCTTCGGTCTCAGACCCAAGGTCGTGCCACTTTCACAATGGTATTTGATCACTATGAACCAGTGCCGCAACACGTCTCAGACGAAGTTCTGGCGAAATTGGCGTAACCACGAGCTGAGGCAGCCGGAAAGAACGGAGAATTAAGATGGCCAAAGAAAAATTTGAACGCAATAAACCCCATGCGAATATCGGAACAGTCGGTCACGTTGACCATGGTAAAACTACACTGACTGCAGCAATCACAAAAGTGCTTGCTGAGATCTCTGGTGGCGCGGCGTTCGCGTTTGACGAAATCGACAAAGCACCTGAAGAAAAAGCACGTGGTATCACGATTTCAACTGCTCACGTTGAGTATGAAACTGAAAATCGTCATTATGCCCATGTGGATTGCCCAGGCCATGCCGATTATGTGAAAAACATGATCACTGGTGCGGCGCAGATGGATGGTGGTATCCTTGTGGTGTCAGCCGCTGACGGACCAATGCCACAAACTCGTGAGCATATCCTACTTGCGCGCCAGGTTGGTGTTCCTGCCCTCGTTGTTTTCATGAACAAAGTCGATCAGGTTGACGACGAAGAGCTTCTTGAGCTTGTTGAAATGGAAATTCGTGAGCTTCTAAGCGAATACGACTTCCCAGGTGACGACATTCCTATCATTCAAGGTTCTGCTCTTGCAGCTCTTGAAGGTCGTGATGACGAAATCGGTAAAGAAGCAATCTTGAAATTGATGGCTGCTGTTGACGAATTTATTCCTCTTCCTAAGCGTGACATCGATAAAGCTTTCTTGCTTCCAATCGAAGACGTGTTCTCAATTTCTGGTCGTGGAACAGTTGTAACAGGTCGTATCGAAAGCGGCATTGTTAAGGTTGGCGAAGAAATCGAAATCATCGGCATCAAAGACACTGTTAAGACAACATGTACTGGTGTTGAAATGTTCCGCAAGCTGCTCGATCAGGGTGAAGCTGGCGATAACGTTGGTGTTCTACTTCGCGGTACGAAACGTGAAGAAGTTGAACGTGGTCAGGTTTTGGCTCATCCAGGTTCAATCACACCGCATACAACATTCACAGCAGAAGCCTACATTCTGACGAAGAACGAGGGTGGTCGTCATACACCATTCTTCACAAACTACCGTCCACAATTTTACTTCCGTACAACGGACGTGACCGGTGTTGTGACTCTTCCTGAGGGAACTGAAATGGTTATGCCAGGTGACAACATTTCTGCGGAAGTGAAACTTATTGCACCAATTGCCATGGATGAAGGTCTGCGTTTCGCTATTCGCGAAGGTGGCCGGACTGTTGGCGCTGGTGTTGTTGCAAAGATCATCGAGTAAATTTGATACTTAGGCCACCCCATGTGGGTGGCCGATTTCTGGAGTGACCAGAGTAATGGAAAAACAAAATATCCGCATTCGCCTCAAAGCGTTTGATCATCGTGTTCTCGATGCGTCGACAGGCGAGATTGTTCATACTGCCAAGCGCACAGGCGCCCAAGTAGTAGGCCCGATCCCGTTGCCGACACACATTGAGAAATATACGGTTCTTCGTGGACCGCATATTGACAAAAAGTCTCGCGAACAGTTCGAAATTCGTACACATAAGCGTGTATTGGATATCGTTGAACCTACGCCGCAGACTGTGGATGCACTAATGAAGCTGGACCTTGCCGCAGGCGTTGATGTGTCCATTAAGTTGTTGGGGTAAACCGATATGCGTTGTGGAATGATCGCTAAGAAACTGGGCATGACCCGGATCTTCGCTGAAGATGGTCAGCATGTACCAGTAACAGTCTTGCAAGTCGAAAATTGCCAAGTTGTTGCTCACCGGACTACAGATTCACATGGTTATAATGCCATGCAAATCGGTGTCGGTAAGGCCAAAGTAAAAAATGTGTCCAAAGCTATGCGCGGACATTATGCGAAAGCAAATGTTGAACCTAAGCAGAAACTTGCTGAGTTCCGTATTCAAGATGATGCCTTCGTAGAAGTTGGTGCTCAATTGACTACTGACCATTTTGTACCTGAACAATTGGTAGACGTTGCGGCGACAAGTATTGGTAAAGGTTTTGCCGGTGCCATGAAACGTCATAACTTCGGTGGAATGCGGGCAACACATGGTGTGTCTGTATCTCATCGTGCCCATGGTTCTACTGGACAATGTCAAGATCCTGGTAAGGTATTTAAAGGCAAGAAAATGGCTGGTCATATGGGTGCTACCCGCGTGACTACTCAAAACTTGCAAATCGTGTCAACTGATAAGGACCGCGGTCTGATTTTGGTTAAAGGCGCGGTACCAGGCTCCAAAGGAACTTGGGTTTATGTTGCAGACGCTGTAAAGAATGCTCGTCCTGATACAGCTCCTTTCCCTGCTGCTTTTGCAGTTGGTAATGGTGTTCAGGCTGAAGCGGCCCCTGCAGATGCAGCGCCGGCTGAAGAATAAAGGATCTGTTGGAATGAAGGTTAAAGTAATCAACCTCGACAATAAGGCGGCCGGTGATATCGAGCTTGCTGAAGAGGTTTTTGGACTAGTTCCGCGTGCGGATCTGCTTCAAAGAATGGTTAAGTTCCAGTTGGCATCGCGCCGCTCTGGTACACATAAGATCAAAGATGTTTCTGAAGTTTCTGGAACAGGTGCCAAGCCTTTCGCTCAGAAGGGTACTGGTCGTGCTCGTCAGGGCCAAAAGCGCGCTCCTCACCAACGTGGTGGTGGTGTAGCTCATGGTCCAGTGTTGCGGTCACATGCTCACTCGCTGACTAAGAAGGTTCGGAAGCTTGCGCTGAAAAACGCACTCTCAGCCAAATTGTTAGAAGGCAAACTCGTGATTGTTGATGAGCTAAGAGCTGCTGATACAAAAACGAAAGTAATGGCCAGTAAATTCAAAGCATTAGGGTGGAATTCTACTCTGATCATTGATGGCGCTGAGCCGGATACAAATTTTGCACTATCAACTCGCAATCTTCCACGTGTGGATGTATTGCCAGGTGACGGCGCCAACGTGTATGACATCTTACGTCGTGACGTTTTGGTTCTGACAAAGAGTGCAGTTGAAAGCCTGGAGGCTCGACTGAAATGAACCAGGAAAGAATGTATGACATCCTGTTGGGACCAGTAGTTACTGAAAAGTCCACAATGGGATCAGAATTTAATCAGGTTACCTTCCGTGTAGCCCTGAATGCCAATAAATCTGAAATTAAAGAAGCCGTTGAAAAGCTCTTTAATGTAAAGGTTACAAACGTAAATACTAATCGCACTAGCGGTAAGGTAAAACGTTTTAAAGGCCGTCTGGGTAAGCAGTCTGACTTCAAGAAGGCAATGGTAACCCTGGAAGATGGTCAAACCATCGACGTGACTACGGGGATATAGGAAAATGGCGCTCAAAAGTTATAAGCCAACAACTCCTGCACAGCGTGGATTGATCCTTGTCGATCGGTCCGAGCTGCATAAGGGCAAACCAGTCAAGACTTTGACTGAAGGCCTGTCAGGTAGTGGTGGTAGAAACAACAACGGTCGTATTACAGCACGGCGTCGTGGTGGTGGGCATAAACGCAGCTACCGCATCGTCGACTTCAAACGTATCAAGTTTGATATGTCAGCGACAATCGAACGGTTAGAATACGATCCGAACCGGACAGCGTTTATCGCTTTGATCCGGTACGAAGATGGCGAATTATCCTATATCTTGGCACCACAACGTGTTGCCGTAGGAGACAAAGTCATCTCTGGTAATGCAGTTGACATCAAGCCTGGTAATGCCATGCCGATGAAAAACATACCAGTCGGTACAATTATTCATAATGTTGAAATGAAGCCAGGTAAGGGCGGCCAAATGGCCCGTTCCGCTGGAACATATGTTCAGCTTATTGGTAAAGACGCAGGGTATGCCCAGCTTCGTCTAGCTTCAGGAGAGCAACGTATTGTTCCTGCTGAATGCATGGCAACTGTTGGTGCAGTATCCAATCCAGATCAGAAGAACATCAAACTGGCGAAAGCTGGTCGGTCTCGCTGGTTGGGACGTCGTCCATCTGTTCGTGGTGTTGCCATGAATCCGATTGACCATCCACACGGTGGTGGTGAGGGACGTACATCTGGTGGTCGTCATCCAGTTACACCTTGGGGTAAACCTACTAAGGGTAAACGGACTCGGTCCAACAAGTCTACGGACAAAATGATTATGCGGCGCCGTCCGCAAAAGCGGAAGAAATAGGAGCGCTCGATGGCACGTTCAGTTTGGAAAGGTCCTTTTGTGGATGGCTACATGCTTAAGAAAGCTGAAGCAGCACGCGAAAGTGGCAAAAAAAGTATCATTAAGACTTGGTCACGCCGGTCTACAATACTTCCACAATTCGTTGGTTTAACTTTTGGTGTCTATAATGGCCAAAAATTTGTACCAGTAATGGTGGATGAAGACATGGTGGGTCACAAGTTTGGAGAATTCTCTCCTTCCCGTACATATTACGGTCACATGGCCGATAAAAAGTCTCGGAGGAAATAAACATGGGTAAGCAGTCCATCGAAAGGCAGCTAGGCGACACAGAGGCGGTTGCTAAAGGCATTCGCCTCCGCACCAGTGCACAAAAGCTGAACCTCGTGGCAGGGCTTATCCGCGGTAAGTCCGCGGAGGCCGCTTTGACAGAACTTACTTTTTCCAAGCGTGCAATTGCACGTGCGGTGAAAAAGGTTCTGCAGTCAGCGGTAGCCAATGCAGAAAACAATCATCAGCTTGATGTGGATCGGCTTTATGTAGCTGAAGCCCATGTTGGCAAGTCGATTGTCATGAAGCGGATGCGTCCACGTGGTCGTGGTCGGTCCAGCCCTATCCTGAAACCTTACAGCAATATCACAATCGTGGTTCGTGAACGCGAGGAGCAAGCATAATGGGTCAAAAAGTTAATCCAATTGGCCTACGTGTCGGCATCAACCGTACATGGGATTCACGTTGGTATGCTGAAAAGGGCTTTGCCGATCTTCTTCACGAAGATATTCGTATTCGCGAATTCTTGGAAAAAGATTTGGTTCAAGCCGGCGTTAGCAGAATCATTATTGAACGCCCTGCAAAAAAATGCCGGGTAACAATTTATTCCGCACGTCCTGGTGTAATCATCGGCAAAAAAGGCGCAGATATCGAAAAACTGCGCAGCAAAATTGCCGCAATGACGACATCAGAAGTTCATTTGAATATCGTAGAAATCCGTAAGCCGGAAATCGATGCGAAACTTGTTGCTGAGAATATCAGCCAACAGTTAGCTCGGCGTGTCGCTTACAGACGCGCTATGAAACGTTCTGTTCAATCAGCAATGCGTTTGGGCGCTGAGGGTATTCGAATCAACTGTGCAGGCCGCCTTGGCGGCGCTGAAATCGCTCGTACCGAATGGTATCGTGAAGGTCGTGTGCCGTTGCACACTCTTCGTGCTAACATCGACTACGGGACCGCTCGCTCTTTGACTACATACGGGATCATCGGGATCAAAGTATGGATCTACAAGGGCGAAATTATGGAACACGACCCAATGGCGCAGGAAAAGGCGCAGGAAAAATTACAGGCCTCTGGCCGTCCTGCAAATCGTTCCGGCGGTCGTCGCGGTTAAGTAAAGGGGTGATCTCATGCTTCAGCCGAAGCGAACAAAATTTCGTAAAGCACACAAAGGACGCTTGAAAGGTGTCGCAACTTCAGGTACAAGCCTGAACTTCGGTGCTTTTGGTCTCAAGGCTATTGAGCCCGGACGTTTAACTGCGCGACAGATCGAAGCGACCCGTCGTGCTATTACTCGTCACATCAAACGTGCAGGCCGTGTTTGGATTCGTGTGTTTCCAGATATTCCGGTTTCAAAGAAGCCTACTGAAGTCCGTATGGGTAAAGGTAAGGGTTCTCCGGAGTATTGGATGGTTCGTGTCCAGCCAGGGAAGGTTTTGTTTGAGCTTGATGGTATTCCGCAAGAACTAGCCAAAGAGGCGTTCGAACGTGGTACTGCCAAGTTACCGATGAAGACAAAATTTATTACCCGTCTTGGTGAAGGGGCGTAATTATGAAGGCACAAGAATTACTGGGCAAAAGCGCAGATGAATTGAAGACTGAGCTATTGTCGCTCAAGAAAGAACAATTCAATCTTCGTTTCCAGCAGGCTAGTGGCCAGTTAGACAATACGGCGCGTATGCGCGAGGTTCGTCGTGATATTGCCCGGATTAAAACGGTAGTAACATCGAACGTTGCGTCTTAGGAGAAACAACAATGCCGAAACGAATCCTGCAAGGGACAGTAACAAGTGACAAGAACGATCAAACCGTTGTTGTCCAAGTAAGGCGCCAGGTCATGCACCCGCTTTACAAAAAGTACATTGGCCGGACTAAGAAGTACCATGCCCATGATACTAAGAATCAGTACAAGATTGGTGACGACATTCGCATTCAAGAATGTCGCCCGATATCTAAGCTGAAACGTTGGGAAGTCCTTTACGACAACGCTTAAAGTTAGGCGTTTCTGTACCAAACAAAGGTAAAGACTATGATTCAAATGCAAACCAACCTGGATGTCGCCGACAATTCCGGTGCGAGACGGGTGCAGTGCATTAAAGTTTTAGGCGGTTCCAAACGGAAAACTGCTTCTGTTGGAGACACAATTGTTGTCTCCATCAAAGAAGCAATTCCGCGTGGCCGTGTTAAAAAAGGTGACGTGCAACGCGCTGTCATCGTGCGCACTAGAAAAGAAATCCGTCGTGCTGACGGAACAGCTATCCGTTTCGATTCTAACGCAGCCGTTTTGATCAATAAAAACGGTGAGCCTATTGGAACACGTATCTTCGGCCCAGTTACGCGCGAATTGCGTGCTCGGAACTTGATGAAGATCGTATCTCTTGCTCCGGAGGTGCTGTAATGGCTGAAAAGTTTACAGTAAAAAAGGGCGACAAAGTTGTCGTTCTTACTGGAAAAGACAAAGGCAAATCAGGTGAAGTTCTAAGCGTTAATCGTGAAAAACGACGCGCTATAGTGTCTGGTGTTAATATGGCGAAACGCCATACGAAGCAGACACAAACTGAAACTGGTGGGATTGTCGAAAAAGAAGCATCCATTCAGATGTCAAATATCGCGTTGAAAGACCCTAAAGACGGTAAAGCAACACGTGTTGGCTATAAAACACTCGATGATGGTCGTAAAGTTCGCGTTGCTAAGCGTTCTGGCGAAGTCATTGATCTGTAAGGGATGATATTATGACAGTGCCTAGACTTAAAACGCTTTATAACGATGAACTTCGTGCGAAGCTTAAAGAAAAATTCGAATATTCCAATGAGATGAAAATCCCAAAATTGGAAAAAATCGTAATTAATATCGGCTGTGGCGAAGCAGTTGCTGATGCGAAGAAAATCAAATCAGTAGAATCTGAACTAGCAAAAATTTCTGGTCAGAAACCTGTTGTTACAGTTGCTAAGAAATCTATCGCGACGTTTAAACTTCGCGAAGGTATGCCCATCGGGGCAAAAGTGACATTGCGTAAGAACCAAATGTACGAGTTTCTCGATCGTTTGGTGAATATCGCGCTACCACGGGTAAGAGATTTCCGTGGTGTGTCACCAAAAAGCTTCGACGGTCGTGGCAACTATGCCATGGGCCTGAAAGAGCAAATTGTGTTTCCTGAAATCGCTTATGATGATGTAAGTGACGTACGGGGCATGGATATCGTAATCTGCACGACTGCTGATACTGATGAAGAGGCTCGTGAGCTTCTTTCCGGTTTCAATATGCCGTTTAAGATTAATTGATCCAAGGAGTTTAGAAAATGGCTAAGAAAAGTGCCGTTGAGAGAGACCTAAAGCGTCGTCGCCTTGTTGACAGATTTGCCAACAAACGCGCCGAACTGAAGGCCATCAGCAAAGATGAAGCCTTGCCACAGGATGAGCGGTTCGCTGCTCGCCTCGCATTGGCTGCGTTACCACGGAATTCCTCCGCAACTCGCGTTCGGAACCGTTGCCTATTGACCGGTCGTCCTCGTGGCGTTTACCGGAAACTGAAATTATCCCGTATTGGTCTCCGTGACCTGGCTTCAACAGGCCAGATTCCCGGCATGGTCAAGTCTAGCTGGTAGAGAGGAAAAACTCATGTCTTTTAGTGATCCTCTCGGTGATATGCTAACGCGTATCCGTAATGGACAAAGTGCTAAAAAAAGCGCGGTTAAGAGCCCGGCGTCAAATCTTCGAATCAATGTATTGGAAGCTTTGAAACGCGAAGGATTTATCCGCGGTTTTGTCGTATCGGAAAATGAGCCAGGTAAGCCTGAACTTTCAATTGAATTGAAATACTATCAGGGCAAAGGCGTTATTGAACATGTGAGCCGGGTGTCAAAGCCAGGTCGCCGTGTTTATTCCGGTGTTAAAGATCTACCAACTGTCCGTAATGGTCTTGGTATTTCTGTCCTTTCAACACCTCGCGGTGTTCTGTCAGATAACGAAGCACGTGACGCCAATGTTGGCGGCGAAGTGCTTTGTAAACTCTACTAAGGGGGAAATATGTCTCGAATTGGAAAACATCCAGTTGCGATCCCTTCCGGTGTAGAAGTTCAACTCACTGGCAGTGATGTTACTGTAAAAGGTACAAAAGGCGTTCTGAATATGTCATTCGTTGATGATGTAATCGTTTCGCGCGAAGACGATCAAATCTGGGTTAAGCCTCGGAACGAAAGCACACGTGCTCGCCAAATGTGGGGAATGCAACGTACGCTGTTCGCTAACCTTATCGAAGGTGTAACAACCGGTTTCTCTAAGAAACTAGATATCGTTGGTGTTGGTTACCGTGCCGCTGTTCAAGGAAAAACATTGACGCTGAACTTAGGTTACAGTCACGATGTTGTATATCCTTTCCCAGATGACATCGACATCAAATGTCCTACCGCGACTTCCTTGGAAATCTCTGGTGCGAATAAACAGCGTGTTGGGCAGATTGCTGCTGAAATCCGCTCTTTCCGTAAACCAGAGCCTTACAAAGGCAAGGGTGTCAAATATGCGGATGAAGTTATCTTCCGTAAAGAAGGCAAGAAGAAATAGGATACGACAATGGCAAACACTAATGAATTGTTCGAGCGTCGTCGCCGTAGAACCCGTACGCAGCTTCGTAAAGTTGCGAACGGCCGTCCTCGGCTTTCTGTTCATAGATCTGGTCAACAGATCTATGCTCAGCTGATTAACGATGCTGAAGGACGCACAGTTGCGTCAGCTTCAACACTAGAAAAAGACCTACGTGAAGCACTGAAGACCGGTGGAGATAAAGATGCAGCCGCACAAGTTGGAAAGCTTATTGCGGAACGCGCCTTAAAAGCCGGTGTTAAGGAAGTTGTCTTCGATCGCGGCGGTTACCAATATCATGGCCGGGTCAAAGCCCTAGCCGAAGCCGCCCGCGAGGGTGGGCTCTCCTTCTAAGGGAATTTGACTATGATGAGACCCGATCAAAATGATAGAGGCGATTCAGAATTCGTCGACAAACTTGTCCACATTAACCGTGTGGCCAAGGTTGTAAAAGGTGGTCGTCGTTTTGGCTTCGCTGCAATGGTTGTTGCAGGAGATCAAAAAGGCCGCGTAGGTTTTGGTCACGGTAAAGCCCGTGAAGTTCCAGAAGCTATTCGTAAAGCCACGGAAGCTGCTAAACGTGACATGATTCGTGTTCCTTTGAGAGAAGGCCGTACATTGCATCATGATGTTGTTGGTGAATTTGGTGCTGGTAAAGTTGTCCTTCGCTCTGCACCTGCTGGTACTGGCATTATCGCTGGTGGTCCAATGCGTGCAGTGTTCGAAACACTAGGCGTTCAGGACGTTGTGACCAAGTCTATTGGTACATCCAATCCATACAACATGGTGAAAGCAACTTTTGAAGCGTTGAAAGCAATGACGTCACCGCGTCAAATCGCTGCTAAACGTGGTAAAAAGGTTTCTGAAATCGTCGGACGTCGGTCTGCTGAACCTGTGAAGGATAATGCAGATGGCTGATGCTAAAGCGACTGTTAAAGTCACTCAAATTGGTAGTCCGATTGGTCGTCACAAATCACAACGTGCGACCCTTGTAGGGCTTGGTCTTAACAAAATGCACCGGACGGTTGAAGTTGAAGATACCCCATCTATTCGCGGTATGATCAATAAAGTTCACCATCTAGTGCGGGTTGAGGAAGCCTCCTAAGGCCAACCTGTAAGATAAGGATATACGAAATGCGTTTGAATGAAATTTCAGACAACCAAGGCTCAACCAAAAACCGCATGCGGGTTGGTCGGGGTATTGGTTCTGGTAAAGGTAAAACATCTGGAGCTGGTCAAAAAGGTCAGAAGTCCAGATCTGGTGTTGCTATTAAAGGCTTTGAAGGCGGTCAGATGCCAATCCATCGCCGGCTTCCAAAGCGTGGTTTTACAAACATCTTCCGTAAGGAATTTGCTGTAGCCAACCTTGGTCGGATCCAAACTGCTATTGACGCAGGTAAACTGGATGTGAAAAAAGCAATTACGGTTGCCATGTTACAAGAAGCTGGTGTTGTCGGTAAGGTCGTACATGGCGTACGTCTTCTTGCCAAAGGCGAGCTTAAAGTCAAAGCCAGTTTCGAAGTTACTGGTGCATCTAAATCAGCTATCGAAGCTGTTGAAAAAGCAGGCGGGTCAGTCACTTTGGCTAAACCGGCTGCTGCTAAAGCTGAATAAAGAATGCGTTAAGGGCAGCGAGTGCTGCCCTTTTTAACTGGAGTTACACTACATGGCGTCTGCAGCAGAACAAATGGCTTCCTCTATGAGTCTTGGAGCGTTTTCCAAGGCAACAGAATTGAAGAAGCGCTTGTGGTTCACGCTTTTTGCGCTGATCGTTTATCGGGTCGGAACATATATTCCGATTCCAGGTGTCGATCCTACTGTTTTAGCTGATGTGTTTGCCCAAAACTCCGGTGGCGTTCTTGGCATGTTCGACGTGTTTGCTGGGGGTGCGCTCGGTCGCATGACCATTTTCGCGTTGAACATTATGCCTTACATCTCTGCCTCTATTATTATGCAGCTCCTAACGTCGATTTCCCCCCAAATGGGACAATTGAAAAAAGAGGGCGAGCAGGGGCGGAAAAAAATCAATCAGTACACACGGTATGGCACTGTGTTGCTGGCGACCTTACAAGGCTACGGCATTGCCGTCGGTCTCGAGGGGATGTCCCTTTCTAGCGGCCAAGCCGCCGTGATCGATCCGGGCCTGTATTTCCGAGTTGTGACTGTGATTACATTAGTGGGCGGTACAGTCTTCTTGATGTGGTTAGGTGAGCAAATTACGGCACGGGGCGTGGGTAACGGAATCTCCTTGATCATCTTCGCAGGAATTGTTGCGGCGCTTCCTGGTGCCCTTGTAGGCACCTTGGAACTCGGTCGGACAGGAGCCCTGTCTACGTTGGTTATCCTGTTCCTGCTTATCATGTCAGTTGCAGTGATTGCGTTCATTGTCTTCATGGAACGCGCTCAACGACGAATACTCATTCAATATCCCAAACGCCAGCGCGGCAATAAGACTTATGGTGGGCAAAATTCACATTTGCCCCTCAAGTTAAATACCGCGGGCGTTATACCTCCAATCTTCGCGTCCTCCCTTCTGTTGATGCCGATCACAGTGGCTGGCTTTTCAGCGGGCTCTGGCCCTGAATGGCTTACAACGGTGACAACGCTCTTGGGGCGCGGACAGCCTCTCTATATGCTGCTTTATATTACAGGCATTGTGTTTTTCTGTTTCTTCTACACAGCTGTCGTCTTCAATCCTGACGAAACTGCAGACAATTTGAAAAAGCATGGTGGGTTTGTTCCAGGGATTCGTCCAGGAAGTCGTACTTCGCAGTATTTAGATTACGTGCTCACTCGATTAACCGTAACTGGTGCCGCTTATTTGTCACTCGTTTGTATTTTGCCTGAGTTACTGGTATCTCAATGGGCAGTACCCTTCTATTTTGGTGGTACTTCATTGCTGATCGTTGTTTCGGTTACGATGGATACTGTCGCCCAAATACAAAGTCATTTGCTGGCGCACCAATATGATGGACTTGTGCAGAAATCGAAACTTGGGGGACGGCGTAAATGATTTTGATACTTCTGGGTGCACCGGGGGCCGGAAAAGGTACTCAGGCACAAAGGATTCAAGATAAACATGGCCTCGTCCAACTATCGACTGGGGATATGTTACGAGCAGCTGTTGCTGCTGGTACAGACATTGGGTTACAAGCGAAATCCGTTATGGAACGGGGTGAGCTAGTATCTGACAAGATTATGACGGGGATCATTTCTGATAGACTTGATCAACCTGATTGCAAGAAAGGCGTCATCCTGGATGGCTTCCCACGTACGGGAGCGCAGGCTGAGGCACTAGATTTGATGTTAAAAGACAAAAATATGTCTCTTAATAGCGTAATCGAAATGAAAACTGATGATGCAGTACTTGTCGAACGGGTTACAGGTCGTTATACATGTGCCAACTGTGGGTCTGGCTACCATGACAGTTTTCTAAAGCCAGTTGAAGATGGTGTGTGTGATAAATGCAAAGGGACCGAATTTTCCCGGCGTAATGATGATACTGTTGAGACCGTTAAGTCTCGTCTGCAGTCTTATCACAATCAGACCGCACCACTGCTTCCCTATTACAAGGGAAAGGGCATTCTTGAACAAGTTGATGGAATGGCCGAAATTGACGAAGTGACACGGCAGATAGAAGCACTACTGTAATTTTATCTAAAGTGTTGACTACACAAAACAAGTTTATATAATCGCGCGCTTCGCGGAAGCGTAAGAGACAACGGGCTGATTTAGCCTGATTTTGGTGATGAGGAGAAACTAGCGTGGCTCGTATTGCTGGTGTAAATATCCCGACTAATAAGCGGGTTCAGATTGCACTGACTTATATCCATGGAATTGGCCCTGCAAAGGCTAAAGAAATCTGTGGTACAGTCGGCCTGGCTTCGGAAACTCGTGTGAATGCACTGAGTGATTCTGAAGTTGTAAAGATTCGCGAAGTAATCGACGCGGAACATACTGTTGAAGGCGATCTTCGTCGTGAGACTTCAATGAACATTAAACGATTGATGGATCTTGGTTGCTATCGTGGCCTTCGTCATCGTCGTGGACTGCCCGTACGCGGTCAGCGCACACATACAAACGCCCGTACCCGCAAGGGTCCGGCTAAGGCGATAGCTGGAAAGAAGAAGTAATATGGCACGCGAAAAGACACGTGTTCGCCGCCGCGAACGAAAGAATATTATTTCCGGTGTTGCTCATGTAAGCGCATCGTTCAATAATACCAAGATCATGATTACAGATGCGCAAGGCAATGCAATTGCTTGGTCATCTGCAGGATCTCAAGGTTTTAAAGGGTCACGCAAATCAACACCGTTTGCTGCTCAGATTGCCGCTGAAGACGCCGGCAAGAAAGCAATGGAACACGGTATGAAGACTCTTGAAGTTGAAGTAAAAGGTCCGGGTTCTGGACGCGAATCAGCATTGCGTGCATTGCAGGCAGTAGGGTTTACAGTTACATCAATTCGCGATGTATCTCCTATTCCGCATAACGGGTGCCGCCCTCCTAAACGCCGTCGCGTTTAATAGGGAAGAGTGGTAAGGACGGATGGGTTATTCGTTCTAACTGTTTTCTAGACAACGCAGGCCCTTGGCGGGCCTGCAAAGCTATGAGGTCAACGCCGTGATTCAGCAAAACTGGAAAGAGTTAATCCAGGCTAATCTCTCGATAGAATCGGGGGAACAGAGCGATCGTGAGGCTACTATTGTTGCTGAACCCCTTGAAAGAGGATTTGGTCTGACACTAGGGAACGCCTTGCGCAGAGTGCTTCTGTCAAGCCTGCAAGGTGCAGCCATTACGTCAATTCAAATTGACAATGTGTTGCACGAATTCTCTTCTATCGTCGGCGTTCGTGAAGATGTTACTGACATCGTTCTGAACCTGAAGAAATTGGCTATTCGTAGCCATGTGGAAGGCGCTAAGCGTATTTCATTGAAGGCATCTGGACCATGTACCGTAACTGCGGGCATGATCGATACAGGTTCTGAAATTGAAATTATGGATCCAGAACAAGTTATCTTGACTTTGGATGACGGCGCGACAATCAATATGGAAATGACAGTCAATTCCGGTAAAGGGTACGTCCCCGGTGCTGCGAATCGTCCTGAAGATGCCCCTATTGGTTTGATCCCGATGGATAGCCTATATAGTCCGGTTCGCAAAGTTAGCTATAAAGTTGATGCTGCTCGCGAAGGCCAAGTTCTGGATTATGACAAGCTGACTTTAAAAGTTGTTACTAACGGTACTGTAAGTCCAGAAGATGCTGTAGCCTTTGCTGCGCGCATCTTGCAGGAACAGTTCCAGCTGTTCATCAACTTTGATGAGCCAGAAGAAGTTGTTGCGAAAGAAGAATCGCAAGAGCCAGAATTCAATCGTAATCTACTTCGTAAAGTGGATGAGCTTGAACTTTCTGTTCGTTCTGCGAATTGCCTGAAAAACGACAACATCGTTTATATCGGTGATCTTATTCAAAAGACTGAAGCAGAAATGCTTCGTACACCAAACTTTGGTCGTAAGTCACTGAATGAAATCAAAGAAGTGTTGGCTCAAATGGGTCTGCATCTTGGAATGGAAGTGCCAAATTGGCCGCCAGAAAATATTGAAGAGTTGGCCAAACGGCTCGAAGAACCTTTTTAGGGCAGCCACCACTGCTTTGGAGTAAGAAATATGCGACATCGTAAATCTGGACGTAAGTTCAGCAGAACATCCTCTCATCGCATGGCGATGTTTGCCAATATGGCAGCATCACTGATCAAGCATGAGCAGATTAAAACAACATTGCCGAAGGCAAAAGATCTTCGCCCAATCGTTGAAAAATTGATAACACTTGGCAAGCGTGGCGATTTGCACGCACGCCGTCAGCTGCTTGCTGCTCTTTCAGAGAAGTCAACAGTCGACAAATTGATCACAACACTTGCGGAACGGTATTCTGATCGTTCTGGCGGTTACACTCGTGTGCTGAAAGCTGGTTTCCGGATCGGTGATGCGGCTCCAATGGGTGTGATTGAGTTGATTGACCGTGATGTGAATGCTAAAGGCCTTGACAGCGGACCTGTACTAGATGTCGACGAAGAAGTTTTAGAAGCTGAAGCCGTCGCATAACGAACAGATACTATCATTGAAAAAGGCAGCCTTTATCGGCTGCCTTTTTTATTGCGTGTTGTTTGGCTTAATGCCGTCATTGCATCTTTTATTCCTTAGTGAGATATGAAGGCATCGAATTTGTCCCGCTAAGGGTGCCGAAAGTCGTGGAAGACTGACATGGTTTCAGGGTATCTTCGTTAATCGTAATCCAAAGATGTGATGGAGCAGGAAGTGATCAGTATTTTTACATATAATGGCTCGTTCAAAAGAAGAGGTTCTTTGTTGAAATGGATTTCAACTGGTCTCGCTTTTTGTATCCCAATGATGATAGCTCAAGGGGCAGCTCTTGCGGAAAAGGTCGTGCCTGATAGTGCGCGGGAAGTTCAACTTTCTTTTGCCCCGCTTGTAAAAACTGCGGCACCAGCTGTTGTTAATATTTTCACCAAAAAAACAGTCAAAACGAGTACACGGAAAACCTTGTTTGATGATCCTTTTTTTGATCAGTTTTTTGGTTCAGGAAAAAATAAGAAGAATCAAAGAAAAAAAACTCAAAATTCCCTAGGTTCCGGGGTTATTGTTCAGGCCGATGGTATTGTCATCACTAACTATCACGTGGTTGCTGGTGCCGATGAGATTACTGTTGCCCTTCAGGATCGTCGAGAATTCGATGCCAAGTTGATCTTGGAAGATGAGCGCACAGATCTGGCCGTTTTAAAAATCGACCCGCAAGGCGCTGATTTACCGTTTTTGAAGTTTGCGGATTCCGATAGGCTTGAAGTCGGCGACCTGGTTCTTGCAATCGGTAATCCTTTTGGCGTGGGGCAAACCGTCACAAGTGGAATCATTTCAGCATTGGGTCGTACAACTGGCGTTGCAAACGATATCAAGTCTTTCATTCAAACTGATGCGGCGATTAATCCAGGTAATTCTGGTGGTGCACTCCTTACAATGGATGGTAAAATAGCGGGTATTAACTCTGCTATTTTCAGTAAAGGCGGAGGTTCTCTAGGGATAGGTTTTGCCATTCCAGCAAATCTTGTACAATCTGTGCTGAGTAATGGTTTGGCGACAGGGAAGGTGGTTCGACCGTGGCTTGGGGCATCTGGGCAGTCGGTGACGCGGGATGTTGCTGAAGGCTTAGGATTGGATCGATCCGGTGGTGTATTGGTAAACCAAGTCTATGGTGGGGGAGCTGGAGACCTTGCTGGGCTTAAAATTGGCGACGTGGTTACCTCCGTGGATGGGCATGAAGTTCTGGACCCTCAATCGTTGCTTTTCCGTATTTCGACAGGAACTCTTGGCAATGTCGCGGCTTTAAGTGTCTTCAGAGATGGCGAGATTAGAGAAATCGAAGTTCCGCTAATGGCAGCCCCAGAAAAACCGCTTAGAGAAGAGATACTACTTGATGGGCAACAACCACTCAATGGGGCGGTTGTCGGAAACCTATCGCCCGCTTATGCCATAGAACTTGGCTTGTCTTCTTTGTCGAGTGGCGTGATAGTCGCAAAGGTAAAGAAGGGGAGTGTAGCTGCTCGATACCGCATTAAACCATTTGATATAGCGCTGATCGTTAATGGCGAAAAAGTAACGTCCTCTTCTCAGCTGCAAACGTTGCTCAATGGCTCAAAAGATAAATGGGCCATCACGTTGCTTCGGAAAGGCCGTAAACTTTCGTTTGAGGTCACAAAGTGAGTGACCTGTTTGGAGAACCGGAAAAAAACCAAACTGGGAGACCGCTTGCGGATAAGTTAAGGCCTACATCTTTGGATGATGTGGTGGGGCAAGATCATCTTTTGAACGCGGACGGACCCCTTCGGCGTATGTTAACGGCTGACTGGTTGGCATCCTTGATTTTTTGGGGACCACCGGGATCTGGGAAAACAACAATCGCGCGGTTATTAGCAAAAGAGATTGATCTTCATTTCGAGCAAATTTCAGCGGTCTTCTCTGGTGTTGCCGATTTACGAAAAGTGTTCGAAGCCGCCAAAATGCGAAAAAAAAATGGCAAAGGTACGCTTTTATTCGTTGACGAGATTCATCGGTTCAACCGATCTCAGCAAGACGGTTTTCTCCCTTTTGTGGAAGATGGCACGATCACATTGGTCGGTGCGACAACTGAAAATCCGTCTTTCGAGCTGAACGGCGCTTTGTTATCACGATGCCAAGTGCTGGTTCTTGAACGTCACGATGAAAAATCGCTTAAGCCCCTGCTAGAACGGGCTGAAGAATTGGAGGGACGAAAGGTTCCTCTAACGGAAGATGCAAAAGAGTTTCTCTTTCAACTGGCCGACGGAGATGGCAGGTTTTTCCTCAATATGGTTGAGGTGATCTTTAAGACGGGCGTTGAGCCTTTGACTAAAGAGCGGTTATCGACAGTTATTTCAAAACGGGCCCCTTCCTACGATAAAGACCGCGAAGGTCATTATAACCTGATCAGTGCGTTGCATAAATCATTACGCGGGTCTGATGTGGATGCCGCGTTATACTGGTTCTCTCGAATGATTGATGGGGGCGAAGACCCGCTCTATTTGGCGCGTAGGTTAGTGAGATTTGCTGTTGAAGATATTGGAATGGCGGATCCGCAGGCTTTAATTCAGGCCAATGCGGCAAAAGAAGCTTATCAATTTTTGGGAAGCCCTGAAGGTGATCTTGCCATTGCCCAGTCGGTTATATATTTGGCGACCGCGCCAAAATCTAACGCGGCTTACGCTGCAACAAAGAGTGCACTGAGGTCAGCTAAGAAAAATGGCTCATTTATGCCGCCCAAGCATATCTTGAATGCGCCGACAAGTATGATGAAAGATTTAGGGTATGGTAAGGACTATGCCTATGACCACGATGCTGAAGACGGCTTTTCCGGGGCAAACTATTTCCCCGATGACATGCCGCGGCAGGAATATTACAAGCCAGTTGAGCGCGGGTTCGAGCGAGATATAGCCAAACGCCTTGACTATTGGTCTCGCTTGAGGAACAAACGGTCGCAGGAAGGAAGCTCTGAATGAATATGTACCTTGCTGTTGCCGCAGGTGGGGCACTTGGTGCCTGCGCACGTTACAGCGTCGCACATTTTGCACTTCGCCTCTTTGGTACAGGATTTCCCGTGGGGACATTATTTGTGAATGTCGCCGGTTCTCTTCTTATGGGGATGTTGATCGAGGTTATGGCTTTACGTTGGTCACCCTCACCGGAGTTACGGGTACTTATGGTAACCGGATTTCTCGGAGCTTTTACAACTTTTTCAACATTTTCGTTGGATGCGGCTGTTCAAATACAAAAGGGCGCCTATATGGTTGCTGGCGGGTATATTTTTGTATCCGTTACTTTATCAATTATTGGCCTGTTCGCGGGTCTTTATATAATGCGGATGGTGCTAACATGAGTAGAGTACAAATTCTTGAAGTTTCTGTCGATGAGGGAGATCAGCGTTTAGATCGTTGGTTTAAGTCTCACTTTCCAGGAATTACCCACGCCCAACTGGAAAAATTTCTCCGTAAAGGTGATATTCGAGTGGATAAGAAGCGTGCAAAATCCAAAGATCGGCTTGTGGCAGGCCAATCTGTTCGAATTCCGCCTTTGGCCGATGATGCAAGCGTCCGTTATCCAAAATCAGCGAGAAGCAACACAGAAGTTAAAGAGCTTTCTGGATACGATATTGCCGAAATTCGGGGTATGGTTTTGCATATGGACGATTCTGTAATTGTTCTAAACAAACCGCCAGGCATCGCCGTGCAAGGTGGAAGCGGTCTAAGCCGCCACATCGATGGCATGCTTGAAGGGTTGCAATATGATATGCCAGAGCGCCCTAAACTAGTCCACAGACTGGATAAAGACACTTCAGGTGTCCTAGTCATTGGTCGGACACGGCAGGCAACGAAGCATCTGACTGAGGCTTTTAGAAACAGATCCACTCGCAAAATTTATTGGGCTCTTGTTTCAGGGGTGCCGAGACCTCATAACGCGACGATTTCATACAGTTTGAAAAAAATCGTAACGGCGAATGGCGAAAAAGTGGTTGTCGATCGTGACGGCCAACGGGCTATCACTGATTATTCCGTGGTCGCCGCTGCAGGAACCAAGGCATCTTGGGTGGCCTTGAAACCTTTGACGGGCCGGACCCATCAGTTGCGCGTTCATTGCGTTGCCATAGAAACCCCCATTGTTGGTGATGGCAAATATGGTGGGCCAGAGGCTTTCTTGGATGGTATAATTTCAAAAAATATGCATCTCCATGCTCGGGAAATTACAATATCCCACCCTGATGGTGGTGATTTGAGTATTACAGCTCCTTTGTCAAAACATATGGCTGCAACATGGAAATTGTTGGATTTTCACGAAAATGAATATGAAGATCCGTTCGAAGAGCAAGGAATTTAAGATATTTTACGATAAAGCCTTGACTATCTCTTAAGGATGGATAAATTTTCAAGCATGCAAAATACTGAACGACTTCTAGGATTACTACGACTTATTTGCCCGGCGCTGTGATGAGCTGCCGGAGCGAAAGCGGTCCTTTTTCCTAAAATCGAGATTTCAGATGTACTTATTTATGGCCGATTGGCCTGCATGTTCAAAAAATCAAAGTAACAATAAAACGAAATATCTTCTGCTGAAGGATGGACTATGCTCATCCGGGAGGCTCTCTCGACTTATATACGGTCGCCTTTCTTCGTAGCGTTCGGCGACCGTATATAGCTGCAATTCACTGATGTAGATAAAAAATTTGAGCCATAAAAGCTCAGCAGAAAATTGAGGATAAACAAAATGAGTTTCATTCCAGGCAATAAGTACAAAGCGTTTGAACCCATTAATTTAACGGATCGCCAATGGCCTAGTCAGATCATTGATAAGGCTCCGATATGGTGTAGCGTCGATTTACGGGACGGAAACCAGGCACTTGTCGAACCAATGGGGCATGAGCGTAAATTGCGCATGTTCCGGCATTTGGTCGAACTTGGCTTTAAAGAAATTGAAGTGGGTTTTCCGTCGGCCTCGCAGACAGATTTTGATTTCGTCCGGTTTTTGATTGAAAATGGTGAAATTCCAGATGGCGTAAAAATTCAGGTTCTGACTCAAGCACGAGAAGAACTTATTCGCCGTACTTTTGAATCTATCAAAGGATCAAAAGAAGCCATTGTCCATCTTTACAATTCCACATCGACCCTGCAACGCCGTGTGGTTTTCAATATGGATCGGGAGGGCATTAAAAAGATTGCAATCGAAGGTGCTAAACTTGTTCGGGCCTTGGCCGATGAGATGCCCGAGACAAAAGTGCAAATGGAATATTCTCCAGAAAGTTTCACGCAAACTGAACTGGATTATGCGTGTGAAGTTTGTACTGCGGTCATGGAAATTTGGAAGCCAACGGTTGACAACAAGATTATTTTCAACCTACCGGCAACTGTCGAAGTCGCGGCTCCAAACGTTTATGCGGATCAAATCGAATGGATGCACCGCAATTTACCCAACCGTGATTTAATTCTTTTATCCCTTCATCCTCATAACGACCGCGGAACAGGGGTGGCTGCTGCTGAATTTGGTATTATGGCTGGCGCCGATCGTGTTGAGGGAACCCTGTTTGGAAATGGAGAACGGACTGGGAATGTGGACGTGGTAAACATCGCCATGAATTTGTATACTCAAGGTGTTGATCCAGAATTGGATTTCAGCGACATCAATGAAGTTGTTCGGACCGTTGAATATTGTAATCAGCTGCCCGTTCATCCGCGTCATCCCTATGGCGGAGAGCTCGTCTTTACAGCTTTCTCTGGCTCCCATCAGGATGCCATCAAAAAAGGCTTTGCAGCAATAAAGAAATCCAACAGTGAGCTATGGGAAATCCCGTATTTACCAGTTGACCCCGCGGACCTTGGTCGTAGCTACGATGCCGTTATTCGAGTGAATAGCCAATCGGGTAAAGGCGGGGTAGCGTATCTGCTACAAGAAGATTACGGCATTGAATTACCGCGCTTGCTACAGGTAGAATTTAGTAAAGTTATTCAAGCAATCTCTGAGGATACGGGGAAAGAATTATCATCCACGTTTATCTACGAAGAGTTTAAAAAAGAATATCTTGATGCGTCTGGGACAGTAGATTTTATCAATCACCAGACAACGGTGGATGCACAAGCATCGGAGCGTCGTATTCTATCGGCAACCGTTAAAGCTGGCGGCGTTGAAAAAGTGATTGAAGGTAGCGGGACGGGACCAATAGACGCTTATGTCGGCGCCTTAAAAGCGAATTTCGATATCGAACTTACCGTCAATGATTATCGCGAACATACAACAGGGCAGGGCGCGGATGCCGTTGCAGTTGCTTATGTCGAAATGAGAGATAATGACGGTAAACCTGTTTTCGGTGTTGGACAGCATGCGAATATTGTAACGGCATCTTTAAAAGCCATAACAAGTGCGGTTAATCGCTACCACAGCTAAAAACTGAAGATATAAATTATAAATTAGCCCGGCAAATTGCCGGGCTTTTTTCGTCTGAATAGAGAAAGCGCCCGCCCGTCAATGACGATCAAACCCAGCCCAATGAAAGCCATGCCTGAGATCATGGGCAGACTTAAGCTTTCTCCCAGAAAAAGAACGCCCAATAGAATTGCGCTAACTGGAACTAAAAGGGTAACAAGGGATACGTTCGTGGCACCAGCACTGCTGAGCAGTTTAAAGAAGATGATATAGGCTAAAACCGTGCTTAAAAGAGCAAGGGCGACGACTGATATCAGTGGATTAAAACTCACTTCACCAATATAATTCCAAGGTTGCTCAACAAACAGGATGACGGGTAGTAATAGGAGCGTAGTACCGCTCACCTGACCTGTTGCTGTGACCATGGGTGAGATGCCTGCTTTTGAGAATCTGCGTCCGTATACCAAGGCGACACCATAAGAAAGCGCAGCGCCTAGGATCGCAAATTGGCCCATGACTTCTGAGCCTGTAAATCCGATCTCTTGTATATCTGGCGCTATCATAAAGACGACCCCCACAATACCAAGTAAAACACCGAAAATTCGATGACCAGTTAGACGTTCATTTACCTCGTTTGAAAACAAATGAGCGATGACAGCTGTGAAAAGAGGAGTTGTTGCGTTCAAAATGGAAGCCAGCCCACTTCCGATTTGTGTTTGCCCCGCGACAATTAATGAAAAGGGGACTAGGTTGTTGGCAGCCCCCATTATAAGAAAAGATCCCAAAATTCGTGGATCTGTTGGAAAAGATATTCCGCGCATTCTTATTAATAGAAGCAAAGCAATTGCGGCTATTCCAACCCGCCCAAAGACCACTGTAAAGACCGGTAATTCTTGGACGGCGACGCCGTTGAAAAAGAAAGATCCCCCCCATAGGACAGAAAGAAAGACAAGTAACCCCCATTCTGTCCAACCCATTGATTGGCTGAGTAATCGCTGATGGTTTATTTTATTCATGCCATAGCCCACTGTCGGAAAAGGCGTAAATTAATCAGCTTTAATAGAGCTGTCTTCCCGCTTACCGACTTGATAATTAATCAAACAATTACATTACTTATCTGTGATTAGAACGAAATCGGGTTGATCTTGTTTCGTGCTTCAACCAATTTGAAATACTAGGATAGTCGTTTAAATAAAAACCGCCTTCACGAGCGATATATGTGTCCGCATATAGTGCAATACCCGCGATCGAATATTGATCAGAAACCATAAATAGGGCGTGTTTTCTGTCGGAAATCACGATATCACGTTAAATGATTAATACAACAAAATTTAAGCAACTTCAGGTTTATTTCACCTGTTACATTACTCATTATGAGTTTGTTGGCAGCCAAGTCTGTTGCGGTGTCATCGATGTCAGTGAAAAGTAACTTACCGCACGATTTTTGGAGCAAAATATGGCTAGATCCTTAATCCAAAATAATAGAGATTTAATTTCGGCGATTACCCTTATGCAGAATACTGGGAAAAGCTTGCAATTTTGGGAATATTCACTATAAACCAAACGACTGTTAGCTTTATGCAATTCTTGAAAATAGAAACTGAAGTATATTTATGAAGCGATTTTACGAAAAGACTGAAGCAGGTCCCGTTGAATTCGGATTTACCGTTTTGCTTGATGGACGGCCTATTAAAACCCCCGCTAAAGCGGCTTTTACGTTGCCAAATGAAAAAATGGCCACGGCAATTGCTGAAGAATGGGATGCGCAGAAAATCAAAGTCAATCCAGAATCTATGCCCTTTATGCAATATGCTGCGACCGCTATTGATAGAGTGACAACGCAAAGGCAAGTTGTCATTGACGAAATCGCAGGCTTTGGTGGAACAGATCTTCTTTGCTATCGGGCATCATATCCCGACCGATTGGTCGAAAAACAATCGTTGGCTTGGGATCCTCTTCTGTTATGGCTTGATGAGACATATTCAATTGCCCTTGAAACAACACCTGGGTTGGATCATGTGGCACAGGCTCCTCAATCATTAGCGAGTATGAAGGCGGTTATCGAACAACAAAATGACATGAAGCTGGCAGCGATCCATACGATTGTCAGTTTGACTGGGTCGCTCGTTGTGACATTGGCTGTCATCGCGGGGCGCCTTACAGCAGAGCTGGCTTTCGATGTGAGTGAGTTGGACGAGACCCATACAATTGAAGAATGGGGCGAACAAGAAGAAGCATCGATAAGACGAAAAAACAACAAAGCAAGTTTGATTGCGGCAACTAAATTTTTAAACCTTTGTGACCAATGACGACAAGCTGGGCCATTAGAGACCGGTAGTCAGGGAGTTGAGATGAAAGACATTATTCATAAACTGGAAGAAAAACGAGCCAAGGCACGTCTTGGTGGAGGGCAACGAAGAATTGACGCCCAGCATTCCAAAGGAAAATTAACAGCAAGAGAACGGGTTGAGTTCTTGTTGGATGAAGGATCCTTTGAAGAATGGGACATGTTCGTTGAACATCGGTGTACTGAATTTGGGATGGAGAATGAGACCGTCACGGGCGACGGTGTCATCACCGGGCACGGAACAATTAACGGTAAACTTGTTTTCTTGTTCTCTCAGGACTTTACAGTCTTTGGTGGCTCGTTGTCAGAATATCACGCCAAAAAAATCTGCAAGGTTATGGATAAAGCCATGCAAGTTGGCGCGCCCATTATCGGATTGAACGATTCTGGTGGCGCCCGCATTCAAGAAGGCATTGATAGCTTGGCGGGTTATGCTGAAGTGTTCCAGCGCAACGTTATGGCATCCGGGGTTATCCCTCAAATCTCTGTTATCATGGGGCCTTGTGCTGGCGGTGCGGTTTACTCGCCAGCAATGACTGATTTTATCTTCATGGTGCGGGATAGCTCCTACATGTTTGTAACGGGTCCTGATGTTGTTAAGACAGTGACCAATGAGACTGTTACAGCCGAAGAGCTGGGCGGTGCAGGGACACATACAAGCAAGTCATCTGTCGCGGATAACGCCTACGACAATGACGTAGAGGCCTTAAGCGAAGTACGCAGACTGATCGATATGTTGCCTGCCTCCAATCGTGAGAAATCTCCGATCCGAGACAGCTTCGATAATCCAGACCGTAAAGAGCCGTCCCTCGATACATTGGTACCCGCGAACGCTAACAAACCATACGACATGATGGAGTTGGTTGTTAAGTTAAGCGATGAGGGTGATTTCTTTGAAATTCAGCCTGATTTTGCCAAGAATATTATTACAGGTTTTGCGCGGATCGACGGACAAACTGTTGGTGTCGTCGCAAACCAGCCGATGGTTCTTGCTGGCTGCCTTGATATTGATAGTTCGCGTAAAGCGGCTCGATTTGTGCGCTTCTGTGACTGTTTTAGCATTCCGATTGTTACTTTGGTTGATGTTCCGGGCTTCCTTCCTGGTACGGCCCAAGAGTATGGCGGTATTATCAAGCACGGGGCGAAGCTTCTTTATGCTTATGCCGAAGCAACAGTGCCCAAAGTAACTGTTATTACCCGCAAAGCTTACGGCGGGGCCTACGATGTTATGTCATCCAAGCATTTGCGCGGAGATGTAAACTACGCGTGGCCGTCCGCGGAAATTGCCGTGATGGGTGCAAAAGGGGCTGTTGAAATAATCTTCCGTTCTGACATTGGGAATGATGAGAAAATTCAAAAGCAGACTGATGAGTATCAGGAACGTTTTGCCAATCCGTTTATCGCGGGTCATCGGGGCTTCATCGATGATGTGATTATGCCAAATAACACACGTCATCGCATTGCAAGCTCTCTTAGAATGCTGAAAAATAAAGAATTAGAAAATCCGTGGAAAAAACACGGCAACATTCCGCTCTAGGCGATAAAAAGGGAAAGGTTCGAGAAATGTTTAAAAAAATCCTGATCGCCAACCGTGGTGAAATTGCATGCCGGGTTATGCGGACTGCAAAAGATATGGGTATCAAGACTGTTGCTGTCTATTCTGATGCGGATGATGGTGCTGTTCATATGAAAATGGCGGATGAAGCTGTTCATATTGGACCGTCTGCAGCGGCTGAAAGTTATTTGATTATCGATAAAATCATTGAAGCTTGTAAGGCAACCGGTGCAGAGGCTGTCCATCCTGGTTATGGTTTTCTGTCAGAAAATCAAGCTTTCGCTGATGCGTTGGCAAAAGAGAATATCGCATTTATTGGCCCCGGCAAAAAGGCTATTGCCTCGATGGGTGATAAAATTGCGTCGAAAAAATTGGCCCTTGATGCAGGCGTGAATACAGTTCCGGGACATATGGAACTGATTGACGATGCGGAACATGCGGTAACGATATCCAACGAAATTGGATACCCTGTGATGATTAAGGCCTCTGCTGGTGGCGGTGGTAAAGGGATGCGCGTCGCAAATAATGACGAAGAAGCGCGCGAAGGCTTTCAGTCAGCGAAGAATGAAGCCATTAGCGCCTTTGGCGATGACAGGATTTTTATCGAAAAGTTTGTCGTTGATCCCCGTCATATTGAAATTCAAGTTTTGGCGGACAAGCACGGAAACTGCATTTATTTGGGAGAGCGTGAATGCTCGATCCAGCGTCGCCATCAAAAGGTAATTGAAGAAGCACCAAGCCCGTTTGTGGATGAAGCGCTTAGAAAAGCGATGGGCGAGCAAGCTGTCGCCTTGGCAAGAATCGTTGATTACCATTCCGCCGGTACTGTTGAGTTTATTGTCGGTGCTGATCGCAAGTTTTATTTCCTTGAAATGAACACGCGCCTTCAAGTGGAGCATCCTGTTACTGAATTGATTACAGGTGTTGATCTGGT
>JBALXM010000017.1:67873-70174 GCA_036960695.1 Sneathiella sp.
ACCTATGGGCCTGATCGGGCAACCGCCATTTCGGAAATGAGTAAGGCGCTAGATTCCTATGATGTTCAGGGTATTGCCCATAACATTAACTTCCTGAACGCTGTTTGTAATCACCCGCGCTTTAAATCGGGCAACATAACCACAGGATTTATCGCTGAAGAATATCCTGAAGGTTTCTTCGGGGCGGACTTGGATACGGCGACCTATAACAACCTTGTCGCAATTGCTGCGCTGGTGAAATTACGCACGGCAACCCGTACTGTTTCTGGCATTGCTTCACTGACGGCCTCTTCTTGGGTGGTGAGTGAAGGATTGGATAAAGATACTGAAGTCACCGTCAGTGATATTGACGGAGGCTTGGATGTGACAATTGACGGACAGGTTATTTCTATCCGTTCCGCATGGGTTCCGGGAGATCGGCGTATTGAGGCGGACATTAACGGGGCTGTCATCGTCGCTTTGCTTGAAAAAGCAAAGGATGCAATTCGCATAACTCACGGTGGCGCTGTTCTCGATTTGGCTGTTCGCAGGCCGCGATTGGCAGAACTTTCCAAATTAATGCCCATCAAAGTCGCGCCAGATATGTCAAAATATTTGCTGTGTCCAATGCCGGGTATGATCGTGTCTGTCAGTGTGTCTGAGGGCGACGAAGTGAAAGCAGGTCAAGCACTTGCGGTTGTTGAAGCCATGAAGATGGAAAATATCCTTCGGGCGGAGCAAGACGGCGTTGTTGCCGTTGTAAAGGCTGCTGCAGGGGATACTTTAGCCGTGGATGCTGTGATCCTTGAATTTGAATAGGGTTCTGTGATGAAAACCGTTCACGTTATCGTATCTGGCCGAGTGCAAGGGGTTGGGTATCGTGCGTGGACGGTAGACACCGCGAAGTCTTTGGGACTTTGTGGATGGGTTCGAAATTGCGCTAACGGCACTGTTGAGGCTGTATTTCAAGGCAATGATGAACAATGCCACCAAATGCTTGATGAATGCCGCCGTGGGCCCTTATATTCAAGCGTGGCAGATGTCGCTCAAAAGGATCAAGATCTGCCGCAGATGGACAATTTTACGGAACGATCGAGCCTTTAATACCATTTTCCAAAAATATTCTCTCAAAACTGGCTCGGAGTTCTGAATCAAACTCTGGAAGCGAGAGAGGAATACCCTGATCAACGATAGACGTGACCCCAAATTCGGAAATGCCACACGGCACAATTCCGCTATAATGGGATAAATCTGGTTCTACATTGATAGAAATACCATGGAAGCTTACCCATTTTCGCACGCGAACACCAATAGCGGCTATCTTATCTTCATTTCCGTTCTTGGCGACCCAGACACCCACTCGGCCATCGCGTTTTTCACCCTTGATTTGATATTGCGCTAAAACATCGATAACCCAGTTTTCCAAATCTTGTACAAAGGCCCGAATATCGGATCCCCGTTTTTTTAAGTCCAGCATCACATAGGCAATGCGTTGCCCCGGCCCGTGATACGTATATTGACCGCCGCGACCGGCATTATAAACAGGGAACCGGTCAGGGCTGACAAGATCAGTCTCGTCTGCGCTGGTACCCGCTGTGTATAGGGGCGGGTGTTCCAGCAGCCAGATTAGTTCATTTTCTGATCCGTCTCGAATACCGGCAACCCGCGCCTCCATTTGGGCAAGTGCTTCTTCGTAGGGCACAAGGGTCTCTGAAATTTTCCACTCAATTTTATGCATGGTTTCTTATAACATTTTTGAGCGAGGCTTCAATAACAGGCGATAAATCTTTGATATTAATGTATTGGTAACTGTGTTCGGGATAGTGTGCTCCCTATATTTTATTAAGGTGTTGGAATGCAAGATAAAGCGATTAAAGGCGTCGATGTCGAGATTTCTGTAGTGCTTGGTAAGGCTATTATGCCAATCCATCAGCTACTGAAAATGGGCCGTGGTGCGGTGATCGAGCTTGATACGGGCGTTGATGATGACGCCATTGTCCTAGCAAATAACAAAGCCATTGCTTACGGCGAAATAATTATCGTTGATGACAATATTGGTATTTCCATTACAGATAAAATCAGCCCTAACCAGCAAGATATCTGATTTAGAAGAATCTTATATTTTAAGGAATAGGCGATAAAACCTCTCTTTGTGACAAATAATTAAATCTCTCCTTGCAAGCAGTCGAAACATTTGTTATTTCCCTGCCTGCCTTATGCGGTCGTGGCGGAATTGGTAGACGCGCAGCGTTGAGGTCGCTGTCCGGTAACACGGGTGGAAGTTCGAGTCTTCTCGACCGCACCAAAAGCCCCGAAGCTCTT
>JBALXM010000111.1:0-7182 GCA_036960695.1 Sneathiella sp.
TTCCATATCCTTATATCAAGAGCGTGAGACGTATTCTGAGGACATAATGACCAAATTAGACCGCACCATAAGCATTGCCCCGATGGTGAATTGGACAGATAACATCCCTATCTAATTGTTATTAAACATATTTTTATTCATGATATGTATTTGGTATATTCACGATTAGGCATTCGAAAAATGGTACGTAATTTAGTTAAGAAATAGGTCTGCTTACCACTCAAAGGCTGACCAAATCCATGTAACGAAAACGCTTCTCTTTAGTGCATAAACAGATATAGGACAATTATCAGCTTTCGTAATTTTACTGTCGCCGTGAAGCTAAATTGGCGTGATATTGAAATGTGCACAATGTTAATTAGGGGCAATCTACGCTCTCGACGGGGCAGTCAACTCGCAACTGATGGCCTTAAAAAGGACGTAACGTTTACGGTATTTAAAGGACATATTGAAGTAAAGCCTCCTATTCCTGGACAGCATTGTGGTCCTATTGTCGGCGGTAATGGGGACATGAGTAAGGCGGCGGGCCATTCTCGAATGCAGCCAAAGGCGAAAGCTGGAACTAATTCTTTCAGTCGGGATTTCCTCATCGAGGACTGCTATCGACATAGGTCACCAGTAGCCGGATCGTCAGCACTCGCGTTCGGTATCGACGGTTTCAATACTCGAAATAAACCTTGGGCGTATTAAAAATATATTCATGGCGCTCAAACACACCAACGAGCGAAAAATCTTCAATATGCTGAAATATTTTTTTTACATTGAGGCATATCGCAATTTTCCCACGCTTTCAAAGCGTTATTTCCGATGCCATATCGAATATCGAAAGGGTCTTTTCAACGGTCAGAGCACGGCCCAGAGTTCACAAAGTACGTCGCCATTTTTCCTTTTCCCTTGATGTCGATATCACCGCGTGGTTCTAGCGTAAAATCAGCACCGAGCAATTGGCTGGTGAAATCCGAAATTTGAATACGATCCGGCAGAGAGCTACTTTCGAGCCGACTCGCCACATTCACTGTATCTCCCCAAACATCGTAAACGAAGCGATGGGTGCCGACAATTCCGGCGACGACAGGTCCCGAATGCAACCCTATTCGGATCTGAAAATTCTGCCCGATATCCGCATTAACTTTTCTCACGGCTTTCAGCATACCTTGCGCCATCCTGGTCGCCATCGCTGCATGATCAGATCTTGGTTGCGTCATGCCGGCGACCACCATATAGGCGTCCCCGATAGTCTTGACCTTTTCGACGCCAAGTTCATTGGCAAGGATATCAAAATGTGAAAATAGCCAATTGAGATATTCCACCAAGTCGGCGGGCGGAGTCACAGCTGAGAATTGGGTAAAACCAACCAAGTCGGAGAACAACACCGTAACCTCATCGAAGCGGTCGGCGATAATAGTTTCCCCTTGGTTAAGACGCCGAACCACTTGTTGCGGCAAAATCGACAACAATAATTTCTCGTTTTTCGCTTTTTCCGTTTCTAGCTGATCGAGATAAAGATGTTCGCGGTCGCGCCAATGTTTCTTTTCCAAACTGGCATTGATGCGGGCGCGTAAAAGTACGGGATCAAACGGTTTAGCGAGATAATCCTCGGCCCCGGCTTCGATGCAGCGGATGACACTGTCTACTTCATCAAGGGCGGAAATCATTATGACCGGCAGGTCCCGTAACTTTTCGCTTGCTTTCATGCGTGCGAGCACTTCGAAGCCGTTCAAATCTGGCATCATCAGATCCAGCAAAACCAGATCAAAGTCTTCCTCCTCCAGCCTCTGCATCGCTTGCACTCCGCCATCTGCCGTAGCAACGGCGTGTCCGTCGCGGCTGAGGCGGCGGGATAATAGATCTCGATTAGCTTCCATGTCGTCAACAACAAGGATGCGGCCAACCTGGCCCACACTTGCAGCTTGTTTGTTCAGCGGACGGATGTCCTTCAACAGCTCAGTAATCATGGGGTTGGTTTGGACTAGTGCGTCGTTTTTTTCCGCCATTTCAGAGCTGGAAAAATCCACGATGTTGTTCAACTGCGCCAGTACACGGTTCACTTCGCCCAGCAATTTATCCAGGTCCTGCGTCAAGATATTGCTGCCCTGCTCCTCAAGGTCTTCGAGCAGCATTTCGCTATAACCTTTAATCGCGTTCAGCGGATTACGTAGATCGTGGCGCAAATTTTTCTGCGCTGTTTGGGTTTCCCCGCCAGCGATAAAATCTCGCATTGCCTGGGGACTAAGCTGAGTGTTAATCAAGTCATAAAGTGTTTGCGCAGACGCTTCAATGCGCCCTAGGTCGTCGATGAATGCGTCGCCTAGAACACTGACAGCTTCCTCTTGCAGTAATTCGCAATAGCCAACAATCGCGTTTGCCGGGGCCAATAATTCTTGCCGCATATTGGCCAGTTGCGCCCGTCTGGCCCTGGGATTATCTGGCGTACTTACATGCGTAGACACTATTATACTGACTCAGGCGGGCGACGCGCGATCAGAGTTTCGTCTAAACTGGCGAGAACCGCTTCCAAATTCGGCGCACTCTTGTCGATGAGTTTCTCAACATAACCCTCATTAAGACGTTTATGGTCTTCCTTCGTCAGTGTCTTGGCGGTAATCACAACGACGGGGATAGTGCGCCAGCTTTCCTCTTTACGCATCTGGGAGAGGAATTCAAAACCGTCCATTTCTGGCATCATAAGGTCAAGCAACACAAGGTTTGGCAGCATCTCCTTCATTTTCTGCAAAGCAACAAGTCCATTTTCTGCTTCCTGCACTTCCCATTCTCGGCTTTCAAGAGTGCGGCGGACCAAATCGCGACTATTGTTATCATCGTCGACTACCAGAACCCGAATACCTGTTTTTTCCGGACATAGTCGGGCTAACACTGCCAGCAATTTATCCCGATCTATCGGTTTTGTCAGATAGTCCGACGCGCCCAAGGAAGAACCTATACGGCGATCGTCAATTATGGATAACATCGTGATCGGAATTTTTTCTGTTTCGGGATCGTTTTTGAGAGCGGCGAGAACTGCCCAGCCATCCATTTGCGGCATCAATATATCCAGTGTTATTGCGTCTGGTTTTATGTCCCGTGCCATCTGGATCGCCTCCTCTCCGCTCGCCGCTGCTTTAACGCGATAACCGGCGCGGTTGAGGTGACGGCTCAGAAGGTCGCGGGCAACAGCATCATCATCGACCACAAGAATAGTCTTGGCATTCGCCGCTAGCATTTGACGGTCACCTGGATCAAAGACCTGTGCTTCTTCAGCTGCCACAACCCCTTCCAAAGCCGCCGTCAGCGGCAGGCGCAAAGTAAAGGTCGACCCCTTGCCGGGTTCACTGACAACGGCGATGTCCCCGTTTAGCATTTGAGCAAAATTCTTTGTGATGGACAACCCCAAACCTGTACCGCCAAAGTTTCGAGTGGTCGATGCATCAGCTTGGGTAAAAGCCTCGAATACTTTGTTCAGTTGTTCGGGCGTCATGCCAATACCGCTATCGGCGACACGGTATTCAATCCAATCGGTATCCTCATAATGCTGAAACTCTACATGCAATGTGATCGTTCCATTTTCAGTAAACTTGCAAGCATTGCTCAGCAAATTAAACAACACCTGCCGAACCTTGGTCAGATCACAAACCATCTTCGTGCCATCGTCTGGACACTCAATGTCGAAACGATTGCCGTTCTTTTCCGCCAAAGTCATTATGGTGTTGGCAACTTCGTCGACCATTTGGCGCACGTCGAAGCTTTCAAAATAGAGGTCCATTCTGCCAGCTTCGATCTTTGACAGGTCGAGAATATCGTTGATCAGAGCCAATAGATGTTTGCCCGCGGATTGAATTTTCGCCAAGTCAGGCATGTAAACATCATCGCCCATATCCTCCGCTTCCTCATGCAACATCTCGCTATATCCAATGATTGCATTTAGCGGCGTCCGCAGCTCATGGCTCATCTTGGCAAGAAAATCAGATTTGGCGTGGTTCGCCTGACGCGCCGCTTCAGCCGCTTCCGACAGATCGTCGTTTGCTTTTTGCAGGTTGTCCTGAAAACGTACCGTCGTCTGCTGGAAGTTGGCGGCAGCCCTCGCAATATCGCCAATCTCGTCCTTGCGCTCCACATCAGGAATCTCTACATCTCGCAGATTAGCGGAAAGGCTACGCAATGTGTTGGTAATGCGTACAGTTGGATTGACCATCCGCCACGCCATCAGCAAGCCCAGGAGAATACTGCCCAGAACGCCAAAAGCCACAATAATCCAATTTAGCTGAATTACGTCGGCTGCTTGATCCAACGCCAAACTCCGGAAATCGTAACCGTCTTGCGCGGCGATTTCGACAAGCACCTCGATCTCTTCGTTAACCACGGTGATCGCGGCGATTACATCACTTTGAGCGCCTAGAGCAGCATTCAAATCACCCCGTGAGTGCGCAACTTCAAACTCTCGCCATGATGTATCCCACGCGCCCACGGCGACGCGAACGCGGCCGATAGCAGCTTGTCCTTCGGTCCCTTTGGTGCGTTCTTCCGCGATATCCAAATTCTCGGCGAAGATCTGACGGTGTTCGATAATTCCCTCAATCAGGGGTTTTTGTTTTTCCGGCTTGACGGCGACTTTGAGGCTCACGAGTGCCCCTTCTATGCGGGAAAAATCATATTGCGCGCTCCGGGCAAAATTGATCGACATCAGAGGTCCATCATACATGTCACGGGTCAGATGATTGAGTCGGTTCAGACTAAATATGCTGTTGGACCCCATGAACAGAATCAGGAGGGTGAGTGCAATGAAACCGATCAGTAGCTGCAAGCGTAACTTCATGGCTGTCTTTGATCCTCTCCCTGTCGTCTCATTCGACGATGATTGTCATTTTCATACGGGGATGAATAACGCAGCCAACGACAAAGTTTCCGAGTTTGTCGAGCGTCATTTCGTGTTTATCGCCCGGCATTTGCTTGCGGATATTAAACTCAAAACCGAGCGTTTCTGAAAATAAATTGTGGGCATAGCGATCGTCGTTATCGAACAGCACCGTGTCGCCAAGTTTGGCATTCAGCAGCGCCGGATCGAAACGCTTTTTCTTCTGCGAGACAACCAACTCCTCCGCATTAGCTGTCCCGGCTGAAATAAGGACCGCGCTGGCAACCAGCAGTGAAAACAGGATACGCATTGAAAATTCTCCTCGGGACAACGTTAATTAGCGCTCGACTTCGAAATGCGAAACGGCAGCGGCAGGAACATCAGGTTATCATCCTCGGCCCCTGCTTTGTAATGACAGCCATTGCAAAATTTTTGTAAAACAGTATCCCGACGCACAATTCCCCCGGGCATAATCATGGTATATTGCCAGTCGCGCGTGGCACTGTTGCTGCCAGCAACCCCTTTCTCCATAATGAATAAAGGGCCGACGAAGATATGACCGTCATCAGCAACGATAAAACTGTCTTTGGCCAAAACAGATCCCTTAGGCATTGTCCCCGCCGCCTCCCATTTACCATAGTCTGCAGCAGCGACCTCATTGGCATAATTGTTCATGAACCGAGTCCCATGTGCATCCGCTGGATAAGCAATTTTGCTGAACCGCGTCCATTTTCTATATCCAACGGCAACAGGATGATCGGATTTGCCATATGCCTGCGCCAAACTGGGACCAACACAGGTGTACGCTGCGACCGCTTCTGCATCGGCCAATTCAGGCGGTGGCTTCGCACTAGCCGCGCATGGATTACAGGGGCTACTGGTTTTTTTAACGGCACTAGGATTACAGGGGCTACTGGTTTTTTTAACGGCACAAGGATTACACGGGCTACCGATTTTCTTAATAGCGCACGGATTTCGCCCTTTATATGCCATGACCAAGCGAGGAACCACACAGTGTGTTGCGACACTGGTTGCATTGCAGGGATTGCAGGCTTTCTTTGCGGCACAAGGATTACACGTCTTCTTAACGGCGCAGGGATTGCAAAGATTGCGGGTCTTTTTAACCGCACACGGGTTGGCTTTGCAACTGGCGGCGGCGACGCGGATCGGCTGGCTGGGCTGGCAGGGCCAAAGGGCGCGAACCATCGTGCCTGAGTAAGTATCTGTGACACCGAGACTCAAGACAAGTGCCAGGGCGGTCGTCGAAATCATTCGTCGCCTGAATGTCTGTATCATCTATTTGCCTCCTCTGCTGTTGTACTCATCCTTTTGTGAGGTTAGCAGTCGTTCAATTTTACCAAGCAACCGGGGCAGTTCGACCGGCTTGGTGTCGTAGTCGTCGCACCCGGCCTGCATCGCTTTTTCTCTGTCGGCAGCCATAGCGTGTGCAGTGAGAGCAATGACTGGAATACCATTAGTTTTCGCTGATTTTTTTATCTGGCGCGTTGCCTCCCAGCCATCGATGATTGGTAGGCTCATATCCATCAAGATCAGATCCGGCTTTTCGCTTATCGCCATGTCGACGCCACTTTGTCCGTCCTCCGCAATCACCACGTCATAGCCTTTGCGCATCAAACGACGAGAAAGCATGTCGCGATTCATCTCGTTATCTTCGACGAGAAGTATTTTTGGCATTTTGGCTCTCACTCCACTATTGCTCAAGCTTACGAAATCGTGCTGCGATTGTATATAATATATTTTATACACATTTAACACAGATGTGTAAACATTGCCGCCGTGAGCAAAAGATCGCTTCTGTTCTGATGAGATTATTAGTATCTATAGGCAAACGGGCTAAGATCAACGGGACTACAAAACGGTTAAATAGCCGCTCAGGACCACCAGCAGACGAATTTACTGCGGATGAACTCGTCTAGCTGGTCAGTATTAAGCAGACCTTTCGATCGCCTCCTAAAATAATCTTTGCGGCGTTCAGTCAATCCTAACTATAAAATCTCGTTTTTTCTTTGGTTTTATTTTCATATCCTTATATCAAGAGCGTGAGACGTATTCTGAGGACATAATGACCAAACTAGACCGCACCATAAACATTGCCCCGATGATGGGCTGGACAGATAATACTGTTATCTAATTGTTATCAAACATATTTTTGTTTCATGGCACGTATTTGGCGCATCGACAACTGAGCATTTGAAAAATGGTACGTAATTTGGTTGAGAAATCGGTTTGCTTACCGCTCAAAAGCTGACCAAATCTATGCATCTCCAACACTTTTCTTTTGTGCCAGAAAGAGGCATTTAGGGAACATGTCT
>JBALXM010000112.1:0-6452 GCA_036960695.1 Sneathiella sp.
TCCCCTACGAAGTCAGAGAAGGTCGCACGACGGCGTATCATATTATCCATTAACCATCGGAGAGTTATGCATCTAGGTAAGATAAACTGAGAATTTTAGAGGTAATTTCTAAAATCAATCTATTGTTCATGTTCATATTTGGTCTATTTTTTATTTTCACAAATAAGGGATAGATGAGATGATTACGGGAAGCTGCCTGTGCGGAAAAGTAAAATTTAAAATTTCGGAAAAACCGAGCTCTTTAAGTTATTGTCACTGCTCTCGCTGTCGAAAATCAGCCGGTATTTTTTCCGCTGTGTTGATTGGCAAAGCCAGCGTTTTACCATCGGTACAAGGTGAAGAGGCAATAAGAAAATACATACCTGAAGAACCTTGGGTGCATTCACGTTGTTTTTGCCAATATTGCGGATCATCCCTTGGCGATATGGCGCCTTACGGTGGTATTTATGTCATCGCGGCCTCTGCCTTGGATGATAGTCCGGGAATAAAGCCGACCGTCCATCTTCATACCGCTGCAAAGCCCAATTGGTATGATATTCAGGATGATTTGGAAAAATTTGCAGCCGGTGTACCGACACCGGACTATCAAATAACTAATTAATCTCTGTAGTCGCCGTATCAAAAATTCCTCAAGAACAAATGCATTCAGGGTGAAGCATAGTTCTTAAAGGTAGGAGTTGCGGCTCAGAATATTAGATCTACACACATATGATTTAGATAATATAATGCCAAAACAATAATATTTGTCTTTCAAATTATTGAGGCACATCTTTTATATTAGATTTTTTTGCATTACCATTACTACTGTGTTAAGGATAATGAGTAGCTTGTGTTATTTGTCTAGTTCCGGTCCACTTCAAGTTGGGGATACAGTAGATGATTGTCGCAGTTGTACTAATTCTAATCGCACTGGGTTCTGTCGTCTTTCATGTTGTCAACCCTTGGTGGTGGACAGAGATTGCCTCTAATTGGGGTTATATTGACGACACAATCGTTCTCACCTTCTGGATTACCGGTACTGTCTTTGTCGCCATTGTTCTGTTTATGGCCTATTGCGTTCTTAAATTTAGAGCACAAAAAGGCAGGCGTGCTCATTACGAACCTGAAAACAAAAAACTAGAGATCTGGCTCAGTGCCCTGACAGCCTTGGGTGTCGCAGGTATGCTCGCGCCCGGCTTGTTCATTTGGAACCAATATGTAACCGTTCCTGAAGATGCTCACGAGATCGAGGTTATGGGCCAGCAATGGCAATGGAATTTCAGGCTTCCGGGAAAAGATGGCCTCCTTGGAAAAACCGAAATCCGGTTTGTTGGGGACGACAATTACTTCGGTGTTGATCCAAATGATCCCAATGGTCAAGACGACATTCTGATTGAGGGAGATGACCTTCATATACCCTTTGGTAAGCCCATTAAGTTTCTGTTGCGGTCCGTTGATGTTCTTCATGATTTTTATGTTCCGCAATTTCGGGCGAAAATGGATCTGGTTCCCGGTGTCGTCACCTTTTTCTGGATCACGCCCATACGGACCGGAACCTTCGATATTTTATGCGCAGAGCTGTGCGGCATTGGACATCACGAAATGCGAGGCTCGGTCACAGTTGATAAAGAGGCTGCTTTTGATGAATGGATATCGGAGCAGGAAACCTTTGAAGAAGTACAAGCCGCGGCATTACGCCGGAAACTAGAAAATGAGTTGGCGCAAAATGAAATAGAGCCCCGCGTAGAAAATTAGGGGGTCAAAGTAGCCGTTGTTTTTCTAATTGAGAGGGAAGGCTTTCACAGCCGAAAAATTGCTTATGACTGAAACAACATCTGTAGAGGACGAAAGTGTCCCTCCCCTAGAAGTTCCAGAAATGGACCTTTACCATCCCCATAGCTTTATAACACGCTGGATTTTCAGTCAGGACGCCAAGGTCATTGCCATTCAATATTCTCTGGTTGCCATAACAATCGGAATGGTGGCTCTTGTCTTGTCGTGGCTAATGCGATTGCAGTTGGGTTTCCCTGATAGTTTCGACTTCATCGATGCCGCCGATTATTATCAATTTATTACGATGCATGGCATGATTATGGTGGTCTATCTTTTGACCGCCCTTTTCCTAGGAGGATTTGGTAATTACCTGATCCCCTTGATGGTCGGCGCCCGGGATATGGTCTTCCCCTATATTAATATGCTGAGCTTCTGGATTTATTTCCTGGCGGTTATTGTCCTTGTCACCTCCTTCTTCTCCCCAGGCGGCCCAACCGGCGCTGGTTGGACCCTCTATCCTCCGCAAGCCATCACGTCGGGCACACCGGGTCAAGAGTCGGGTATTATCCTTATGCTTGCCTCCCTCATGCTCTTTATCGTGGGCTTCACCATGGGCGGATTGAATTACGTTGTGACCATATTACAAGCCCGTGCGCGGGGCATGACCCTCATGCGGATGCCCCTCACTCTCTGGGGGATTTTTATTGCTACGGTGCTCGCCCTTTTCGCCTTTCCGGCGCTTTTCGTAGCCTCCCTCATGATGATGTTTGATAAAGTGCTGGAGACCAGTTTTTTCATGCCCGCCATGGTCGAGTTTGGCGAAAAAATGAGTTATGGCGGCGGTAGCCCCATCTTGTTTCAACATCTTTTCTGGTTCTTCGGTCATCCTGAAGTTTACATTGTCGCCCTTCCCGCTTTCGGGATTGTCTCTGACTTGATCGCCGTTCATGCCCGCAAGAATATTTTTGGATACCGCATGATGGTTTGGGCCATAGTCGGCATCGGCGCCTTGGCCTTTATGGTCTGGGCTCATCATATGTATGTCAGTGGTATGAACCCCTATTTCGGCTTCTTCTTCGCGACCACAACGTTGATCATTGCCATACCAACGGCATTAAAAGTTTACAATTGGGTGCTGACCCTTTGGCGGGGAAGCATCCATCTGACCTTACCAATGTTGTTCTCTCTGGGGTTTATCCTGACATTCGTCAATGGGGGTATTACAGGCCTGTTTCTTGGGAATGTAATTATCGATGTCCCCTTATCCGATACCATGTTTGTGGTCGCCCATTTCCATATGGTGATGGGGGTTGCGCCCATTATGGTGATTTTTGGCGCTATCTATCATTGGTATCCCTTGATCACCGGTCGTATGCTGCATAATGGCATGGGTCAGTTCCATTTCTGGGTCACCTTTATTGGGGCTTATGCCATTTATTTCCCCATGCATTATCTTGGCTTTATTGGGGTCCCTCGGCGCTATTTCGAATTGGGGGAGACATCTTTCATTCCAGACTCGGCCCACGACCTCAATGCCTTTATAACAATCGCCGCCCTTGTTGTGGGTTTTGCTCAATTGGTCTTCCTTTTCAACCTGTTCTGGAGCCGCCGAAACGGCACAGTTGCTGAACCCAACCCTTGGAAGGCAACGACGCTGGAATGGCAAACAGAGCATATGCCACCAACCCATGGAAATTTCGGTAAGGACCTTCCCGTTGTCTATCGGTGGGCCTATGACTTTAGTGTCCCCGGGGCTGAGAGTGATTTTGTGCCGCAAAATATGGCGACTAAAGATATCAAGCTCGCTGAAGGCATGACGGCTTCTGATTTGAAAGCGGAAAAAACATGATTTTCTTTAGCCAAATAGCCACAAAACCATGGACTGACGAGCAAATCGCCGTGGATGACCAATTCAGTGGCCATACTTTTCCCTTACCAAAGGCCATGCTTGCATTGCGATTTTTACTCGCTGTTGTCACCGTCTTTTTTGTTCTGCTTACCATCGCCTATTCTAGTCGCATGTCTTTTCAGGATTGGAAATCTCTCCCAGAACCATCCTTACTCTGGTTTAATACAGCCTTGCTTTTAATCAGCAGCTTAGTATACCGCTGGACAAGGTCAGCCACTTTAAAGCAGCACGACAGTCAGGTGAAAATTGGCCTATTTTTGGTGGGTGTGTTGGCGTTCGGGTTCCTCATAGGGCAGCTGATTGTTTGGCAACAATTGGCCGATCTTGGGCATTTCGCCTCCGCTAATCCTGCAAATGGTTTTTTCTATTTGATTACCGGTATTCATGGATTGCATTTGCTCGGCGGCCTTATCGCTTGGGGACGGACGACTATCCGCGTATTGCGCGGCAAGATCCCTCAGGACAAACTCTGCTTGAGTGTGGAAATGTGCGCCCTATATTGGAGTTTCCTACTTGTTGTATGGTTAGCGATGTTCCTGCTTTTACTTGTCACCTAATAGGAGAAGTGAAATGTCACAAACGGCTTCTACAAAACCGACAGAGTCCCCGCCTAAAATTGGCGGTATAGAATCTGCCGTCAAAGACTGGAGCTCAGATCAACGCGCCTTTAAGGATATTCCTTGGGGGAAAGCAATGATGTGGCTTTTCTTGCTCAGTGATACGTTTATTTTCAGTATTTTCCTGATCTCCTACATGACCGTACGCATGTCCACCAAGGTGGCCTGGCCTAATCCAAGCGAAGTTTTTGCGTTAGAAATTGGCGGCACACAATTTCCTTTGCTGCTCATAGCGATCATGACATTTATTTTGATCAGTAGCAGCGGTACGATGGCTATGGCTGTTAAATTTGGCTATAATAAAGACCGGAAAACAACGGCCATATTGATGTTCGTCACCGCCCTTTTCGGACTTTCTTTTGTCGGCATGCAGGCCTTTGAGTGGACAAAACTAATCCATGAAGGCGTCCGTCCTTGGGCGAACCCATTTGGTGCCCCGCAGTTTGGCTCAATTTTCTTTATGATCACCGGCTTTCACGGATTCCACGTATCCATCGGGGTAATCTTCCTTTTCATTGTCGCCCGCAAAGTATGGCGGGGAGATTATGATACGGGCAAAAAAGGTTTTTTCACAAGCCGACCGGGGAATTATGAACATGTAGAAATGATGGGTCTGTATTGGCATTTCGTGGATTTGGTTTGGGTCTTTATTTTCGCATTTTTCTATCTGTGGTGAAGGGAAAGATATAATGGAGCAAAGTCAACAACACAGCCAGGAACACAGCCAGGAACACCCCATTAGTATCTATTTCTGGATTTGGGGATTGCTTTTCGTCTTAAGCGCTTTCTCTTACATGGTGGATATACTGGGCTTTGAAAGCTACACCCGTTGGACCCTTATCCTATTATTCATGATGGCAAAAGCCGGGCTCATCGTTGCCATATTCATGCATATGGCGTGGGAAAAAGCGGCCATTGTCTACGCTTTATTATTACCAATCGTGTTTGTTCTTATTTTCGTTTGCTTGATGGTTTTAGAAGCAAATAACACGCATCTGTCTCGAGAAATTTTCTTCTCAAGTCCCCTTTGAAAAACGCAGGCGGCTGATACCGCCTACGTTCCTCAGAAAATTTTAGCGTGGCTATTTTGATAAGCTCAACGATCCAACGACAAAGAAGCGAGAGACCACAGACCTTCCTTCGTTGGCTTTAAGCAGTTTAACAAGACCATAAGTGATGATTGGCTCTAACGCGACGATTGCAAGGTAGGAGCTGGCGAAGGTCACCCAAGCTGCGAAGGGCGTCTCCACTTGCCCAATAAATAACCAAAACCCAACCATTCCCGTGACGCCGCTATAATAGGCTGCATCGAATTTCAAAATTGACGACCAAGTAACGCGCGTTTTCATAGATCCTTCAAAGAATTTTCGACCAAAGGTATAATGAACTGCGATAAGCGGTGCTATTAAGGATAAGGAATTCACGGCTAAATGCGCTAAATCAGCGGGCTCGAAAAGAACGCCTTGTAGCAAAAGTCCTAGGGCAAATCCAAACAAAGTAGGCAGGAATCCCAACGTCATATACATGGCGGATGCTCCAACAAAATGAAGCTCTGATGGGCCAACGCTCATGTGAAAACTTTGCATGAAAATAGAAAAGAAAACCGCCGCGAGCAACGTCTTCACCGTGGTTGGAAGAATAGTCATTGGATTTTGGATCATTGATTTTGCGTATAGGGCGAGAACGCCTATAGCAGAGACATTTGCGGCGATCACTTTCGCATGGGCAATATATCCGGGTTCAATATGCATCTGATAACCTCTTGTTTTAAAAGCGCGCACCCGCGCAAAAAAGCCACAGAGGATTGATCAAACAAGCACAACCGGACACAGATCATGCTCCTTCATCGCCCTCCGCGACTACGGTTTACATGATGGCAGGTCTCCTGACTTGCGGGTCAACGCGCTCGCTGTACCTTCCCGGTTTCCCAGTGGCTCAGTCAACGAACGCTCATCGCTTACAGTTGCGGGGGCAGTCACGGTTAAAGACACAATCCAGCATCCCTCCGTGTTCCCTATTAATCCCCAAGAAGTATCTTATGGGGGAACCATCGGGGGGAGAGTATGATATGGGGATGAATGGCGTCAAGGTAAGAAGCGTGCATCTTACCCACGGCGACAGAAACCAATGTCTTTACAGTCAAAATTTCATATTCAACCATTTAGTTCGGTGTA
>JBALXM010000018.1:0-39144 GCA_036960695.1 Sneathiella sp.
CCGCAATTCCTTCACTTACAGACACGCAAGTATTGCCATCCATGACCTCCGTCGGATAATGGGCAAAGAGCGTAAACGGATCTTCTATAAGAGGCGCTGCTACGGCTACCCGCGCCTCACTTCCAGCCAAACGCCGTTCTGCCAAACCTTCCCACAAATCTTGATAAACAGGGATCAAAACTTTCCAGTCAAAGACCTGCCTTGCTCGCCGCGCCCCTTCTTGTCCCATTTTTTGCCTAAGCTCTGGGCTTTCAATCAATTTGAGATAGGCGTCCGCACACATATCTGTATCCACATTGGTAAACATAGCTGTTTGCCCAACGAACCTGTCGTAGCTATCGACCCCGACCTGGTATCGATAAGCAAGATCGCCGCCCATTCCGGGGCTTGGCATTGTCGTCCGGACAAGAAAGCCATCAACCCCATCTCTTATGGTCTCTCTATACCCGTCCCAATCCGTTGCAACAACTGGCAGGCCTGCTGCCATGGCTTCTACAGGAGTTATCCCAAACGTTTCTTGAATATTATCGGAAAGGGATGTGAAAATATCAGCCACATGCCAAATATTCTTTCGAATAGCGGGTTCACGACCATCAAGGAAAATGGCATTCACAGAAGGGCAATATTTTGCGGCCCCTTCTTTAAATTGAGCATCTCCGCTTTTGGATGCAAACCATCCGGCTTGAACGAGATGAATTTTCTTTTGTGTCTTGCCCGCCGCTTTCTCTAACGCTTGATACATTGGCAAGGGATGTGCTTTTGCGTGGGACGCCAGACGCCCCACATACAAAATGACGACATCATCCGCGCCAATCGCATGTTTCTCGCGAAACGATTTCTCAAAAGCGCCATCCACAAGGGACGGATCAAAATCTTCACAGTTTATCCCAAGAGGAATGATTGGCAGCTGAACAGGCAGTGAGACTTTTCCGCCGTTCCGTTGCTCCAAATACTCAGCCCAATTACCAAGAACATGATCCACCGTCTCCCGCACTGATTTAGAAGTGCAAATGACGGCATCCCATTCTTCAAAAGGTGCAATTGCTAAGTCTCCAAACGCCTCCATAACGCCGATAGAGGAAATCGTATGTGTCAATCCGCACAGGCTATAGGATTTAGCCCCTACATGGCGTCTCTGCCAAGCGAACGAGCTTATATTCGGGCCCGAATAGAAAAGGCAACCTGGTTCCCTCACCTTATTTGCAGACAGTGGGTTAATCCATTTAGTGGATGCATCCGGCAGTTGATAAGGTGACACCTGTTCTGAGAAATTACGAAACTTTTGAGCATGATCTGTATAGCAATAAAGCGTTTTCTCCCCAGAGAACCGAGCCATGCCTTTAAGAAAACTCTCCCCAGCCGATTGCCGCCCAAGCAGGCGTCCGCCGCCGGTGGTGTAACCATCTTGTTCATAAAAAATCGCTGAATTTCGATTTGACCGTGACAACGCCTATCCCCCAATGTGACCTTGCTTTTTGCAAGATCACATCATCATATTGCCATTTGTCGTAATAGAAACAGAAATTTGAAACGAACGCTTAGACGTCGAAATCAATTACTACGTTATCGGAGATTGGATGGGATTGACAGGTGAGGACGAAACCTTGCGCCACCTCGTCATCTTCAAGGGCGTAATTCACATCCATACGAACCTCACCCTCTACGACTTTGGCCCGGCAAGTACTGCAAACGCCACCTTTACAAGCAAAAGGAAGGTCGACCCCCGTCTCAAGGGCCGCATCCAAAATAGAGACACCCGCCTCCGGTATCGTCACTTCCGTCCGTTGTCCGTCGAGGATCACTGCCACAGTATGTTTGGGACCTGCGTCAGTTGCGTGCAGATCAGCCTGCGGCTGACCGGATGCAGCAATCGCGGCGTCCGTTACAAAAAGCTCAAAATGGATATTATCAAAAGCCATTCCATTTTCGTTCAGGAATTCTTTTACGTCCATAATCATTTGTTCGGGTCCGCATAAGAATGCATCAGCGAAAGTTTTGACATCCAATGCACCAGAAAACAGTTCTTCACATTTTTCTTTATTTATCCGCCCGTTTAAAAGTTCTGCATCCTGTTGTTCACGGCTTAGGATATAAATCAGGTTCAAGCGCTCTGGATATTTATTTTTGAGATCTTCCAACTGTTCAAGAAACAAGATGCTAGCGACTGTTTTATTCCCATAAATCAAAGAAACGCTGCTGTCTGGTTCAGTCTCTAAAACAGTTTTTATAATTGACATTATGGGCGTGATGCCGCTTCCAGCAGCAACCATCAAATAGCGTTTTTTATTCTCAGCAGCGAGTGGCGTGGAAAACCTCCCCTGAGGGATCATGACGTCAAGCGATTGACCGGATTTGAAGTTTTCGTTTGCATATGTCGAAAATTTCCCGCCTTCAATCTGCTTAATGGCAACCTGCAATGTCCCGGCCCCAACAGCGCTACAGATAGAGTAAGAACGACGTAGATCTTCTCCTTGAACCATGGACTTCAGCGTTAAGTGCTGGCCTTGCGTAAAAACGTAATCCTGCTTCAAATCAACCGGAACGTCGAATGTCACGGAAATAGCATCTTCAGTTTCCTGAATAACCTCAGAAATCCTCAAAGTATGAAAAATACTCATTCATGTAATCCTAAACGCATTTAAAATAATCGAAGGGTTCCAGGCAATCATTGCATTTATACAGTGCTTTGCAAGCTGTTGACCCAAATTCACTTACCACTGACGTATTTTTCGATTTGCACTGAGGGCAGGATACCGGATCGATGCCAAGAAGCGCGGCTTTACTATTTCCAGAAGGCGGCGCGATACCATATTCCTCTAGGTTCTTTCGTCCCTGTTCAGAGATAAAATCACTTGACCATGCGGGTGCCAAAACAGTGTTTACACCCACATTTTTATAACCATGTAGGGTCAAGATCGTTTCAATTTCAGTCGCAATCATATCCATTGCGGGACAGCCCGAGTAAGTAGGGGTGATGTAGATTTGCACATCGTCAGTCCCCACTTCTATATCACGGACAATTCCCATATCTTCAATGCTAAGCACGGGAATTTCAGGATCTTTAACCATCTCCAAAATTTTCCGAACACTTTCCTTATCCAAGGAGGGTAATGGTGTCTGCATATACAACTCTACCATTTTGCGTCTGGGTAGGCCCGCGGTAAAAACTGCATTTCTGCAAGCAATAACCCCAAATGTTCCGAATGCTTACCAACACGGCTACCTCGAACTGACCAAGTATCTTCTGGCCGAGTTAAAGTTGCTTCAGCGAAAATATCATTGATCATCGCATCCCACCGAGCTCGAAGTGCCCCGGCATCTACACCAATGCCGGCCTTCAACATCGCGTTATCAATGTCGTCCATATCAAACATCTCAGGAACGAAACCCCACAATTCATCGATTGCAGTCTGCATCCTTTGATGACTTTCTTCTGTCCCATCTCCCAAACGAATGACCCAATCACGACTATGGCGCCGATGATATGTTATTTCCTTTAAAGACTTCGCGGCAATTTCAGACACTGTCTTATCAGTAGAATGTAACAGGCCTTCAAACTGCACATACTGAAAGCAGTCTATGAACAGTTGGCGGGCCATGGTTTTTGCAAAATCACCATTTGGCTGTTCAACAAGGAGTAAATTACGCCATTCTTGCGTATCCCTGTGAAACGCAAGATCGTCTTCGTCTCTCCCAGCAGCTTCAACTTCCCCCGCATATTTTAGGAAAAGACGCGCTTGGCCGATAAGGTCCAGCCCCACATTCATTAGGGCCAGTTCTTCTTCCAAAACTGGGGACTTCCCGCACCATTCCGCAAGTCGCTGACCAAGAATTAGGCTGTTGTCTCCCAATCTAAGGAGATATTCAAAAAGCATTTTATTATCAGACATATCTATCAATCCAGTTTTGATGGGCACCAATTACATATGTCCGACTTCATCGGGAATATTATAGAAAGTTGGGTGACGATACATTTTGTCATCATTTGGATCGTAAAAAGCCCCGCGATCGTCAGGATTGGATGAAACCATATCTGATGCTTTCACAACCCAAATACTCACGCCTTCACTTCTGCGCGTATAAACGTCCCGCGCGTTAGTCAGTGCCATTTCTCCATCCGCCGCGTGAAGACTTCCAACATGTTTGTGATGCAATCCGTTTTTGCTACGAATAAAAACTTCATAAAGCGGGAATTCCGCACTGGTATCTGAATTAGTCATTTCTCAATTCCCTTTAAGCCGCGCGCTCTGCAGCACGTTTTTTCTGTTTTGTCGCATAAGCCAAGGCTGCATCCCGCACCCATTTTCCGCCATCATGAGCATCTCGGCGGGTTTGCAATCGTTCTCTGTTGCACAAACCATTACCAGCGACTACATCGCGGAATTCATCCCAATCAATTTCGCCCCAGTCGTAACTTTTCTTATCTTCATTCCATGCCAATTTATCATCTGGGACATCAAGCCCCAAATATTGGGCTTGCGGAACCGTTGCGTCGACGAAGCGTTGCCGCAATTCATCGTTGGATGTCCGCTTAATTTTCCACGTCATAGACTGAGTTGTACGGTTGCTATCCGCATCATGAGGGCCGAACATCATCAATGAGGGCCACCACCACCGATTAATTGCATCTTGTGCCATTGCTTTTTGCTCAGGCGTTCCTTGCGCCATCACCATCATAATCTCGTAGCCTTGGCGCTGATGAAAGCTCTCTTCTTTACAAACTTTAACCATCGCCCGTGCATAAGGCCCGTAAGAACAACGACAAAGAGCAATCTGATTGGTTATTGCCGCCCCATCAACGAGCCACCCAATAGCGCCAATATCTGCCCAATTAAGGGTAGGGTAGTTAAAGATGCTGGAATATTTAGCCTTACCACTATGCAACTGCTCATACATTTCATCCCGCGAAATGCCCAAGGTTTCCGTCGCACTGTAAAGATAAAGGCCGTGGCCCCCTTCATCCTGAATTTTTGCCATCAAAATGGCTTTGCGTTTCAAGGATGGTGCCCGCGTAAGCCAATTCCCTTCAGGAAGCATGCCAACCACCTCAGAATGAGCATGCTGAGACATTTGACGGATCAATGTTTTCCGATACCCGGCTGGCATCCAGTCACGTGGTTCTATTTTGGTTTCGGCATCAATCTTTTCCTGAAAGGCCTGCTCCAATTCCTCTTCAGTAGAGGCATCCACTGTTTTTATTGCATCCATCACGCACCAATCCCTCGCTTGCATATTCGATAGTTCAATATGATACATTTTTTTATAACAATCAATAATAAATGTATCATATTAATTATGATCAATAGTTCTGCTTGTAAAATACGCTACGTTGTTTATTTTTCCGTCAATCTTGAAAAGGAATTGACGCATGAAACCGACACCAGAGGATCTGTTCAAACGGAATCAAGAGTGGGCAGAGGAAAAATTATCCAAAGATCAGCATTTTTTCTCCAAGCTCAGTAATATCCAAAGTCCAAAATACCTTTGGATAGGGTGTTCTGATAGCCGCGTTCCAGCCAATGAAATTGTCGGCATGGACCCGGGCGAGCTTTTTGTTCACCGGAATGTTGCAAATGTCGTTCCCCATAGCGATGCAAACTGCCTTGCGGTCATTCAGTATGCTGTTGAGATTTTGGGCGTTGAACATATTGTAGTAACGGGTCACTATAATTGTGGTGGTATTCGCGCAGCACTTGGCGATGGAGATCACGGACAAATCGACAATTGGCTTGCTCATATTAAAGACGTCATAAAAGATAACTATGATGAAATTACCGCTCTAAAGGATGAGCAACAGAGGGTTGATCGGTTATGCGAATTAAATGTCGTTCGGCAGGTTAGCAATGTAGCAAAAACCTCAATCATCCAGAATGCCTGGCGTAACGGAAAGAAAGTCACGGTTCATGGCTGGGTTTACGGGCTCGATGATGGACTGCTCCGTGATTTGAAGGTTGATATCTCTGGTTCCGATCAAATTCACCCAGCATTTCAAATAAACAGCTAGGCGACAATACTTTCCAAACCACTCATAAACCCTTCCAGAATACTATTCTCTTTTTCTATAAGAGTGCGGAAGCTTTGCTCAGCTGCGACGCTATTTCGCACTCGGATTTTTTCAACAATAAAAGCATAGTTTTTTGCGGTTCCATATGGGTGATTTCCGTGGATATTTTGCTGATGGAATTCGTATGTCAGTATCTTTTGGATAACATCCCGCTGTCGTTTGAGTAAGTCGTTATGACAGATTTCAAACAAAGCCATATGAAAATGTAGCTTGGTATTAAAGACAGCTTCTCGACTACCCGATTGCTCTGCTCTTCCCATCGCAATACATATTTTTCCAAGATCATTCGCCTGTTCTTCTGACGCACTGCGCGCAACGAGCTTAGCCACAGCCGGTTCAGTAATAAGACGGCACTCCATTAAACTTCTAACCCCATCAGGACCGAGACTTTCGAGTGATTGCCATGCCAGAATATCAGGGTCTATCAAATTCCAGTATTTTTTCCCCCTGACAATTGTCCCGGTCCGTTGTCGCGCTTCTAGCAACCCCTTTGCCGCCAAAACGCGAAAGGCTTCCCGCAGCGCAGTCCGGCTGCTTTTAAAGCGACTAATCAGGGCAGCTTCATTAGGGAGCTTTTCATGCTGCCTAATGATGCCCCGCACGATTTCTCTGCCAAGCTCATGAACAACCCGACCGTGAATGCCGATTTTCGGATATCTCCGACAACATATTTCAACCACTTGTCACTACGCCCCATATATGATTTTTATCTTTAATAAAATGTACCTGCTAATAATATTAAATTCCAATCGATTTTTTTTATTACTTAGGCATTAAGATTGTTTATCTGTTCCCTATAAAATCTATTGCCCTTCTGGTGAATTCCTGCAAAAAATACACTATTGAATTTTATACATTTTAGGTGACACATGGATGTAAAAGCAGCGATTGCTCATAAAGCTGGCGCCCCTTTATCAATTGAAACGGTTACGCTGGATGGACCAAGAGCAGGGGAAGTCTTAGTTGAAATCAAAGCCAGCGGTATATGCCACACAGATGCCTTTACGCTTTCCGGCGATGATCCCGAAGGAATCTTTCCCGCTATTCTAGGCCATGAAGGCGCAGGAATTGTAGTGGATGTTGGTTCTGGCGTCACAACCCTTAAAAAAGGGGATCACGTTATCCCTTTATATACGCCCGAATGCCGCCAATGTGACTATTGCACCAGCGGGAAGACAAATCTTTGCCAAGCGATCCGGGAAACTCAAGGTCAGGGCCTTATGCCCGACGGATCTAGCCGATTTAAAATCAACGGTGAGAAAATCTTCCACTATATGGGCTGCTCCACCTTTGCCAATTATACGGTTGTTCCTGAAATTGCCTTGGCAAAAATCCGTAAAGACGCCCCTTTTGAGAAAGTTTGTTATATTGGATGTGGTGTAACCACAGGGATTGGTGCCGTCATTAACACCGCACAGGTGAAGCCTGGTGACAATGTTGTTGTTTTTGGCTTAGGCGGTATTGGCCTTAACGTGATCCAAGGCGCACGGCTTGCCGGTGCGAATATGATTGTTGGCGTTGACTTGAATAACAGTCGGAAAGATCTCGCTACCAAATTTGGAATGACTCATTTTGTAAATCCAAAGGAAGTTGAAGGAGATATCGTCCCTTATCTTGTCGATTTGACAAAAGGGGGTGCTGATTACTCTTTTGAATGTATTGGCAATGTCAACACCATGCGCCAAGCATTGGAGTGTTGCCATAAGGGATGGGGAGAGAGCATCATCATTGGTGTTGCTGGCGCCGGTCAGGAAATCTCAACGCGCCCCTTCCAATTGGTTACAGGTCGCGTCTGGAAAGGATCCGCTTTTGGCGGCGCTAAAGGCAGAACCGATGTTCCAAAGATAGTCGATTGGTACATGGACGGTAAAATCAATATTGATGATTTGATTACCCATGTAATGCCGATTGAAGAAATCAACACAGGCTTTGACTTAATGCATGAAGGAAAATCAATCAGAAGCGTTGTAACATTCGATTGATTTACCTCTGGTGACGTGAGGTATTGGCAAAGCTTTTCCTATTCGAGGCTTTGCAATACCGCATCAATTTTTTCCCGATAAGGAATGCTTGATTGCGCTCCAGCAACTGTACAGGCAAGCCCAGCGGTCACGGTTGCAAATTTCAAAGCCTCTTCCAGGCTGCGATCTTCGCTAAGCGCTGCCGCAAACCCCCCTATAAAGCTATCTCCAGCCGCAGTCGTATCAACAGGCTTTATCTTCAAGCTGTCATTTTGAACCATTTGTCCATTTGCCGCAGCGATAACCCCGGCCCCGCCTAGGGTCAGTACGCATGTCAGGTTAAAAGTAGACGCCAGCGTCTGGGCCAATTCTGCGCCGCTAACGCCTGCAAGATTATACTGCTTAGCAAGTGCCGTCGCTTCGACTTCATTGACAACCAGATAATCCAGATCTTGAAGGGCATGTTCTGGAATTGACGAGACAGGTGCCAGGTTAAGCATAGTTTTAGTGCCTGCCGCTCGTGCTCTGGCAAGCAAGGCCCAATTCTCTTCAGCAGGAACTTCCATTTGCAATAACAGGTAATGGGCGTCCTGCAGCATATTATCCGTAACTAAGTCTGCTTTTAAATCCGCATTGGCCCCAGCAACGACAACAATGGAATTCTCCGCCTCACCATCCACCCAGATAGCCGCACATCCAGTTGGATTGCTCCCAACATTTAACGCGGACAAATCGACTTTATCGGCTTTCATCAAGGATAGGGCTGGCTCCGCATTGACATCATCTCCAACGCTGCCAACCATGACAACGGAGGCCCCAGCACGGCGCGCAGCAAGGGCTTGATTAGCACCTTTGCCACCAGGCACCTGCAGATACCCGGATCCATGAACAGTCTCCCCCGGTTTGGGAAGGTCAGTCATCTGATAAACTTGATCAATATTAATTGAGCCAAATACGACGATCATAAAAAGTGCCCTTAACCTAATAGGTTATTCTTGTATCCACGATATACTTCTCTGATCCTTCCCTTGCCATTTGAAGGCCTGCTTTGTCAATGAAGATCAACCTCCCGGCTGCAGTAAAGCTCGATAGTGCAACGTCAGGATTTATTGATACCGCCAGAGAAAACCTCTTCTTTCAAGGTTCGATGCGTGAACGCAAGAAACAACAGGCCCGGTAATATAATCACAAGCGTTAAGCCCGCAGAGACAGGATCTAACGCCCCTCCTCCTCGGATTTTCGAAAATAAAAGGGTCGCCAGAGTATCTATTTGACCTTGCCCAACATAGAAGGTGAGCAAAAAGATATTCGTGGAAATTAAAATTGAGAAAAGTGCTGCGGCCAAGACCCCGGGCAAGATCAGAGGAAGCTCCACATGCCTAAAAATTTGAAACCGACTAGCCCCAAGGAGGGCCGCTTGTTCCAGCATTCCCTTATCTAGCTCCCCATATATAACGGTCAAAACACGGACCATATAGGGGATTACAGGCACCAAATGAGCAAGGATGATTGCGCCCAGATTTCCTTGCAAACCAAATTGCAAAAAAACCAAAAGCATCCCCAGACTCACGGCCATTTCTGGCACGATCAGCGGGGCCGCCAAAAACAGCTCAAATAACGACTTACCTTTGAATTTTTGGGTGGCGAGTACTTTTGCCGCCGGTAGGGATATTAAAAGTGCCAGCAAGGTCACCGAAACAGCTATTAGTATCGTATTTTGCAAAGCTGGACCAACACGAGAGACAGGATCGAAGATATAATCCCAAGCGAGGGGTGTCTGTAAGGCCTCTCGTTTTTCCCACCACCAAATGCTGGGTAATAAATCGGGCCAGCCCCAGCGAAAAGCCAATGAGGCAACGGTCAAGGGCGCTAAGGGGCCAATAATTCCCGCCAAAAGAAAAAAAATGGCAACGCGCTGTAATTTCGATAACGATCTCATACCCGTCCGCGCTTTCTCTCAAACCGGCGATATAAAATGAGATAAGCCAAAATACTCAGGCTTGAAATCAAGGTTACAAACATGACAATCGCCATAGCCTCAGGGCGCCTAGTATAATCGGAATCATCAAATAGGCGCCAAGCCTCGACAGTCAACGTATTCGGATACCCCGCGCCTAAAATAAAAGGAACTTCAAAGGATCCAAAATTAAAAGCAAAAATGATAAGCGTACTGCCCACCAGTGAGGGCATAAGACGCGGAAGTGTCACATGAAAGAATATTTGAAAATTTGAGGCTCCAAGCAAGAGCGCGCTCTCCTCCTCTTGCCGCCCCAATACAAGTAAATTGGAATAAAGCATCATCGTCATGAAGGGCACTTGTTTCCATAGATACACCATCATAATCCCCCACCCTTCCGTATTTTGCAGAAGACGAGGAAAATCAGCTGGGCTTGAAATTATGCCCAACGCATAAAACAGCCGTGCAAATAAACCACCATTTGCGAACAGAAGGATAACAATACTAACGCCCACTAGATAGGGAACAGCCAAGGGAATTTTATAGACAAATAAAGCAAACCCTCGTCCTTTGAACGTCTTTGCAAAGGCGATACTCAAAAACAAACTTAGAACGGCACCAATGACAGTTGGCACCACAGCATAATAAAATGTAAGGCCCAACATATGCCAAAACCCGTCACCTTGAAGAAAGGTTTGGTAATAGTGCGATGTCGGAAACTGATTTATGCCATATTGGGGAGCATAGCCTAGGCTTTGAACGACACAGATAAGAAGTGCACCGACAAAGAAAACAAGCATTACTACGGATGCGGGGACCAATCCCACCAACCGTAAAAAATCCCATTCACCTGTTTTCCGCTGCCTCATAAATTGTTAACTAGCATTTACATATTTCGCCACGATTTCAGCAAAAGGCAAACTGGATTTCTTTTCGATATAATCAATCCAGATTTTCTCAATCACCATGACGAGAGATGCATTGGTATCTGAGACAGCAAGGCCTCCCAGTTCCTCAGCAGTGACCCCATGTAGGGGCGGTGCTGCCGCTTTCGCAGCTTGTACATCTACATCGGATAATTTCCAAATATCGACACCCAATGGATATCCAATTTCCTTCAATTTTGATAATTGTAAATCCAAAGATGACATGACATCTGCAAACACCAAGGCCGCTGCCGGATGAGGCGCATTGATTGGGATTGCAAGAAAGTTTTTATTCTTGATCATTCCACTGCTTGGAAATGCAAGCGTTTCTGTTGTCTCAGAAAAAGCGCCTGTTTTTATGTTGTTATGCACGAGATAAAGACCAAATTCGCATCCGAAATCTACCTCACCATTATTAAACAATGATTGATTTACCGATTGGTTTTGAGGATAAAATGGTGTCTCCCCTCCCAAAAGAAGAGGTTCTATACGCTTTAAATATTCAAACCCTGGCTGAACAAGCTTGGTAAATTCATCCGCCGTAAAACTAGTAATCGGACGCTGGAATTCTTTGTATCCATGACCATTTGAATTAAAGGCATAAAGGGCAGTCTGAACAAAAGTATTCCCGATATAGTGAGGTGGTTTTACATATGTAAACCGTCCTGGGTTCTTTTTCAGCCAAATCTCAAGTTCTACGAAATCTTTAGGAGCATGTTCTCGGGGTAACCTTTTTGTGTCCAAATAACATATATACTGCTCCCCGGACCAAGGCATTTCACGGGCCAAGGTTGGCGTCCCAAAATCGGAGAGATTAAGGAGAGCCCTTGGATCTTCCTTCTCGAACTCAAAGTATTTTGAGTTTGGAAGCTTGTCGGCAAAAGATCCAAAAAGTGCCTTTTGCTTTGCTAAAGTATAAAAATTATCCCCGTTTAGCCAAATCATATCGACGCTACCCTGCCCGACCCCACGCCCCGCTGCAAGTTCCGTCAGAACGAGATCGACAGCATCGCGCGTTCCAGCAATTCTTGTGGTTTTCAGCGTGATCCCTTTTGCCGCGAGCTTCGGTACAACCGAATGCTCTATCCAACTGTTGAGTTGTTCGCTCCCGCCCCAATGAAACCAGTTAATAGAGCCTTCTTCCTTTGCTCTCTTTTCAACGTCATCCCAAGACAGCTCACCTGCGATGAATTCCGACCGAAAAGTCCCCGCGTCCTTATCAGCGGAACTAGCGGGTAGTGAAATTACTGTATTTAGCAAAAAGCCGCTTATCAAAATTTTCAATAAATTCATACGATGGAAACCCTTACTTATTGAAGCTGGTCGTCTGGCAACGGCCAAACATGAGTTGGTGAAAAAGAAAGAAAAACATCATGTCCAACGTCAATTCTTACTCTGCTATCTTGACGTACTGACAATTCCGACTGACCAGCGGAAACTCGGTAACTCATGCTCCCCCCTTGATATCTTGCGGAGGTGACAACGCCTGAAAAATTTTGCATTTCTGCATTCGTATTACCAAATACAGTATCAATTCGAATATGTTCTGGACGGATCATCAACGTGGTTTGATCCCCGATATCCTTGTAATCGAGAAGGGATTTTAACACTCGTATTTCACCAATGCCGCAATCCACTTGCCCCGCTCCAGTCACTTTACCCGGTAATAGGTTTAGCGCCCCCATGAACTCGGCAACTGTCCTGCTTGTTGGTCGCTCGAAAACATCAACCGGGCTCCCTTGTTGAAGTATTTTTCCGCCATCCATCACAACAACCTGGTCGGCCAGCATTAACGCTTCTTCCTGATCATGGGTGACAAATACGGTTGTTATACCAAGGTCGCGTTGAAGCTCTCGAATAAAGAGGGCGACTTCTTCTCGAAGATTGGCATCTAGATTGGATAAAGGCTCATCAAGCAAAAGGATGTCAGGATCCTTGACCAGCGTCCTCGCAAGAGCAACCCGTTGTTTCTGTCCCCCAGACAACTCATTTACGAAGCGGTTTTCAAGCCCTACCAAATGAGTTTTCTTTAAAATCCAGTCCAATTTATCCTGAATGAAGTCTTTGCTTTTACCTTCCATACGAAGACCAAAACTAATGTTCTTTGAAACATTTAAATGTGGGAAGAGAGCAAAATTTTGGAACACCATGCCAACTTTTCGAAGTCGAATGGGCATGCCGCTAATATCACTTTTGTTAAAGAAAAATTGCCCTTCATGGAGGGGGGAGAGCCCGGCAATCATTCTAAGGGTCGTTGTCTTGCCCGAACCAGACGCCCCCAACAGGGCCATCATCTCGCCTTTAGGGAGATAGAAAGAGACGGGGCCGACTTCTTCGCCATTATCAAAGGCGGTTTTCACATTGTCCAGTCGCAAGCCATCCATACTGAATTCCCCTTCAATTCCAGCACAATTTACTTACTTTAGCACAAATATCTCCTCACAAAGGCGTGAACTTGTACGAGGGGTCAGAAATTTGACAAAAAAAACCGCGTCCACCAAATAATCGGTGAGCGCGGTTCCTATTTAAAGTCAGGGAAGACTTATGGGCGTTCGCCGCGTGCCAAACGGGCATTAATGTCTTCGATAACAGCAGGCAATTCAACAATGGTATCGATCACATAATGGGCACCAGCTTTACGAAGAAGTTCACGCGTTTCTTCAGTAAGACGTGCGATTTCTTCTTCAGAAAGCGCAGCGGCTTCTTCATAAGAATTAATGTTCATGTAGTTACTGTAGCGCGCAACACCAACGCCCCAGCAACCTGCATTCAATGCTTCACCAACACCGGATGTCGTGTCGTCAACTTTAACAACAGACTGAACAGTTGTGATGTCCAATAGGTCCATGTTTTTGTAAACCATATGTGGTTTTGGACGCCCGCCGTTTTCAACTTCATCACCCGCAACAGTTACGTCTGGGTTGAAGCCTTGTTTCCGAGCGGCAGCAAGCAAAACGTCAACCATAGGACGCGTAAAACCTGTTGATACACCGATTTTAATACCATCGGCCTGGATTTTTTGTGTGACTTCAGCAATACCAGGAAGCAAACCTGAATATTCTGGCAATACAGCAACCTGTGCAGGCACAAATTCTTTGAACATTACATCAACATCAGCTTGTGTTGGGTAGCTGCCTTTGATGGATTTCCAACGTTCCCGAATGACCGGATCTTCAGTTAACATTTTGATGTGCAAATCTTTACGCAAACCCATTGGGCCGCGTGCTTCAAGCATAGAAATTTCCACGCCTTGGCTTTTAAAAACTTCAACGAAAACAACGGCAGGTGCGATCACGTAAGCGTCAGCTGTAGTGCCGCTCCAATCCAAAACTAGGGCACGAACTTTACCGCGATAAGAACGGGTATATACGAAATCTGCATTCTCACTCATGTTATTTTTCCTCGTTTAAACGAAATAGAAGGTGTAACTGATTTTCAAGTTGGTCGGAGTATGTAAAGAGAACTAGAATAAATCAAATCGATAATTATAATTAATTTAATCAGTTTAACTTATAATACTACTCACAAGCTTCGCACCACGAGACGCCATAAAGTACAACCCCATGTAATGTGTGACTTCCTGAGGATGGGCGGCCGTCTCGGGCAGGTCTCTTGCTATCGCTAATTCGCGAGGCAGATTGTAAGTAGCGCAGCCCTTTTCATAAACATAAATGTCTTTTAGACTACCCAACATGCCGTGGTTACGCGCGCTTAAAGTGGTCAGGACAAAATCCATGACGCAAATGTCAGTACAAATTCCGACGACTAGAATATCCGTCAGCTTGTTGTTATAAGCCCAGTCAACAACGGCATTCTTCCCGTCACTACCAAATGCTCCAATAAATCCATTAATGCAGTCTTTTCGAACAAGCGTGGTATTTCGATTTGTTTCTAGCCATTTAAGCTCAGGAACCAATTCTTCTTCACCTGACCCTTTTTCGCAATGAGGAGGATAAGGTGGCTCTCCCCGCCCGGGCTCATGGGTATCCAAAAAGGCTAAAATCGGCCACTCTTTTTCAGAAAACTGGCGTGCAAGGCGGTTGGTCTCGGACACCATTGTCGATACTTGGGCATTTGGCTCCGCCGGTGCCAAATAGCCCGCCCCTACAGTGGCAAAACCGTTCACTTCATCCACAATGATTAAACCAACGCTTCCGCAATCTTGTCCTAAATTAAGGCTATTCAACGCCAAAGGCATGATTTGAGCAAGCGCCCCTGCAATTTGCGATTCTTCCATATGATCCTCGTTGCTTTTGTCCTGTGACGGTTTGACCATCAAAGTAGGTGCAGCAATAGCTAAATTCAATCACTCTTCCCGAAGAGCTTTTGTCTCGGCCTCAAAGACTGATCCATCGATTGGATCTAAGGCGACACCAAATCGCGTTCGAACCTCATCTATAGAGTAGTATTCCTTGGCGACATCCTTGGCAACTTTCAACGGATCCCGTAAATAAGGCTCCCCGAACCCGCCGCCGCCTGGCGTCGATACTGCAATACTATCGCCAACTTTTATTTGGATATCCTGATCCTTTGACAAATGTGGCGGCGTGTATTTCTCATTATTTATAGTGACCTCCACTTTATTCAGACCACCGTCATGACCACCCAGCGCACCCAATGGGCCAAAACGACCATGATCCATAACCATAGAAGCACGCGCCTCACCGCGGCGAAGCTTTATCTTATAATTCACACCAAAACCGCCCCGCATCTCGCCCGCGCCACCAGACCCTTCATGCAAAGAATATTCTTCGAACAGAATTGGGTAAAACTGTTCCATTACCTCAATCGGAGTTGTTTTGGAAATCCCGATAGTGGAGCATCCGTTAGACAGCCCATCCCCTTCCAAATAGCCACCATATCCGCCGCCAGAGATCACATACATCACGTAAGATTTATCCCGTAACGGATCATATCCACCGATTGCAAGATTACCAGACGTGCCTGCGGGACTTGCAAATAATTGCTCCGGGATCACGTCGACCAAGGCATTAAAGACGGCTTCTGCAATACGCTGACTAACTTCCGCAGCACAGCCTGAGACGGGCCGTGGGTATTTTGCATACAGAAAAGTATCATGGGGTTCGGTTATTTTAAGAGGCTCGAAAGTTCCTGAATTAATAGGGATTTCTGGAAAAATATGCTTTATTGCCAAATAGATAGAAGATTTTGTTGTTGCAATAACTGAATTCATTGGCCCCAAACAGGGAGCGCTTGAACCCGACATATCAAAATGTAATTCATCCCCCGATGAGGTTATTTTCATATCTATTTTTAACGGCTCATCAACAACGCCATCGGAATCCACAAACGCGACTCCTTGATACACGCCGTCGGGAATATCAGATATTTTGGACCTCATTTGCTCCGCCGCACGGATTTTGAGCTCTGCAATCGCATCGCTAACAACTGCCTCGCCGTAACGATCCAACAAATCTGTTAAGCGTTGCTCCCCAATTGATAAGGCAGAGGCTTGCGCTTTTATATCCCCAATACGCTGATCGGCAATGCGTATGTTCGATAAAATTATCGATAGGATTTCCTCGTCCAACACCCCTTCTTTAAAGAGCTTCACAGGAGGTAATCTCAGGCCTTCTTGTTCAACTTCCGTCGCATTCGCCGAAAACCCTCCGGGCACCGAGCCACCCAAATCAGGCCAATGCCCTGTATTGGCAAGCCAAGACCATAATTTTCCTTCGTAGAAAAAAGGCCGTACAAATTTTACATCCATTAAATGAGTGCCGCCTAAATACGGATCATTGACAATGTAGATATCTCCCGGCTTTACGTTTTTGGCCCGTTCAATAACAGCTTGTGTTGAAAATTGCATGGTTCCCACAAATATCGGAAGCCCAAGTTCTCCTTGTGCAATAAGCTCCCCCGTATCCGCCGCATAAATGCCATCAGATCGATCCAGCGCTTCCGAGATTACCGGACTGAAAGCAGCCCGGACAAAAGCCAAATCCATTTCGTTGCAAACTTGGATTAAACCATTTTGAATAACGGATAAGGTAATCGGGTCAATTTTTTTCATCGAAGACCTCCACAATCAGATTTCCAATTTCATCCATTTGAACTTTATCTCCGGGCTCAATAAGGATGGTGGTGTCCATTTGTTCAATAATGGCTGGCCCAGTAAGGTGTAGGTTGCGCGGCAAGTATTTCCGCTCATAAATAGGGGTTTTATGCCACTCCCCATCGAACATGACGGCGCGTTCAGTGCGATAAGCCTCCGCTAGTGTCTTTTTATGGTCAGATCCGATAAGAACTTCTAAATCCAAGCTCTCCCGGCGACCGATAATAGCTGTATGTAAATTAACGAGAACAGCCCGAATTTCTGGTAATTCCACAGCGAAACGATCCCAATAGACTTCGTTAAATCGCGCATCAAGCTCGGCTAACGTTACATCGGGCCCACTTATTTGAACACTGAGCATGTGGCTTTGACCTTGGAACTGCATATCTGCGGAATAGAGAAAAATGATTTCTTCAATTTTCACATTATCCCGTTCAATAGCCTCCCGCCCTTGTTCAATTTGTGTTGAGATAATTGAATGCACTTGGGTGATGTCCAGCACATCGAGAGGCATATTAATCGTGTTCACAAAATCATGTCGTAAGTCAGAGACAACACATCCCAGTGCATTGGTAATGCCGGGCCTTGCAGGCAAAACAACACGTGGAATTGATAATTCTTTTGCAAGGGCTGCGCTGTGTAACGGTCCCGCGCCCCCAAAACCAAAGAGAGAATAATCTCTTGGGTCATGTCCTTTAGATAGGCTCACAAGACGGATTGCCCCAGCCATTTTGTTATTGGCAACACGCAAAATCGCACTCGCGGCTTGTTCAGCGCTCATGCCAAAATGAGATCCAATTTCAGTGACAAAAATCTCCCGCACTTGATCTAAAGATACAGGATTTTCAACGCCCAGAAGTAAAGTCTCGTCTAGCCGTCCCAAAAGAAGGTTTGCATCTGTAATGGTCGGCCTAATGCCCCCACGTCCATAACAGATGGGACCCGGCGACGCACCGGCGCTCAACGGTCCCACTTGAAGCATGCCCGCGTCATTCACAAAAGCAATGGACCCACCGCCCGCTCCTATCGTGTGGACATCCACCATGGGCACATGAATGGGCATACCATATTCAAGGTCGAGCTCCGCTGTGACTTGCGGAACCCCGTTTTGTACAAGACCAACATCGGAACTTGTGCCCCCCATATCATAGGTAATGACTTTATCTATTTTAGCCGACCGGCAGATAGCAGCCGCGGCCATCACACCAGAGGCAGGGCCAGACATCACCGTATTGACCGCGGTCTCCGCCACAATCTTTGAGGAGATGCTACCGCCATTTCCCTGCATAACCAGAAGATCGTGCTTAAACCCTTCTGCTTTTAATGTTTCTTGCAACTGCGTTATATAACGTTCCAACACGGGCCGAATTGCCCCATTAATGGCGGCGGTTGTTCCTCTCTCATATTCCCGATATTCAGATAATATTTCGTGCCCTGCGGTAATATATCCGTTGGGCCAATGCTTTTTAGCCAGCGTCAGGGCTCGTTTTTCATGATCCGAATTTTTATAGGAGTGTAGAAAGTGAATAACAAGGCTTTCAGCTCCAAGCTCAATCAACTGATCTAACGCTCTTTTAAAGGCCGCTTCATCCAGTGGCGTCACAACACATCCGTCCGCGTCAATCCGCTCGGGCACTTCCAAGCGATATTCCCGTGAAATGAGGGGTTCAAACTGGCCTTTCAGCCCGTAGGGTTGGGGTCTTGTCCGCCGCCCAAGTTCCAGAACATCCCGAAACCCCATTGTGGTGATCAGGCCGACGCGTGCGATTTTTCGCTCCAGCAATGCATTAGTTGTGGTGGTGGTGCCATGACTGATCGCAGAGATAGTCTCTAGCTTTCCCTCAATACTTTTAATCGCATTGATAACCCCAAAAGCTTGGTTCTCCCCCGTCGTTGGGACTTTGGAAATTTGCACATTCCCCGATTGCGTATCCACAGAAATCAAGTCGGTGAAAGTCCCACCGACATCGACCCCAATCACTGTATTTGCCATATCACTCAGCACCCCAAATTCAATTAGCGCAGGCCGTCATTTTTTGAAATATCATCGGCCGCCAAACCGCCAAGGCGCGCATGAACCCGGCCCCCCGTTGTCATGACCAATGCAAACAGGATTTCACGTCGCCGCGGGGCATCTGGCAATCCAACTTCCATGGCATCGAAATGGCTGCGAACATAGGATGCATCTTTATGGGTCACGGGTATTTCCAATCGCGCGCCCATACCGCCAACTTTTTTTGATGACGGAACAATCGCCAAGGCTTTGCCCAAGGCTTCTCGCATGGCATATCCGCCCGCGACGTGCCAAGTGGCGCCATGTTCCATTTCCCCATCTTCGCCGACAATGGCACCCTTGCCATAACTTGTAATCACGGATGGGTCACCGCCCAGCGCATTAATTAGCTGCTCTGCCAGTTTTAATCCCAAAGGCTTCAAGGCATCCATAAAGGGGGTGATGTCCTCCACATACCCGCCCGCATACGGATTTTCAACAACAGCAACGATTGACCCACGTCTGATTGGGTCGGTCCTTGCGGGCCCGCCCTCGTGATACACTTCTTCAATTTGCGTCGAAATTTTTCTTACCCGTACCAAATCACTCATGCCGCATCCCTCTCCCATATTGTCTTGTTTATGCTTACAGTTTTGCGTTGCCCTTGCAGGGACAAATACGCACCGTCGATTAAACCCATATTCAAAAAAATTTGAGCAGTATCTAATCCGTTTTGCAGGGCTGTGCTTATTTCAAACGGAGATAACTCACCAACATTCACCGTAACCGGTAAGTTTCCCAAATCCGTGTCATCCCGCAACGAGTTTGCAGGTTCTTGCTGCACCGACGGGCTACTAATAAAAACATCATTCGCAATGAGTGTTGCGGCGACGTCAGCCTTTGCCGCTGTTTTTGCGAGGACAGTGACAGCATCAGCAATACCCCGTGAGAAAGAACGCCCGCGCCAGCCAGAAGTCGCGACGCCAGAAATGTTATCCTCTGCCCTCACTATCAATTTTGCATTCACGCATGGGCGATCCTGATCCTCAATAATGGCGCTTGAAAATGTAGCCTGTCCGGATAAATGAAGAGAAATATCGCCTCCATTATTAACGTATAATTTTTCTAAATGGCGTCCGTTTAGCATGGCGTGTTTAACCCCATCCGCCACAGCCCCGGCGACAGCAGCCATAGGCGTCACATACCGATTTTCAGAGAACAAGTGGGCGGCCCGCCACATGGCAAGGGCGATCCCTTTAAATTCGGGAACTTGATTGGGATCTATTGATTTCTTTAGATCATCTAGGTCGCTCACTAACACCTCAAGGACTGTCTGAAAAAAATCGCTTCCTTGCTTGTAAGCCTTGGCAATTTCATCTTCTGCGCCAAAGGCTTCCGCTATAATATCCATGGGACCGTGCTGCATATGAAGACGCCGGCCATCCACCATCATGCGCGTAACTGCTTGACCCGTCATGGCAAATCACCAAAATCAATTTTAGTAATGTCATTGTCTTTCAATACTTTATCGAGAGAGACTATATTCTCCACATACCCTCCCATATTTTTGAAATCAACGGCACTCATCGTAAATTCGATGGGCGCGACCAAAGCCGGTGTTGGGACATATCCAAAGGAACTTTCTGGCATTTTACTCACATCAACCAACACTGTTATACCTCCCCCCGGCCAAGTAAAGACGGGCGCCCCGCCGCAAGTGACTTTGGTCAGGGCATCTTTCACGGAGCGGGTTAGCCGTACGGGATTTATCGTGGCACCAGCCCGAAGCGACCCACCGGCCCCCGCCATGAATAAAACGGTACAGAGTGCCGGTTCACAATTCTCTGCAATCCGGTCCACAACGTCCCTAATTTCCGGGGGCATGGGCGCAGGCGTTGGTATCAAATCCTCATTCAAGACAAACCAGGCACTGTCTTGCCCCGTGGTAGACACCATAAGGAGTGTCATGCCGGACTTCGCTTTTTTAGGGTCAATTCGGTCAATTATATCCAAAGGATCTTTAATATCCGTACCGCCCCAACCGGCCCCATGATCTGCTACTTGAAAATACCGGCCGGGCGTCGATTTACGTCCGCGCACCCGAATGCCCGATAACGGCATTTCCAAAAACTGGCCGGCCTGATGTTCTGTCAGAACACCTGTAATATGATCATCGACAACAATAACCTCATCTACCTTACCATGCCATTGGGGCGCAAAAATACCAATGGTGGCGGACCCGCATCCAACGCGCATCCGTGCCTCAACCTCCCCATCGACAATGGGAGGTTTACCCGCCTGCACCGTAATGTTAGCACCGCCCTCAACGTGTAAATCTACTGCCTTTTTGTTACATAGGTTCAGGAGCGTCTCACAGGTTATGCGGCCTTCTTTCTTCGTCCCGCCAGTTAAGTGCCTGACCCCGCCTAAAGAGAGCATTTGGCTTCCATATTCAGCCGTGGTTACATGACCGACTTGTTCGCCATCCGCATAAACCGTGGCAGTCTCAGGCCCCACATAGCGGTCGGTATCAATTTTCACTTTAACGCCGCAATAGCTAAACACGCCTTCAGAAACCACCGTTACCGTATCCACGCCCCCAACTTTTGCACCAATGATAAAAGGGGCGGGTTTATAATCTGGATAAGTGGTCCCGGCACCAACGCCTGTTACAAACGACGTCTTTTTTGGCACAATATCCCCGGACCACTCGTGCCCCTCTTCGGCGAAAATTGTAACCTCTTCAGATTTTTCAAGAACAACCAGGGGGTCAACGCGGGTTAAGACACCCTCCCAATTTGCATATCGATCGCAGGCGCCGCTTCGTCCAATCCTTATTCGGCAAAGAACGGGACAGGCGTCGCATCTAACAAGCTCGCTACCCTGCCTCCCGCCGATGTCACTCATGCTAATATCTCCGTCTTCATAAGAGCCGCTTTTAATTTGTGCGGTAGAAACGGTGCTTCCGTAACCCGAACGCCCGTCGCATGGCGAATAGCGCCAAAGATTGCAGGCGCTGTTGGCACCAATCCCGGCTCCCCGACGCCCTTAGCACCAAAGGGGCCTAGCGGTTCGGCATCTTCAATAATAAGTACTTCCATTTCTGGCATATCCCCGATTGTCGGCACAAGATAATCATGAAGGTTTTCCGTAACGCCCGGAATATATTCTTCCATTAAGGCAAGCCCTAAGCCTTGCGCGATACCGCCGTGAATTTGCCCCTCAACTTGCTGCGGATTGATGGCTTTCCCAACATCATGGGCCGCTACTATTTTTTTAACGGACGTGGTTCCAAGTTCCATATCAACTTCAACAAGAGCTATCTGTGCGGCGAAACCATATGTTGCATAGGGATCGCCTTGCCCATTCTCATCGAGGGGTGTGGTTGGTGGATCAAAACACCCTTCTCCCAGAAAGACCATGCCATTTCCCAGAAGAGGCAAAGTATCTAGCTCAATCCGATGACGTATATCCGCATCCTGAATATAAATTGTGCCATCCGCTATTGTGAGATCCGCATCTTCTCCCGCATTTACATGGCGAAGAATTTGAGATCGTAAATCTTGCCCAGCGAGCAAAGCAGCTTTTCCAGACACAAAAGTTTGGCGAGAGGCTGACGTTTTCCCCGCATCTTTTGTCAGATCACTATCGCCCATGATATAATCAAATAATTGTACTGGCAGGCCCGCGGCATCTGCGCAAATCTGCGGTAAAATGGTGTTCGATCCTTGGCCCACATCAACCGCCCCATTAAACAATATAATCTTGCCCGTCGGATCTACGCCAACTTCGATGGTCGAGGGGTTCGATAAAGCAGTATTGCCAATGCCATACCACATGGCTCCAATCCCAACACCCTGCCGCTTAATGCCGCTACTTTTTTCATTAAAGCTTTTGGCCGAATGATGAAGTACGTCCCAATGAGGTTTCAGTGCATCCAAACAAGCCCCAAGGCCTGCACTCGCGTGAAGTTTTTGGCCAGTAGCAGTTTCCTGTCCCGCTTCAATGGCATTGATCTGTCGAATTTCAAGTCGATCCAAGCCAATGCTTTCCGCCAAATCATCCATCATAGCCTCATGGGCGATGGCGGCTTGCGGAACGCCAAAACCACGGAAAGCGCCGGCGGGCGGCGCATTAGTGAAAAACCCGCGCCCCTTCACATGAACATTGGGCACGAAATAAGGGCCGCTTCCATGAACGGGAACGCGCCCCGCGACCGTTGGACCCCATGATGCATATGCACCTGTATCAAAGTCAGCTGTCATTTCTGCGGCGAGCAATTTTCCATTTTTATCAGCGGCAAAACGACTACTGATCTTGGATGGATGGCGTTTCGTGCTGGCCGCCATGCTTTCTGGTCGCTCGTAAATATAAGCGACCGGGTGATCATATTTCATAGCAGCAACGGCCAAAATTGGCTGAATAGAAACATCCAGTTTACCGCCAAAGCCACCCCCGCAAGCCGTTGGAACAACCCGCACTCTGTCTTTGTCTATTTGTAAAACACTCGATATTTCATCGCGGTCCATGTGAACGGCTTGCGTTGTAACATGAACTTCCACCCGATCACCAACGCGCTGTGCCCAACCGGCCTCTGGCTCAATATAGGCGTGTTCGACAAAATGCGTCTCGAACTCGCCCTCGGCAATCACGGCGGCTTTAGTAAAAGCTCTGCCAACATCTCCCTTCAAGACCGCCCCTTCTATTAGAAGGTTACCTGGCTTGTCCTCATGAAGTTGCCTCACAGCTAGCGCTTTCGCTGCATCGACACCGATCACAGGCTCCAAGACCTTAAATACAATTGGTAGATCGCTTAAACGGGTGGCGTTAACAGCCTGACGCTCTCCCACGACAGCAACCACGGCATCCCCTCGATAACGAACAATGCCATCGCTTAAAACCGGCTGGTCTTTTCCAACGGGGTAAATCCCAAAGCGATTAAAGGGGATATCTTTCGAAGTCAGTATTCCTTTTAAGCCGTCGATCCCTTTTGCCGCTGTCTCCAAATCACCAAATTCCACAGTGGCTGATGCGTGGGGAGATCGCAAAATTCGAACCCAAAGGACATTTTTGGGGATATCATCCGAGCCATATTTCTCAGTTCCCATAAGTTTTGCCGCCCCATCCAATTTCGGAATGGAACGTCCAACAGCCGTGCCCGCGATCGGTTCAACAGAGTGCGTCGATACTGTCACATCAAGAACAGCCTCAATTATTTTCTGATATCCCGTGCAACGGCAAAGCACACCACCAAGCGCATCCTCGACTTCTACGCGATTAGGAGATGGATTTTCATCAAGTAAGCTTGTCGCGGCCATTAACATCCCAGGAGAGCAAATCCCGCATTGGGCAGCACCATGACGCAAAAAAGAATTTTGCAACTCACTCAGAACGCCTTCTTTTGCAAGCCCTTCTACGGTCCGTACGTCCCGACCTGCCACTTGGCCCACAGCCGTTAAACAAGAACAAACCTGACGGCCCCCGAGCAATACCGTGCAGGCACCACAATCACCGGCATTGCAGCCAATTTTTGTTCCCGTCAGTCCCAAATCATCCCGTAAAATGTCAGACAAACGCGTCGCTGGTGAAGCATTAACTGTATAATGTTGTCCATTAACATGCAGTCTTATGTCATGTGTCATGTGCAATTCTCCAGTCATTCAACATGCGTTTCACCAGAACGAACGCGCTCGAGGACCTATAATCTGCTGTTGCGCGGACATCATCTATAGGGGTTAGCGCTGCCAAATGACTAACCTCAATTTTTTGCGCCAAATCCTCCGATAACATCAAACCCACAAGCACTTCTTCGAGCGCATTTAAACGCACTGCCACCGCAGAACAGGAACCGATGGCAATCTTGCAGTTTGTAATTTGAAACTGATCATTCCATTCAATCAGTCCGGCGATCATAACAGTTGAGATGACAAGATAACGACGAGAACCCAATTTATAAAAGGAACTCCTAGTACGGAGAGGATCAGTGTGAGGAATAAAGATATTGGTCAAAATTTCATTGCTTTGCAGCTTTGTTTGACGATTACTTACAATGAAATCATCAATGGCCATCCACGTTGAGCCTTTGCGTTGAGAAATCTCCACGATTGCACCGAGGGCGATTAAAACCGGGACACTGTCTGCGGCGGGGGACGCGTTGCAAATATTACCGGCAATAGTCCCAGAATTTTGAACTTGTCGGCCCCCAACTTCTTTTGCAGCGGCTTTCAGTCCATCAAACAGCGCAGGCAAATCTGTTTGCAGAATTTCTGACCAGGTTGTCGTAGGCCCAATGTGCCAACCATCGTCAGACTGCTTGACCCCAGACAAAGATTTTATTGCGGTAATATCTAATAAGGAATCGTCTAAGGGCTCCCCCACTTTTGTCGGGAAATAATCTGTGCCGCCAGCTATCACTGTCAGCTTCTTTTCTGATAGAAGCGTTAAAGCATCTGACAAATATTCTGGCCGAAAATAATCGCCCATAAGTCCCAGTTCATTTTTATTTGTGTACAAATAATATTGAAGAATTAGCCACCGATGTCAAGGCAGCCGAAAATACGGATATTAAATTAAAGCTTCTTTTCTTTCTACTGTCATAATACAACCACATCATACAATAAAGCGACCCATCAACAACAATTCAGCGGCCCTGATAGAATGCTAAACCTACCCCTAACAAATAGCTGGAAAAACCACTTACAGGCTGAATTTGAGAAAGACTATATGCTCAAACTCAGAACTTTCCTGAGCCAAGAATATAAAAAAGAAAAAGTAATCCACCCAGATCGCGACCAAATACTAGCAAGCTTTAATCACACGCCGTTTGAGGACGTGAAAGTTGTCATTTTAGGGCAAGATCCCTATCACGGTCCGGGTCAGGCACATGGTCTTAGTTTCTCTGTTCGAAAAGACACCAAAATTCCCCCATCCCTTAAAAATATTTATAAAGAAATAAATAGGGACTTATCCCTTCTCATCCCAGCCCAAGGGAATTTGGAAAGCTGGGCGGATCAAGGCGTCCTCCTGCTCAATAGCGTCTTAACAGTGGAGACCGCACATGCCGGTTCTCATCAAAAAAAAGGCTGGGAGATTTTTACGGATACCGCGATTTCGATATTAAGTATTGAGCGGACAAATATCGTCTTTCTGCTCTGGGGTAGTTATGCCATTCGCAAAGCACAACTCATTGACGAGACAAAACATTTGGTATTGAAAAGTCCTCACCCATCGCCTCTTTCAGCTTACAGGGGGTTCGTTGGAAATGGACATTTTTCAAAAACAAATAATTATTTGGAAAAGACTGATCAGTCGCCTATTAATTGGTCTATAACCGAAGATTAAAGACCTAAACGAAGAATGATATCACTTAAGATGGACAGAGTAGAATGACAGTACCGTTTTTTGAAACAATGCCAAAAATTATAGGGCATCGTGGCGCCAGAGGTTTGGCACCGGAAAACACCCTTTCATCTTTTAAGGCTGCAGCCAATGCTGGGACTAAATCCATTGAGATAGATGTCATGGTAACCCAGGATAATAACACCGTCATACATCACGATATGGATGTACGCAGATGCACTAATGGTAAGGGCCCCGTCCTTATGAAATCATTGGAGCAAGTAAGAGCATTGGATGCCGGCAGCTGGTTTTCTCAGCACTATACCGGCGAGAAAATTCCAACTTTAAGCGAAGCCCTTTTATCCATGAAGCAATTGGATATGAGCTTGAACCTTGAGATTAAACCCACGGATGGTTGGCAAATTCCTACGGCTGAAATTGTTGGACGTCAGCTTCAAATCGAGCTGCAAGAGAATTTCCCGATCCTACTCTCGTCTTTCAACATCGAAGCACTAAATGCCGTAGGGAAATTCGTGCCAAATGTACCTCTTGGTTATTTAACAGAAGCAGTTCCGCCCGACTGGGAAAAACGATTGAACGAAGTGGGTGCCGCCAGTTTCCATTGCCAAGGTGAATTTGTCACCGAAGATATTGTAAAGGCTGTTCAACAGGCGGGGTTCAAATTCCTTGTTTATACAGTCAATGATCCGGAATATGCAAAACAGCTCCTAAGCTGGAATGTCGATGCGATCATTACAGATTACCCAGACAGGCTTCTCCCCCTTAGTCAATAAAGGAGAGAAATTTAGCGCATCTGCCGCAATGTAAATTAGACACTACTTGCGGGGTCATAACTTTCGCCGCTTTTTTCCGAGCCGGCAGTGGCGGTATCAGCGTTCCGATCCTTTTCAGCCCCTTGCACAATAGGGTAGGCAACGGCTGTAATTAAAGAATTGATACGACGAAGATCGCTTAAAAGCCCCAGATGCATTGCACTAGACCCTTCATCCATCTGACCATCACGGCGCAACCGTTCCAGATGGGCATTAACAGCGTTATGTTCTTTATCCCGCAATTTTTGTTTTTGCTGTATTAGGCTCACAGCCTGTGCACACTCCCGTGTCAGGAAAACACTGAAGGAGAGTTTTAGGTTGGCAACAGCCATTTGGAACAGCTCGTTATGATCTGCCATATCTTCTTTAGAAAAAGACATTTGATTTTTTGAGCTTTTCTCAACCAAATCAGCCATATTAAGCACAACGATATTCCCCACATGTTCCATATTTGTGGTGAAAGTCATAATTTCCGTGCACCGCTTATCATCTTCTTCTTCAAGCATTTCACGGCCAAGTTCCGTCAGGTAGCTTTTAATGCCTGCATTAAATTCCTTAATGACTTCGTCCGCGTCTCGCACGATGTTCAGTTGCTCGTTATTATTTGTTTGGAACGCAATCTGCAAATCGCGAAACATTTTCTCTAAAATGTCGCCCATGCGTAATGTATCACGTACTGCATTTGCCATCGCAAGCTGCGGGCTCGCAAGCGCCGCTTTATCTAGATGCATAGGGCGCGGTGCATTTGCATCGTTGTTAATTTTTTCAGGAATAAGCTTTTCGGTAAGTTTACCAAGTGGACCTGTAAAGAAGATGAAAAACGCTGCCAAACCGAGATTAAAGAAGGTGTGAAAATTAACAATCTGTCGACCTTCATCGGCTGTAAGTTTTGCAAGCTCCGGCCCAATTAGCCCAAGGAATGGTAAAACCGCGATCACACCAAGAAGCCGACAGATAAAATTACCGAGGGGAGGTCTACGGGACGCCGCATCCGCGTGAAGCGTTGCAAAAACTGGGGGCAGCGCACCACCCAAATTAGCTCCAAGGATCATTGCCAAGGCAACGACAAAAGGAATACCGCCGGTAGAGACCAACGTAATGATAAATAGTACCGTTGCCAGGCTAGAATGAGCAACAAAAGCTATTAATGCCCCGAGGAGGACAGTCATAACAGGCTCACCAGACAGAGAGCTGAAAATGAACTGTGCGACTTCAGAGTCCCGAATAGGACCCGATGCTAGGACAAGAAGCTTCAAAGCCGTCAGCATCATGCCGAGACCGAGGAAAATACGTCCTAGGTTTTTTGCGCGCGTTGATTTCGCTGTAGAATGGCGAATGAAACCTAAAAACAAGAGTGCGGGCGCTAACCACGAAAGATCAAAACTCAACGCTTGTGCAACCAATGTGGTTCCCACATCGGCCCCAAGCATAACCGCGATCCCGGCAGAGGCGGTAACAAGACCGCGCCCTGCAAACGACGCCGTCAATAACGCGGTTGCTGTACTGCTTTGAAGAAGCATTGTGACGCCAAGGCCACCCAAGAAAGACTTCACCCTGTTTTTCAGGCTAAAGTTAAGAGCTTTTCCAAGCTCCCGTCCGAATGCTCGGGTCACCCCTGTATTGACCATTCTCAGGCCCCATAACAAGAGGCAAACCCCACCAAGTAAACTTATCAATACAGCAGTTGCGTCCAATGTTTTATTTCACTCCGTCAGGGGGGCCGAAATTCTTCACGCCCATTACTTCACAACTTTCCTTTACAGCCTTGACGACGCCCGACATTACGGTGTGATCAAGCAATCCAATGCAGCCAACGCGAAAACTGTCGGCTTCCGTCAACTTACCGGGATAAATGACAAATCCACGCGACTTAATTTCGTTATAAAAACGGTTAAAATCGAAGTTTGGATCATTCGGGCTGAAGAAAGTAGTAATAATAGGCGATAACCACTCATTTTCCAAGAGGGTTTCAAAACCAATTTCTCTCATACCGCCAACTAAAGTATCCCGATTTTTGGTATATCTTGCCAACCGTCCGGCAACACCACCTTCAATTTCGTGCAAACGCAAGGCTTCAAGGAACGCCACAACCACATGTGTTGGGGGCGTGAACCGCCATTGGCCCGTTTTATTCATCGACGCCCACTGATCGTACACATCGAGACTCAATGAATGACTATTGCCTTTTGCAGCTTCCAACGCTTCTTTTTTAGCAATAATGAAGCCAAAGCCTGGCACGCCTTCAATACATTTATTGGCAGAGGAGACCATTGCTTCGAAAGGAATTTCTGACACCAGTAGCGGAACCGCACCAAAAGCGCTCATGCTATCGACAATAAGCTTCCGCCCATGCTTCAAAACCACATCGGAAATCTGTTTCAGAGGGTTCAAAATGCCTGAGCTTGTTTCACAATGAACGATCACAACATGGGTCACATCTTTATGCTCGTTTAGAAGCGCATCAACCTCTTCTGGCATAGGAGGTAGATAATCCCCTTTATCAAGAGTCACATAGTCCCGCCCGATATAATCTAACGTTTTAGCAGATCGCTGACCATAAGCGCCGTTCATCAAAATGAGGGCTTTTCCATCCTTCGGAATAAAAGAAGCCAACGCCGCTTCTACTGAAAAGGTGCCGCTGCCCTGCATGGGAACACAATCATAATCAGCCTCTCCGCCGCACATGGTTACAAGACGTGTTCTGATTTCCGCGGTGACCGCTTTAAATTCTTCATCCCAGGAGCCCCAATCCTTCAGCATCGCAGCTTTTGTAGAAAGGGCGGTGGTCAATGGGCCGGGCGTCAATAGATATGGCTCTGCCCCCACATAGAAATCACCTTGGCTCGTTGTGTATTTTGAGATGGAAGTATTGTGCGAAGTCAAATCCCGGCTCCTTATAAAAGGGACAATGCGCTCTTAAGTGTCATAAAGCGCCCTGCACATCGATAAGTCAAATTGCTATTATTAATCGAATATATAACTATAAACGATACTAAATTGATGCCCGATTAGAGACGTCAGCAATAGCCTCCTCCAAAATATCCAACGCGAAATCCATTTGATCCTTTGTCGTGATCAATGGCGGCGTCAAAGTGAGGACATTTCCCATTGTCGTTTTAAAACTTAATCCCTTATCAAAAGCACGATATAAGATTTCTTCCGCGGCATCATTCGCCCCCTCTTTTGTCGAGCGATCCTTCACCAGATCAATCCCAAGCAAAAATCCGCGCCCGCGAACATCCCCGATCAAATCATGCCGCGCCTTCATATCCTGCATTCGATCCAATGCGTATTGACCAACGGTCGCCGCGTTTTCAACTAACCCTTCTTCTTCAATAATCTCTATTGTCGTCAGGGCCGCCCGCGTTGTTACAGGGTTCTTCTCGTGTGTGTAATGACCGATGGCGTAATCCCCCAGAACATCCAAATCAGGATGACACAAGGTAGCCGCGATCGGTAGTATTCCGCCACCGAGCGCCTTTCCCATCACAAGGATATCCGGCACAACATCATCATGATCACAGGCAAACATGCGTCCTGTTTTCCCAAGGCCCGTAGGGATTTCATCGAAAATAAGAAGGGCGCCGGCCTCGTTACAGGCTTGTCTGACAGCCTTCCAGAAACCTTTAGGGGGGTTATAAGGAACCGCACGGGCAGGTTCCGCAATCACCGCGGCCACATTTCCTTCTTTTTCTAAAACATATTTTACCATATTGGCGCATGTGGTTTTACAGAGGGTGAGATTAGGCTCCCCCGCTGCATTTACTTCATACCCATAAGGGCAGCGATAGCAGGCAAAGGGGGCTACATGCTCTGTTCCTGGCAGTAAAGGACCGATGGCCTGTCCCCGAAAAAGCTGTTCTCCGCCAATACTCGACGCGCCAAAACCGGCCCCGTGAAAGGCATCCCAAAAAGAGATTGTTTTAAACCGTCCCGTTTTTGCCCGTGCGACCTTCAACGCCATTTCGATTGCATCAGATCCACCGGTTGCAAATAGAACTTTGCCTAAATCTCCGGGTGAAATTTCAGCAAGCTTCTCAGCAAGCGCCACCGCAGGCTCACACGTAAAACGGCGCGGGGCAAATGAAAGATCCTCCATTTGCTTTGTGATCGCGGCTTTCAATTTCGGGTGTCCATAACCGATATGGTGGACATTATTCCCATGAAAATCGAGATACCGTCGCCCTTGTCCATCAATAATATAAGCGCCTTCCGCCCCCTTGATCGTATTCAGGCAAGGGGTAGAGACGGATTGATGCAAGAAAACTCTTTCATCCCGGCGCAAAAGCTCCGATGAGCTTGCATTGATGTTCTCCGTGGCCCAAGCACGGCGACGTTCAGAAAAATTCACATCCCCTTCCGACTGATGAGGTCTGCTTATTCCTGCGCTATTTTCATCCATGCCTTGGCTGCTCATTAGCGAGCCCTCCACGCCTGTGATTTCTTATTCAGGCCATGGGTAAGAAGCGCATGTAAAACCCTGACAGAAGCAGATGTAGCGACAATTACCATACACATGGCAGCGGCAGGGGCCACATCTCCTGCATCATCCATATTCAATGCGGCGATTGACGCTAATGACGTATCTGAAGAATATAAGAAGATAACGGCAGAGACAGTCGTCATGGCGTTCACGAACAGGTAAATGGAGATATCAAGGATAGCCGGTAAACATACGGGTACCGTGACTTTCAAAAAGGTCCTCACAAAAGGAACCTTCAGGCTTGCAGAAACCGTCTCGAACTCAGGGTCCATTTGCTTCAAAGCTGTCATCGCTGTCAAATGACTAACCGTATAAAAATGGGCAATGGTAACGATAACCAAAATTGGAAGTGTCCCATAGATAATACCCAACGGGTTTTCCGGGTGATTAAAGAAGAAAATATAAGCCAAGCCCAAAACCATACCGGGGACAGCCATAGGGATCATGCAGAAAAACTGTATCAGCCCCCGCATGAATTTAAAGCCCTTGGATTTTTCCACCATATAGGCACCGGTGAAAATAATTATGGTGCCAAAGACCGCGACATAAGCCGCCATTTGAAGGGAATTATAGAAGGCATCCCATCCGCCGCCATCCATCAAATCAAAATCATAATTATCCAGAGACAATGCCAAGTTATAGGGCCAAAAGGTCACAAATGACGCATAGGCCGCCATACCGATAATCCCGACAATCATGATGGCAATCAAACAGCAATAAACAAAAAAGATCCGATTGAACATGACATGAGGTTTAGGCTCATACGGAACAGCGCGAGCCGTCAACATAGCGACTTGTTTTCTCTGAACTAACCGGTCAACGGCAAAAGCCAAGATCGCAGGAAACAGGAGAACAACACTCACCACCGCGCCCATTTCAAAATTCTGCTGACCAATCACTTGTCTGTAGATATCCGTCGCCAAGACATTGAACTGGCCGCCGATAACTTTGGGAATACCAAAATCGGTAATCACCAAGGTAAAAACAACAAAAACAGCACTAATAAGACCGTATTTAATTCCCGGCAAAGTGACCGTAAAAAAGGTTCTGATACGGCTAGTTCGAAGAACAACTGCAGCCTCATACAAACGGGCATCAGCAATTGAAAAAGCTGCGATCAGGATCATCAAAGCATGGGGAAAAGTATAGAACACCTCCCCCATGATAACGCCGATGGGACCGTAAATACTATGATCCCCCAATACGAATTTCAGAACACCCTGCTGCCCAAATAAATAGACAAAGGATATGCCTGGCAAAATCGAAGGGGCTAATAAGGGCAGTAAAGCGATCCCCTTAAAAATACTTTTTCCAGGAATTGTTGATCGACACAAAATAAAGGCAAATATAGAGGCAAAAGTGATGGTAAAAATGGTCGAGACAAAAGCGATAAAAAAGCTATTGCTGATGGAGTTAAACAGGGCTGGCGTTGAAAAATATTCAGCGAAATTACGCATTCCAACAAACACGCCGTCTTTATCCTGCACGCTTTTGGAAAGCATCGCGTAAAGCGGCATAAGAATGGTGACGACCAGCCACAAGCCAATACCAACGACGAAGGTCCGCATAATCCAATCATCGCGGCTCAATTTTGGTTTAATAACGACATTCTTTTCCATAGGTAACGTTTGATCAGTCATGTCATTTACCCTTGTGAAAAGATATGGATGCTATCTTCAGGCAGCGCGACCCGTATGCTACCACCCACCTTAATGTTTTTATCCCTAACCAGATTGATTGAGAAGTCAGCGTTAATTTGGCTTTTATCAGCGCCATAAGACAGGGTTGCCCGACAGAATGATCCTAAAAATTCGAGATCAGTTACCGTTACATCGAAAGAGTTAGCGGTTCCCTGATCCACATTTCGAACAGCTATATCCTCAGGCCGAACACACGCGAGGACTTTATCCCCATTGAGTTTTTTCTTTTCCTGCTCGGTTAAATGAATCGCATGGTCGCCCAACATAATCTCGCCATTGGAGCCTTTGTGGGCATTCAAGAAATTCATGGTTCCAACAAATTCGGCAACGAATGGGCTTGCAGGCTCTCTGTAAATCTCTTCAGGTGTTCCGACTTGCTCAATGACACCATCGTTCATCACCACGATGCGATCGGCCATTGTCAGGGCTTCTTCCTGATCATGGGTAACCATAATGGTGGTAACCCCTAAGCGTCGCTGTAATTCTTTCATTTCATGACGCAGGTGGACGCGAACCTTCGCATCAAGCGCCGATAACGGCTCATCCAACAAAAGAAGACCCGGTGACATCGCAAGCGCGCGCGCAAGCGCAACACGTTGCTGTTGGCCGCCAGAAAGCTGAGCCGGGAACTTATCCCCTTGGTCATCTAGTCCTACCAGATCAAGCAGTTCAGAAACGCGTCTTGCAACATCTTCTTTTTTTGATCTCAAATTTACAAGGCCATATCCCACATTTTCAATCACCGACAAATTGGGGAAAAGGGCATACGACTGAAAAACAATCCCAAAATCTCGTTCTGACGCGGGAAGAGCAGATATATCTTTGCCGCCCTGAAGGATGGAGCCATTAGTCTGGATATCCAATCCGGCTATAGCCCGAAGCAATGTCGTTTTACCGCATCCTGATGGGCCCAAAAAGCAGACAAATTCGCCGTCAAACACATCAAGAGAGATATCTCTCAAAGCCGTAAAGGTGCCAAAATTCTTTTTTAAATCACGAACTTGTAAATAGACATCTGCTTGGGCGTCATTTTTAGGATCAATCATTACTTCTGCTCTCATTCGTCTACCGAAACTGACGGCATTAAACTAAATCGAAAGACAGGGCCTCCCGCGCTACAATTACGAGAGGCCCTGAAACTAGCTCCAAAGTTATTATTTTGGATCTGATTTAGAATCGTAGCGGTTCTGCCATTTACTTAAGATGCGCTTACGATTTGAAGCCGCCCAAGCAAAGTCATTTTGGATCATTGCTGAAGCTACTTGAGGAGGGAAATGCTTCACAGGTTTTGCGACACCAGGATAGGCAACAACAGCATATCCTTGATTATACATTTCATTTGCCTGTTTCGTAACCGACCAGTCAGCAAGAGTTTTCGCTGCGGCTAGATTTTTTGACCCTTTCATGATCGCAGTTGCTTCCATATCCCAGCCAACGCCTTCAGTTGGAATTACGATTTCCAGCGGAGCCCCTTTAGCTTTGGATTTAGCACCGCGGAACGCAAAGGAAATACCAATAGGAATTTCACCGGCAGCCGCAAGTTTACAAGGCTTTGAGCCTGAATGGGTATAGCGTGCAATATTTTTATGTAAGCCATCCATATATTCCCAGCCACCGTCTTCTCCAAACAGCTGAAGCCATGAAGATACGTCAAGGAAACCGGTTCCTGAGGAGTTAGGGTTAGGCATAATCACTTGATTTTTATAAACAGGCTTCGTCAAATCCTTCCAAGAAGTCGGAATTGGCAAACCGGCTTTTCCAGCTTCAACTGTATTATAGCAAATTGAAGCAACCCAAGCATCCATGCCAGTCCAAGCTGTAGGATTAGCTGAATCGCGGAATTTCGGATCCAGTTTTTCAACACCCTTAGGAGAATATGCTTCGAGCATTCCCTCTTCACCCAGCAACATCAAACTTGTGGCGGCAAGGCCCCATACGATATCAGCCTGTGGGTTGTTTTTTTCAGCAAGAAGTTTTGCTGTGATGATTCCCGTAGAATCTCTCACCCAATTGATTTTGATATCAGGGTGGTCTTTATTGAAATTCTTGGCGTATTTCTTTAAGTCTTCGGCTTCAACCGCAGTATATACGGTAAGCTCAGACGCGGCCGACGCGGCCCCTGCAAATGCGGATGCGATAAATACACCTGCGACACTTGACAGTACTGACTTCAGAACTATTGACTTCATCATATTTCCCTTCTGTTAGACACCAATGACACCGACAAAAAGAGTTCAACCCTGTTTTCGCACAAAATTGTAAAATCTCTTCGTTGGCCTTACGCAGCACTTAATGAAGACGGTTTATTGTATTTTTATGACAGTCTTCAAAATAAAGCTTGGATCAAGACTACAGCAATTCCTCCTGTATATTTTTACAATATACGACAATTCTTACCTCCAAAACCACTATTTTGCTAAAAATTCCCACATTAGTGATCACGGTAAAAGAAATTCTCCCAAACCTCTTGACCAAAGAATAGCAAGTCCCATACCATAAATACAGATTTTTTATTTTATACTTTTCATAGGCTCAGCTTATGTATCACTCTCAATTAAGAGCGTTCCACGCAGTTGCAATTCATGGTGGCTTTTCCAAAGCTGCTGTAAAACTGGGCCTTACGCAACCGGCACTGTCCGATCAAGTTAAAAAACTTGAGGAGCGTTTTAATGTGCTCTTATTCCACAGGCACAAGCGAATAGTCCGCATAACAGAGTTGGGCGAGCAACTTTTAGAAATCACTAAGCAGAAATTCCAATTGGAAAAGCAGGCTGTGGATTTACTTTCAGCTCACCAAGTCCTTGATAAAGGGCATTTGAATATAGCAGCAGATGCGCCCTTGCATGTCATTTCGCTCATTGCACGCTTTAACAAAGAATATGCTGGCGTCAATGTGAACCTGCATGTGGGAAATACAGAAGAAATCCTCTCTGGTTTGCTTAATTTCTCATACGATATTGGCATCGTTGCGGACGTGGAAAAAGATGAAAAATTCTATTCGATAATGCTCCACAATGACCCGCTTGTGGCCTTTGTTTCCAAATCACATCCTTGGGCAAAACGAAAAAACATTACACTAAAAGAACTCTCAGCCACCGAAATGGTTATGAGAGAATCCGGATCCCGCACGCGAAATTTAATTGAAGGCGAGTTTAAAAAATCCGGTCTTCCCATGCATGTGAGCATGGAGATACAAGGGCGAGAAGCCGTCAGAGAAGCCGTCGCGGAAAATATTGGCGTGGGAATTGTGAGTAAAGCCGAATTCGGTCACGATTCAAGACTGGTTCCGCTGAACCTGATAGATTGCTCTGCGACCATGACTGAGAGTTTAGTCTGTTTAAATGAAAAGCTGTCGCTTAGAAGCATTGACGCGTTTTTGCGGTGCAACAACATACCACTGAAAACTTAGTAACAATAGTATTTTAAGGACAAAGTCTTGAGCTTAACCGTCACTCTTTTAGTGCTGCTCTCAGCAGCACTGCACCCTTTATGGAATCTAATTGTCAAAAAAGACGATGATCCATCTGCTGCCTTTATTTCAATGTCCTTTGGAATTGCTATGGTTGGCCTGATCCATGGCCTAATAATTGGAGCCAACTTTTGGCTATCCCCAGCTCAATGGTTGCTCATTGCAGGATCCGCTGCGGGCCAACTTCTTTATAGCCTTGCTTTAGCGGCAACTTTGAAGCGGGGGGATCTTTCAGCTTATTACCCAATTATTCGAGCTTCCCCTATATTTATTGTAGGTTTTAGCTTTTTTGTCCTTGGCCAAACCTATGACTTAATGATTTTAACCGGTATTTTCATTGTTCTTTTAGCGGCCATGTTATTACTCTATCGCCGCGGCGTAAACCTGCTGTCTGACGGTAAAACCCTATCTTTCGCTGTCCTTGCCATGTGCGGAACGGGCATTTATTCTCTAACAGATTCTCAGTTGATGGTATCGATTGAAGCCCCTGTCCTCTTCTTTTGGGTACAGCTTATTTGTTGGCCGCTTCTGGCACTTGTTCATCGTTTCTCCGGCCGGCCTACCCCTAAATATCTAGGGTTGCTTCGGATTATAAGAAAACCTTTTCTTCACTTACAATTACTTACCTGCGTCTATGGATCCTATGTGCTTATACTCGTTGCATATAGTTTGGGCGGAAATGTCGCGTCGGTAACAACGGTAAGGCAAGCGTCCATTCCACTTTCAGTAATTTTAGGCGGGTATTTTCTAAATGAAGGCGCAATTGCAAGGCGACTCATCGCTTCTGCCATTTTGTCAGTTGGCATTATTATTGTTGTTTTATACGGATAGGAATTGTGCCTTGCACAGGCCTCAAATGGATTTCATGTAGGCTATAGGAATAGTCACTGAAATCCATTTGGCTTGCTGATATAAAAAACACACCTATATGGATAATTTAATAGTATAAATTCTATTTATGGTGGTTTTTTATGAACAAATTCATTTTTCCCCTAATTTTAACCTTCTTAGTCATTTTTCCACTGACTAGCTCACTTGCTGAGAGGAATTGGCATTTTACTGACAATTCTAATGTAGGTGTGCAACGAGATGCGAGAAGGATAGATCCAACTTGTGCATTGGGTAAAAACCAATCCCCAGTCAATATTTCTAACAGCTATGAAGCTGATACTGGCCCTCTTAAATTCACTTATAATCATGCTAGCGACAAATACAGATATACTGATGATCAATTAAAAATACGCTTTACAAACGGCAATTTCCGTATTGAAGACGAAGGCTACCAACTTATTGAGGTGCATTTTCATTCACCTAGTGAACATCAGATTTCTGGTAAAATTTTTCCACTGGAAGCACATTTCAAAAACATAGATAAAGATGGAAAAGTTGCCTTTATCTCTGTTCTCTTCAAAAAAGGCAGGGAAAATGTTTCTTTAAAAGCATTTTTAGATAACCTTCCCGAAAGGACCCACAGATTTTACAGTGGTCCTTTTAATTACATGACTGCATCAAAGCTTCTTCCCAGTGATAAGAGCTACTTCCGAATAAATGGCTCTTTAACCTCATCGCCTTGTTCAGAAGGCGTATTGTGGTTCGTTATGCAGCATCAAGTTACGATTTCAGCCCGTCAGATTACAGCCATGGAAAAGGTAATCAAAGCACCCAATAACCGCTCCATTCAACCTCTGAATTTTCGAATTATTACGCAGTAACTCTCCTGTTATCGCTCCTTTTGTTTTTGAACGATATTACCATTGTATTCATTTCGATGACGGCTACATGCGGCCTCCGAACATACACCTATTTATAGTTTAATTTATAATTAACACACTCATTAATATGTGTAATGAAAAAAATATTAAGTACGTTTTTGTTTGCTACATTGTACGTAGCCTCTTTTGCTCAAACGTCTCATGCATCAGAATGGGGTTATTCTGGCGAAACCGGGCCTACTCATTGGGGGGATTTAAGTCCAGAATATGCCACTTGCGCCAAAGGGAAAAATCAATCGCCAGTCGATATTAGAGATCCCTACAATTACGACCATGCTCCCATCAAGTTTGATTATGATCATCTAGGCAACAATGTGTATTTCGGTGGACACGGTTTGGTTATCAATTTCGAGTCTGCTGGATTTACACTGGAGAACCATAAATACCAACTCGACCAATTACATTTTCACTCTCCAAGTGAACATCGCATCGCTGGAAAGTCATTTCCTCTCGAAGCTCATTTTGTGAATTCTGATAAAAATGGCAATTTGGCCGTTGTATCAGTCTTGTTCCGACAAGGAGCCGAGAACAAAAACATTCAGAAACTTCTGAATAAAACCTCAGAAAACAAA
>JBALXM010000018.1:39244-65380 GCA_036960695.1 Sneathiella sp.
GGGCTTCCCAAAATACATAGGAAGCCCGATCAGATGTTGTTCTAAATTCCAGAATTTAGCCAAGATCCCCTTTGACAGCGTTCAAGAATACTTCTGTGTATTCTTCAGCCGTTAAGGAAATCGGGTTACCGCCAGCAGTAGGGTCTTCAACTGCCATTTTACCGACAAGTTCGGCCTTCTCATCGTCAATATTCAAGGCCCCTAAATCATTAGGTATATTCAATGTCTGACGTAAATCTAAAATCCAGCTCAAGATACCGTCAAAACTGGCATCTTCCAGACCGATATAAGCCGCCAATCGGGCCATTCTGTCTTCAATTACTGACCTGTTACGAATAAGCACGTAAGGCATCAAAATCGCATTTAACATACCATGATGGGCATCATATAAAGCGCCCAGTGGATGCGCCAATGCGTGCATTCCGCCAAGGCCCCGTTGAAAAGCGGTGGCCCCCATTGTGGATGCCACCATCATTTGACTGCGAGCAACAAGGTCGGTCCCATCTGCAACCGCTGTTGGCAAGTACTCTTTGACCAGGCGGATACCTTCAACGGCGATCCCCTCTGCCATCGGATGATAAAAAGGTGAGCAAAAAGCTTCCAGATTATGGGACAACGCATCCATACCAGTCGCCGCCGTAATATGCGCAGGTAATCCGATTGTAAGGGCAGGATCAGCAATCACGATCGCAGGCAACATTTTCGGATGGAAAATGATTTTTTTAACGTGATTGGCATTATCTGTAATAACCGATGCGCGGCCCACTTCCGACCCTGTACCGGATGTGGTTGGAACGGCAACGATTGGAGCCACTCCATCAGGATTAACACGAAGCCAGTTATCACCGACATCTTCAAAATCGAACACTGGGCGCGTTTGCCCTGAAACCAGCGCAATTGCCTTTGCGGCATCTAGTCCTGAACCTCCACCAAAGGCAATGACACCATCATGCCCGCCTTTTTTATAGGCAACGACACCCGCATCGACATTTTCACCAATTGGATTTGGCTTAATTTCAGAGAAGACTGAGCATTTCAGTCCAGCGGCAACGCAAGATTGAACCGCATCCGATATCATTGGTAACGAGGCCAAGCCCGGATCAGTGACTAAGAGTGGATTGGTCATTCCCAGTTCTTTACAAGCCGCCCCGATTTCTACGGCACGTCCCGCACCAAACCGAACAGCTGTTGGGTAGTTCCAATTACCTTGAAGAGTTTTTACATCTACTGACATAAGACGATCCTTAAATTTTTGTGCGTAGGTGGTAGGATTTAGGACGGGTCAAATTGTCAAAACCCACTTGGGATAATGTGCACCCCCGACCAGAATTTTTAACGCCAGTCCAAGCAAGTGCCGGATCAAGATAGTCACAGCGGTTCATAAACCAAGTTCCAGTATTAACCTGATCGCCAATTTGAATGGCAGCGTCTTCATCATTTGTCCAAACAGAGGCAGTCAAACCAAACTCACTATCGTTCATTAAGGCAATCGCCTCATCATCTGATGATACCTTCATGATGCCCACAACAGGGCCAAAACTCTCTTCGGTCATAACGCGCATGGTGTGATCCACATCCACAAGAACTTGCGGTGCTAAATAAGGCGTTCCCACTTTATCTTCGGCAAAATTCGAAGAATCAATCAGGGCTTTGGCACCTGCTGCCACAGCATCGTTGATTTGACCGCGCACAAAATCAGCGGCTTTCGCGTTCACACACGGCCCCAATGTCGTCTCGGGATCAAGAGGAGACCCAAGCACATAGTCATTAACCGTTTTCACAACGCCATCAACGAAGGCCTCATAGACATCTTCATGAACGTAAATCCGTTCGATACCACAACAAGATTGACCGGAATTAAACATGGCTCCATCGACTAGGTTTTCAGCAGCATAAAGCGCATCAGCATCCCCGCGAACATAAGCCGGATCTTTTCCGCCAAGCTCTAGTCCAACCCCAATAAATTTGCCCGTTGCCGCTTTCTCGATAGCCGCGCCACCAGGGACTGATCCTGTGAACGCCACATAATGAATGCCGCCCGATTGAATAAGGTCTGCCGCGAATTTATGAGTTGCAGTTACAAGCTGGAAAAGACCTGCGGGTAATCCCGCCTCTTCAAATGCCTGCTGCATAGTCTCACCGCAAAGATGAGTTTGCGTTGCATGCTTCAAGATGACAGCATTACCAGCCATTAAAGCAGGCACAATAGAATTAACCGCCGTCATATATGGAAAATTCCAAGGGGCAATCGTAAAAACCACCCCAAGAGGTTCCCGCTTGATATAGCGCGTAAAACCTTCTTTTGCGTCCACTGCAACCGGCTTTAATGCCTCTTCAGCAATCGCAATCATGTGGCTTGCACGCTCTACAAAACCGCCAATTTCTCCAGCACCAAACTTAATCGGGCGGCCCATTTGCCATGCCAATTGATCCACTATCGTGTCTTTTTTCGACACAAAGTTCTCAACACATTTAGTTAAAATTCTGGCGCGCTCAGCAACAGCTACTTTGCTCCATTCACTTTGCGCATCAGATGCACGACGAAGCAAAGCGGGTATCTCTTCATGAGCGCTATATTTGCGTTCAACATAAAGGGTCCCGTCGACGGGACTATAGGTTTTCAAGCTTTCAGACATCTTACTAAATCCGTTATCAGAAGGGTGGTGATTTTTGTCGATTAGAAGCAGCTTTTCAAAATACATTCAGCTACTTGCAAAACACAGCTATATATCCATTAATTCAAGCGTGTCTCAACCATTTTTCACATATTTAACTGTTAAATTTGCCTTGCGACAGCAATAGCGTCGCATTTCCAACTAAAATGGCCAAAAAATTTGGATATCCACATTTACATTCCGACTTTCATCATTCCGTGCTAACTCCCTATCAACTAGCAAAAAGCTTTGAGTCGGAAGAACATGATCAAGCAATCAAAAAGACAACTGGAAATCATGCGTGTATTGCAGGTTCACAAATCCTGTAGTGTGATTGAACTTGCCGAACAACTTGACGTGTCTGATGAGACAATTCGCCGCGACATTCGCCAGTTAGCCTCCACCGGTGCTGTCGAAAAAATTCATGGCGGTGTTATGTTGCCCCATAGCTCTCTTGAGCCCCCTTTCCTCAGTCGACTGCAAGATCAACGGGAAGAAAAGCTCAAAATTGCCAGACTAACAGCCAGCCTAATACAAAACGGGGAAACGCTGCTGATCGATAACGGCAGCACTTCGTGTTATTTCGCGAAAGAGCTGATATCTCATCGTAATCTGACTATCATCACCAACTCTACCGAAGTTGCTAGAGAGTTATGCTCTCGCAATTACAACAGGGTTTTCATGGCAGGCGGAGAAATCAGATCAGATGATAGTGCCGCCTACGGCTCGACAGCCGTGGAATTTGCCCGTCAATTCACGACGGAGCGCGCGATTATTTCCATGGGTGCCTTGCAAGCCGATCAGGGTTGTCTTGACTTTGACTTACCAGAAGCCGAATTCAAACGTGCTGTTATCCCACAAACCCAAAGCCTGATCGTCACTGTGGATCACACAAAATTTAACAGACCCGGTGTGATCAAAGTTTGTTCTATGGACCGCATAGACCTTCTTATTACAGACCGCATGCCTCCTGATGACATAGTGGATGCAATTGGTCGGGACAAAATCAGAATAGCTGAATAGCAACTAAGCCTTTTCATGTCGTTCTTTTACATAAAAGTCACGTTTGGGCGCAGCTTCCGGACCATTGGGGATTTCGGGTACATACCCCGCGCGCATTCTCCTTACGCGCAAGTTCATCCAATGACGGATAAAGATTTTATATAAAACTGACGGTATAAAACCAAAATTTTGTGAATGATTAGAATAAAACGCATCCGGCGTGTCGAAAACCCCAAAATCACAATTTATTCCAGTCTCTTGAATATATGTATTCTCCCCAGTCCACTCAACGCCTGGGTCTTGAAGGCAGTTTGTACCAACCCCATATCCGCACAGGTTATCACGATCTTTAAATTTTTCCTGCAGCGCGCCAAGAACCCTTTGATCCAAAATGAATCCTTCAAGGGAGATCCAGCGCCCGTCAAAATACACATCCACCCAGCTATGTAATATTTTGTCGGGTGCAATTTTATAGGCAAGTTCAGGTACGACGCCCCGTTGAAGTGATTTGCTGATCGTAAATCCATGAAGACGGCAGGGAATGTCAAGCTTTCGCAAAAGCGCCATCAACAATGTGGCTTTGGTATTGCACTGACCGTATCCATCGCGCAATACGCGAGAGGCTGGAATTGTATCCGCAATGTTATACCCAAATGCAATTTCATTGCGTACGAAGTTATAAGCAGCCCCAATACGCTCAAACGGATCTAAGTCTTGCCAATTTCTAGATGTAATTAGTCCTAAAATCGATGAATCCTCAAAATCCAGCATAGATGTTGAAGTTCGATATTTGTTCAAATTCTGCGTCATTTCTTTATCCTTGAAATTAGCCATTTACGAAGACTAACACCTCTAGCGACTAGAGGTTCAAGGTAAAAAAAATGGGAGACGTATTTTCTACGTCACCCATTTGATCTCAGGATTTGATACCAGATTTAGATAATTTCAAAATACCGCTGTAATTCCCAATCTGTGATGGCTTTGCGGAATTCTCGTTCTTCCCAGTCGCGGGTGATCGCGTAATGGTCAACAAACGCATCCCCAAACAAAGAGCGCGCTGCTTCTGATTTTTTCAAACGTGCGGCCGCCTCGCCCAGACTTCGAGGGAGGGCCAGCTCTTCTGGAAACTCTTTTTCATAAGCGCTTCCAACAATTCCCTCAGACGGTTCAATCTTGTTCTCAATGCCCCACAAACCCGAGCCAAGAGCCGCTGCAATTGCAATATAGGGGTTCATATCTGCTGCTGGAATTCGGTATTCAACGCGCTGTGAATTTGCATCCCCTGGAATTGCTCGCAATGCACATGTCCGGTTATCCATCCCCCAACTGGCATCAGTTGGTGCCCAAAAACCCGGAATAAGCCGAGAAAAACTATTGATGGTTGGCGACACCATAGCAAGGAGTTCTGGCATCAATTTTTGCTGACCGCCGATAAAATAACGCATTTCATCACTCATTGTATCTGGCTTGCTTTCATCAAGGAAAACACTGCCGCCCGTAAGCTTAGTCAAAGCAAGATGAATATGACCGCTTTGTCCCGGATAATCGGGGGACCATTTAGCCATGAAGGTCGCCATTAAGCCGTTTTTCTGGGCAAGAACCTTGGTAAAGGTCTTAAATAAAGCCCCTTTATCGGCGGCGGACAAGGCATCATCATATTCAATGGCAGCTTCAAGGACACCCGGACCCGTTTCTGTGTGCAAACCTTCGATTGGCATATCCATTTGCACGCAAAGCTCAAGAAGTTGCTCATAAAATTCGGATTCAACAGATGCTCGAAGCATGGAATAGCCGAAAAATCCCGGCGTAAAACTTTCTAAATCTTTGTAATTTTTCTCGCGAACTGATTTTGGAGTCTCATTAAATAAGAAAAACTCATATTCGCAAGCTGCTGTCGCTTTATAGCCCATTTCTTCGGCTTTTTTCAAAACCCGGCGCAACGTACCACGAGGACAAACCTCTTCTGCCCGATCGGCAAATTCAAGCAAGAACAACAGCATGTTGTCTTCCATGGGCAGATCACGACAACTGTCGATGACAGGAACGACCATAGCATCCGGATATCCTGATGCCCAACCTGTGTAGCTTTCCTTATCGTAAAGCTTATCAGTGACATCCCATCCCAGCACGACATCGCACATGCCAAAACCTTTATCCAATATGCCAAAGAATTTGGATTTTTTCAGGTATTTACCGCGCATGACACCATCGACATCGAAGATACCAACTTTTACGTATTCAAGTTCGCGCTCTTCCACGATTTTCTTCGCATCTTCGATAGTTTTTACGTCACGTGCTTCCATAGTGCTTATCCTGAAATAAATACGGTAAATATCAATCGGTTACACACTAGACTCTTGTGCAAAAATCTCAAGGCGGCGCTGCTCAAAAATCACATTTTTTTGTCTTTTCCAACAAAACAGAGCGATAATTTCCAAAAACTCACATGAGTTCGGTCAAAGATCCAAAAAAGAAGCAATCAGTCATTATTGACCCAATTCCTTTAACTCTCGAATTCCTGATATGCGTCAATGAGCCATTCAACGACATAGTGTGCGAAAGAATTGCGAATATATATATGGAAGTGCTCTTCCTCTACCCGTTCAATTATGGCTTGGCTTTTTGCGAGTAACGTTTGAACCACTTGCCCCGGCCCAGAGACGGAAGCGTGAAAATCCATTTCACAAGATTTCATCAAAACGTCAATACAATGCGGCCCCTTGAGTTCAACAACAACCCTATTGGCCCCTACATCCACGACAGAGACATGGTGCGCATCGCTCAGGCCATTGAGTTTTTGCACAATATCTTCCGCTGCCTTAACCAAGACAATCAACCATTCGTCTGGCCCCAACCATAGGATTTTGGATACCCCATTTGTAGCGGTTGTATTTGGGGTTAAAGGCAATGCAAACCCCAAAATCTTCTCCACATCCTCAAGGAATTTTGGGTCTTCTGGATTGCCCCGTAAGTTAATTTGACTTGCCGCGTAAACTTCATCCAACCCAGCTGGAAAACGATCAAACAACGCGGCTAAAGGTGATTGCCAAAATTCAGATTTCACCATTTTGGCGGCTCCCTTCTTTGTCATAAAAGACCGGTGATACAATGGTTGCTGTCAGCGTTTTGCCCTCAAGCGGGATGTAAATTTTCTCGCCCTCTTTCCCACTTCCGCCTTTAACCAAAGCCAAAGCAATACTGCGCCCTAGGGCTGCACTATAATAGCTGGATGTAACATGTCCTGCCATCGGCATGGGGATCGGCGCGAATTGATCAAAAACCAATTGTGACCCTTCTTCCAAAACCTCATCAGCCTTTTCAGTTAAAAGTCCGACTAGCTGTTTGCGATCCCCTCGCGACGTATCGGCCCGAGTAAAAGACCGCTTCCCGATGAAGTCTGGCTTTTTCTTGGAGACTATCCAATTCATCGCTAAATCTTGCGGAGTTGTTGTGCCATCGGTTTCTTGGCCGACAATAATGAACCCTTTCTCAGCCCGCAAAACATGCATGCTTTCTGTACCATACGGGGTGATATCAAACTCATCCCCAGCCGCCATCACAGCATTCCACATGGCAAGGCCCTCATTCCACGGCACGTTAATCTCGTATGATAATTCGCCAGTGAAACTAATCCGGAAGACCCGTGCAGCCATACCGGCCACAGTCCCTTCCTTAAAGCTCATAAATGGGAAGGTTTCAGGATCAAGGTCCATGTCGGGTGCAATTTTCTGAAGCAATTTTCGGGCCTTTGGCCCCGCAATTGAGATCGTTGACCATTGCTCCGTCACTGATGTGCAGTAAACTTTCAATTCCGGCCACTCTGTTTGAAGATATTCTTCCAACCAATCGAGAACCGCCGCCGCATTGCCTGACGTCGTTGTCATCAAAAAATGATTATCACCAAAGCGTGCAGTGGTCCCGTCATCAAAGACCATGCCGTCTTCGTGGCACATAAGACCATACCGAATACGCCCCACGCCCAGTTTCATCCAAGCATTCGTATAAATCCGGTTAAGGAATTCCGCCGCATCCGGTCCCTTAATATCAATTTTACCAAGGGTGGAGGCATCCAGAACACCAACACCATTTCGGACGGCTAGGCACTCGCGGTTCAAGCTATCTTGCATGGTCTCGCCGGGTTTTGGATAATACCAAGGTCGGTGCCACTGACCTACATTCTCAAAGAGGGCTCCATTTTCTTGATGCCATTTGTGGATACTCGTCACCCGGACAGGATCAGACCAACGACCAAGATTTCGACCAGCAAGAGCGCCGTACGCAACCGGCGTATAGGGCGCCCGGAAAGTGGTTGTACCAATTTCAGTCATGGGCTTATCCAAAAGTCCCGCCAAAATACCAAGGGCGTTAATATTGGATGTTTTACCCTGATCCGTACCAAAGCCTGTAAGGGTATAGCGTTTTACATGCTCTGAGTTTTCAAACCCTTCGCGGGTGGCAAGCGCGATATCCGCAGCGGAAGTATCATTTTGGAAATCAACGAAATGTTTCGCACTGCCCTCTCCAATAGGGACAGATCCCGGCACGATCCAAAATGGCTCCATTTGACCTTCCGTAGGCTCGACCACAGATATTTTTCTCAAACCCGCTGATTTAGCATTGCCTGCAAATTGACCTTCCAAAAGGCACGACGCTAAATCAAAGGTTCCATTCGCAGCCCCAACCACGTCTTGTGACTGCACAGAAATATTGGGGATGTAGCAAGACTTTTCCGCGCTAAAGGAAAGCTTTCCTTGCGACTGGCTAAACAAGTGAACAACGGGGCTCCACCCTCCCGACATGGCAACCAGATCACAATCCAGCCAGCGACCCGCACTGGTATATTGCCGCGCGCCTTTTTGGATGGCCCGAATTTCAACGGCCGTAACCCGCTTGCGCCCGCGCGTCGCTGTAATGGCATAACCGTTTAAAATTTCGATACCAGCTGCCCGTGCACGAGTTGGTAATTCCCCGGCAGCTTCTCGTCGCACATCAATAATGGAGACAATATTTGCGCCAGCCTGCGTCAGATCGAGAGCAGTCTCATAGGCTCCATCATTGTTGGTGAAGAGCACAATATTTTTACCCGGCATAACACCATATCTGTTCGCGTAGGTTTGCACAGATCCTGCCAGCATAATGCCTGGCCGGTCATTGTCAGCAAAGACAAGCGGCCGCTCGTGTGCGCCCGTGGCGATGATCACTCGTTTTGCCCTGAAATGCCAGACCCGTTGACGGACTTTTCCAATGCGCTGGCTTAAAGGCATATGGTCCGTTTTCTGCTCCACCGCACACAGGTAATTATGGTCATAATAGCCGAACAGCACAGTCCGGCTTAAAATTCGAACGTCAGGCATGGATCGAAGCTCAGCAACCGCTTTTGCCACCCAGTCTGATGAGTCCAAACCTTCAATCTTCCGATTTTGGGACAGAAGGCTACCGCCCGGCTCTGACTGTTCATCCACCAGAACAACACGAGCCCCAGCGCGGCCTGCTTCTAGTGCCGCGATTAAACCAGCCGGACCAGCCCCCACCACCAAAATATCGGCATGGGCATGCATTTGATCGTAAATGTCCGGATCATTTTTATCGGGTGCACGGCCCCAGCCAGCAGCCCTGCGGATGATAGGTTCGTAGAATTTCATCCAAAATGATTTCGGCCACATGAACGTTTTGTTGTAAAAGCCTGCCGTCATAAATTTGGCAAAAAGGCCATTCAAAGCACTCACGTCAAAATCAACACTGGGCCAGACATTGACACTGGATGCCGTGAGACCTTCGTATAATTCTATCTGTGTTGCCCGAATGTTGGGCTGAGTTTGCGCGCCTTCTTCTAACTGAACCATCGCGCCGGGCTCTTCCGCGCCGGCGGCAACGATACCGCGGGGACGATGATATTTAAAACTCCGGCCCACAAGATGAACACCATTAGCCAAAAGAGCGGATGCCAGCGTATCGCCATCAAATCCTCGATAGCGTTGTCCATTGAAGGTAAAATTAATGATTTTGCTACGGTCGATCCGTCCGCCGCTCGCGGTTCTATTTACTCTGCTCATTTATCCGCCTCCCCAGCTTCAATTTTGGGAGGCTCATCACCCATTTTATACACCGCTAAAATTTCATGAGACACCGTATGACGGATCGCGTTAAACCAACGTCTGCATCCATTTGAATGGTTCCAGCGCTCTCTAAACACACCTTTTGTATTGGTCTTCATAAATAGAAAATCAGCCCATTGCTGATCGGTCAGCTCTTCGGGGTGCTCTGGTCGCGCAATATGCGCCTCCCCCCCATATTGGAATTCAGTTTCGTGGCGTTTTCCGCACCAGGGACATTCAATTAACAGCATTCATATACTCCTAGTGCGCAACAGCGGCAGCGCCATGTTCATCAACAAGCGCACCTGAGGTAAATCGATCAAGATTGAAGGGGGCGTTCAATTTATGAGGCTCATCTTTAGCAACAGTATGGGCAAACGCCCAACCGGACCCCGGTGTCGCTTTAAACCCACCCGTACCCCATCCACCATTGATATAAAGTCCTTTAACCGGTGTTTTTGAAACAATAGGTGAAGCATCCGGACTGGTATCCACGATCCCGCCCCAACTTCTCATCATTCGAACCCGGCTAAAAATAGGAAAAAGCTCAAGACATGCACCCAGTTGATGTTCAATCACATGGAAACTGCCCCGCTGTCCGTAGGAATTAAAACTATCAATACCGGCCCCCATGACCAGCTCCCCTTTATCCGATTGGCTCACATAGACATGAACCGCGCCAGACATGACCACGCAATCAATAACGGGTTTAATGGGCTCGGACACCAAAGCTTGTAGTGGATGGCTTTCTAGGGGCAATCTGATATCCGCCATCGACGCCAAGACAGAACTATGACCGGCCGTCACCAGCGCCACTTTTTTTGCGCCAATAAATCCGCGACTGGTTTCAACGCCGACTACTTTATCACCCTCCCGGCGGAGGCCCGTCACTTCACAATTTTGAATAATATCGACACCGCGCGCGTCAGCAGCCCGCGCATAACCCCACGCCACGCTGTCATGACGTGCGACACCACCGCGTCTTTGCAAAGTAGCACCAAGCACTGGATGACGCGCTTTATCCGAGATATTAACGACGGGGCAAAATTCTTTGACCCCTTGCGCATCCAGCCATTCAGCATCCACACCGTTCAGGCGGTTTGCACTGACCCGCCTTTTGCCTTCCCGTACATCCGATAAGTTATGGGCAAGATTTAGAACGCCCCGCTGACTCAGCATGACATTATAGTTTATGTCTTGAGATAACCCTTCCCAAAGCTTCAAGGATTTCTCGTAAATCGCCGCACTTTCATCCCACAGATAATTTGATCGGACGATAGTGGTATTTCGCGCTGTATTACCGCCCCCAAGCCAGCCTTTTTCAAGAACAGCTACGTTGGTTATGCCATGCTCTTTCGCTAGATAATAAGCCGTAGCCAAACCATGACCACCACCACCGACTATAATGACATCATAGTCTGGTTTCGGTTCTGGACTTCGCCATTGACGCGGCCAATCCTGATGATTGTTCAATGCATTTCGTGCAATAGAGAAAATCGAATATTTGGCCATTGACCATACGCCCCCAGAAGACATCTCGGTAGTTTAAGTATTGGACTGTGCCATGGGGACAGCCCTATAAAAAGTCTTGATCGGTCACTTTGTTTTTCATTTCCGACATTCCGCTTTAATGGAGCATTTTAAGTTTATGGACGCTAGCGTTTGTTGAAAATTTTGTGTCGGATTGTGAACAGCGGCTAAATCGCAACAGCCTCACTCTATCCTTCATCAGACGTAAAAGAGAGGAAAAACCCTCCGGTCACTCCCAATAACAGGAAATAGTGGAATAACCAGATGACAAACCAACATATGAGCCCAAAAAGCGATATTGATATTGCCAATGAAGCAAAGATGAATCCTGTGTTGGGAATTGGAGAAGAGCGATTGGGCATTGCTCCTGAAAATCTGGAACCGTACGGTCATTACAAAGCAAAAGTGTCCCTTGATTACATCAAAACACTGGAAGACCGCCCTAACGGGAAACTTATTCTAGTGACAGCAATGACCCCGACCCCGGCTGGTGAGGGAAAGACCACAACAACCGTTGGCCTTGGTGATGCACTCAACCGCATTGGCAAGAAAACAATGATTTGCCTTCGAGAACCCTCCCTCGGCCCTTGTTTTGGGATGAAAGGCGGGGCGGCTGGCGGCGGATACGCACAGGTTGTTCCCATGACAGATATCAACCTCCACTTTACGGGGGATTTCCATGCCATTGGTGTTGCCAACAACCTTTTAGCGGCATTGATCGACAACCATATTTATTGGGGCAATAAACTAGAGTTGGACGAGCGACGCATAACATGGCGCCGGGTTGTCGACATGAACGATCGGGCACTTCGCAATATCGTCAATAGCCTGGGCGGCATTGCCGACGGCTTCCCCCGGGAAGATCATTTTGACATCACGGTAGCCTCTGAAGTGATGGCCATTTTCTGCCTCTCGACGGATTTGCACGACCTTAAAAACAGACTTGGTAATATTGTCATAGGTTATACACGGGACAAAGAGCCCATTTTTGCGAAAGACCTGAACGCACATGGCGCGATGACAGCCCTTTTAAAAGACGCGTTCCAACCGAACCTTGTTCAAACATTGGAAAATAATCCAGCCTTTATTCATGGCGGACCTTTTGGAAATATCGCCCATGGGTGCAATTCGGTTCTTGCTACCAAAACGGCTCTAAAACTTGCAGATTATGTGGTTACTGAAGCTGGTTTCGGTGCCGATCTTGGCGCTGAAAAATTCCTCGACATTAAGTGCCGTAAAGCGGGACTAAATCCTGAAATTGCTGTCGTTGTGGCAACTATTCGCGCGTTAAAAATGCATGGCGGGGTCGCAAAGGATGATTTGAAGTCCGAAAATGTAGAAGCGGTGCAAGTGGGCTCAAAGAACTTAATCCGTCATATTGATAACCTTCGGAAATTCGGCCTTCCCGTTATTGTCGCCATAAACCAGTTTTCAGCCGATACGCCCGCAGAAATTGGCGCTTTGCATGAAATTTGTGCGGCCCATGGTGTGAAGTCAATTGTCTCAGATCATTGGGCTAATGGGGGCGCCGGCGCCGAAGAACTTGCCATGGCCGTTGCCCATCAACTTGAAGAGCCCGCAAAGCAAATCGAATTCATGTATGAAGATGACATGACACTTTGGGATAAAGTGGATGCGGTCGCTAAAAAAATCTATGCCGCTAGTGAAATTATTGCAGACAAAAAAGTACGAACCCAATTCCAAGAATTACAGGACAAAGGGTTTGGACATTACCCAATATGCATTGCAAAGACACAATATAGCTTCTCCACCGACCCCAATTTAAAAGGAGCCCCCAGCCACCATGTGGTGCCAATTCGTGAAGTTCGGGTTGCAGGCGGTGCTGAATTTGTGGTGGTTGTCTGCGGTGACATCATGACAATGCCGGGCCTTCCAAGGGTCCCTGCAGCAAATCAAATAGATGTCGATGAAAATGGACAAATTGTCGGCCTGTTCTAGAGTAAGAATCTGGAGCAAAAAATATCTATCCAAACGCAAAAAAATATTGCCGATTACGTGTTCTTGAAGTAGCGTTTTTTAATGACAGAGTTTGAGCAAGCGGCCCCCCAAGCCGGGCCCCCTTCCATACCGGAAAAAGCCGATAAAAGTATCGGCTTTTGTCTGGTTCCTGAATTTTCTACAATCGCATTAATTTCAGCGATTGAGCCCTTACGCCTTGCCAACAGGATTTTGGGGAAGAACGCTTATAGCTGGACCTGTTATTCTGAAGATGGGTTGCCTGTTATCAGCAGTGCGGGGATTGAATTTCCGGTTAAAGGCAAAATCTCGGAGATGCCTGTTTTATCTACGGTTTTTATCTGTGGTGGCATGAATATCAGGTCTCATTGCAATCAGGTTCAAATGGCGGCTCTTCGGAAGGCCGCGTCTCGTGGGTCCGCAATTGGCGCGATTTGTACGGCCACTTATATCTTGGCTAAAGCTGGTATGATGAAGGGCTACCGGGGAACTATTCATTGGGAGAACACTTCAGGCATATGGGAAGATTTTCCCGAACTTGATATTACAACCGAACTTTTCGAAATAGATCGCAACCGGTTTACGTGCGCTGGCGGAACCGCATCTCTTGATATGATGCTCAGCCTTATCTCAATCGATACGAACCATGACCTTGCTTTGGCTATTGCAGAACAACTTATTCATCACCGGATTCGCGACGGTCATGAAAGGCAGCGAATGGAACTTCGGGCGCGCCTTGGAATTTCTCATCCTAAATTGCTCGCCGCCATTTCCTGTATGGAAGAGAATCTGGAAGAGCCTTTAAGCTGTAATGAGCTGGCGACTTTTGTCAGTCTTTCAACAAGGCAATTGGAAAGACTGTTTCAGAAATACTTAAGTCACTCGCCGACCCGCTACTATCTTGGCCTAAGATTAGATCGCGCGCGATACCTTTTAACCCAGACAAGCCTACCCATTATTGAAGTTGCTCTTGCCTGCGGTTTTGTCTCTGCGTCGCATTTCTCGAAATGTCACCGAGAGCATTTTGGGCATACTCCCAGTGAAGAACGCCGCGTTAAAAAATAGAAATCCTCTATTGTTTTCTTCGGCGGCGTTTGCGCGTCCCATCAGCACTTGTCTCTCCGCCCGACACTTTTGGCGTTGGGAGCGTTACGACCTTTGACAGATTTTCATATGTCGCCGTTTTGTGAGGAATTGCCATGGCTTCTATAAAATACTGCTGGAAAGCAGGTTCAATAGCAGTTTCAACTTTCTCAACCTGACTGATTAACTCTTCAGCCTCATCCCGCGCGCTTTGGTTAAGGAGCGCAATGCGCGCACCCACACCAGCCGCATTCCCAATTGCTTTAACTTCATTTAGATCACAATCGGGTATCATTCCCAAAATCATGGCATATTTTATGTCGATATGACTGCCAAAAGCACCTGTCAGTGAAATACGGTCAACCGTTTCAACACCGAACCGATCCATCAGAAGCTTTGCCCCAGCGTAAAGGGCGGCTTTAGCCAGTTGGATCGCCCGTACATCTGTCTGATATACTTTAATGGGGCTTTCAGCATCTTCGTGCATCACAAAAGCAAAGGTTCGTCCTTCTGGAACGATATACGGATTAGTCTCCACTTGACTGCCATCTATGACGCCGTCGGTCGTTAAAATTCCCGCCAGATACATTTCAGCCAAGGCCTCAATGATTCCGGAACCGCAAATTCCTGTAACTCCAAAAGACGCTGTTTTCTCATCAAAACCATACTCGTCCGACCAGAGATCACACCCGATAACCTTAAACCGTGTTTTAAAAGTCTTTGGATTTATTCGAACCCGTTCAATCGCCCCCGGTGCGGCTCTCTGACCGCACGCTATCTGAGCGCCTTCAAAGGCAGGCCCTGTTGGAGAAGATGCTGTAAGCATTCTTTCATTATTGCCTAAGACCAGTTCGGCATTGGTCCCCACATCAACAATCAGGGTCACATTTTCCTGTTTATGAGGAGCTTCTGCAAGAATGACAGCAGTTGTGTCCGCCCCAACATGTCCCGCAATACAGGGTAGAAAATACACCCGTCCATCGGGATTACAGGCGAGATTCAGCTCCGTCGCCCAAACAGTAAGACCCGTATTTGTTGTCAGGGCAAAAGGCGCGCCACCAAGTTCAGTTGGATCAATGCCAAGCAACAAATGATGCATGATCGGGTTTCCAACGAAAACAGCATTAAGCACATCCATCGGATCGATACCCGCAGACGTCGTTACATTTCCGATAAGTTTATTGATACCGTCACGTACTACTTTTGTCAGTATCTCTTCACCGCCTGGGTTCATCATGATGTAGGAAACCCGGCTCATAAGATCTTCGCCAAAGCGGATTTGTGGGTTCATCATACCCGACGATGCGACGACAACACCGGTCGATAAATCGCATAGATGCATGGCAATTGTGGTCGATCCCACATCGACGGCAAGGCCGTATGCCGCACTATGAAATCCAGGCCAGATCGCCGTTATACGCAACTCGCGGTGAATGGCAACGGTGACTGACCATTCCCCTTTTCTGAGAGCCTTTTGCAAGCTTTGCAGGGTTCGCAGGTCGCATTCAAGGCCTGCAAGTCCCCATTGTTGTTCCAGCGCCATACATAATCGTTCAAAATCACCCGTCGGATTATACATATCCGGTTCTTGTACCGTTACATAATGAAGGCGAATGGCTGGATCCATTTCGATCACACGATCGTCCAAATCCTTAACGATAACTTGCTTATGAACCTGACTGGACGACGGCACATCAATAACCGCATCCCCTTGCAAGGTTGCATGGCAGCTTAAACGCCGTCCCTCTTTTAATCCTCGACGTTTATGGAATTTATTCTCTGCGTCCGCATGGGGGCTTAAAGACTCAGCACGGCTTGTCAGGCCATGCTTTGCAAATTCGCCTTCCACCAAATTAATTTGGCACCGACCGCAAATACCGCGTCCACCGCAAACACTGTCGATATCAACGCCAAGACTCCGCGCGGCATCCAGCAGGGGAGTCCCCGTTTCAAATCGCCCTCGAATTCCCGAAGGCGTAAAAACCACAAGATGGGTATCAATTTTGGGAGCAAGTGTATTAGGCACGTTGGCGCCTCCGACTTCCGCGGCGCCCCCGGCCCCCTTCTTCAGAACCTTCAGGGGCAGGGTCTCTGTATTTTGCAATCCATGCAGAACAATGTGGATCAGCACCCATCACCGCATTTGCCCCCATTACCGCTGACATTTCAGGATCGTGTAAAGGGTTCGTGATGGCAGACGTCATTCCGGCACCAATAGCCATTGAAAGGAAGGATGCGTTTAAACCATGACGATTTGGAAGACCAAAACTGAAATTCGATGCCCCGCAGGTCGTGTTCACTTTAAGCTCTTCCCGCAATCGGCGGATAAGTCTTAGAACTTGCCGACCGGCATCATTGATAGCCCCAACAGGCATCACAAGCGGATCAACCACCACATCACAGGCTGGAATTCCGTAATCCTGTGCCCGCTGCACAATTTTCTTAGCCACTTCAAACCGGACATCCACATCTTCAGAAATGCCCGTCTCATCATTAGAAATTGCGACAACGGCCGCCCCGTATTTTTTAATCAACGGCAACACAGTCTCTAGGCGGTCCTCTTCGCCTGTAACCGAATTGACCAGTGCTTTCCCTTTATAAACTTTAAGACCAGCTTCCAAAGCCGCCACAATAGACGAATCTATGGAGAGAGGTGAATCCGTTATAGATTGCACTAATTGAATGGCTTCGGCCAAAATCCGAGGTTCATCCGCTAGTGGGATTCCAGCGTTCACGTCCAGCATTTGGGCCCCGGCGGCAACCTGTGCCAATGCATCAGATTCAACGCGGCTGTAATCGCCGACTTTCATCTCAGCCGCTAGAAGTTTGCGCCCCGTTGGATTAATCCGCTCCCCGATAATAACGAAAGGCCTATCAAAGCCAATGATGACTTCTTTAGTAGCAGAGGAGAGAACGGTGTCCGTCATAATGAGACCCTTTAACTGGAAGCAATGCAGGTAATTACATATCTCTTAATTAACTGCTGAAATCGCCCTCAGACTTGTCCCAATCCGACATGTGATCAATCAGAAACGGCAGCGACTACTTTAGAGGGATCAACGCTTTCGCCAATATTCTCTTTTACATTCTCCACAGCATCCGAAACGGCTTCGAAATCCGGGTTCATTTCTCGCGTCCACGGCTTACGCCCTTTCAAGACACCAGATTCATGGACAATATCCGCAACGAGCTCTTCTTGACGGTATGCCATCACATGAGCACCAGACACACCGTCCATTTCATGAACTTGCTGAAGCATTTCGATGCAGATTTTTTTGCCTTCCAATTTTTGATCTTCTGCGCCTTCAAGGCGCTCAATAATCGCATCAGGAATATGGATCCCCGGTACATTACTTCTTATCCATTTTGCCGCACGGGCAGATGCTAACGGTCCCACACCAATCAAAATAAAGCATTTTTCATGCAAACCCATATCGCGAACAGCAGCCATGTATCGCTCTAACATTGGAAGATCAAAACAATATTGTGATTGGACAAATTGCGCTCCCGCCTCAATTTTTTTTGCAAGGCGCAAAGGCCTAAAATCATAAGGGGGTGCAAATGGGTTAATTGCCGCCCCTAAAAAGACCTGCGGCGGGGATGATATTTTTCGCCCAGACAGGAATTTTCCTTCGTCTCTCATTTGCCGAACGGTCCGAAGAAGGGACATACAATCCAGATCAAACACAGGCTTTGCTCCCGGCTGGTCTCCAGCTTGAACGCCATCTCCCGTTAAACAGAGGATATTATTAACCCCCATTGCAGCCGCGCCCAACACATTCCCTTGGATAGCAATTCGGTTATGATCCCGGCAGGATATCTGCATAATTGGTGAATAGCCAACCCGCGTCAAAAGGGCACAAATCCCAACGGATGACATATGGCAGTTCGCTCCGGATCCATCTGTCGCATTGATTCCATCAACCCAACCATCGAAGATGGCGCCCCGCTCGAACACTTCATTAGGATCCGCACTATCGGGTGGGTTCAACTCAGCGGTCACAGCAAATTCACCCTCGCGAAGTATCCTTTCAAGCCGCCCGCGAGAAGCGTGCCCCGGCAAGGGGGGTAAAGGTTCTTCGTATTCGTCATAGGTTATGCGGCTCATGCATCATTCCCTTTTTCATTAAGATTAACCGCAGCCGCCTCTGATGTCGCTCTCAACCAGGACGACGTTCCTTTTAAAGAATGGTCTACCGGTGCCTGAACTTCCATGATCGCATTCCCGCTCACCATATTTTGACTGCCGCGCCAAGCTTCAACCCAAACGCAGGGCATGTCTGGTTCCACTTCACAGTTGCCATTCGCACGAACACCCCCGCAAGGGCCATTCCGTAAGGATTTAGGGCAATTCATTGGGCATGACATTCCCGTATCACTAAGCGCGCATTGGCCGCACATTCGGCAGTCGAAAAGAAATGACTTTACTAACTTCTCTGCGATCATCACTGGTTTTTCTGCCCGGTGGTATCCCACCAAGTTCCAAAGCGGGTGTAATTTCAAAAAAACCGTTGCCAGCGCTTTATAGATCTTCTCCAAAAACCGGGAATGGCGGACGGACCATAAACGCACTGTATAAAAGGCACGCGACCGCACAACAGGGCTCGATTTAGCTGGTTGATAGGCCGCTTTTGGCATTAGTCGGCCTCCCATCCGCCGGAGAGAACCAAATCATTTAACATTTTTTCATCAAAATGGGCTTCAATCTCTTCGGCTTTAAGCTTTGCCACTTCAACAACAGTCCCCTCTTCAGATGCAGGGTCCCCTTTATTCCATCCTTCAAGATAGGCGTCGCTGTTATGGGCTTTATCACGCATAGCGGCATGATCGATGGCTTCTTGAAAGCGATCAGAAAGCATGATTTTCGAAGTTCTTCGGCCTTTTCCTGCGACCACTTGGGATGGTATATCCCGCCAATAAATTATTTTAACCTGCATTAGCTACTCCACTAGTGAACATTTTCCGTTAAGAAATTCTGTATACCAAACAAGCCCGTCTCCCGATATTCAAACTTTAATTTAAGACGACTTGCTGCAAGTTTCGCTTTTTCTATCAATTCATCATTTGGTGATTGGGCCAAGTAAACCAATCTTGTATAATTTCCAAAATACAGGGGGAGTAGCTCAGGATTTTTTTCCAACCCAAGCCCCCGCCAAACCAAGCTTTCAAAATGACGTGTCAGGAAATCAGTCAGATAAAAACTCCCGGGCTCGTCCTCACTCATGGCGGCAAAGGTGTTGGAGCCTGCAAAGAACTCATAGCAATGAGCCCCTTCTATTCTACGGGCCCCTTCTTCCTTCAAAACCGCATCAATACCGCCCGCCGTTCCGCAATCCCCATAAAGCACGAGAATATCCGAGAAATTCTGGCGGCCTTTCCGAATTTTTGCACGCAAAAGTTCAGGTATCTTTTGGGGAGAATTGTGCAATTTCGCGGGAAGACACGTTAATTTGACGTGATCGAGCCCCGGCTGCTTTAAAACAGCAACTGCATCTGCTCCTAATGCACCGCAGGCGATAAGGAGTGTTGAAGAACGATCAGTCATTGATAATTCCTACGCTGCAGCCCGCTCAGCAATTTTTTGCTTCGCAAGCTCTACTGTCATGGCGGCATCCCGACCATAAGCATCCGCGCCAACACTTTCGGCGAACTCTTCATTCAACGGTGCACCGCCCACCATAACGATATAGTCATCACGGATACCCTTTTCGATCATGGCATCCACGACAACCTTCATATAAGGCATCGTCGTTGTAAGCAGCGCAGACATTCCGATAATATCGGGTTTATGTTCTTCAAGGGCTGCAAGATAGTTTTCTACGGGATTGTTAATGCCGATATCGATTACTTCAAAACCAGCACCTTCCATCATCATGATTACCAAATTTTTGCCGATATCATGAATATCGCCTTTTACGGTTCCAATAACCATTTTGCCTGATTTTGGTGCACCGGTTGCCGCTAATAACGGCTTCAGGATTGCCATGCCTGCCTTCATCGAATTTGCGGACAAGAGCACTTCAGGGACAAACAAAATACCGTCTCTGAAATCCACACCAACAATCCGCATTCCCTCGACCAATGCATCGGTTAGAACCTTGTAGGGCACCCAATCTCGATCTAGAAGAATTTGCGTTCCTTCTTTGACTTCATCCGCAAGGCCGTCATAAAGGTCATCATGCATTTGCTCGACCAATTCCTGATCACTCAAAGCCGATAAATCGATTTCATCTTCTTCCATACTTTCTCTCCCGAGCGATTAACGCAAATACGTGAATTGTTGTGATTATGATCTGAGGGCAATATTTTCAGGATCGTAGGCAGATTCCTCAATAACCGTCGCTGACAATCTATTGCCTAAAACGTCGATGAAAAGCTCTGTTCCCACGCCACAAGAAACTGTTTGGACATATCCTTGCGCCAAAGATTTCTCGGTCCAATGGCCGTAAGATCCAGCTGTTGCCCGGCCTACAAGAGTGCCCGATTTATCAAATAATGGCTCATTCCCAATGGGATCGGCATCCGTCACACCGTGAACCTCAAGGGCGACGAATTTTTGAGAAACGCCTTCTTCTTTTTGTTTAATCAATGCATCCCGGCCGATGAAATCCCCTTTATCCAAATGGACAAAACGATCAAGGCCCGCTTCAAAAATACTATATTCCCGTGTCAGATCCTGTCCCCACATACGGTAATTTTTCTCCATACGAAGACTGTCCATTGCCCGCATACCGCACATTCCAAGGCCAAACTCCGCGCCCGCTTTCACGATTGCATCGAAAATATGGTTTTGATATTCGATCGGGTGATGAAGTTCCCAACCAAGGTCGCCCACGAAATTAACCCGCAGCGCACGGCACGGAGCCAAACCAACGGTGATATGTTGCCCCGTCAGCCATTTAAAGCTGTCATTAGACAGATCAAAATCCGTCACTTTCGACAAGATATCTCTGGCCCTAGGCCCTGCAAGAACCAACACACCATGTTGTGTGGTTATATTATCAAGACGCACAGAACCATCATCAGGAAGGTTCTTGAAAAGATAATCATAATCAAACCGTTCCGCTGAACCAGAGCTCACAATATAATAGGATTCTGGCGCGTCCTTCATGATGGTGAATTCAGACCGAATACCGCCAAACTTGTTCAAAGCATGGCTCAAGTGAATACGACCAACTCCTTTTGGAAGTTTCCGGCACACCAACCGATCTAGATAGGCTTCCGCACCGGGGCCCGTAATCTGGAATTTCGAGAAACTTGTAATGTCGATCAGGCCGGCATTCTTCCGGGTATTTTTTGCTTCATTACCCACATGTTCGAAATAGGACGACCGCCGGAAACTCCAATCATCTTTTTGCTCAACACCTTCTGGTGCGAACCAGTTTGGGCGCTCCCACCCATAACGTTGACCGAACACAGCTCCGCGCGATGCCAAACGATCATGACATGGACTTTGCTTTAAGGGTCGCCCCGCAGGACGTTCCTCGTCAGGATAATGAACCACGAAAACATTCTCGTAGCATTCTTCATTCTTCAATTTAGTATAAGGTTTAGTGGCATAGGTACCAAAACGACGGGGATCGACCGCCATCATATCAATGCTAGGCTCCCCCTCTGTGATCCATTCAGCGAGCTGCCAACCTGAACCACCGGCAGCCGTAACACCGAAGCTGTGTCCTTCATTCATCCAGAAATTTTTAAGCCCCCAAGCGGGCCCAATCATGGGGCTTCCATCTGGTGTATAGGCAATAGGGCCGTTTACAATATCTTTGATCCCCGCATCAGCAAAGGATGGTACACGCTTAATCGCCGCCTCCACATGGGGCATAAGGCGCTCTAAATCTCCGGGGAATAAATCCTGACCAAATGTGTCGGGGACACCGTCCACAAAGCACGCTGGCGCCCCCTTCTCGTAAGGCCCTAAGATATAGCCCTGACGTTCTTCACGAAGATAGTAGGATGCATCGCTTTCACGCAAAACAGCCATTTCAGGCAAGCCTGCTTTCTTTCGTGCCACCAGTTCAGGAACTTCGTCCGTTACAATATACTGGTGTTCCACTGGGATCACGGGGATATCAAGGCCCACCATAGAGAGAGTTTGGCGCGCATAATTACCGCTACAACTCACCACATGCTCCGCTGTAATATCTCCCTTATTCGTCTTAATCAGCCATTCGCCATTTCGCTGCTGCTCAATGGCCAAAACTTCTGTCTGTTGGTAGATCTTGGCACCCTTATTTTTAGCGCCAATTGCCATGGCATTCGTCACATCAACCGGGGCAATATGACCGTCATCTGGGTGATATAACGCGCCAACTAATCCGTCTATATCTGACAGCGGCCAAAGTTCTTTTACTTGCGCAGGGGTTATAATCTCAAAAGGAACACCAATTGTATTGGCGGTACCGCAGTATTTTAAATACTCATCCATTCTTTCTTGATTGGTGGCAAGGCGAAGATTTCCTGTTACGTGAAAACTGACGGCCTGTCCTGTCTCCGCCTCCAATGACTTATAAAGATCCACGCTATATTTATGGATCTTGCCCACGGCGTAACTCATATTAAATAAGGGGAGAAGGCCTGCAGCATGCCAGGTTGAGCCTGCTGTCAGAACCGTTCGTTCAAGAAGAACCACATCCGACCATCCTTTTTTAGCAAGATGATAAAGCGTACTGACGCCGACAACTCCGCCGCCAATTACGACGACCCGTGCATGTGATTTCATATTCTCACCCATATAGCCTTTTAGACTTCGATAATTTTGTTTTCCCTTATCGATACGTTGAACCCAGCGAACTCGCTTCGCTAACCAAGTCGCGACATTCGATGTTCCTGAAACGGCATCTCAAAAATAACAATCACAGCGCAATTTACGACTGTTCCAAATGCGCCAATTGTGTAACGAAAAAAGACGGATCTACGCTAGTGATCAGTTCCCGAACTGCTTAAATGTTGAACAGGTGCATTTAGAATATGCTGTTTTATGGTTGGGAGTCTGACATGACAGAGAAAAAAGCGCGCAGCAGCGGCCGAAGAGGCCGGAGTGCAAGAGTTGAGGCTCGGCAAAATCAAGCAAATGCTTCGATTCCCTATATCACGCGCAATATTCCCGTTACCAATTTGATGACGGATGAAGCGTTGGAAATAGTTGAGGCGAACGCAGAGATAATATTAGAAGAAATTGGCATCGATTTCATAGATGATCCAGAAACACTTGAAATATGGCGGGTAGCGGGCGCGAGTATTGATGGCAATCGTGTTCGATTTCCAAAGGGTATGTGCCGAAAAATATTGAAAACGGCCCCTTCTGAATTCACGCAGCACGCCCGCAACTCTGCCCGAAATGTTCAGATCGGTGGCAACAACACTGTTCTGGCCCCTGTTTATGGGCCGCCCTTTGTTCATTGCCTAGACAAAGGCCGACGATACGGCACCATTGAAGATTTCCAAAATTTCGTAAAACTTGCCTACATGGCGCCATCCATGCACCATTCAGGAGGCACTGTTTGCGAGCCTGTAGACCTTCCTGTGAACAAACGTCACTTTGATATGGTTTATAGTCACATCAAATACTCAGACAAACCCTTTATGGGATCTGTTACGGCACCAGAGCGGGCGCAAGACAGTGTTGATATGGCATCGATCGTCTTTGGCGAAGAGTTTGTCCAAAATAACTGTGTTATGATCAATTTGATCAACGCAAATTCCCCGTTAACGTTTGATGCGACCATGCTCGGGGCCTTAAAGGTTTACGCGGCCAACAATCAAGCCGCTATTGTATCACCGTTTATTCTATCAGGTGCGATGAGCCCCGTAAGCCCAGCTGGCACGCTTTCTCAGCTATTGGCAGAAGCCATGGCTGGTATGGCCCTTACTCAACTGATTAAGCCCGGCACACCTGTTATCTTTGGCACATTTGTAAGCTCTATCTCTATGCAATCTGGCGCGCCAACCTTTGGGACACCAGAATCTCTTCTTGTGCTTAATGGGGCCTCACAACTCGCGCGGCGCTTGAACATTCCGTTCCGATCTGGTGGATCGTTCACCGCGTCCAAATTACCGGATGCGCAAGCGGCCTATGAAAGCGCCCAAACACTGCTTATGACCATACAATCTGGCGTAAATTTTGTGCTTCATTCTGCTGGTTGGCTTGAAGGTGGTCTCTGTTCCAGCTATGAGAAATTTGTCATGGATATGGACCAATGTTCTATGATGGAGGTCCTCGCCAAGGGCATCAGCGTGGACGTAAATGGTCAAGCAATGGATGCTATACGCGAAGTCGGTCCCGGCGGGCATTATCTTGGTTGCGACCATACCCAGAAGAATTTTGAAACAGCGTTCTACAGGTCTCCAATTGCTGACAATAATTCAGTGGAACAATGGGAGGCTGATGGGTCCAAAGATGCACCAACACGGGCCAACGCCCTTTGGAAACAAATGTTAAATAGCTATGAAGCTCCACCGTTAGATCCTGCAATCGACGCAGCGCTCAATGAGTTTATGGAGCGCCGCAAAGCGAGTTTTCCAGATTCAAACATCTAAATAATCTTACGCAGCATTCACAGCGGTCACTTGATCCTGTGATTGCTTCGTGGGAAGCATAATTCTAATTGTGGTCCCGGCACCGATTGCACTTTCAATTTCAACCGATCCGCCATGTTTTTCAACAAGGGCTTTGGTAATAGAAAGTCCGAGTCCAGTGCCTTCGAAGCTTTTACTTAATGTGCTTTCAACCTGATGAAAGGCTTTGAAGACCTCTTCTTGCTGGTCTGGCGGAATTCCAATTCCGTTGTCGGTGAAAGAAAGAATAAAAAAGTTCCCCTTGCGAACTACTTTTATCAATATCGAGCAATCATCTCCTGAAAACTTCACAGCATTTGTCAAAAGATTGATAACGATCCGCCTGAAGCATTTAGGGTCAACATTAATTGATTGTATCCCGTCCTCAATCTCCGTAATGACGTCAAAGTCCTTATCTTTAAAGCGCCCTCTCAATAGCCTTACCGCGTTAGAAAATTCATAAGAGATGTCAACATCTGCAGGGTAAATTTCGTATTTACCCGCCTCAGATTTCGCAATTTCCAAAATTTCGCTAATAAGACTGAGCAAATGACGGGCACTCATATTAATATCGTGGATATAATCCTCATATCGCGCAGACCCAAGATCCCCAAAAATCTTTTGCAGCATCAAATCCGAAAAACCAATAACCGCATTAAGGGGCGTTCTCAGTTCATGGCTCATATTCGCCAGAAATTCCGATTTTGCTAAATTAGCTTTTTCCGCCTTAATTTTTGCCGTCTGAAGTTCTTTCTCAAACACACTTCGTGCGTAAGAATTCATAACAAGTGCCGCAATGCCCGTACTGTATTTTATAAATCGCAACTCTTCAGCTGACCACTCATCGCCTTTATTAATTTTTGCAAAACTCATTAATCCCATTGGATTTCCACGCTGAATTATGGGGACACCGATAGAGGACATATTACTCCCGACTTCCTGAATAACCTCTGCAAACTCCTCATGTGATGGCTCGCTCGCAACATCTGAAATATGGAATTCAACTCCCTCTAAAAAAGTTTTTATAAATTTCGGGTGATCCTCAGCACTAAAACTATGTGCCGCCAGGTATGTATCTTCAGCCTTTTCATAACGGCAAAGACTTTGCAGTTGTCCCAAACGCTCATCGAAACGCCAGACAGAAACCCTTTCAACATCAAGAGTCAAACAGGCATTTTTTATTATTTTCTGAAGGCCATTGATCATACTTTTTTCATCAAGAAACTCTTCTTTTG
>JBALXM010000019.1:0-2902 GCA_036960695.1 Sneathiella sp.
TACTGATACCGCTCCGTCATAACGGCGAAGAAAGGCAAGCTCAGCGCTACCTTTCTTTTGCATATGCACATGGCTATGGGTCTTAGGAAAAATCAGTTAAAAAAGCCCGACACTTCTGCCGGGCTTCTTTTAAAACACTGTTTTATTATGCTTTTTTAAGTTTAGCATCCACGCTAAAGGTACCTGCGCCATGAACAAGCACGAGTAATAGGCCACCCGCAATTGTGATATTCTTCATGAACATGATCATTTGCATTTGCTCGGCTGGTTGGAAATGGAAGATCATCGCTGACAAGAGGCAGAACCCAGCTAGTAGGAAGGCAATAATCCGCACTTGAAAACCAACAGCGAGTAAAATTCCGCCGCCAAGCTCTAATAAAATGACCAAGGGAAGAAGCATTCCTGGAACACCCATGGCCTCCATATACCCCTGAGTTCCCTCATATCCACTAATTTTACTAAAACCTGACATGATAAACATGATGGACAGAAAAATGCGCCCAACCAGTTCAATCAAAGAAATACCTTTATCCATATAGCTGCTCCACACAATGCTAATTAATTAATTCGCTCGAGAATATGTTTACTATAGAGAAACAAAATTGATATTTTTCGGCTAACATAGTCTATAAAATAGACAATTATGACAAATCATCCAAAAACAACGCTCTCTCAGTGGGCAATATTTAATGCCGTTATCGATTGCGGTGGATATTTAAAGGCTGCTCAAAAACTCAATCGCAGCCATTCGTCCCTCCACCATGCGGTCGCAAAATTGCAACAACACCTTGGTGTTCAACTGATAGAGATTGACGGGAAGACTTTGCACTTAACCTCCATAGGCAAAGTCATGCATAGGCGATCTAACCAGCTGCTTAAAGATGCAACTGATCTCGAAAAACTAGTGGATACACTAGGTCAAGGCTGGGAAACTGAGATTACACTAGCCGTCGAAGCCCTTTTTCCGCGGTCCATATTAACCCCCATTTTAAAGAAATTTCACGACAGCAATCCTGTAACACGACTTAAAATTGAAAGTGTTGTCTTGAATGGCGCGGCGGAGATGATCAAAACAAGTGCTGCTGACCTTGTGATAAGCACCATAGTGCCGCAAGGATATTTGGGATCAAGTCTGACTTCTATCGGCATGTTTCTTTTCGCCCATCGTGACCACCCTTTGGTCACAACACACACCCCTGTTTCACAACGCGAGCTTACAAAACATTTACAAATTGTGATCGGTGATACAACGAAGGCGGCAAATGATTTACCGTTTGGATGGTTAAAGCCTGAACAGAGATGGACGGTGAGTGATTTCAGTCATGCCAGAGATATTTTATTGTCAGGGCGTGGGTTCTGCTGGATGCCAGAATTTGCAGTGGCGGATTTAATTGAAAAGGGTGAAATTCTCCCAATCAACACTAAAGACACGATTAATCGGTTAATAACGCTCTATTTGGTTACTCCTGAACCAGAGAGGATGGGGCGAGGCGTCGAGCTCCTCAGTGCACTCATTCGGGAGGAAGGGAGGAACACCCTCCCTTCCTAACCCAGTTTTAAAAATGCAGTCTTAACTTCTCATATCGTATCGAGAGAAGTCTTTTAACGCATGTTTCAGCTGGTGCCGGAAATCACGACTTTCTTCTTTAGAAAAGGCTGCGATATTTTTTTGAGCGTCTTTCAAAAATTCGATAATTTTTTCCGTTTGTTGAGCCAATTTTGGATCGTATCCAGGGAAATCCTGCAACCCTCTGGATTCCTTTTTGAAAACCCCCCGTTTATGACCTTCAATCAATTGTGAGGAAGACAACTCAACTTTAGCCCCTTCCATATTGATGACAGTGGCGCGTTCAGGATCATAGTCTACTGTCTTGGTCGCAACACTTACCTCTAATGCAAATCCACTAAAAACAGCTGATCTGCCACCGCGCCCGCTACTATAACTCTCCTCAATTCGAGAAAAATTAATATCAATAGACAGTTCCGCAGCATCAACAGAGGTATCTGCGACAAGGTCAGCGAGAGATTCAAGTGCTTTCGTAATGATTTTAGCCAGTTTCTCACCCTTATCGCCAAAGGGTTCTAAAAACCCTTCCAGTTTTTCCGCGAGCATATCCATCATTGTATGTGGATGTTTCTCACCTTCGGCAAAAGGGAGAGAGACTGCAGGGGAGGAGGATTGTTCAGCAATAAAAGCATCAAAACTGAAGGAAGTTTCTTGCGCCACTACCGAGGAAGAGCTTCGTGAAACCCCGCTATAAGGACTGACATAGGCAGTTTTTTGTGAGAGTGCACTATAGGAGGACGAGGCGGAAAACCCCGCAATTAGGTCGGTCATCACTTTGCCTTTCTCTTTTTAAGAGGCATTGGCTTCATTCTAAAGCCCTGCTTTCAGGAAAAGCTAATTTATTATATTAGTGTTAAATTAAAATTAATTAAAATTAAATTTACGTAAAATTTTATCTTTCTAGCCGATTGGAAGATTGTTCTCCCCCTACCCTTGTTGTCCCCGATGCCGTATAAGATGATCGGCAAGGACACAGGCCATCATCGCTTCCCCAACGGGGACCGCCCGAATTCCAACACACGGGTCATGGCGACCTTTAGTAATAATTTCAGTATCTTTACCATCCAGCGTCACCGTATCTCTCGGCTTTAAAATTGACGATGTTGGTTTTACTGCGAAACGAACAACGATGTCTTGCCCCGTCGAAATTCCGCCTAAGATACCACCGGCATGATTGCTCAAGAAACGAGGGTTATTTTCATTGCCTTGACGCATTTCATCTGCATTCCCCTCACCCGTCAGGGCCGCAGCTGAAAATCCTTCGCCAATTTCAACACCTTTAACAGCATTGATCGTCATCATGGCCCCAGCCAGATCTGAATCCAGCTTGCCATA
>JBALXM010000019.1:3002-13732 GCA_036960695.1 Sneathiella sp.
TAACAGCATTGATCGTCATCATGGCCCCAGCCAGATCTGAATCCAGCTTGCCATATATCGGTGCACCAAGGCCTGCCGGTACGCCAGATGCCACCACTTCAATTACAGCGCCTACGGACGAGCCATTTTTGCGGATACCGTCGAGATAGCCTGTCCAATTTTCTGCCATAATTGGATCAGGACACCAGAAGGGATTATTCTCGATTTCAGCGTCATCAAAACGGCTACGATCAATAATGCGATCCCCTATTTGCGTGAGATAGCCTTTGATTTTAACGTTATCGCCTAAAACTTTGCGCGCAATAGCACCAGCTGCAACCCTTGCTGCGGTTTCCCGAGCACTTGATCGCCCACCACCGCGATAATCGCGAATACCATATTTACTCTGATAGCTAAAATCAGCATGACCGGGACGAAATTTCTCTTTGATATCCCCATAATCCTTCGACCGATGATCCACATTTTCGATCATCAGACTAATAGGTGTCCCCGTTGTCTTTCCCTCAAATACACCAGAGAGGATTTTAACAGCATCAGGCTCTTTTCGCTGGGTTGTGAAGCGACTTTGGCCAGGCTTACGCCTATCCATATAATACTGGATTTCTTCTTCCGTGATTTCCACCAAGGATGGACTTCCATCAATGACACAGCCAAGCGCTGGCCCATGGCTTTCACCCCAGGTTGTAACCCGAAACATATGACCAAAACTATTGTGTGACATGGTGTTTACCGCTTAAAGGAAAAATTTAAATTTAGCTCTTCGGAGCCGTAATATCTGGCGCATCTTCTGCCTTCATTCCAACGACATGATATCCGGCGTCCACATGATGGGTCTCCCCCGTCACACCCGCAGCCAAATCACTTAACAAATAGAGGGCAGAGCCACCCACATCATCAATGGTTACATTACGCCGCAAGGGTGAGTTATATTCGTTCCATTTAAGGATATAACGGAAATCACCAATACCGGAGGCTGCAAGAGTTTTAATAGGGCCTGCTGACAGCGCATTAACACGGACGTTGTTAGGGCCCATTTCCATAGCAAGATACTTAACTGATGCTTCCAGCGCCGCTTTGGCCACACCCATTACGTTATAATGAGGAATAACCCGTTCGGCTCCGAAATATGTCAAAGTGATCATACTGCCGCCATCGGTCATAAGCGGTGCTGCGCGTTTAGCGAGGGCTGTAAAGGAGAAACAGGAAATATCCATGGTCATCAGAAAATTATCACGGGTCGTATCAGAATAATTTCCGCGAAGTTGCGATTTGTCAGAATACCCAATGGCGTGAACGAAAAAATCAATTTTTCCCCACTTTTCTTTCAATGATTCAAATACTGAATCCATGGAAGCATCGTCAGTAACGTCGCATTCCAAAATCAAATCAGACCCGAGACTTTCAGCCAAAGGCCGCACTCTTTTTTCAAGTGTCTCCCCTTGATACGTAAAAGCAATTTCGGCCCCATGTGCATTCAAGGCTTTCGCGATACCCCAAGCAAGTGAGTGACCATTGGCAACGCCCATGATCAATCCTCTTTTGCCTGCCATTATCCCTGTCTGCTCAGTCATTTACAATTCCCATCCATCACAATAGTACTTTGAAACGTTGCTCTCTTATTTATCGTGGCCTTTAAAAACAGTCAAAAACTAAAAACTGTTTTTCGGCCAAATTCCTTATTTTCCGAATTTTGATCGCGCGTCATATTGGTATTCTTCGGACCATTTTGACACCCAATCCTGTAATTTTGCATCCTGCTCTTCAGGAAGGACCACTTTCAATTTTACAAACTGGTCGCCGCGCGTATCCCCTCCCTTTTTAGGGATACCTTTTCCTTTCAAACGTAAGGTTGATCCGGTATTTGATCCCGCTGGAATTTTCAAATTGACCGTACCATCAATCGTAGGAACAGGTATTTTTGCCCCAAGAACAGCCTCAGGCAGACTTATAGGAAGCTCTACTGATATATTATCGCCATCCCGTACAAAGAACTCGTGACTTTTAACACGCACATTGATGAGGATATCCCCTTTAGCACCGCCAGCCACGCCAGCATCACCTTGACCTTTCAGCCGAATTTGCTTTCCGTCCGTGATCCCTGCCGGAATCTTGACGTCCAAAGTGCGTCCTCCCGCACCAAGGGTCAAACGGCGTGTCCCGCCCAAGGCGGCCTCGTTAAAGGTAACGTCTATAGCAAAAATTTTATCTTGCCCTTTTTCCGGTGGACGAGCCCCTCTCGCTCCGCCGCCAGAACCGCGTTTGAAATTCCCAAAAATTTCTGAAAAAATATCTTCTGCACCGCCGCCAAAGAAATCTGAACCACCTTGCCCTGGGCGTTGACGCTGGGAACCGCCACCACCATATCCAAAGGGTGCTTTTGCTTGGCCATCTGCGCCAATTTCACCGCGGTCAAATTTTGCCCGCTGTTTTACATCGCCGATTATGTTGTAGGAAGCGGACACTTCCTTAAATTTTTCTGCAACTTTTTCATTCCCTTGATTGGTGTCAGGGTGCAGTTTTTTGGCCAGCCCGCGATAGGCTGATTTAATTTCCTTTTGGCTTGCGTCTTTGGATACGCCCAATACGCTATACGGGTCTTTCATGGATAACTTACCAATTAAATTAGAATGTAGTTACAGTATCTAATGTGGATAGCACTAATTAGTACAATTTTCTAAAACAAAAATTGTCGGGCCAAGCGCTTCTTCTTTAAATACTAATTTGAACGCTGCAATTGTCTTTTTTCGAGATAGGTCAAAGTTTTCTCTAGCTGGGCAAGCGACGTCGCTGCTTTTTGAGAGCCATTCCTCTTGGCTTTTTGCCACCAATAGAAGGCACGAACCCTGTCTACGGGAACAGCATATCCACCCTCGAACATCACACCTAGATTATATTGAGCCTCAGCATTCCCTCGTTGTGCAAGGGGGGCCCAGATACCAAGCGCCTGCTGATATTCTTCTAAAGTAAAAGAAAGTTCAGCCATTTCCATCTGTTCAGCCAATGTCAGGCCAGATCCCGTTATGTTGACGGTCCGAGTAGGCGCCGCGGGCTTAATTGCAGTGACTGGTGCCGTAGATGCAACCGTGGCACTAGGGGCATTAACATTTTTCACAACAGGTTCAATTGGTTCTGATTTTTTCTCCGGTGCCTCTTTCGGTGTCTCTACCAATAGGGACGTCAAAGCCGCGAAGAACCCTTGCTCTTTTTTGACCGCTTCCGTCTCTTTTTGAGGCGTGTTTTTTTCTGGAGAGACTTTCGTCGCAGGCTCAACGCTTTTCTCAGCAACTGAGACCGGCGAAGTCTTTTCAGGGACCAGAGACTCCGTTTTTGGTGCGACAATCACTTTTGTAACGGACTTGACCGGCTCCACAACGACCGTGGGTTCCGTTATAACTTCTGGTTTTGCGGCCAGCACTGGTTTCTCGGCAACCTTTTCTGCTGTTTTTTGATTAAACACAGTCGGCTCCCCTTTAGGAGCTGTGCTTTCAGCAGATGCCAAATTATTAGCACTGCCTGCAAAAGGGTCCCATTTTTTCTTTGTTGGGGCTTTAGCAGTATCGCTTTTCACGATTGGCTCAGCTGCTTTCAAAGGGACGATAGCCGCCTCAATTGTTTCTGCAGCAGGTTTGGCAACAACGACCGGTTTTGTCACTTTCGGCACTTCGTTCTTTTCAACGACAGTAACCGGCTTTGGTTTTACCGTTTCGGCAACACTTTTTGTTGCCACCTTCTCTTCTTTGAGAGAAGGATCACTCGCAATCAGCATAGAGAGTTTATTTAAAGCCTGCGGATGCCCAGCTTTCGCTGCAAGATTATACCAAGCCAGTGCTTTACTGTTACTTCTCTCAACGCCTTTACCATGTTCATACAATAAACCCAGATTAAATTGAGAAATTGTATGGCCTTTACGAGCCGCCTTAGTGAACCACTCACTGGCTTTCACGTAATCTTGGCGAACGCCTTCGCCTTTGAGGTACATTGCACCCACATTGGCTTGCGCACGGTCAAACCCCATATTGGCGGCGCGCATATACCATGCCAAGGCTTTACTATGATCCAGATCGACACCCAGACCTCTTCGATATAAGTGACCTATATTTCTCATCGCGGCTGGATCATCGTTCTCAGCCAGAGGTAGCCACTCATTATAGGCGACCTTATAGTCACCCGCCTCATAAGCTTTTACAGCTTCATCAAATCCGGCGACGCCCAACTGAGGACCACTTAATGTCAGGACCACGGCCAAAGCCGTTCCCGCAAGGATCTTTTCTAAATTCCGCATTTACTCAATCATTAAGTCTGAATTTACGACAAACCTCTTTGTATTTGAATTTGCCGTAAAAAGACAGCCTTATCAACTTGAGGCTAGGTCATGATTTGCCACGAACCATCCACTTGCCGGCACGCGGTCCCATGTCCGTCTTCAACCTTACCAGCTACTTCAATTGTCTGTTTGAATTCGCGGCAGTAACGCCCTTTGCTATCTTTACCATCCCGCACCGGTGTTACGGTCCCACGATTGCCGCTATCGGGGTTGTTCCACTCGATCGTCTTTCCCATTGGGGCGGTCGTTGCTTTACTTTCAGCGCGATCGATTGCCGCGCGGTCCGCTTCATCCAAACTCTTCCCAACTTCTTGGCCAATGAAGGCACCCGCCAATGTTCCAACCGCGATCGCAGCCAGACGACCGGACCCACTCCCAAACATTGATCCAAGCAGAGCCCCGCCAACGCCACCCAAGACAGCCCCGCCTGTTTGCTTAGGGTTATCGCGGACCGATTCACATCCAGTTACTGACACAATGGAAATCAATAGACCGGCAATAAGTGTTTTCTTTAATGTCATTTCACTAATCCTCCTCGTACTTTTGCTTTGACTTCGCACATTTTTTAGGACTACCGCTTACGTTACACCGGTTATCGCCCGTTACGAAATTCATTTCATAAAGCATCAAATGTCAAAAATTTGTGTCATGAATAAGACATAGGTCGACAGAGAGTAATTGGCTCCCTAAATTAAAACAAATTCTAATCACCCCTCACAGCATAAGGTGGGAAAGTTGGTATGAGTAAAACTGAGTTATCGGAATTGATTGCTGAATTCAAGACGTGGTTGGCGGACGCCGAGACGTCGGAGCCCAATGATGCAACCGCCATGTCTTTGGCCACTGTAGATAAAGACGGTCACCCTTCAGTGCGTATGGTCCTTCTTAAAGACGTGGACGAACAAGGTTTCGTTTTTTACACCAATTTTGAAAGCCAAAAAGGGATTGAGCTTCTCCAAACCCCCAAAGCGGCCCTCTGTTTCCATTGGAAATCATTACGACGCGTTGTGCGTATTCGCGGTGACGTAGAAGTGGTGAGTGATGACGAAGCCGATGCCTACTTTAACAGCAGGGCGCGTGATAGTCGTATTGGCGCTTGGGCCAGCAGCCAATCCAGACCTATGGATGGGCGTTTCACCTTGGAAGCTGCTGTGGCAAAATATGCTGCTAAATACGCAATAGGCTCAATCCCAAGGCCACCCCATTGGTCTGGTTTTAGATTAAAACCTACACAAATTGAATTTTGGCGTGACAAGCCTTTCCGCCTCCATGAAAGACGACAATTTACCAGAACAGAAGATGGCTGGTCAAAAGCTGTCCTTTTTCCTTAAAGGTAACAAGATGTCTTCTAACCAAGAACAATCAGTTTCAGCGAATACAAAGCTTGATAGGGATCGCTTAATGCGGTCGGCTACCTATGCTGCCGTTTTAGTTGCGTTATCCCTTATTGGAATAAAAACCTGGGCTTTTTTAGAAACAAGTTCCGTATCAATTTTATCTACTCTTGTGGATTCTTTGCTGGATCTTGGTGCCTCTATCGTCAATTTGCTTGCTGTCAGGCACGCCCTAGTTCCTGCGGATGAAGACCATCGCTTTGGTCATGGAAAGGCTGAAGCCCTTGCTGGGCTTTTTCAATCTGCTTTTATTGTCGGTTCTGCAATCTTCTTATTACTGCAGGCTTCGGAGCGCTTGCTAAACCCTAAAGCCGTGGAAGCGACGACCCTTGGCATTTCTGTCATGGTTGCGTCGATTTTACTAACACTGGTTTTGGTCATATTTCAAAGAATTGTCATAAGAAAAACGAACTCCGTTGCAATTTCCGCAGACTCTCTGCATTACGCAGGGGATCTCCTTGTCAATTTCAGTGTCATTATAGCCTTGGTTTTATCAGCCCAATTGGGCTGGATTTATGCTGATGCCTTATTTGCAATCGGTATTTCCGCTTACATTACTTACAATGCATGGTCGATAATTAGGCTGTCTTTCTCTGATTTAATGGATGAAGAGCTTCCTGACGAAGAGAGGGAAAAGATTTTGGCGATTGCCCTTAGTCATCCCGGTGTATGGGGCGTTCATGATTTACGGACCCGCAGATCAGGCCAGACAGTCTTTATTCAGATGCATGTGGATTTGCCGCCTAATATCAATTTAAAAGAAGCCCATGTGATTTCAGAGGAAGTAGAGCTTAGTGTCCTGACATTATACCCTGAGGCCGAAGCCATCATTCACCAAGATCCGGCCCCGAGTGGAATGATCAATCCTCATGAAAAATCTGGTATTTAAAGTCGATGAAGCAACGCTCCTTGAAGGAACAAACCGCACAACAACAAGAAATCCTGACTTTTCTTAAAAACAAGCCGCATCTTTGGGATACGAAAACCAGTTACCCTGATGACATTGAGCGTATTGAAACACATGGCGCAACCGTACTGCTTGGAAAGCATCATGCTTTAAAGCTCAAAAAAGCCGTCTATTTTGATCACATGGATTACAGCACACCGGAGCAAAGACGCCTTTTTTGTGAAAAAGAGCTTATTCTGAATAGAAAGTCTGCACCGACACTTTACCTTGATACCGTGCCTATTTACACCAATTTGGAAACTGGCTTTTCTTTTGATGCCAGTGGGCTGGTAGCCGATCATCTCCTGAAAATGAGACGTTTTCCCAAAGGGAACCGATTGGATGAGTTTATTGAGCGAGAAGACTTATCTCTTGAACTTCAAGAGAAGCTAGCCGACGCGGTTATATCACTCCATAAATCCGCAAGCATTGTCACGGATAAGGAGAAAGTGCCCAATTTTTATGACGTTATTCATAAAAACTTTCAGCAACTCGATCATTTTTGCCCCAACATCCTGAATTTGGCTGAAGTCGAAGACTATCGGCAACATTTAAATGAATGCGTGGCCCAACAGCAAAACCTGCTTATGTCACGTATAAACGAGCAATGGGTGCGTTGGGGGCATGGTGATTTACATCTTCAAAATATCTGCCTTCTTGATGACGAGCCTTTATTATTCGATGCTATTGAATATCAGGATGCGTTTGTCATCTCCGACATCCTTTACGATTTATCCTTCCTTATCATGGATTTATGGGAACGGGGTTTGAAGGCTGCCGCAAATAGTATTTTCAATCGCTATCTCACGGGCATGGATTGCATGATGGACCCTCATGGGTTTGAGGCATTGAAGCTATTTCCTTTTTATCTGTCCATGCGCGCCGGTATAAGAACTCATGTTGCCGGAAACCGGTTTTTACAATCGCATGAGGTAAAAGACAAAGCAGCCTTTGCAGATCAGACACGCCAACTTTTTGAATCCAGTAATACTTATCTCGCCCCTCCCCCTCCGCAAATGATTGCAATTGGTGGCTATTCTGGAAGTGGAAAATCAACTCTGGCACGTCATTTAGCCCCGTATATTGGGGCCGCCCCTGGTGCAGTTCGCATACGCAGTGACGAGATCAGACGCCAACTTATCGGTTGGGATGAGTTTTCTAAAATGCCGCAATCTGCCTATACGTCAGAAAAATCGGCGACTGTTTACAGCCAAATGGCACTCTGTGCACAAGCCGTTTTGACGTCTGGACATTCCGTCATATTAGATGCAGTGCTTGATCGAGAAAGTGATCAATTATCTTTCGAGAAAATTGCAAAAAATTTACACATTCCTTTCACTGGAATCTGGCTCAATGTAGATCAAAAGATAATGGCGACCCGAATTGAGGGACGAACCAGGGATGCCTCAGATGCAACTATCCAAGTCCTTGAGCAACAGGTTTCTCGAAATAACAAGAAAAATTCTACTTGGCTCCAGCTAGATGCATCTGGAACTGCAGAACAATCCCTTAGTCATACTTTGGAGTTACTTAGCAGCAATAGGATATAAGTCCCTATTCTTATGACATAAAGAGCGCTATATTATTTCTATTCCATTTAAAGAGGTTCGTATGCCATTAAAAACCATTCTTGTACCTTTAGCTGGCTCAGACAGCGTTTGTGATTCCTCAGCCCTTGAAAGTGCCTTCAACATAGCAAAACGACTGGGTGCACATGTCGATGCACTTCATGTCAAACTTGACCCTCGCTCTGCTGCCGCCTTTGTTGGCGAAGGCATGACATCAGCAATGATTGAAAGCGTTATTAACATGGCTGAAGAGGACGGTGAGAAACGTCGAAAATCAGCCCACAATTTATTCACTGCGACCATCGACAGCATGTCTATCCCTAATGACAATGGTTTATCTGCTGCCCTTAAGAATCAGGCGAGTGCGCAGTTAGTAGAAAAAGAAGGAAGCCGCGAAGATGTTCTCCTGAGCTACGGTAAAATGTTTGATCTGATCGTCGTTTGCAAGAATGCAAATAAAGAAAACACCGGAAACGATCTGATCATAAATACAGCCCTCTTAGAGACAGGCCGCCCTGTTATAGTTGTTGATTCCGTGCTGCAACCCAATTTTGGCCAAAATATTGCTGTTATCTGGAATGGATCTGTTGAATCAAGTCGCGCTATCACTCATGCGCTGCCTCTTTTACAAAGCGCAGAAAAAGTTACTCTAATTTCCGCTATAGATGATCTGGATGAAGAGATTTACCCGCAAGAAGCCATACGATACTTGGAACTACATGGCATCACTGCCTCTTCCATAGAAATACATGGATCTAGTGGGCGAACAACGGCAGATTCGCTGATGCAGCAAGCTTTAAAATGCGAAGCCGACTTTCTAGTAATGGGAGCCTATACACGCGGCCGCCTCCGTCGTCTTCTTTTTGGCGCCGTCACAGGAGAAATATTGGATAACTCAAAATTGCCTGTTTTAATGGCACATTGAGCTTAGTCGCCCGTTAAAGACCTTAGATGGACCTAAAAGAGCCATCGAAAAAATATTCTATGGTCGTTGGTATGCGACTATTTGTCTCTTGCCAGTATTGATATTTAATTGCTATTCAACATTTATAAATGTTTTATGATTAAATACTAATAAAAGCAACCATACCAGGTAGAATAAGGATACTGAAGGCATGACCGTGAACTACGACAAACTGTTCGAGCAGGCCATTCAAGACCTAAAGACCGAAAACAGATATCGTGTTTTCACAGAATTGGGTCGGCATGCAGGAAGTTTCCCGCGAGCCTCCCGGCATACAGAAAACGGACCTGCAGAAGTTACTATCTGGTGTTCTAACGATTACCTTGGCATGGGACAGCATCCCAAAGTATTGAAAGCCATGAAAGACGCCGTTGACCGTTATGGCGCAGGCGCAGGTGGGACACGGAATATTTCCGGGAATACCCACTTGATTTGTGAGTTGGAAAAAGAACTTGCCGATCTTCACGGCAAAGAAAGCGCCCTTGTTTTCACGTCAGGCTATGTATCAAATGATGCAACTATTGGAACCCTTGGAAAACTCCTTCCCGGTGCGGTTATCCTGTCTGATGAGCTAAATCATGCCTCCATGATTGAAGGCGTTCGCCATTCTGGCTGTGAGAAAATGATTTTCCGCCACAATGACGTTGCCGATTTGGAAGAAAAACTCAAAACGATTGATCCCAATCGTCCAAAAATTATTGCTTTCGAATCCGTCTATTCTATGGACGGTGATATATCCCCTATGAAAGCGATTTGTGATTTAGCTGATAAATACAATGCCATAACCTACCTGGATGAAGTCCATGCGGTTGGCCTATATGGCCCGCGTGGCGGCGGCATTGCTGAGCGTGATGGATTGATGGACCGAATTACAATAATGGAAGGCACAATGGGTAAAGCCATTGGTGTCGTTGGTGGGTTTATTACATCGACAGCCGATATTGTGGATTCCATTCGCTCTTACGCCTCCGGATTTATTTTCACAACATCTTTACCCCCTGTCATTGCAGCAGGCGCACTGGCTAGCATTCGCCATTTGAAAGAAAGCAAGGCTGAAAGAGCGTCTCATCAGGAACGAGCAGCAACCCTTAAGAGACTTTTAGCTGAAGCAGGCTTACCTGTGCTCCAAACACCAACCCACATTGTTCCAGTGATGGTCTATGATGCAGCATTGTGTAAGCAGGCGACAGACATGTTGTTGGATGATTACGGAATTTATATTCAACCTATTAACTACCCTACGGTTCCGCGCGGCGAAGAACGCTTGCGGATTACGCCTTCTCCCTTGCATGATGACAAAATGATGGCAAACCTTGTCACGGCTCTTAAAGAAGTGTGGGGACGCTTAGGGCTAAGACAAGCCGCTTAAAGAATTCAGGCGCTCAGGCTAGTTTAATGAGCGCCAGCTCTCTCCATTCGGAAAATAGGTCATCTAAGGCGCAAAATTATTCGTACTTTTTGTGAATAGCCGCATAAGTGCCGTCAGCCCTGACTTGAGCCAATCCAGAGTTGAACTTCGCCAAAAGTGCTTCCG
>JBALXM010000019.1:13832-64206 GCA_036960695.1 Sneathiella sp.
CCGTCAGCCCTGACTTGAGCCAATCCAGAGTTGAACTTCGCCAAAAGTGCTTCCGAATTGGGCCAATGCCGACTGAAACATAAATGGTAATTTTTGGATAACTGCATATCAAAATATTGTAGCTGGTCCGCAACATTTAAATCGACTGCAACATATTTTATAAATTCGATTGTGGTATAGAAAAAATCGAAATCACGTTTTAACAGCAAGTTCAAAGCTGCCAGATCATTCATGGCATACTGATACTCTAACTTTTCTTTTTTAAGATCAAGTTCGTTAACATACCCCCGTACAGCAATAATTCTGTACCCTTTAGCATCTATTAGGTGTTTAGGATCAGTTCCTTTAAAATCCGTCGACGCTACGAAAGCATTCGTTGATTGGCTTATAGGGTCAGAATAATTAAAAAAATGATCGCGGCTTTCAGATTTTGCGCAGGACAGAGCGGCAACCGTCGTGCCTTTCTTTGCCATCGACAAAACACGATTCCAAGGTAGGAATTCAACGTCTGCAGACATCCCGACCCTTTTAAACGCTTCAATGACCACTTCAACATCGAAACCGCGCAAACCATCTTGCCCAGGATTTTCAATTTCATAAGGAGGGTAATTTACCGCATGAATAATGACATCTATTTGCTCAGATCGAGCTAGAGAAATGAAGCCCAGGAAAATAAAAATCACTGTTAAAGGCGGCCATAAGGCCGAGGTCATCCGAATTTTTTCGTGCCCTTCCTGCCATCGTTCCAACAAGCAGTTTCCTATATTAATAAACTACTTAATAAAACACCTTACCTAACTCAATGGCCACCTTCCATCATTATTTTCACATGAACAGCAACAGATGCTGCCAAGGAAGGCAAGTCATAGCCCCCTTCCAGCAAAGAAACGATGCGTCCATCGCAAGTCTCTTTGGCTAGTCTGACAATCTTGTCACTCATCCAAGCATAATCCGCAGTAGAATAGTTCAACTGACTCATGTGATCTTGCTCATGTGCATCGAAACCAGCGGAGATAATAACTAGGTCAGGCGAAAATTCTCGCAGGCCCGGTTCAATTTTCTCATTCCATGCTTGATGCAATTCAGCCGAACCGCCCCCCGGGCGCAAAGGCGCATTTAGAATGTTATTATAGGCGCCGGTCTCTCGTGCTGGCCCCGTACGCGGATATCCACCATTTTCGTGCACCGATGCATAAAACAGATTTTCATCATCCCAAAAAATCGATTGCACGCCATTTCCATGATGCACATCGAAATCAACGACAGCGATTTTTTGAACGCCATGTTTATGACGCGCATGCAGAGCCGCAACGGCCGCATTATTGAACAAACAGAAACCCATGGCTTTATCTGCTTCGGCATGATGTCCCGGCGGGCGAATAGCGCAAAAGGCATTCCGCGCTGTGCCGTTCAAAACTTCATCTACCGCGGCACATGAAGCGCCTGCTGCATACAGAGCACCCTGTACAGAACTGCCGTTAATGATTGTGTCTGGATCAATTTCCACATAGCCCACACAATCGTCATACGCCATTATTTTGCTTACGTAGCTTGGATCATGAGCCCGCTCTAACTGCTCTTTTGTAGCGGGTCCGCTAGAAGCACGCGTTAAAAAGGAAAACATTTCAGCATTTAGAATACTGTCAATGGCCCGTAATCGTCCTGAACTTTCAGGATGCCCGATCCCCGTATCATGATCAAAGCACTGTGGCGGCATAAACAAGAGTGTCGGCATTATTATCCTCTTTTATCAGTAGAACGACAGCAATCACACTAGCAGTAATTATCTCCGCAAAAATCAAATTATTCTATTTTTATGGACATTAATTGCCTTACAACACTTCAAGTATATTTTGTTTATTGTTCGTATAATATGATGTCAGTCAATACGCCTTGCAACAGGTTTTGCTATATAGCCAATAGATTGATTCTTTTGAAAGCCGCGTAAATGAGTACCCAAAATCTACATCATCTTTTTGCTCCCAATTCCGTTGCTGTAATTGGCGCGTCGAACCGCCCGAAGTCTATTGGAAGCCTTGTTATGAAGAATCTCCTTGAGGGAGGCTTCCAAGGCCCCATTATGCCTGTAAACCCAAAGCATACGGCTATATCCGGTGTCCTTTCGTACAAAGATGTCCAAGATTTACCTGTCATACCGGAGCTGGCAGTAATCTGCACGCCGCCTCAAACAATTCCTTCTTTACTCGCGCAATTGGGCGAAAAAGGAACAAGGGCCGTTGTCGTTTTAACGGCAGGTCTCGGATCCGTTGCCTCCCCGACCGATGGGACCGTTAAAGATGAGATGTTACGTATTGCCCGGCAATTTGATATGCGTATTCTTGGCCCAAATTGTCTTGGCTTGCTTGTCCCCGGCATTGGTCTAAATGCCAGTTTCTCTCATCGCCCGGCTCTAGCGGGGAAAATTGCTTTTGTCTCACAATCCGGCGCGCTGTGTACTTCTGTGCTGGATTGGGCAAGACCTCGGGGGATCGGCTTTTCCCACTTTATATCATTGGGTGATATGGCAGATACAGATTTTGGTGACATTCTTGATTATCTTGGTAGTGATCCAGAAACCAGCGCTATCCTTTTGTATATTGAATCAATTCACGAACGGCGTAACTTTATGTCTGCAGCCCGTGCTGCAGCCCGGAACAAGCCTGTCCTCGCGATAAAAGCAGGCCGACATGAAGAAGGCGCCAAAGCTGCGGCATCGCACACAGGTGCCCTTGCTGGTGCCGATTTTGTCTATGACGCAGCCTTCCGCCGCTCTGGCATGTTACGGGTGTATGATTTTGAAGAACTGTTTGCGGCAGTGGAGACTTTAAGTCGGGGTCGCCGGCCAAGAGGCGAACGTCTGGCTATTCTTACAAATGGTGGCGGCCTCGGTGTGCTCGCCGTTGACAATCTAATTGAGTTAAACGGAAAACTCGCTCAATTATCTGACGAGACTATCGCAAAGCTTGATGCTGTTCTCCCGACAACTTGGTCAGGGGCTAATCCCGTTGACATCATTGGCGACGCCCCCGGCAAGCGATACATGGATGCTTTACGCATATTATTTGAAGCAAATGAGGTCGATGCGGTTATTTGCATGCATTGCCCTGTGGCTGTTGTATCCGCCGCAGAAGTTGCAGAAGATATTATTCTGGTTGCCCATGAATATCCAAAAGCGGCCCTTATGACATGTTTTGTAGGGGAAGAGGCCGTTGCGCCAGCTAGAAAACTGTTCAGCAGGGACAATATTCCAACTTTTGATACCCCTTTAAAAGCAGTTCAAGCCTTTATGCATACAGTGCAATATCGGCGTAATCAGGAATTGCTGATGGAAACACCGCCCTCTCTTCCATCCAATTTCAAGCCCGATCATAAAGTAGCCCGAAAAATTATCGACCAAGCACTGGTGGCAAATCATGATTTCATGAGTGAGCCTGATGCAAAAGCGGTCCTTGCAGCTTACGGCATTCCTGTGGTTGAAACCCATGTTGCCCCAACTCCTGAGCTCGCTAGAATTAAAGCGGAGGAAATGGGTTTTCCAATAGCCTTAAAAATCGTCGCTCCCAAGATTACCCATAAATCGGATATTGGTGGCGTTGCGCTTAATTTACGGTCTGCACTAGAGGTCGAAAATGCTGCTGAGGAAATGTTGACGCGGGTTCACAAAGCCTTTGGTGAAATTGAAATTACTGGATTTTCTGTCCAAACAATGGTGCAGAAACCAACCGCCCATGAACTGATTATTGGTGTCGTTAGTGATCCGATTTTTGGACCCGTTATCTTGTTTGGCCAAGGCGGCACAGCCGTTGAGGTTATTGGGGATCGCGCTGTCGCTTTGCCGCCCCTTAATATGGCGCTCGCAAAGGATATGATTTCCAGAACGCGGGTTTATAAACTCCTAAAAGGCTATAGAGATCGCCCTGCCGCCGATTTGGATGCTATTTGCCTCGCTTTGAACCAAGTGGCCCAAATCATCATAGACAATCCCGAAATCGAAGAGCTGGATATCAATCCACTGCTTGCCGACAGTAATGGCATATTGGCATTGGACGCCCGTATTAAAGTAGCCCCCCCTAAACTCCCAGGGAGTAAGCGTCTCGCTATTCGTCCTTACCCAGAAAATCTGGAAGCCCCCTTCACGATGAAGAATGGCCGCACCGTACTCATCCGACCCATTCGGCCTGAAGACGAGCCAATGCAGCATGAATTCGTCTCTCGCCTAACACCAGAAGACATTCGGTTCCGCTTTTTTGGTATGGTGAAACAACTGGCACATTCCCAAATGGCCCGCCTTACACAAATCGACTATGACCGGGACATGGCCTTCATCGCCGTTGCTCAAGATGATAAGGGCAAGAATGAAGCCCTTGGGGTTGTTCGTATTGTGGCGACCAGAGACAATACTGTCGCCGAATTTTCCATTGTCGTGCGCTCTGACTTAAAGAACACGGGTCTCGCAAAGAAGCTGATGCGTAAAATGATCGCCTATTGCCAAGACCGGCAGACAACCAAACTTGTGGGGCAGGTCTTACGAGAAAATACGCGCATGATCCATTTCACAGAAACTCTCGGCTTTAAGGTAACGGGTCATCCTGAGACAGGCGTTATTGAAATAACGCTGGATCTTTAACACGGCGCATCCATAAAATAATCCGCATAGCAATACTTTGCTATGCGGATCAGTCTTAGACAAAAAAGTCAGGTAGAAGTTCTTCTTCCTTAACGCCTTCATGACGGTATTTTGAAAGGTCGGTAATTCCAACACTTTCCAAGACTTCGTCATCAACACAAAAATTGCCGGTAAAGTCGCCCGATGGTTTCGTCAAAATAATATGAGCAGCATCTGACATAATTTCAGTTTTACGGCAATTCTTAGAGATCTGACCGCCACCGATCATATCCATTGCCGCCGTATCAATAGCAGTACGCGGCCATAGAGCATTAAACGCGATGGCATCCTTTTTAAATTCTTCAGCCATCCCCAGAACACACAAACTCATGCCATATTTTGCCATACTATATGCCACATGTGGTTTGAACCACTTGGCGTCAAAATTAAGCGGTGGCGACAGGTTTAAAACATGTGGATTATCCGCTTTTTTCAAATACGGAATTGCCTTTTGCGAACAGAGAAATGTTCCGCGAATATTAACCTGATGCATCAGGTCATATCTTTTCATGGGGGTGTGTTGAGTATTAGTGAGACTGATGGCTGATGCGTTATTAATCAGAATATCAATGCCGCCAAAAGTCTCCGCTGCCTTCTCCATAGCCCGCTCGACCATCTCTTCTTCGCGAACATCCACGATCAATGGCAAGGCTTTACCGCCCGCAGCCTCAATTTCTTCTGCTGCGGTATAAATCGTCCCTTTCAGTTTGGGATGTGGTTCCGCTGTTTTTGCGGCGATGACAACATTTGCGCCGTCTTGTGCAGCCCTCTTACCGATAGCAAGGCCAATTCCTCGGCTAGCCCCGGTAATGAAAAGTGTTTTACCCTTAAGATCCGCCATACCACATCCCTTCTGTTTTGTTGAGCTTACAGCTTATTTTCCTGTAAATACTGGCTTTCTTTTTTCTGCAAAGGCTGTAATTCCTTCAGCCCAATCTTCTGTCGCAGCACATGCCGCAAAACTTTCAGCTTCCAGTGCAAGCTGGGCTTCCATCCCATTTTGCAAAGACGCATGCAGCAACTGCTTTGTCCGCCCGTAAGCCACCGTTGGACCATTAGCAAGTCGCGTTGCTAGCTTATCTGTCTCTTCTTCAATATTTGCAGTGGGCACAACAAAATTCACTAAACCAAGGCGTTTTGCTTCTTCTGCATCAAAACGATCACCCAACATGGCGATTTCCATCGCTTTTTTAAGGCCAACCATCTGCGCAAGCGAATAAGAACCGGAGCCATCAGGCGTTGTCGCAATATTGATATACGCCAGTGTGAAGAAGGCATTGTCTGCCGCGATAACCATGTCGCACGCCATTGCCAAGGACAACCCAAATCCAGCAGCCGCGCCTTGTACGCTCGCAATAATTGGTTTTTGCATTCGCTTCATTGTAAACATAGTCGGGTGCAAGCCATGAATACGCGCTTCAAAAAGCTTCCGGCGCTCTTGTGCGGGCAATTTCACGATGTCATTGAAAGCCTTAAGGTCGCCCCCTGCCATGAAATGCTCCCCGGCGCCTTTAATCACAACACATCGAATACTATCATCAGTTTCGATATCCGTCATAACGTCGAACAAGCTTTGACGCATCTCAATAGAAAGAGCGTTTCTGCTTTCTGGCCGGTTCATCACCAGTGTGGCAATTCCGTTTTTTCTCTCAACAAGTAAATGATCTGTCATTATTTTTCCTTCTTTTTTGACATTCTATTTATCGGTTACTTTAAATTTATGCGACAGCACTCTCAACGGCTTTAATATACTGAAAACGCCAAACACCATCGTCTCCCACTTGACGTTCCAACTCCCCTGTCTCGACCAAATAATGGCAATGAGCCAACCCTTCAGAAATACCAAGGCTGACGTCATTTTCGTTTAATTCCCGATCGAAAAGAACAGGAAGCAAATCGATAGCCGTCTTGGGACTACCGCACGCAAGCTTCAATCGGGATAAACGTTCCTCATGATGCTCTTTATAATAATCCAGCTGATTGTGAATGCCTGTAAAAACATCATTATGGGCTGGAAGCACCAATATGTCGCTCGGCAGTTTTTCCAAGACCGGAATTGACTCCAGAAATTTTTTCAATGGATTTGCCAATGGCTCCGCAGGATACACTCCGATGTGGGGTGTAATGCGCGGGAGTATCTGATCACCAGAAATCAACATATTTTCGTCGGCGCAATATAGGCATGCATGTTCTGGGCAATGACCGCGGCCAATGATAACTTCCCAGTTAAGCTTGCCAATTCGCAAAACGTCCCCGCCTTCAATCCGCTCAAAGCCAACTGGCATTGGGTATACGGCTTTACTAAAATTACCGAAGCCCCTATTGCGTACTTTATCCAGCATTTTAGGCGAAAAACCGACCTGTTGGTAAAAGCTCATCACCTCTTCGGGAACATCGTCAGCAGCTTCTAAATAAAGCATTCGGCCAAATGCCCATTCACCAAATGTCATGGTCAATGGGATGTTCCATTTTTCCGTCACCCAGCCAGCAAGCCCCATGTGATCGGGATGAAAGTGAGTGCAAATCAGTCTAGTAACCGGTTTGCCCTTAAGATGTTTTTCAAAGACTTCCGTCCAAAGTTCTTTAATTTTATCTGAATTGAAGCCAGAATCCACCATGGTCCAACCGGTATCATCTTCCAGTAAATACAGATTTATAAAATCCAACCCTTTGAAGGGGATAGGCATGCGTACCCAAAGAATTCCTTCAGCTATTTCAAGAACTTCTCCATCTGCGGGGCGCGATCCAAGCGGGTATTCTATTTGTTGTTTTTTCATTATTTTTCCCGACATTTAGCACTGTGGCGGCCGAAGCCGCCACAGTTTCAATAGTTTTAATATTATATCGGCTAACGTTCACGTCAACCTAATGCATGGAAAATCAAGCGACTAAATGATCTTCGTCGATTGCAAACAGCAATTCAGGCCCTTCAGTTACGGGGCCAAGCAGCGCGGCAACTTGCGGTAAAATCTGGGTTGCAAAGAACTGGGCAGTCGTAATTTTTCCGTTGAGGAAATGCACATCACTATCGCCAGCAGCCAACAACTCTTTGGCTTTCACAGCTGATTTTGCCATTAGATACCCACCAACGGTCGTTGCAAACATACGTAAATACGGCGTCGCACCAGCGGGGCCTGCGTTTGGATCATTTGGTGCATTACTATACATCCAATCAGTTGCTTCCTTTAGCGCCGTCACAGCCACACCCAATTGACGGGAGATGGCATTTAACGCATCGTCCGTGCCGCTGATTTCATGGGCTAAATTTTCCATATCAGCAAGGAGGGCCTTAACAGGCTCGCCGCCATTCAAACCAAGTTTCCGGCCCACAAGATCCAAAGCCTGAATACCGTTCGTACCTTCATAAATGGGGAGAATACGAGAATCCCGATAATATTGACCAACGCCCGTTTCTTCGATGAAGCCCATACCACCATGGATTTGGACAGCAATTGAGGAAAGCTCAACGCCAAGATCCGTACTCCATGCTTTTGAAAGCGGCGTCAACAATTCCGCCAAGCCAAGGCTTTTTTTGCGAATTTCAGGATCTGGATGATTATGGCCTTTATCAAGATTTTCGCCATTCAGATAGATAAGGCAACGCATTGCTTCAATCTGAGACTTCATCGTCATAAGATTTCGGCGCACATCTGCGTGCTTCACAATACTTGCGCTTTCCCCCTTTGGGGTTCCGGGAGCGTTTCCTTGTTTGCGATCAAGGGCATATGCAACGGCTTGTTGGTAGGCGCGCTCCGCCACGGCCAAACCTTGTGTCCCGACACCTAGGCGTGCATTGTTCATCATGGTGAACATACAGGCCATGCCTTTATTTTCATCCCCAAGCAAGTACCCGACACAGTCGCCATTATCCCCGTAGGACATAACCGCTGTTGGACTTGCATGAATACCAATTTTCTCTTCGAGCGAGACACATTGAAGATCGTTACGCTGCCCTAAAGAGCCATCATCATTCACCAGAAATTTAGGCACGATGAACAGGGAGATACCGCGTGTTCCCGCTGGTGATCCCGGAGTTCTGGCCAAAACCAAATGGATGATATTTTCTGAGAGTTCATGTTCACCATAGGTGATAAATATTTTTTGGCCACTAATCCGCCAAGAACCGTCTTCTGCAGGCTCGGCCTTGGAGCGAAGAGCGCCTACGTCAGAGCCTGCACTGCTTTCCGTTAAATTCATGGTCGCAGTCCATACACCTGAAACCAACTTTTTCAGATATTTATCCTGCTGCTCTTTCGTGCCATGTGAAATCAGAGATTCAATAGCACCTTGGGTGAGCAGTGGGCACAGGGCGAAGGCCAAATTCGACGAATTCCACATCTCCACAGTCGCAAGAGAGACGGCTTGAGGCATTCCGCCGCCATCGAACTCTTCGGGACAAGAAATGCCGTTCCAACCACCCGCAACGAACTGAGCGTAAGCTTCTTTCCAACCATCAGGAGAAGTCACAACACCGTCTTTTACAGAAGCACCGGCAAGGTCCCCAGATTTGTTTATAGGTGACAGTACATTTCCGGCAAGTTTGGATGCCTCTTCAAGAACGGCATCAACCACATCGCTCTCTGCATGTGCAAATTTATCGATGCCAGTCAAACCTTCTAGATCAATAATATTATTAAGCACAAAGCGCATGTCTTTGAGCGGGGCATTATATTCGCCCATAAGAATATCCCTTCTGATTAAATTGCTTCTCTATTTTGATGCTCTTATGCCATATTCAGGGCCTTAAGAAAAAGTAATTTCCACACTAATTCACGTTGTAAAACGCGATAACCTTGTAAAACAGCGAAACCACATGCCTTCAAACGTAAATGTCAAACCCGCATCCCCTGTAAGCTTGCAAGAAGCCGCGACCCTCATACAAGCAGGGAGACTCGTTGCGTTCCCTACGGAAACTGTCTACGGGCTTGGCGCTGACGCTACCTCAGATGAGGCCGTAGCCAAGATATTTACAGCAAAAGGACGCCCAAGCTTCAACCCGCTGATTGTTCATTTGCCTGATATAGAAACTGCTAAAAAATATGTGGAATTCAATGAAAAATCCATAAAACTTGCAGCGCTCTTCTGGCCTGGTGCTTTAACAATGGTTTTACCGCGCAAAAAAAACTGCCCCATTTCCAAATTGGCAAGTGCTGGCCTTGATACATTGGCTGTCCGCATTCCCGCTAACCCTCTGGCGTTGGCGCTACTTAAAGCATGTGATCTCCCCTTGGCAGCACCAAGCGCCAACCCCTCAGGACAAATCAGCCCAACCCATGCCCAACATGTAGCCGATGGGCTTGGCGATAAGGTTGGTATTATTTTAGATGGCGGGCCCTGCAAAATTGGTGTTGAAAGCACTGTTGTCGGTTTTTCCGGTGAAAATGTTGTTCTTTTACGGCCCGGCGGCATCACACGCGAGCAGCTGGAAGCGGCATGCCCCCCTGTCATTGAGGCCACGAGTGAGAGCGAAATTACAAGCCCTGGCATGCTCCTCAGTCACTATGCTCCCTCCTGCCCCGTGCGATTAAATGCGACGAGCAAAGGCGACGGGGAGGCTTATTTAGGTTTTGGTCGGGAGTTCGATACCATCTCAACAGTGAATTTAAGTGTCAACGGTGACTTGAAAGAAGCCACGACCAATTTATTCTCTGCCTTTCATTTACTGGACGAGCAAGGATACACATCAATAGCCGTTGGCCCAATTCCTGAAATTGGCCTTGGTGTTGCCATTAATGATCGCCTTCGTCGTGCCGCCGCCCCACGAGATTAACGGAAGATACACATGCCCCTTATTCAAAAAATACAAGAAGTTGTTGGTCCTAAAGGCCTTATTACGAACGAGCCTGACATGGCGGCGTATCTGTGCGAATGGCGCGATAAATATATTGGGAAGGCTCTGTGCGTTGTTCTGCCAAAAAACACGGAAGAGGTCTCCCAAGTTGTAAGAATTTGCAGCGAAGCTAAAATAGCCATTGTTCCCCAAGGCGGTAATACGAGCCTTGTTGGGGGGTCAATTCCTTTTGACCATGGAAATGAAGTCGTCATTTCTCTGCGCCGAATGAATACCGTCCGTCAAATCGACAAACTAGGCAGCACCCTTACCGTTGAAGCGGGTTGTATCCTTGCAAATCTACAACAGACAGCACTTGATAACGGCTTTATGTTTCCCCTTCGAATTGGATCAGAAGGCAGTTGTCAGATTGGCGGAAATATCTCCACTAATGCAGGCGGCGTTCAGGTTCTGCATTATGGTAATACGCGCGAGCAGGTATTGGGTCTTGAAGTCGTTTTACCCAATGGAGAAATTTGGGACGGCCTTACCAGCCTAAGAAAAGACAATACGGGGTATGATCTAAAGCAGTTATTTATCGGGGGTGAAGGCACACTCGGCATTATAACAGCGGCCGTTGTTAAAATGTATCCCAAACCCAAATACCAACAAATAGCGATGATCGCCCTGCCTTCCGTGGAGGCTGCAATCGACTTGCTAGGATTAGCGCGCGATATGAGCGGTGATCAAGTGACCGCCATCGAACTTATTCCGCGCATTGCCATTGATTTGGTGGTGAAGAATGTCCCCAATTTCACCGATCCGATGCCAGAGAAATACGACTGGCAAGTTCTGATTGAACTATCCTCCAGCGCGACAGAGGATTTGAAAGGTTTGATGGAAGCAATATTAGAAACTGGTTTCGAGCAAGAAATCGTTCTAGACGCCATTGTACCAACCAGCGATGCGCAACAAAATAAATTATGGGCGTTACGGGAAGAGATATCAGGAGCGCAAAAACCAGAAGGTGGCAGCATCAAACATGATATTTCCGTGCCCATCGCAAAAATTCCAGAATTTATTAAATCAGCAGACGCCGCCCTGCAAAAAATCATTCCCGGATTCCGCCCCGTTACTTTTGGTCATATAGGCGATGGAAATCTTCACTATAACCCGTTGCAACCTGTCGGAGCCGATCAGGATGAATTTTTAGGAAAATGGGAAGCGGTTAGCCGTATTGTCCATGACATTGCCCACGATTTACGGGGAAGTATCAGCGCAGAACATGGTATCGGGCGTATGAAAAAGAACGAACTAACTCGCTATAAGTCGGACGTTGAGTTAAGATTAATGCGGCAAATAAAATCAGCGATAGACCCACAAGGCATCATGAATCCCGGTAAAATGCTTCCCGACCCATAAAGGCTTTCACTGCTGTTAAAAATGGCCTCAGTTTAGAAAATCAACGATCTTGGACAATGCCGGTATCTCGTCTTTTTTTACCGGCTTGGAAAAGACAAATCCTTGCGCTTCGTGGCATCCAGCATCTTTCAGGAACTTAACCTGGTCAACATTTTCCACTCCTTCAGCTAATACGCGCATTCCAAGATTATTTCCTAAGGCAATGATTGTTTTGGCAATTGCCGCATCGTCAGGATTTTTCATAACCCCATCGATGAAACTTTTATCAATTTTAAGGACCGATGCCGGTAGATGGCTAAGATAACTCAACGATGAATAACCTGTACCAAAGTCATCAATAGACAATCTAACGCCCATTTCCTTAAGACGGAGCATATTGCGTTTTGTCTGTCCCCGATCAAGCATAATGACACTTTCCGTCAGCTCGATATCTAGCATTTCTGCGGGCAAGCCAGTTTCATCTAAGACTTGGCTAATCATCGAAACAAACTCGTCACTTTGAAATTCTTTTAAGGAGATATTCACAGCAACCGGGAATTCTTCAAGCCCTTCCTGTGTCCATTTTTCCCTTTGAGAGCACGCTTCGCGAAGGACCCATTCGCTTATAGGCCCAAGGAGTCCTGATGCTTCAGCAATGGGAATGAACACATCGGCGGGCACGAAATAACCCGCGCTTCTCTCCCAACGAAGAAGTGCCTCAACCCCCACCATTTTACCCGTCTCCAGACAAATCTGTGGTTGATAGTTTAAGGAAAGCTGACTTAAACTCATGCCTTCTCTCAGGGCATTATTCAAGGTCACCCGGCCGTGGATTTCGGCTTCAATATGCTTATCATAATGACAAAAATTTGGGCTGCCTACTTTTCGTGTATTGGCGAGAGCTATATTTGTATTTTGCCAAATTCTGTCAGCGCTATTTCCATCTTCCGGATATAGGGAAATACCCATCCGAGGTGATAAGTGCGGCATTTTCAAAACATCAGGCAGTAAGATTCCAAACAGCTCGTTTATGATATTGGGAAAGTCCGATACTTCGTTTCCTGCCACTCTCTCAATACAAACAGAGAACCCATCCCCAGAGGAGCGAGCAAGCGAAATAGCATTTGGAAAAAGTTTACTTAGTTGTTCCGCCACATTACATAGAAATCTGTCTCCCATGGAATGCCCAAGCGCGATATTCAGCTCAGGTAAATCGTCCAAGACAAATTGTAAAACAGCGAGGCGATCGCCTTTATTTTCAGTAATTCGATCTTGTATTTCTTTTTTGAAGCTCAGCCGATTTCCCAGCGATGTCAGATTATCTTTATAGGCAAGCGCTTGTGCTTCTTGCAACAAAAGGGTTGTCTCCAAACCACGAGCCGCATTTTTTGAAAACTGTTTCAACAATGCTATCTCTGATGACGGCCATAATGCTTTCTTTTCTAGATAAACGACGCCCAGTATTTTCTCATCGCGAACTAGACTTAGTATGATTACATTTTCGTCAAAATAACATTCACCTGTACTCAATGCGGCGTTCAACCCAATCCAATATTCTGATTTGAGATGTTGCTCTGCATCATGTCTGCTTTTAAGGAGAGTGGTACCACAGGCGGCAGCAACCGAAAAACTATTGGGCTTGGATATAATAAACAACCCTATTTCCAATTTTCCAAAAATACGGTCAAGCCCTTCAACGGCGCTTGCACAAAATTGGTCACGGTCGTCGCATTCCTGCATTTGCAACAAAATTTGCAACAGAAGCGCAGATTTATCGGCTTCATTCGAAGTTGTTTCGGAAGATGAATGCTGCTCAAACACGAATGACATGTACTCTTGCCTCAAAGGCTACTTTAACTAACTGTGGAATACTATTTTAGAATTATTAAGATCTAGTTTAACGCCAAAACTTCAAGGGTCAAAACATAATTATCACATAAATGTGATGAATGACGCAGATGAGAGTAAGAGACCGCCCTGCGTCATCAAAAACACTATTTTTTAGGAGCTTCAGGCTGTGCCATTAAGTTCTTACGGGCTTCGTCATCCCATTTTCCATCAGGTTTGCCAAATTCGCTTCCCACTTTATAACCACGCCGTAATGCAGGGCGCTCTTTCATCAAGTCATACCACCGCCGCACATTAGGAAACTGTTCAAGGTTAATTTCTTGTTTTTTATATGTCAAAATCCATGGCCAACACGCCATATCCGCTATGGAATATTCTTCGCAAATATAATCTTGCCCTGTCAATTGACGATCTAGAACCCCAAACAAACGAAGGGCTTCGTTGGTATACCGCTCCTGTGCATAGGGGATTTGCTCTGGGGCATAAAACTTGAAATGTCCGTTCTGGCCGAGCATGGGCCCAAGACCACCCATTTGCCACATGACCCATTCAAAAACTTTCATACGACCACGAAGACCTGTTGGTAGGAATTTACCACTTTTTTCAGCGAGATAGATAAGAATAGCGCCTGTCTCAAAAACAGAGACCGGCTCTCCCCCTCCGATAGGATTATGATCCACAATCGCAGGCATACGATTATTTGGGCTGATTTTCAGGAATTCTTCTTTAAACTGATCACCGCGTCCAATATTAACGGGAATAACATTATATTCCAGTCCCATCTCTTCCAGTGCAATCGAGATTTTCCAGCCATTCGGTGTCGGCCAATAATATAAATCAATCATTTTCGTCCCAGCCTAAAGCTTTGCTTCGATCAGTCCAATTCGGTCATTCCCAAAATACATGTCTTTGCCGTTCAAATACATTGTGGGGGAGCCAAATCCGCCGCGCTTGATCAGCTCTTCTGTGTTATCCCGAAGCATGTCTTTGTATTTTTGATCGTTTATTTTCTCAAAAAATGACGCCTCATCCATTCCAACATCGGCGACAATACCCTTAAGCTCTTCAACTTGAGAAATATCCGCAAGATCCCCCCAATATCGTTGAAACACCCGCCGGGCGTAGGCAACAAGGCAATCCTGTTCCAGCGCCACAAAGGCACCGCGCATGGCTTTAACACTATTCACCGGAAAAACGGGAGGCTGTCCAATCTTAACTCCGACAAAAGCGGCCCAATCCTGAAGGTCTTTTTTTGAATAGGCTTGTTTTACAGGGACCGGCGTATCCCGGTTTTTATAAACTGATGGATTAACTGAATTAAAAACCCCGCCCACTAAAAAAGGTTTATAATCTATTTCAACATCTGGATGGCGGTGACTAACCTGTTCCATGCTTTCAAACCCCAAATATGTCCAAGGGCTTGAACAATCGAAGAAAAACTCGATTTTAGACATTCTTGATAATCTCCCGATATCTGCTGTTTGCGCAGATATATTTTTATTATTGTTATTTGCGCTTTGCGTCCCTGTTTGAAAGGGTATGAAAAAGGGTACTTAAGGTCAATGGCAGAGGAGAAGATTGTCACAGAATATTTGAAACCAAACAAAACTCGTAACTTCTGGATTAGGGGCAATACTGGCACGCCTATAAGCGAAGATGAAGTTTTACAAACTATAGCCTCTTGCGCCATTATCCTTTTGGGAGAGACCCATAACCGTGCGGATCACCACCATTGGCATTTAAGTATTTGTAAGAAACTACAAGATTTTCGAAAACCGATAGCTCTTGGCTTTGAGGCATTTCCAAAACGTGTACAAAGCATTTTGGATAAATGGACCCGCAATCAAATCAATGAAACAGACTTTCTCAATCAAGTCGATTGGGGAACCATCTGGGGATTTGATGCGGCCTTATATCTTCCCATTTTTCGGTTTTGCAAAGACCATCAAATTCCCATAGTTGCCCTAAACTGCAATCGCTCACTGGTCACTGAAATAGGTAAAAAAGGTTGGAAAAATGTTGATCAAACTTCGCTTGAAGGGCTAAGCCCAGCGAAACCTGCAACGATGACTTATCGTCAGTATTTATTTGATATCACAGGCGGACAAAGGTCCGATAGAGCTGCCACACATGCAGGGGATATGGCATTTGACCGATTTGTGCGGGCCCAACAAGTCTGGGACCGCGCTTTTGCGTGTAATTTACATGATTTTCACAAAACATCGCCCGACACATTACTTGTCGGGCTCATTGGAAGTGGTCATCTTGAATATGGAGGGGGCACGCCCTACCAACTAGCCGATTTAGGGTTTTTGGATGCAGCAACATTAATACCAACTGACCGAGAGGATATTCCAAAAAATATCGGAGATTTCGCCTATAAATTCTGAAGAGCCCGCTTACACAAAATTAAGAACTTTCCACTAATCTATTAGCGGCTGCTCAAATTGTATTTTTTGGAAGCCCTTGCTTCGGGGTATTTTTTTTGTCACTATCGACTAAACAACATTAAAGTGTGAGTTTGCGTAAATGGTTGATTTAATTGACCTGGACCCGAATAAAAATGGGGCCAGGATTGTCCTTTCGCCATCCCCTTGGAAGGCGGCACCATTTATTTTTTTTGCCCTTATATTTGTTTTATTTGGCACCCTCAACATCAGTGATTTAGCAGCTCCTAATTCTCTTTTTTCGACCCTTCATTTTTCTTGGACAGCTCTTGCGCTCTTTATTGCCGCGGCAGTCTTTTTCGGCATTTCAGTTCTAGTGAGAACACCCATAATCAATGTGGGCCCTAACGAAATAAAATACATCACACCCTTTTACAAACGATCTTATACTTGGGGACAAGTTGGCCCATTTTTTGCTATTTCCCAGCATAATCACTTCAAAAGTAACCATTACATTTGTGCTTTCACAAAAGAAAAACATGACCTAATGGTAATGACAAAACAGCACCAACTTCCAACGATCGAAAACGCAGATATTGTTATATCATTACGCTCCTTACCCCCTGGAAAAGATATAAAAGCGGCCCAAGGCTTTGCCGTTATGGTCAATAGCTGCCGAGATGAATTTGAAACCCCGACGACACAAGATCCCAAGCACGCAGTCCGACGAACGGCTTGGTCGAAATGAGCCTAAATTATGGTGCAGGCTCGTCTGGCGATATTGCGTAAGGCAAATGCCCGGTCTTTAACCAGATCTTTGCGCCCCCCTCCTGCACTGTCACCGTCTCCAATTGCCCAACGGGAAGTCGCAACCATGAATGCTTATCGAAGTTTTGCCCCTGCAAAGTGAAGCCACCTTCCAGCACAAAATATTCTGCTCCATTTTCAGAGCCAACCTTTAAACGTTGATCACCGTCCCATTCTTCAAGTCTAACCGTTTCCCGATTATCCTTAAATAGAGGGATTATCTTCACCCCAGCCCGATCTGTATCCTGAAGAGCTTCCATTTTATTTGTATTGATCGTCACATGCGTGCGGTCCTCAGGATCAAATTGTCCAAGCTTTACCATAATAACGCACCCCTCAAAGGAGGAGGGCGTATGCTGCGAGGTGGGCGGGTTACGAATATAGGTTCCTGCGGGGTAGTCTCCATTCTCGTCCTGGAAAACCCCTTCCAAAACAATAAATTCTTCACCGCCTCCGTGAATATGAGATGAAAATGCACTTTTGGGGTCATAGCGAACGATTGTAGAAGCTCTCGCGACCTCATCCCCTATGCGCTCCAACATTCTCCTAAAAACCCCTTTCATGGGGGAGGCAAGCCAATCGGATTTAGCGCCGTGGGTAACCGCTTTTTTGGAAAAATCTCCGTGCAAAATCATCTCATTATCCCTTTAACCGGTTAAGCTGCTTTTAATATACTAGCCCTATTACCTAAGCGCTCTGCATATGCTCTGACATGGGGGCACTTTTCAGGTATATCCAGTTCGACAAAACCCGCAAACATAAAACCACCAAATGCCGTAATGTCAGCCACGGTAAAATGATCCCCGACAAGGTAGTCCTGAACGCTCAATATATCTTCCATCCACTGAAGCGTCAGCAACGCTTTCTCTCTTTGTTTGATACCCCAATCTTTATTCTGGTACTTTTCTACATCCGGCCCAAGGCCCGGTGTTGCATGATGGAAAAAAGCAGCGAGAGCATCATGAAAGCCCACTTCCACTTTTCGCTGTATCATTGAAATTTGAGCGCGCTCAAGGGCAGTACGGCCCGTAAGGGTCTGATCCCCTCCCATACCATCAATATACTCTGTGATGGCGGTGCATTCCGAAAGGATGCTTCCATCTTCAAGTTCCAAAATTGGAACAACAGCCGAAGGGTTCTTTGCCAAATATTCAGGCCTTAAATGCTCCCCTGCGGGGACATCTACATGGACAAACTCAATTTTTTCAAAAACACCTTTTTCTGCAAGTGCAATTCTAACCCGTGCTGGATTGGGGAAACCTTTAAATTCATAAACTTTCATCATGCTCTCCATGTTATCTACCTATCAATAGATAGATAAATAACATATTCTTTCTCCTTGTCAACACCTATCAAGTGATAGATATATAAAATCATGGTAAAAACTCAAACAAATAGTCGACTCACATCCATACTGGACGTGGCCGAAGCTCATATCCGCCGCGGTGGGTTCAGTGCTGTAAGCTTCCGTGACATTGCGGCGGCGGTGGGCATTAAAAGCTCAAGTGTCCACTATCACTTCCCCCACAAGCATGACTTGGGAAAAGCGGTTGTAGAACGATATGCATTGAATTTCGTTGAGGTTCTGGGATCCCCCAGTGACCCATCAGAAACTCCAGCCATGCGGATAGAACGATTAGGCGCTGCCTATTCACAAAGCTTGGTTAAAGACGGTGCAATCTGTCTAGCATGCGTATTAGGGGCTGAAACTGCGGGCCTACCGATAGAGGTAAGCGACGCTGTTGTTGCATTTTTCAAGCAATTGCTGGACTGGACAGAAAAAGCCCTTGATGGGGCACAAGGCCCTGCAGCTGACGCGCAATACATTATTAGTGCCATGCAAGGGTCGATGGTCTTATCCACCGCCTTGAATGACACTGATAAATTGAAGGAAACTGTAAAACGACTGGTTCGTTTTATTTAGATCTTAACTAAAAGCATCTTCCCAAGAACCTTGCGTGGCTGCTTTAGAATATTCCGTAGACCGGTTTTCAAAGAAGTTTGTATGCTCAACGGCATTTAGAATAGCATCCAACCATGGTAGCGGATTCTGCTCTAACAGATAGATTGGCTCTAGGCCAAGCTGAACAAGTCTGCGATCCGCAATGTAGCGGATATAGGCTTTAATTTCGTCTGCCGTCATTCCCTCGATATCACCCGAGCCAAAGGCTAGGTCGATAAAGGCATCTTCATGGGATACGATTTCGCGGCACGCAGTGTACAAACCTTCAACAAATTCATCGTTCCAGACTTCAGGGTTTTCTTGAATAAAAGTCTTGAAAAGTTTGATAATGGAATTGCAATGCAGGCTTTCATCGCGGACAGACCAAGTAACAATCTGTCCCATGCCTTTCATTTTACCGTGTCGCGGAAAATTAAGCAAAATGGCAAAGCTGGCGAAAAGTTGCAATCCTTCTGTGAAAGCACCAAAAACAGCCAATGTTTTGGCTATTTCTGATTTATTATCCACGTTGAATTGCTGCATATAATCGTACTTATCCTTCATCTCCTTATAGTGGAGGAAGGCTGAATACTCAGTCTCTGGCATCCCAATCGTATCGAGCAAATGAGAGTAAGCTGCAATATGAACCGTCTCCATATTAGAGAAGGCTGCCAACATCATTTGCACTTCGGTGGGCTGGAAGATCCGTGAGTAATGCTTCATATAGCAGTTATTGACTTCAATATCAGACTGCGTAAAGAAACGGAAAATCTGTGTCAGAAGATTTCGCTCATCCTCTGTCAAATTTTGATGCCAATCTTTCACGTCATCGGCAAGCGGAACCTCTTCAGGCAACCAGTGAATTTGTTGCTGCATCAACCAGGCGTCATAACACCAAGGATAGGAAAAAGGCTTATAAACCGGTTTGGCATCAAGCAGAGACATTGGACACTCAAATAATTAGATAATTAACAGGATTTGGATTGACCTTATTGGCAAGCCAAACATTCTTCATAATCAGTACTGGAGGCAACAACTTCCAGTTTTGGTTTTTTACCGCCCACGGCATTTTCCACAAGGTCGAGAAGGGAATCCGGAATCTTATCCTGGTTCGCCACAATCTCTGCCCGCTGGATAGACTTAGACCGACAGTAATACAAACTTTTCACCCCCAGCTTCCATGCCTGGAAGTGAATTTGATGAAGGTCTCGTTTATGAACGTCGGCGGGAAGGAATACATTGACCGATTGTGATTGGTCGATCATTGGCGTGCGGTCCGCAGCCAATTCAATAATCCAACGCTGATCTAATTCAAAAGCAGTTTTGAACACATCTTTTTCATTATCGTCTAGGAAGCTGAGATGTTGAACTGATCCTTCATTGACCGTAATAGAGCTCCAAATCTCTTCATTATCGTGGCCTTTATCAGCCAGTAATCTTTTTAAATGTGGATTGCGCACATTATAGGAGCCTGAAAGGGTTTTATGGGTGTAGCTATTTGCGGCAGTGGGCTCAATCCCTGGGCTCGCGCCGCCACAGATGATGGAAATCGATGCCGTTGGCGCTACAGCTGTTTTATTCGAAAATCTTTCATTAAAACCATAGTCCGCAGCATCGGGGCATGCCCCGCGCAAAGTTGCCAGTGTTTTAGAGGCTGCATTTACATGCTTTTGAATATGAGTGAAAATCTGGTTATTCCAAACTTTCGCCATAACAGATTCAAAAGGTACGCGTTTTGCTTGTAGAAGAGAATGGAACCCCATAACACCAAGCCCAACACTCCGCTCTCTCTCCGCTGCGTATTTTGCACGCGCCATCTCATCGGGCGCACGATCAATGAAATCCTGAAGAACATTGTCGAGGAAAAGCATTATATCCTCGATAAAGCCTTCTTCCTCTTTCCATTCGTCATATTTTTCAAGATTGAGAGACGACAAGCAGCAAACCGCTGTTCTGTCATTTCCCAAATGATCAATACCGGTAGGTAAGGTGATTTCAGCACACAGGTTGGATGTCTTCACTGTAAGACCGGCTAACTTGTGGTGTTCAGGCACCAAGCTATTCACACGGTCATTGAAAATCATATATGGCTCGCCAGTCTCAACGCGTGCCGTCAGAATACGTATCCAAAGGCTACGAGCGGAAACGGACCGAACGGGTGCACCATCCTTTGGGCTTGTAAAGGCCCAATCTCCATCGGCCTCAACTGCCCGCATAAAATCGTCTGACAAGAGCAACCCATGATGAAGGTTTGGTGTCTTACGGTTTGGGTCGCCGCCAGTAGGACGTCGAATTTCGATAAACTCTTCGGCTTCAGGATGAGAGATCGGAAGATATACAGCAGCCGATCCGCGACGAAGCGATCCTTGACTAATAGCCAAAGTAAGGCTGTCCATCACGCGAATGAAAGGAATAACGCCTGATGTTTTACCAACAGCGCCGACACCTTCACCAATTGAGCGAAGGTTACCCCAATAGCTACCAATTCCGCCGCCTTTGGACGCCAAATATACGTTTTCAGTCCAAAGGTTCACAATGCCATCGAGACTATCGTCCGTCTCGTTTAGGAAACATGAAATAGGAAGCCCTCTAGAGCTCCCCCCGTTACTTAAAACTGGCGTTGAAGGCATGAACCAAAGCTTGCTGATATATTCATATATCCGCTGGGCATGGGCATCACCTTCGCCATAAGCACTGGCAACACGGCCAAACAAATCCTGAAAGCTCTCTCCGGGAAGCAAATACCGGTCTTCTAAAACCGCCTTACCAAAATCTGTCAGATATTCATCTCGACTATGATCAATATGAACCCGTGCCCCGCCTTTAACATGCACGACCCCTGACAGCATTTCCACCGTATCCAGCATTAGAACAACCCTTTGTCCACAAACATAACAAACCGCTTCACTTTCGCCCCAATTTAAAAATCTGGATTACCCAAAACGCACGTCTTCAAATATCAAAAACTGCTTGCATTTCAGGTGAGTAGATCAAATATTTCAAACCCCTAAAAACTATCTGTTTTTCGGGTTTTCCAACATTCAACAAAACTGCCGCGAACTACTATATATTGTAGCAGCCCCCTCCCCCCGTCAACAAATTGTAGTGCCAATTAATTAAAAAAATATCTTGACTGTTTACGCGCGCCTCAATTCTGCCGTTCTTTCAATAATTTGAGAAATTTTGTTAAATTATTGGATAAATCCCGGACACAAATGGAGCCAGATATTTCCAGTAAAAACGCCCTTAAACGAGGGTATCTAGTCTAGGAAAAAGAAGCTATCCCTACGCTCATTGTTTGCTTCAAAACAAATATTAAATATTTTCAAATACATTATTTACTGCCTTTATAAGGCTCTGGCAGCGGTTATGCTTATACAGGATTAACAGCATAAAACCATTTATCGCTGAGAAGAGGTCGCCTAAAAAGTAATCAGACCGAAAATGAATCACTCAAAATAAAAAAAGCGCCAAAACCAAATTTGACGCAATTTATTTTTAATTTCTTAGTAGAGGGTCAGCCTAACCAGGAGCTGCCGAGAATTCCTCGATCTTTTGTTTCAATCGTAACTTCTCTTTTTTGAGCTCAGTTATGTGCACGTGATCCGCCGACGGGTGTAACATTTCAGAATGGATCTCTTTGTCGATCCGGTGATGTTTTTCAGTCAGTTGTACTACATAATCTGTTGTGCTCATATTGTATCTCCTCTAATTAAAAAGGCGGGCCGTTGGACTTCCAACTGCCAACAACTCTATACTACGAAATTATCCATTAAATTGATATGAATCATTGATTATTTGTCAATAAAATTAGCGGTACCTAATTTATGTCGGAAAAACAAAAACTTATCATCGGAATATCCGGCGCCTCTGGCGCAATTTACGGAATTCGTCTGCTTGAAGCCTGCAAAAATCTCGAAATTGAGACTCACCTGGTCATTAGCAAGGCCGCAGAGATTACTATTCATCATGAGTTAAGTATGAAAATTTCTGACGTAAAGGCCCTCGCGGACAAGGCCTATAAAGCGGCGGATATTGGCGCTTCAATTGCGTCCGGTTCTTTTCGCAATTGCGGTATGGTTATTGCCCCCTGTTCCATTCGAACTATGTCTGAAATAGCGACAGGAACCACAAGCAGCCTCTTAACCAGAGCCGCAGATGTTGCCCTGAAAGAAAGGCGCCGCTTGATTCTTATGCTGCGGGAAACCCCTCTTCATTCCGGGCATTTGCGAAACCTGACGACCCTGTCTGATATGGGCGCGATCATCGCCCCGCCTGTCCCCGCGTTTTATACGCACCCACAAACCATCGACGATATCATCAATCATTCTGTCGGTCGGGTTTTGGATCTCTTACAAATAGACAATGATTTAACGAAGAGATGGGGCGGCCTTAGGGACGCTTAATCAGAAGACAGTATTTCAATTAGCATTTCTTCTTTAGCATCTGGAAATGCAGCTTGCCATACGGACAGAATGTCAGACATATCGGTCTTGTTCAGGCGTGTGATTTTCTGATTAATATACAGGCTCAGATTTTTTGCTCCGTTGGAGGCACATGCTTGTCCCTCTCTTGATTTAGTGACGGCACGTTTCACCAACTCGCTGAGCATCTGCAATTCCAGACGTTCTGCATAAAGCTCACTGTCCAAAATAGCTTTCCTAAGCTGTTGTTTGAATTTTTCATCAACTGGACTGTTTGAATTTTTCAAAGCGCTCCGCGCATGGCGGAGAGGCGTGATAACGGGGGATTGCCAGTTTGATGAAATATCAATTGCCTGAGAAAGCTCGCTTACCGTCAGCTCACGCCAACCACGAGCTCCGTTCCAAAGGCAGAAAAGAAGTAAATTTACGTCGATATCATGGCGATCCTGAAGCGACAGACACGCATCTGAAACTTTCTTTTCACCATAAATTTCAACAGCATAATCCCATAATGCACAGGGAGGAAATTCATCAGCAGAATAACCCATCAAAACAACACTCCCTTGACTCTTTACCCGTTCAATCCCATAACCTAATTGCAGACGATAAGATGCAATGGCCACTATTGAGTTCATGTTAGTTTAAAAGCACCAGCGCATTTCCAATCGCATCTTACCATAGAACAGACACATGGATTAAGCATAGAAATTTAGTATATATGGGACTAGTCAAAGCATGACAGAAATTGACGATCAGGAACCTATGAAGCAATGGTTAGCCGATCTCAAAACCGAACATCGTGATCTGGATTTGGCTATTGATGCGTTAGTAAGTGCGGGAAACTACGACGCGTTACAGCTCCAGCGTTTGAAAAAGAGAAAACTTGTTTTAAAAGATCAAATCTTTGTAACAGCAAACGCCTTACTACCCGACATCATTGCGTAAGGGTTAAACCTACCAACAAATTTACTCTAACCCTTTTTGTCTTTCTTTTCTGACTGCTTTTGCTTGTACATTTCGGTGTCTGCGCTGTTTAGCGCTTGCTCTGCATTAACGCCGGCTTCAATGGGAACAATACCATAGGAGACACCGATTTTAAGCGTATTCCCTTCCCAAATAATCGGGTTATGGTCAAGATCATTGGCAATTCGTGTTATCAAAGGGCCTGTCGCATCCGCACTGGTTCGCGACAGGATCAAGCCGAATTCATCCCCACCAAGGCGACCCACAATATCTGTTTCACGAACACTCGCCATAAGGCGTTCGGAAAATTCAGATAAAACGTGATCCCCCGCAGCGTGCCCATAAGTATCGTTCGTTTCTTTAAATTCATTCAGATCCAGATAGATGAGGCTAGCAGAACTGTTATATCGCTCCACCGTAGCCTGAACACGCGTCAATTCCCGCACAAATGCGCGCCGATTATAAACGGGAAGCAAAGAATCCTGATCTGCCAGCGTCTCAGCTTTTTCAAGTCGCTCCCCCAGTCCATCAACCGAACGGCGCAAGGTACTAACCTCATCCATTAAAGTCATGATGGCATCACGCACCTTTGGCGTAAGCTCTTCTTCTGGAATACCCATAATCGTGGTGGTATCCACGATTGCACGCGGCGCAGACACACGAGAGTAAGCGGCACTAGCAGCCGCAGACCCAGTTTTGCTGGTCGGCCTCGTGCTCGTAGGGCGACCGGTAGATCCAATTTTCATACAGCAATCCAACAGGTATTGAGAATTCTACTCACCTTTATTCTATGCTATTTAGTGGAATTATCAAAATATTCCATTAACATTTTAGCAATTCCCAGACACATAACGTAAGGACAAGTCCGGTACAACAATCAAAACAATAATATTTACTAAAAACCAAATCCATTACTTGAATAAAACACCTCTTAATACCAAAATATTAAATTCACACTTGCAACAGCAAGTATTGATCTTACACAATGATCCGAAAAGAGCTATCCAATCACGCTCAAAAGTCCAATTTTTCAAGCTTATTAGTTGTGGTTATTAAACTTGCTTCTCGGCCGAGCCTGCCTATAATCCGGGCCAAATGATCTCTTAAACAATTCAGTAATCTACAGGATAAAATAATGGGACAAGGCGGCGTTGAAATAGGCATTATCATGGGCAGTCAATCGGACTGGCCAATTATGAAAAACGCTGCTGATACGCTCGAAAGTCTCGGAGTATCTTTTGAGACAAAGATTGTCTCAGCTCATCGAACTCCTGATAGATTAGTGGAGTATGCAAAAACCGCTGAAGCTCGTGGGATCAAAGTTATTATAGCCGGCGCTGGCGGCGCTGCACATCTTCCGGGCATGACCGCTGCCATGACGGCAATCCCGGTTCTGGGCGTTCCTATTGAGAGCAAAGCCCTCAAAGGAATGGATAGTTTATTATCGATTGTTCAAATGCCAGGCGGCATTCCTGTCGGCACTTTAGCGATCGGAAAAGCAGGCGCTATAAACGCCGCTTTATTCGCAGCCCAGATACTGGCGCTTAATAATGAGACCATATCGGGTGCCGTAAAAACCTGGCGCGCAAAACAGACCGATGCCGTAGCAAATGAGCCCACAGACACACCACAATAGGACATGTTCCATGACAGTAATTGCCCCCGGTCAAACCATCGGTATTTTGGGAGACGGACAACTTGGTCGCATGATGGCCCTTGCCGCTGCTGAACTGGGATACAAGACTCATATTTTTGGCCAAGATGCGAACGGGCCCGCGTCTCAGGTCTGCACAACAATGACAGTCGCAGAATATGACGATAAAAATGCGCTAAAAGAATTTGCCAAATCAGTCGATGCTGTCACCTTGGAATTTGAAAATATCCCCCTTGAGACTTTAGAGTTTCTCGAACCCCTTGTACCAGTTCGCCCCGGTCAAAAAGTGTTGAAAATCACCCAAGACCGAAATCTGGAAAAAAACTTTATTAACTCAATTGGAATTTCCACGGCGCCTTTTTTCAATGTGGAAAGTCTGGACGATTTAAAAGACGCGATTGAGAAATTAGGCACCCCATCCATCTTAAAAACCCGTCGCTTCGGGTATGATGGCAAGGGCCAATTTAAAATCATCACAGCAACGCAAGCAGAACAGGCTTGGTCTGAAATCGGGGAACAGGACGCGGTTCTAGAAGGTTTCATTCCTTTTGAGATGGAAATTTCAGTTCTTGTCGCCCGTGATATTAATGGCGATATTGAAACCTATGTCCCCGTGGAGAACAGACACAAAAACCACATTCTCGACATCACCCTAGCACCGGCAGACGTAGAGGCGAGCATCTCTGATCAAGCCATTGAGATGGCCCGAACTATTGCAGAGAAAATCGATCTGATCGGACTAATAGCCGTTGAGATGTTTGTTCTGACAGATGGAACGCTTCTTGTGAACGAACTAGCACCGCGCCCTCATAACTCTGGCCATTGGACAATAGAGGGCTGCGTCACCAGCCAATTCAAACAGTCTATCAGGGCGGCCGCTGGGCTGCCACTGGCTTCCGCCGAGCGCCACTCGAACGCTGTCATGCGGAACCTAATTGGAGAGGATGCCGCCTCTTGGCTAGGAATCCTGAGCCATCCTTCAATGAGCTTACACCTTTATGGTAAGGCAGAAGCACGCGACGGCCGAAAAATGGGACATGTCACGCGGCTGTTCCCACTCGACACACCCCCGGATATCTAGTCAGCTTACGCCCAACCGCCTGCGAAGTAGAGAATTTGCCCAGTGATAAAATCAGATTTATCTGAAGCGAGAAAAGCCAGATAATCACCGGCCTCTTCGGGCTTACCCAAACGCCCTAACGGGATTTGCTTGGTTATCTTTTTCATTGCCTCTTCATTGGCCAGCAATTCTTCGGGAAAATATGTTGGGCTTTCCACAAAATTGGGGGCAAGTGAATTCACTTGAATGCCAAAGCGACCCAGCTCTTTTGCGAGGGACACCGCAAGCGCATTACTGCCGCCCCGTGCCGCCACATACATGGAATAGTTTGGTAAGCCGTGCTTTGGTGCTGCGGAGGATATAAAAATAATTTTGCCTTTACCCGCGGCCTTCATGTGTGAAGAAGCATATTTTGCATAGGCGAAACCGCGTATCATCAAGGCATCTAGGGTTTTTCGGAAATCTTCTATATCCGCGTCATCAATAGACGCGCGAAGCGCCGGAAAAGCATCATTATTCACCAGAACATCGATACGACCTTCGGCTTTTAACACAGCCTTGACCACATCTTCAGGTTCCTGCGCGCTTAATGCGATTGAGCCCGGAATAGCGGCCTCAAAGGACTGGCGTTCAGCATCATCAACAAAACTGGCATCTTGCGCATAAACGCGCGCGCCTTCTTTTGCCATAATAGTGGCGCCAGGTTTGCCCACGAAATGCGTAGCGTCGGTAATCAGGATGATTTTATTTTTAAGCATTTTTTATTCCTGAATTTAGAATGGTAAGCTGCTGTCAGCGCACCTTAAGATTTTGGAAGAAACGTTTTGGGGAAGGCATGAAGCTCATTTTTGGTTTTTCTGACAAAAACTTCTTTGCTTTAAATTTAGCAGTCTCGAATTGCATGACATTTTCAATTCTACGATCAAGGAACTCCCAAGACCGTTCTTGCCCCTCAGATCCATCCGCAAGCCAGTATAACAATGTTGAGCTATAAACAGCCCCAAGCGTGAGCCGTTTAGTATAATAGCTAATATCAGTCGACACATCACCCGTGGCATACCACATCCGGCTAACCGTGCCCTCCGTCAGTTTCAAACCCAAAACCGCGTTTTGAGGGAGAGACATCAATGTCAGTGCTTTACGAATGGCATCTTTATAGGGGGCATAAATTTCAAGGCGCAATCGAACCGCAAGTGTAATCCGCTCTCGGATTTTCATTGAGGCAACATCCCGACGGATAAGCTCTTCTTCCATTTTGTTATCAGCATCTTCAACAAAATAAGAAATAAGATCCAGCGGCCCTTTAGGAAAGAACCGATCAAAATGAAATTTGTCGACGCCTAGTTCCTTTGCGGCATGACCAATAGCCGCATCAGACCAGCCATCAAACATGACGTGAGGTAGAACCGCCTCTAATAGTCTTTTCTTTTCGTCCTCTGGAACGTTCATCTAAAACTCCATCATTACTCAACGGGAGCCGTATAGCTCTCCATAAACGCCTGTATTTCCGATTCATACACCAAATGCTTCAAGTTTGTCATGCGTTCAGGATACAAAATCCCATCAAGATGATCACATTCATGCTGTATTACCCGCGCATGAAAGCCTGACGCCTCTCCCGAGACAGGTTCCCCATCAATATTTAACCCCGAATAACGCACCCTTATATAGCGAGGAACAAGGCCACGCATTCCGGGGACAGACAAGCACCCCTCCCATCCCCAGTCTTTTTCATCTCCAACCGGAGTAATTATCGGGTTTATGAGTATGGTAGACGGCACATCGTCCTGTGCTGCCTCATCCTCCTTTTGTAAACGCTCAGCCGGCACCTCAAAGATAACCAGGCGCAGACTTTCCCCAATTTGCGGGGCCGCGAGCCCAATTCCGCCCGCAGCGTCCATACTTTCCCTCATAACTTCCACCAAGTTACGAATCTCTTCTGAAACTGGATCGTTAATGTCGGCCGCAATAGCCTGAAGAATGGGATTTCCCATTTTGAGGATTGGAATTGCTGTCATTTACCCCTACCTACTCGCTGTTTTTTGTGTTAGAAACCTTTTCTTAGAGAATATTGACACATTTTGACGTTTAATGCTTCACATGGGTTTGAGGCCATGCTAATTAGCGGGCCACTTTGTGAGTAGACTTTACAACTTTTTATACCATAGGAGCACTATTAGCTGTGCAGGTACATGTTCGCGACAACAATGTCGACCAAGCGCTACGCGCACTTAAGAAGAAAATGCAACGCGAAGGTATCTTCCGTGAGCTAAAACTTCGTGGTGCCTATGAGAAGCCGTCTGAAAAACGTGCTCGTCAAAAAGCCGAAGCAATTCGCCGCTCTCGCAAACTGGCTCGCAAACGCGCCCTTCGCGAAAGTTAAGCGACGCTTCGAGAGCTATTTAACGCTCTCTTAAGCCAAGACTCTCAAAGCCGCTCTGGTTCGCCAGATTGCGGCTTTTGGTGTTTCTAAAACTAACTAGTCCTTGGGGGATACAATGGAACTGGAAGTATTGGAAAGTAAGCCTGTTAATATTACAACGAATGATGGCTGGACCTTGAAGGTCAATCAGTTCTCTCCGCCTGATCCCGGCACAAAACCCAAGACTATCTTAATCATTTTCCCTGCCATGGGTGCCCACGCACGCCCCTACCGATTTATGGCATCTGCCCTCGCAAAGATGGGCAACATTGTTCTTACTGCTGATCCGCGCGGCCATGGCGCAAGCCTGCCTCATCCAAAGCGCGGAATAGACTACGGCTACGATGAAATACTACAGCAAGACATGCCGGCCATTTTGGCAAAGGTAAAAGAAGACCACCCGGCACTCCCCATCTTCCTGTTAGGGCATAGCCTCGGGGGTCATCTGGTATCTGCTTTCGCGGCAGAGAATAAAAACGCTGTGTCCGGTGTCATTACACTTACTAGCACAGAGCTTCATTATAAAAATATTGGCCACTATTCTTTACTCGTCTATTCCGTTTTTGCCTTATTGGCGAAATTATTCGGGTATTTACCGGGACAGCATTTAGGTTGGGGCTCCCCCATCGCACATCGCCAAGTCATGGATTGGGTCAAATGGGGGTTCGGCGGAATTTTTTGCGGATCGGATGGTCGTAATCTTGAACTTTTACTAAAAAAGACACCCACTCCCAATTTATGCATTGGCTTTACAGACGACAAACGCCTTGCAACGCCTAAAGGAGTTTCGGCATTTGCAAAGAAGCTTCCCGAAGACAAAACAACCTACTGGTCCCTCTCGCCAGAAGAGTTAGGCGCTCGCACTCTTAGCCATTTCGATCATTTAAGGACGGGGCCTAAACTCTGGCCGCGTATAAATGACTGGATTTCAGATCAACTGAGTGATTAACCACCGCTCATAAGTGCCTTTACAGCCTCCTCCGTCTCCTTATTGGCAGGAAACATGCTTTCCACCATAATTTCTTCTGCCGTTACATCTTGCGGCGTCCCAAAGCTTGCTATTGTCGTGATCCAGGAAAACGTCGCCCCGCCAAACTCAAATTCAATAGGCAGAACTGGCGGCGCGTCATGGCTTGGATCATCAAAATTCCATTCTGAAGGGACCCCTGGATACGCTAGAACCTCTTCCAAAAGCTCCGCAAGCGGATCATCCTCTCCCGTTCCGCGAACTTGTCTGTGTGCCCGGTGAATTATGTGGCTTGCCGCCTGCTCCCAATCTTTGACTATTCTTTTAAAACCGTCTGGATGCAACGTCATACGAAGAAGATTTGCAGGTCCCGAGGATCCTCCCATTTGCATGCCGAGCATGTTCATCAGCTTGGCCCCTGAATGATTGATCATCAGAATATCAAATCGCCTATTCATCACAAGAGCTGGATAAGGCTCCTGATTATCCAAGATACAATCAAGAACTCTTTTTACCTGCCCTAACCTGTCGCGATCTAAGGGTGTTTCTTTATAAGCGGGACTAAACCCAGCGGCATCAAGCAGCCTATTTCGCTCACGAAGGGGAAGCTTCATCACATCACAAAGCTTCAACACCATCTCCCGGCTTGGGCGGGAACGACCGGTTTCAATAAAACTCATGTGACGCGCAGAACTATCAGCCGCCAGCGCTAGGTCTAATTGGCTTAAACCGTGTATCTGCCGCCACCGTTTTAACAGAACACCGATTTCAGAAACTGGTTTGTTTAATGTGGTATTGGACATAGTCATGTCTCCCAACTCAAAAACGATGTATTTATTCTAGTGTAGTTCGAATGCAGATGACATTACCTCTGAGGTAATTGTCAACATAACCTGCAAAGTCCATGTTTGATGACAGTTATTTATTTAAAGCCCTATGGGAGCTGGACATGACAGAGACAAACCGCCTTTTGAAAAACACTTTATTGGTAAATGCCGCCAATTCCACTGTCGCTGGGCTTCTTTGCCTGATAGCAAACGGACCGATCACCCAATTTATGGGATTAAATGATAGCTTATATCTTTATATCATCGGTGCCGGCCTCGTCCTTTTTGGTTTAGACGTTGGTTATACGGCCACCAGAAATCCAATTAATGCAAAATTTGTCAAAATGATTATCGGCGCGGACATTGGCTGGGTCATCGCGAGTTTCCTTCTTGTAGGTTTAGCCCCAGAATTGTTCAGTACATATGGCGCAATTCTGATCGAAGTTGTCGCCCTATCTGTCGCGGCCTTTGCGTTTCTACAAATTATTGGCCTCAAACGTGAATTAAATAACCACGCACAACATGCCTAAATAATCTCAACAAAAAAAGGGCCGCTGAGTTTCCTCAGCGGCCCTTTCGTTTGTCGTAAAGCAACCTTAAATCGCCTTAGAGATATCCTCAACCATCTTCTTGGCATCAGCCAGAAGCATCATTGTGTTATCTTTGTAGAACAGATCATTATCAATTCCCGCATAACCAGAGGACATCGACCGTTTCACGAACAGAACTGTCCCTGCTTTATCCACATCAAGGATCGGCATACCATAAATTGGGCTTTGCGGATCATCACGTGCGGCAGGGTTCGTCACATCGTTAGCACCGATTACAAGGGCAACATCTGCTGTTGGGAAGTCAGAGTTAATCTCTTCAAGCTCGAACACTTCGTCATAAGATACATTGGCTTCAGCAAGCAAAACGTTCATGTGACCGGGCATACGACCGGCAACAGGATGAATGGCATACGCCACGTCCACGCCTTCTTTTTTCAGCATATCTCCCATTTCACGCAATGCATGTTGGGCTTGCGCCACAGCAAGACCGTAACCGGGAACAATGATTACTTTACCAGCGTTCTTCAAGATAAAGGCCGCATCATCAGCAGACCCTGCTTTATGAGGACGATCGCCCTTATCAGCAGCACTTGCACCCGCATCATCACCACCGAAACCACCAAGGATCACGCTAATGAAAGAACGGTTCATGGCTTTACACATGATGTAAGACAGAATTGCGCCGGAGGAGCCTACTAGGGCACCCACGATGATCAACGCAGTATTTTCCAAGGTAAAACCAATGCCGGCCGCGGCCCAACCTGAATAGGAATTGAGCATGGAAACCACCACAGGCATATCGGCACCACCGATAGGAATGATGATCAAGAAGCCAATGATAAAGGCCAAGGCAGTCATGCCCCAGAAAACTTCCGGGCTTAAGTCAAAGCAGAACAAAACAATCAAGGCCACAATAGCCAGCCCGATTAACAAGTTCAGCATATGCTGGCCTGGGAACGTTACCGGGTTACCGGACACAAGACCCTGAAGCTTTGTAAACGCGATGATTGAACCTGAGAACGTAATAGCACCGACAACAATACCAATAGCCATTTCAACACGGCTCAAGACGGATAATTCTCCGGACTCGCCAATGATGCCATAGGCTTCAGGATTGTAGAATGCGGCGGCGGCGACAAGAACCGCAGCTAAACCCACAAGTGAATGGAACGCGGCGATAAGTTGCGGCATTGCCGTCATAGCAATACGTTGGGCTATCACGGCACCGATAGCACCACCGATGACGATACCACCGATAATCCACTCGTAAGACACGACACCGGGATCAAGAATGGTGACGACAACCGCAATTAGCATACCGACCATGCCCATCACGTTACCGCGCCGTGAGCTTTCAGGAGACGATAAGCCACGAAGGGCTAAAATGAATAGAATGGCGGATACCAGATAGGCAAGCGCTGTAAAATTAGCTGACACTGGAATTCCCCCTTATTTCTGTTTTTTCTTGTACATGGCGAGCATCCGTTGCGTCACAAGGAAGCCACCAAAAATATTTATCGACGCCAGAACAATGGCAACAAAGCCAAAGATTTTAGCGATATTAACATCAGCTGGGCCAGCTGCGATAAGCGCACCGACGATAATCACGGATGATACAGCATTTGTTATTGCCATTAGAGGCGTATGCAAGGCGGGCGTAACGCTCCACACCACATAATATCCAACGAAAACAGCCAAGACAAAAATGCCTAATCGAAAGACTGTAGGATCGACCATATCCATGATTAGTTGCCCCCATCGTTAAGTAGTGGATGAACGACTTTGCCATCCCGTGTCAGGCCTGTGCCCAAAATGATCTCATCTTCCCAGTTCATTTCCAGCGCACCAGATTCTTTATTAATCATAGGAGAGAGGAAATTATAGAGATTTCTTGCGTAAAGAGAGGATGAATCGCTCGCAAGGCGGCTTGGAACATTGTGGTGGCCAATAAGTTTAACGCCACTTTCTGTTACAACTATTTCGCCCAATTTAGACTGAGTGACATTGCCGCCATTTTCAACAGCAAGGTCAACAATGACTGAGCCGGACTTCATAACCGCGAGCATCTCGTCTGTAATCAGAACAGGTGCTGCACGTCCAGGGATCAAGGCCGTTGTAATAACAATATCTTGCTTTTTGATATGTTCGAAAACAAGTTCCGCTTGCGCTTTCTTGTAGTCATCGGACATTTCTTTAGCATAACCGCCATCGCCTTCGCCGGTCTCTTCAGATTCAACCATGACAAATTTCGCGCCAAGGCTTTCAACTTGCTCTTTCGTCGCGGCACGAACATCCGTTGCCGTCACGATAGCACCAAGGCGGCGCGCCGTTGCAATCGCTTGCAAGCCCGCAACACCAACTCCCATAATAAAGACACGGGCTGGGGCAATCGTGCCCGCCGCAGTCATCATCATTGGCATGGCTTTGCCATATTCAGCCGTCGCATCAAGAACTGATTTATAGCCTGCCAGGTTTGACTGAGAAGACAACACGTCCATTGATTGGGCGCGACTAATACGGGGAACCAGTTCCATAGCATGCGCTTCAACGCCTGCATCCGCATAGGCCTGCACTTGCTCTTTATTTTGCAAGGGCGCGAGGACAGAAAGGAGAGTCGATCCTTTTTTAAACAAAGAAAGTTCGTCTGTGCCTTCAGCCTTGGTTAAAGGGCGTTGAACTTTCAGGACGACGTCAGCATCTTTAAGGGCTGTCGCAGCATCCTTCGCGATAGAGGCACCTGCGTCTTTATAATTCTGATCAGAGAAAGAGCTTGTATCACCGGCACCGGTTTCAACGATAACGTCGGCTCCCAGACCCACAAACTTTTTAACTGTATCAGGAGAAGCTGCGACACGTTGTTCGTGTTCCCGCCGCTCCTTGGGGATAGCGATTTTCATAATCGATCCTCTTTTCTTCTTTTTATTGATAAAGTGGGTGTGATCGACGCCCCCGCAAACGCCAATAGTATTATGAAATCTCTTCTAACCTGAAAAAATTTCCTAAATTAAAGTAAAAAACATCAATAACATTAGGATAACCAGCGCGATTGTTGTTCTTGCGAACAACTTTACGAACACGTCATAAGACCCTTGTTGTTGTTCAATATTCATATTGCCTTGTTCATATGACATTATTTTTCCTCGTTACATAGGCCGCCAATAAGATTACTTTGCAGTGCAATATATCAAAACTTGGTCCTTGAGCAATAGATTGTAATCATATTACGCAAAATACATGCATTTTGGAGAAGGAGAAATTCGTAAATGTGCAGATGGTTCGCCTATATTGGAGTCCCCAGAATTATTGAAAACCTTGTTTATGAAGGCGATTATTCCCTCAGTGCGCAGGCAATGCATTCCAATAAGGCCAAGTTAGGTCTCCATGGCGATGGCGGCGGTCTTGGCTGGTATAGCCGCTCAAAGGAGCCCGGTCTGTACCGGAATCCAGGCCCGGCTTGGTCTGACCCCAATTTGCGAGAATTAACCCGGCATGTAGAAAGCCATATTTTCTTTGCCCATGTTCGGGCATCAACGGGCGCGCCCAATGTGTTTGTCAATTGCCACCCCTTCAGAAGCGGAGAATGGCTATTCATGCATAATGGGCAAATCGGTGATTACCCACGTATTCGCCGTGAGCTTGAAGGTCTCTTGAGTGAGGAATGTTATAATGCACTGCAAGGAACCACCGACAGTGAGCTTCTTTTCCATTTAATGATCACAAATGGCTTAAAGGAGGACCCCAAATCCGCTTTGCGGAAAACCGTTGATCAAGTAGAGAGCTCACGAAAACGTAAAGGCATTCAGCAAGCCTTTAGAGCAACCTTTGCCATTACAAATGGAAAAAGCCTGTGGGCACTGAGATGGTCGAGTGATCATATGGCCCCCTCTTTATACAAGTCGGGCGACCCCACTTCCATGCTCGTGGTATCGGAACCACTGGATGAGGATATTTCAAGCTGGCAGGAAATAGCACCAAGCAGCCTTCTTACTTTTACCCAAAAACCGTGCGGGAAAATTGAGGAAGAGCTCGAACCCTTCCTCTAAATTATCCTATAGGGCTTCAAGCTCGTCAATGAAGCCTTCAATAACGCTTAAGCCTTTTGACCAGAATGCCGGATCGGATGCATCAAGATTAAACGGTGCTAACAGTTCTTTATGGCGAAGTGTGCCGCCGGCTTTCAGCATTTCAAAATATTTCTCCTGAAATCCTTCTTCTGATCCTTGATAAACAGCATATAAAGCGTTTACGAGGCAGTCCCCGAACGCATAAGCATATACGTAGAAAGGGGAATGGATAAAATGCGGAATGTAGCACCAGAAATATTGGTACTCGTCATGCAGTCGAATGGCGGGGCCAAGACTCTCTTTTTGGATATCCATCCATATTTTGCCGATTTGATCAGGCGAGAGTTCTTCTTTTTGGCGTGCCGTATGGACGCGAACTTCAAACTGATAGAAGGCAATTTGCCGAACAACTGTGTTCAGCATATCTTCCACTTTACCAGCCAGCATCACCCGACGTTTTACAGGATCAGTTTCCGCTTCCAACAGGGCACGGAAAGTAAGCTGCTCACCAAAAACGCTAGCGGTTTCGGCTAAAGTCAAAGGCGTATCAGATAACAACCCGCCTTGCGGTCCCGCAAGCACCTGATGAACACCATGCCCCAATTCATGGGCCAAAGTCATAACATCACGGATCTTTCCTTGATAATTAAGAAGAAGATAAGGATGGGCGCTTGGAACGGTCGGATGGGCGAAGGCGCCCGGAGACTTACCTGCGCGAACAGAGGCATCGATCCACGGTTTATCAAAGAATTCCTGACCCAATTTTGCAAGCTCAGGAGAGAATTTTCCGTAAGCATTCAACACGGTATCACGTGCTTCATCCCACGGGATCACACGGTCATCATCTTCGGGTAAAGGCGCGTTTCTGTCCCAATAATCCAGTTTTTCTTTCCCCATCCACTTGGCTTTTAACTTGTAATAGCGGTGAGATAGTCTGGGGTATGCGTCTGTCACGGCTTTGGATAGGGCGTCCACCACTTCATCTTCAACTTGGTTAGAAAGATGGCGCATCGACATTGGGGTTTTAGTTTTCCGCCAAGCATCTTCAATAGATTTATCTTTTGCCAATGTATTGGTAATGAGGGCAAAAAGCCTCACATTCTCACCAAATACTTTGCCTAGGCTTTTTGCCGCTTTTTTCCGCATTGTAGCGTCTGCACTGGACAGTAAATGAAGCACCTCTTGAGATGCCATTTTTTTGCCGTCCATTTCGAAACGGAGGCCCGCCATTGTCTCATCAAACAACCGCATCCACGCGCTGCTGCCTGCAATTTCTTTTTCGTGAAGCAAGGTTTCGATATCATCGGCCAATTGAAACGGTTTCAAGGCACGGACATTTTGCAACCACGGCTCATATTTCTTTAAAGCAGTGTCCGAATACATGCCTGTAAGCTTGCCGTCATCGATCTTGTTCAGCTCTAGCGTAAAGAACAACAAATCAGTAGAAATACCGTTCACCCGTTCTTGCATTGTTTGGAAAAACTTTCCGATATCAGGATCGGACATATCGCCTGCATAGACAAGATAGGCGTAGGACATTACGCGTCCAATCACTTCTCCAATCGCTTCAAACTCGATGATTGCGGCACTAAGCTCCCCGCCAGACAGCCCATCCAGATTACCTTTATATTTTACAGCAAATTCCTTAGCGCGCGCTGCAGAATTTTGGATATCCTCTTCAAGTTCTGGGGATGTTGTCGAAGGATATAAATCTGTCAAATCCCATTCAGGTAGATTGGACAAGGCAATTTCAGACATCAGTGCTAGGCTCCGAAGTAGTATAGGTTGAATATTTCACATAACGACGTATGACAAAAACACAAGAGTTAGCTTACAAGAAAATTAGCGCTTGCCGTTGCAATTGGTTTATTTCTATCCCCTTGCCACGCCCTCACCCTCATATTTGCGACACGCGCGCCGGTTTTAGTAAAGACCGCGGCGGCATAAGAATCTTCAAGTTTGGCAGAGCGTAAATACTCGACCGTTATATTGATAATTTTTGGAACTTGGGTCACGTCTTGCGTTGCCATCATATGAACTAACGCAGTGCTTTCAAGGAACGCCCCGACAATCCCACCATGCAAAGCGGGTAAAACAGGGTTCCCCACAAATTTCTCGTTTTTTGGCAAGACGCAGATGATCTCATCGTCCTTCTCTTGAACATCGAGACCAAGATACTTAAAATAGGCGATATGTTGCGAAAAAGCGTTCCAATTTCGCCCTTCTTTTGCATCCCTAATAGCCTGCAAAAAGCCGTCTGAAGACATTTCGTTCATGATTTGCCTCCTGTATCTTTAGCTTGAGCATTCAACGGCTTGGTTTTAGTGGATTGCATCATAAAGGTACTGACACTATTGGCGATCGGATCATTGCGATCCGTGTGATAGGCAACAGCCCGGACAAAGGCTATCTGTTTTGTTAAACGATAGCATTCCGCATAAGCACGCAATTCTTCAAAAGGCGTTGCCGGTTTTAAATAATCAATCCGTAAATCTAGGGTGGCGATAGGAATATATTTCTTCAGCTTGATATATATACACATACCGGACGCGCTATCGATCAAGGTCGTTATAATCCCGCCATGCAACACACCGCTTACAGGGTTCCCCGAAAATTTCTCATTGTAGGGGATGCTCATTGTGACGCCGCTATCTTCCAATTCAAGGACCTTAACACCAATATCACCGCATTGTGGGATACCAACATCAATGATCCCTTGAATTTGGGATATATCAAAACCTTCAGCCATTAACTTAGCTTTCCTTTTTATATTCTTTGTACCAGGCAACAAATTTAGGAAGGCCTTTTTCCAATGTTGTCTTTGGCTCGTAGCCTACATCTTTTACCATTGGGCCAATATCTGCGAAAGTTTCCTTCACGTCACCCTTTTGCATTGGTAATAATTCCAACTCAGCCGTAACACCAAGTGTCTTCTCCAACACGCTAACCATTTCCATCAAAGGTTCTGATCGGTTATTCCCAATATTATATATTTTATACGGCGCATTTTGCAGGCCGTTATCCTCAGGTGCGCGGACCAACACCTTCAAAACACCGCTGACGATATCGTCTATGTAGGTAAAGTCCCGCTTCATATCACCCTTATTGAAAATCTTAATGGATTTCCCTTTAAGCAAATCATCTGTGAACATCCAATAGGCCATATCAGGCCGCCCCCATGGACCATAGACTGTAAAGAAGCGGAGGCCTGTCGTCGGCATCCGATACAGATGGCTATAGCTATGGGCCATTAATTCATTGGATTTTTTCGTCGCAGCATAAAGAGAGACAGGCTTATCTACTGACTGATCAACAGAGTATGGAAGTTCTTTATTACCCCCATAGACGGAACTTGAACTTGCATAAACCAGATGGTCCAGAACTTTCAAATTTCGGCAATATTCAAGGATCGTCAAAAACCCATCCAAGTTTGATCTGGCATAGTCAAAAGGGTTTGAAATACTGTGCCGGACACCGGCTTGCGCGGCTAAATGGACAACACGCGTTATATCTTTATAGGCAGCAAGAGCCTCATTAAATTTAATATTGTCTGAAATATCAATTTTTATAAAAGTGAAGGCCGCAAAACCGCTCAATTGTTCTAGGCGTTTATCCTTCAAGCTAACATCATAATAGCTATTAAGATTATCAATCCCAACGACTTTCTCACCCTTATCGAGCAGCGCTTTGCAAACATGCATACCAATGAAGCCGGCGGCACCAGTAACAAGAATAGTCATAAAAGAGATCCTTCTGGACTGATCGATTGATTATATGTGTTCAAAGGCGCTTACTTACGCCTAAAAGTCAAAAAATATTTACGCGAAACATTCTTTCTTTAAGTCAGTACTATTGACCTTTATTGCTTCTGGTGCTATTTTTCTTATATTATAAAATATAAATTTTCGCGTATTGGGAGTGAACCATGACCCTAGCTGATGTTTCGTTGAAAGATAAATATGAACTGGAAGAAGGCCGAGTATTCCTGACAGGTATTCAGGCGCTGGTTCGACTTCCCCTTATGCAAAAGGAACGAGACAGGGCAGCGGGCCTCAATACAGCCGGATTTATTTCAGGATACCGAGGGTCTCCCCTTGGCGGATACGATCAGGCTCTTTGGAAAATCCGCGAACAACTTAACAAAAATGACATTCATTTCGAACCGGGCATAAACGAAGATTTAGCCGCGACCGCTGTCTGGGGAAGTCAGCAGCTGAATATGTATAAAGGCGCAAATTACGATGGTGTCTTTGGGCTTTGGTACGGAAAAGGGCCTGGCGTTGACCGGACGGGCGATGTCTTCCGTCATGCCAATTCCAACGGAACCTCCAAATTTGGGGGTGTTTTAGCACTCGCTGGGGATGACCATGGGATCGTCTCCTCCACGGTTGCCCATCAAAGTGAACACGGCTTTATGGGCTGGATGATGCCGGTTCTCCATCCATCAAACGTGCAGGAAGTTCTGGACTACGGCCTAATTGGTATCGAAATGTCCCGATATTCCGGCCTCTGGGTTGGTTTTAAATGTGTATCAGAGACCATTGAAGGCGGGGCGTCCGTTTATGTTGGTCCCAATCGCGTCCAGATAAAGCGCCCTGATATTGAGCTTCCTGTTGATGGCTTGAATATCCGGCCAAAGGATAATCGTTTTGATCAGGAAATTCGGTTAAACGAGCATAAAATTTACGCAGCCCGCGAATTTGCCCGTATCAACAACCTCGACAAAGTAGTGATGGATTCGCCGAAACGCCGATTTGGTATCGTTACAACTGGTAAAGCGTATCTAGACGTTCGTCAGGCTCTCCGTGATTTGGGGATCGATGATACGTTAGCAGCCGAGATCGGCTTGACGGTTTATAAAGTCGGCATGCCTTGGCCGCTAGACCCAGTTGGTGTTCGGCAATTTGCCGAAGGCTTGGAAGAAGTGCTGGTTGTAGAAGAAAAACGAGCCCTTGTTGAAAACCAGATGAAAGAACAGCTTTACAACTGGGATACAACGGTTCGCCCGCGCATCATCGGAGAATTTGATGATGAAGGAAAACATATTCTCCCATCAGCAGGCGAGCTAACACCTGCAAAAGTTGCCCGCGTTATTGCCGCTCGAATTCGCCGTTTCTATACATCGGAATCTGTTGAAAGCCGCTTAGCCTTTCTGGATAAAAAAGAACAACAACTGAACCTGTCCCCCGCCAAATTAATCAGAACGCCGTTTTATTGTTCTGGTTGCCCTCACAATACATCTACCGTTGTTCCCGAAGGCAGTCGCGCCGTTGCCGGTATTGGCTGTCATTACATGGTAACGTGGATGGACCGGAATACAGCTGAGTTCACACAAATGGGCGGCGAAGGTGTCCCGTGGGTCGGGCAACATCACTTCACTGACGAAAAACATATTTTTGCAAATCTGGGGGATGGCACATACCATCATTCGGGCCTTCTTGCGATCCGCCAAGCCATTTCGTCAAAAGCCAATATCACCTACAAAATCTTGTATAATGATGCGGTTGCCATGACTGGCGGCCAGCCACTGGACGATCAATTAACCCCGTGGCAAATTGCCCAACAAGTCTTTGGAGAAGGCGCAAAGGTAATTCGCGTCGTCACGGACGAGCCGGACAAATACCCATCAAGCACAGCATGGCCGAAAGGCACTACGATCCATCACCGGGATGATCTTGATAAAATCCAGAAATCCATGCGCGAGATTGAAGGAACTTCAATCCTTATTTATGACCAAACCTGCGCTGCAGAAAAACGCCGCCGCAGAAAACGGGGAACTTTCCCAGATCCTGCTAAACGCGTTTTGATCAATGAGCTGGTTTGTGAAGGCTGCGGAGATTGTTCTGTTAAATCCAACTGCATTTCTGTTGAACCGCTCGAAACTGAATTTGGACGGAAACGGGTCATCAACCAGTCATCCTGCAACAAAGACTTCTCCTGCGTTAAAGGGTTTTGCCCAAGCTTTGTTACCATAGAAGGTGGACAGTTAAGGAAAGCAAAACCAAGCAAATCCGAAGACCCTTCAATTGGGTTGCCTCTTCCTAAAATTATGGAAATCGACAATCCTTATAGAATTCTGATCACGGGTATTGGCGGCACTGGTGTTGTGACCATCGGCGCGTTACTTGGCATGGCTGCCCACCTTGAAAACAAAGGGGTTACCGTTCTGGATCAAGCCGGTCTTGCCCAAAAAGGGGGCGCGGTTACAAGTCATATCCATATTGCGCCGGAGCCAGAGCATATTAATGCGGTTCGCATTCCAGCAGGCCGTGCCGATCTCCTAATTGGGTGTGACTTGGTGGTAGCAGGGTCTGACGATTCCCTCGCAAAACTGGATGTAGGGGTCGCGAATGCGGTTATAAACTCTCATCCTGCACCAACGATGGATTTCACTCTGAACCCAGACGCGCCTTTCCCGGTTCAAGATACACTAGATCATATTGTCCAAGCAGTCGGAGAGGATGCTTGCCATCTGATTGAAGCTAGCAACATTGCCACCACATTAATGGGGGATGCCATTGCAACGAACCTCTTTATGCTGGGTTATTCTTTCCAAAAAGGATTTATTCCTTTGTCTCTGGAAGCCTTAATGAAAGCCATTGAGCTCAATGGCGTTGCAATCGAATCTAACAAGTTGGCCTTCTCTTGGGGGCGGGCTATGGCTCATGACCCAAACAGTGTTCTTGCGGAAGTTGGCAAACTTTCAGGCCCTCAAGACATTATGAAGCCAACAGATGATCTTGAAGAAATGATCTCTCGCAGAATGGAATTTCTGAGTGACTATCAAGATCGCAAATATGCCCTTCGTTTTGAAAATATGATCCGCAACATTCAAAATGCAGAAAACAAAGACTTCGGCGCGAACGATCAGCTGACACGAGCAGCGACACGCTCTTTATTTAAATTGATGGCTTATAAGGACGAATACGAAGTCGCTCGTCTTTATTCTCAAACTGGTTTCTTTGACAAAGTAGATCGGATGATGGAAGGGGATTACAAGGTTAAATTCAATCTTGCACCGCCCCTGTTCGCAAAGAAGGATTCCGATACAGGACAGCTAATCAAGAAAGAATATGGCCCGTGGATCGGCAAGGCTTTTGGAACTCTCGCCAAGTTTAAAAACCTTCGCGGAACAGCGCTTGATCCTTTTGGATACATGGAGGAGCGCCGTACCGAACGCGCCTTAATTGGTGAGTTTGAGAAAACTCTGGAAGATATCTTAAATGGACTGAATGCCGAAAATTATGAGATAGCAACTGAGCTTGCGAGCCTTCCCATGAATGTCCGCGGATATGGTCACGTTAAAGAAGCGGCCATTAAAACCTATAGGCTGGAGCGAGATCATCTAATGACTGCATTTCACAATCCAGTCCAGGGGACCGTGGCTGCTGAATAAAGATCGCGACAAATCCAATTGGCCCTCAAACTTTGGGTCAATTGGGTCTTTTTTCTGAATTGGATTTTCCCTATTTTTGGAAAAAGTAAGGAAATTACATGCTTGAACTCCGTCCCAATTGCGAAACGTGCGATAAAGATCTGCCAAATGGCGGGCCTGATACTTACATTTGCACGTTTGAATGCACTTTTTGCGCTGATTGCAATGACAGCACTCATAAAGGCACTTGCCCCAATTGTGGGGGGAATTTGGTTTTAAGGCCAACTCGCCCTGAGAAATCCATGGAAAAATTCCCCCAAAGCACAAAACGAGTTCTGAAAAAACCCTAAGAAGCGTCCTCGGCCTTCACCTTTTTCCGTCTTTTTCTTTTTGGATTTGGGGTAGATTTTTCGGGTATTTTATTTTTATTTAAAAGAGGGGCTAATCCTTCTAGCATTGCTGTGATTAACCGTGCAGCTTCTGTATTGATCGAAGCCTTCTCATCATCCCCGTTTGCAGCACTTTCATGGCGATGTATGGCTGACCCAAGAAGGTGCGTGACCTCCGCCTCCGTCAGCACCTCTTTCATAACACAATGCTGTAACAGCAACTCCGTGATCGTAAGGGCCGCAAAGCCTGCTGTATCGATCGAAAAATCTTTCATCTTCCACCCCATAGAAAAAGGCCGACCTTTAAAAAGATCGGCCCTTCACACCTAATAGGTGATCTTTAAATTACAAGCACTACTCGGCAGGCACGACAACCCAAGAGCCATCCGCTGCTAAATACTCAGAGCCATCTTTACGATAGAAACTGTCCGCGCCACTCTCTTTGAGAACTTTCAGCATAGAAGGCAGGTCCTGACCATCGGCTTCAAGTTTTGCAATCACTTTGGAAGGTTTAAGTTGGTCAAGAAGTTCAAACGGCCCCTTACCCCAACCAAAGCCCCAGCGCATGGCACGATCAATATTGACGACATCATCAGAAATCTGAGGCACTAGGTCGGCAGCGTAAAGCAGTGTCCCGCCCATGATATCCCAGACCAGCTTTCCTTCAGCATCATCATTAAAGAAGACGTCTTCTGAATTCTGGTGGGCCGCGTCCAATGTGATTTTCTCGGCAACACGCCAATCTTCGTTCTTAAGATCGAAAATCTCTTTCGTCTTAGTCCCATCCTCTGAGATATTCAGGCGGTAAAAACCGCCTTTTGTTTTACGGCCCAGCTGCTTACGGTCCAGCATTGCTTGCTCTTCCGCGGGGAAAGAGGTGAAGCTCCGTCCAACATCACTATCTGGTAGGTTTACTTCCAAATTTTTACCGACCAAATCCATAATGTCCAAACCGATAAGATCGATAAGGCCATAAAGACCCGTAGGCGGCAATCCCACAGGTTTACTGAGGAGAGCATCCACCTGCTCCATACTCATCCCTGATTGAACCGCAGCACGTGCTTTGTGCAAGCCAGAGAGCATAAAGAAGCAGCCGATGCGATTTCCGATGAAATTCACGGTATCCTTGGCATAGACAACGCCTTTACCAAGTTTATTCGCACAGAAATCAGCCAGCGCGTCCGTCACGTCTTTTGTTGTATCTTCCCCTGGAATCAATTCCATCAAGCGCATGATTTTCACAGGATTAAAGAAATGGGTAACAACGATGTCACGGCGAAGACGAGCAGGCATGCCTTCCGTGATGTCTTTGAGCGGAATTCCGGATGTGTTTGTAGAAATGACTGAGCCATCCCGGCGCAGCGGTTCTAATTTTTCGAACAGATCTCGCTTAACCGCGACATCTTCAACAATGGCTTCACAAATCCAGTCATAATCACTGATTTTGGCTAAATCATTATCAAAACCGCCTAGAATAATGCGATCAGCGGATGCAGGATCTTCAAAGGCTGGCGGGCGAATATTTTTCATCCGCTCTAAAGACGCTTCTGCGGCGGCCAAAGTCACATCCAACAACAATACATTTGCCCCGGCATCAGCAGAGGCCGCGGCGATCCCGAGCCCCATAGTACCGCCACCAAGAACTGCAACTGATTTCACTTCTCGTCTCATACGACTTCCTCACCATTCCTCGGCCATAAGACCAAATTAATACTTGCTGCCTGCAGTAGCATTTGGGGCGCAATATTTAAACAGAAATATGCGCCTATAGCACTATGCCGCACCGCGCTGAGTGTCTTTTGCCCCCATAACACTGAATGTCGCGTTTGTTCTGGCAACCGGTTTTCCGTCTGCGGTTACTAGGCAGCTGGCAAAACATAATGTACGGCCAGTTTTGATAACTTCCGTATCGAACAGTACCCATTGTCCGATACGCGCAGAGGATAGAAAATCCGTTACCAAATTCACTGTCACCAAGCTTGTAATGTTTGAAGCCGCGTCTACGCAAGATAAGCCCATTGCATTGTCGGCAAGGGCTGCGATCAATCCCCCATGAACAAAGCCGCGGCTGTTTGTGTGGGCGGCGGCTGCGATTATACCAAGCTGAATGTTGCGATCATTACGTTTGGAGAAAATGGGCTCCCAAGGAGCTGTAAAATCGCTCTTTCTGAAGTGAGGCTCGAAACCGTCTGGTAATTCCATTGCGGGTATCCTTTTATTATTTATTGAATTATATAGACCAGTTGTTATAATTAGGCAAATTACAAAGGATGACTGAATTATGACAGCCGCAAATTCCAAGCACCATAGAAAGGCTCTCATTCAAACGACTATTCGTCTCTTGCGTAAGCAGGGATATGCTGCAACGGGCCTTAATGAAATACTGAAAATCAGTAAGGCGCCAAAAGGCTCCCTTTACTATTATTTTCCTGGCGGCAAAGAAGAGCTTGCAGCGGCCTCGGTCTCCGCAGCCAGTAAAACAGTCTTAAAAACCCTTGAGAAACTGGAAGGCACCACAACGACAACATCTGAATTTATATCGCGCTATTGCACCCTGCTCCGCGGCTGGATGGCCCAGTCCAATTACACAGAAGGATGCCCCATTTCGACAACATTGCTTGAGATGGTGCCAAAATCAGATGTTATAAAAAAAGCAGGACAAGAAGGTTTTGCCAGCTGGAAATCAGTTTTTAGTCGGATTTTAGCCCGCGATGGATTGGAGATGCGAGCCGCTCAAGAAAAAGCGACCCTCTTGATGGCATCCATTCAAGGGGCTCTCCTTCTCTCTCGCGTAGAACAATCACCGGGCCCGCTGGACGCCATAATAAATCAAAAAGAAATATTGTAACGCTTGGCCAGCTACAAAAATTAATATTTAAGAAAAGACTCGCGGCTCTTTATTTCAAAGCTTTGCTTGCTTCCAGATAGGTATTACAAACTTCCTGTTTTTCTTTATTCGCTTCATTTTTCTTCATGCATTGCTGATATTGCTCAACCAATTCCATTCGGCGGTTTGTTTTTTCTTCTTCCGCTTTGGCGGCATCTTCTTGAGGGGTTGAGCAACTGGCAACGACAAAAGTCATTACAAAAAGCGCTAATATTCCTGTGAACTTCATCAGTATTTATCCCTAGCTAAATAAAAATTGTTTCATGTAATACTTAAAGGATACTCAAATCTCGAACGCTTATTCTAGCGTCCTCTATTCAGATAAATCTTGCAAGTATGAATTAGGCGTCACGCCATAGACTGATTTAAACCGTCGATTAAAATGGCTTAAGTCAGCAAAACCGTAATCATAGACAACGTCATTTAGGGAAAAAGAATGATCCAGCGCTTTTCGGGCCTGATTAACACGATAATTGAGAACATATTGATAGGGAGTGATTCCAACTTGTTCTCGAAACAGGCGAAGGAAGTGATATTTAGATATATTTACCGCCTCACTGATATCATCCAACCCGATTTCCTGGGTAATATTCTCATGAATATAATCTTTAGCTTTCAAAACAAGCCTATCCACAGCCCGCCCTGCCCCAGATGCATCAACTTGCCCAAATTTCTTCGCAAGAATTTCAGCGACCCTAAACAGTTCAGCTTCCTGCTCCAGCGGGTCAACATCCCCTGCCCTGATACTGTTTGCCACGTTTAAGAGACTAGACCGTAAATCCGCGCATTTAACAACGGCATCAGATAAACGAATTTCCCTGTTTTTGGGTAGGCCAGCCCCTTCAAAATATAGTCTCATCTGATCTTCAGGAACATATAGCATGAGATAATTCAAGGGATCCTCCCCCCCGGAGTTACCATCATGAATGTCTTCTGGGTTAAATAGAATAACATCCCCTTCAATGCTCTGATGATATTCACTTTGGCTAAAAAAGTTCTGTTGTCCCTTTAAAGTAACTCCGAATGAATATTCTTCATGAGAATGACGGGAATAGTTAAATTCTTCCATTTCAGCCTGTAAAAGAGTGACGCCATCAAGAGATCGGCTTTTTTGAAATTCGAATTTTTTAGACTGCGCCATAGATCACCACTATACATATTTCAGGGATGCATTTTCGCACCCTTGGTTATTTTATCCACAATTTTCTTATCGCTAACAAGACCAATACCAACGATATTTGCAGTTTCAGGTGTGCATTCCTTAAAGACAGCGCGATTTGCCTCATCATGCCCCGTAGAAAACATTTCTTCAATATAGACCGCTGTTTTAACGCCCCTAGAAAGCGCACGGGAATGTATTTTCCGTAGTCCCTCCTCACTTGATGCCAGTACGATAATGGGCTGACGTGAGAGACACGAAAATTGATTATTGGAAGCGTCCACATAAGCCTCCCCCGCCAAATTGGGATTTTCGGACATAATTCCTGTCGCGAGGAAAGCGGTCACGTTTAGTTTCTGCCAAGTAAGTAAATCTTGCCTGACAATGATGGCAGTTTTCGTTTCGAATTCCATAGGACACCCAGTCTGTTACAATACAACTTCCCTACAATTTAATTTTGTACAGCCCATAAATCTTGGACATTATTGCTATATTGTAATGGAGTTTGAATCACACCCCAATCTACACAAAATATTAAACTTATCTAATTAGTATTAAAGGCTGGACCTTTAAATTAGAGTGAGTGTATTGATGAATAGGAAACCCTTTTTTGAAGTGATTCAAAAAAAACTATTCCCTGAATACAATCCAAGCCCAATTGATATTGAACTTATACACCATGTGGCAAAAACACTTCTAATTCTGAATTGTATGTTTCTTGTCGTTCTATTGTTCACTTCTGTAAACCCTCTTCTGAGTGCAGTCTTGGTAACCGTTGCCTATGCAATAAATGTAACCGCGTCACAGATTTCACTAAAAAGTCGCTTTCCAGCAACGAATATAGCACTCGTCCTCACCCTCATTCCGATGTTTTTAATCTCCTACCTGTCCGGTCCTGATGCAGCAGGTTGGCTTCTTGCTTATTCAGGGATAATGGCCACCCATTTAGTGGTTCAAAGTGTAAAATTTCACAAATTTCTTACGACCGGTTTCATAGTTACCGCATCAGCAGGCAGTTATTTGACAGGATATAGCGTCAACCAAACCCTTTTTGTCTTTGTCGCCCTTCTTGCCTTCTCAATGCTGCTAGCCCGACTATTTTCCTACCGTGCTTTAAGAAATGACCGCGTGATAGAAGAAAGTGCGCGGCAACAAACATCTGTAGATCAATTAAGGTCCGCAATTGAGGCGCTGGAAGATGGTTTTGTTATATTTGATCCAAGCGACCGTCTTTTAATGTGCAATGAAAAATACAAAGAATTATACGAAAGATCCCGCGATCTGTTTGTACCGGGGAACACTTTCAGGGACATCATTCGAATAGGTGCGGAGCGCGGCCAATATCCTGATGCCATTGGGCGTATTGATGAATGGGTTCAGGAACGTATTCAGTCCCACCGTGCTGCAGACACAGAAGTTGTTCAAAGATTACCAGATGGAAAATGGCTAAAAATATCCGAAAGAAAAACTCCTGATGGCTGTACTGTAGGATTTCGTGTGGACATTACTCTGTTAAAGCGCGCTCAAGAAAAAGCCGAAGCCGCCAACCTTGCCAAGTCACATTTTTTGTCAACCATGAGCCATGAAATCAGAACGCCCTTAAACGGTGTATTGGGTATTGCTCAACTGCTTACTCACACCCAACTCGATGGAGATCAGCGCGGAAAAGTCGATATAATTCTCTCATCAGGTAGAACTCTTCTTGCAATCATAAGTGATGTTCTGGATATGAGTCGCATTGAGGCCGGCGGCGTAGAACTTGAAAATACCCCTTTTCGCTTAAAACATCTCATATCAGAAATTACGCCCCCTTTCCAGAATTTGAGTGACGAGAAAAACCTACTGCTGACGATAACAAGCACAGTTGCCGCAGATTTAACGCTGGTCGGAGATCCCGTTCGTTTAAGGCAAATATTGTGGAACCTTTTAAGCAACGCAATCAAATTTACAGATCAAGGGACCATCACCTTCTCTATTGCTGAGAAAAAGGACTTGAGAAAGCAGGCAAAACAACCTGATGAGCATTATCTACAATTGTCCATCAAGGATACAGGGTCCGGAATCGCACCAGATCGAGTGGACGCAATTTTTAACGCCTTTACACAAGAAGACAGCTCAATAACACGGAAACATGGCGGGACCGGCTTAGGCCTAGCCATTGTAAAACAGCTAACAGAATTAATGGGCGGGACTGTAAGTGTTGACAGCACATTAGGGGAAGGATCTATCTTCATTATAACTATTCCCTTTAAAGCCGCGAATGAGGCGCAAAAGAAAGCCCTTTTGTCGTCTGGTGCCTCAGACAACAATCATAAAATTGAAGCCCTAAAAATACTCATGGCCGAAGACAATGAAGTAAACGCGCTAATTGCGCGATCATTTTTGGAAAAATTTGGCCACGAAGTCCGCCATGTGGTGAATGGAAAATTGGCGGTTGAAGCTGCTAAAGACGGATGGGCTGATCTAATCTTTATGGATATTCATATGCCTGTAATGAACGGCATAGAGGCTACGAAACTAATCCGTGCAACGAATTCTGATAAAGCCCTTCCAATCATTGGGCTAACAGCTGAGGCCTTCACTGAAAGTCACGTCGAATTTATAAATGCCGGCATGAATAAAGTCCTGACAAAACCGTTCACTGAAAAACAATTAGCCGATACTCTCGCCACCTATATTGTAAAGAGCAGTTCTCATGAGGAGCAAAATACGTAAAAACACTCCCATCCAATATTCAGCGATATTGACCATGAATTTGTTCATATGGACCGTTCGTCTTCGTCGTGACTAGCAGACGATTGGAAGCTCGTT
>JBALXM010000001.1:0-168502 GCA_036960695.1 Sneathiella sp.
AAGGCCCACGGGGCGCGCTGCCAATTTATATTGCTTGTTATTTTCAGACATTTTTATTCCCATTTTTTATCTCATGCCTCAATCCAACTCTTTTTAGAGACAAAGATCAAGAACGACCGTTCTAAAATTGAAAATTTTTTCTCAAGTGCAAAAAACTTCAGCCTTTTGGTGCAGGGCTATCCTCTAGAAATTCATGAAGTACATAAATCGAGTTAATTAAAGAATTTTCGATGATCCAATAGACCCCATTCATTCCAAGAAACCTCACCAAGATCGCGGTAAGATATTTTAACAACTTTATTGTCGTTCACCTCACAGGTGGCACGACTTCTCTCATAACTTAAAATACTAAAATAACTACCTGGACGTGTTGTCTTTGACAGTAAAGGATCAAAAATCCCCCATTTCACAGCAAGTTCAAGAGAATATTTGGATGATTTTTTCAAGTCTTTCGCCTGAAAACCGTAATCGACAACAACAGCTATTGAGGGTTCCCTATTTTCATGAAGCCGTGCGTTAAAAAGCGCCCTTTTGCACAATTTGTAGGCGTCTCGATAGTATCCAATATACACATTGTTTCGGGTTGCTTTACCGTTAACAATGTCACAGGTTTCATAAGCAGGTTCTCTATCAATTTTACATGCCCAAGACACCTTTGCGTTTAGGTTTGGAGAAGTTGAAATTAAATCAGTAATTAACCCTGAACTAACAGGACATATCCTTTTATTTTCATCAACTTCAACCGTTTTCCTCGCTGTCTTATTGCATAACCAAAAAGCCTGATATTGTGATTTAAACCATCCCGTCTGTGGCGGATTAGGCCGCCCACTATGTGCCAGATCGCTAGATATTCGATCGCATCCAGCCAACAATACCACGGGGAAAATGGTGCACCAAGCTAGGCGGCGCAATAATGAAGTGTTCAGAATAGTTTTAATATTAAGCATAGAGCCCACTCGCCACTCCACAACGAACATGCCACTGCCATCGGCTGTCTGTTGCCGGTTGCCGGCTGTTCGACTTTCTTACCTAGAATTTCGTCTCTCAAGATTATCGTCCAACCCAAAGCAACATTACCCATATAAAAGCATCAGCGAATTAGCATCTGAACACAGACAGTATAGCAATCGTAGGGCTAATTATATAGAAGATCTTCAACCCAAACACAACAAAGCCCCGGTCATAATACCGGGGCTTGTCATTAATCAGAATTGAAGGCTTTGCCTTTCAACTCATATCTCACGGCTTTAAGCAGAAGGAAGTTTGTAGTCCTTGTATTCTGTCCGCAATTTTGTTTTCAGTAATTTACCAGTCGCCGTGTGGGGGAGTTCATCCACGAACACGACATCATCAGGCAATTGCCATTTAGCAAGCGTGCTTGTGAGGTGATTAATCACGTCTTCTCTCGTCACCGCATGGCCTGCCTCTTTCACAGCGATAACCAACGGGCGTTCATCCCATTTTGGATGAGGGACAGCGATCACAGCCGCTTCAATAATACCGGGACAGCCGATGGCTTCATTTTCAACATCGATGGATGAAATCCACTCACCGCCTGATTTGATAACGTCTTTCGAGCGGTCCGTGATCTGCATATAACCATCCACGTCGAGTGTCGCCACATCGCCGGTATCGAACCACATATCATCGTCAATAACCGCGCCGCCTTCAGATTTGAAATAGCCGTTGGTGATCCAAGGACCGCGCACTAACAAGCGACCAAAGGCTTTACCGTCACGGGGCATTTCATTTTCTTCATCATCGACAATTTTAAGCTCAACGCCATAGACCGTCCGGCCTTGTTTGAGGCGAATATCAATCTTTTCAGATTCTGGGAGATCTTCGTGCTTTTTAAGCAAGTTACCCGTTGTTCCCAGTGGGCTCATTTCCGTCATGCCCCACGCATGAACAACATTAACCCCATAATCATTCACAAAAGCTTCGATCATAGAACGGGCCGCAGCGGACCCACCAATAACGGTTCTGTTCATGGAAGAGAATGAGAGGTTATTTTCTTTAACATGGGCCAGAAGCATCAACCAGACAGTTGGAACACCGGCAGATAACGTAACCTGCTCATCTTCCATCAACTGATAGATAGACGCACCGTCCATGGCAGCACCGGGCATGACCATCTTCGCGCCAGACATAGCCGCGGCGTATGGGATACCCCAAGCGTTCGCATGGAACATAGGTACTACTGGTAAAATACTGTCTTTATTGCAAACACCGAGGCCATCATTCGTACACACAGCAAAACTGTGAAGAACTGTTGACCTGTTTGAATATAGAACGCCTTTTGGATTGCCTGTTGTACCGGATGTGTAACAAAGGCTGGACGCTGTCTTCTCGTCAAGATCGGGCCAAGTGTAGGTGCCATCTTCTGCGCCGATCAATGTCTCATAACACATCAGATTATCAATATTGCTTTGCGGCATATGCGCTTCATCGGTCATGACGATGAAACCTTTTACGTTCGGCAACTGATCTTTCATCGCTTCAATCAGCGGCATGAAGGTCAGGTCCACAAAAATGAACTGATCCTCAGCATGGTTCGCGATATAGGCGATTTGTTCAGGGAAAAGGCGCGGGTTGATCGTGTGACACACAGATCCCATGCCAGAGACACCAAAATAGATCTCCACATGCCTGTAACCGTTCCAAGCAAGAGTGCCGAGCCTGTCACCAACCTTAACACCGAGGCGGGCAAGCGCTTGTGCAAGCTTTTTGGAACGCAAATTCACATTGCGATAATTTGTACGATGAATGGGCCCTTCCACCGAGCGAGAGACAATTTCTACATCGCCGTGATTAAGACCGGCATATTCGATGAGCGAAGAGATCAGCAGTGGGCGATCCTGTATAAGACCTAGCATTTATTTTTCCCTGTTGAGGTTTTGTACTTTTAAGTCGACGGATAGCATAAGGAAACGGTCAGTTTTGGTAAAGAGGATTAACGGTGCCCGCTCTTCTTTATCAACCCTTTGAAGCCGCTACGTCATTTCGGTTCAGTTTGTAATTTTCGGAAAAAGACTGTAAATTTAAGCACTTGCAGTCCAGTAAAATTCTGCAATATGCTTTATATTCGAAAAATGTGAAATTTTACTTTTCAGGATTTATTTGAAGTATGGTCATTGCACCCTATATTCTGCTTCCCTCCGCGGCTTTTGCTGTGATTTTGATGGTTCTTTTTATCCGGCTCGTGGCGGGCTCCCGCAACGCCGTCCTCAACGCACATATAGTTCAGTCTTTTATGGCAAAAGAAGAGACCAATATTCCTGTCCTGAACCTATTGCTCAGCCAGGATCATAAATATGCGTTGGTTGAGCTGAACGATAAAGATCCGATCCGACTTATCAGAGCTTTTGGGGACAAATTGGTTTCCCAAACAATTTCTCTTTCAAATTTGGCGACAAAAGGCCGAACTGTGTCGATTGCTCGGCAGGATTTTAGCCATCCAGCCATAAGCTTCGATCTGCCCCCTGAAGAAGTGTTAAACCCTTGGGCAAAATCACTCATTGACCAGAACAGAAGGGGTGCGCAATCGTGAACCTTCCAGATCCCGTCACCTTCGCGATCCCGGCCTTCATCTTGCTTATTGCAATTGAAGTAGTTGTTGGCCGATTTTCTCCCAAAAAATCCAATTACGAGGCCCGTGACAGTGCCGCCTCCCTCTCAATGGGGCTTGGAAATTTTTCTATCGGATTAATTAATTTTGGTCTCGTCGCCGCCATCTCTAACTGGGTTTATCAGTACCGCTTGTTTGAAATGGGCTACCATTGGTATGCGTTTCTCTTGATCTTTTTCTTAGAAGATTTCTGTTATTACATCTTCCATCGCTGGAGCCATGAGCACCGAATTTGGTGGGCGGCTCATATCAATCACCACTCTTCCCAATATTACAATTTGTCCACGGCTTTACGCCAAACATGGACCGGTGGCCTTGTGGGTACGTGGGTCCCATGGCTTTTGTTATCTCTAATTGGTTTCCCAACCCCCTTAATCATATTTTTAAAAGGGATCAGCTTGGTCTATCAATTTTGGATCCATACAGAGGTAATCCAGAAAATGTGGCGCCCCTTCGAATACATTTTCAACACGCCCTCTCATCATCGCGTACATCACGCTATCAATCCCAAATATCTGGACGCCAATTACGCAGGTGTCTTGATTATATGGGATAGAATGTTTGGCTCGTTTGTGCCAGAAGATGAAAATGAGCCATGCCGCTATGGCATCGTAAAACAGATAGCCAGTTTTAACCCCATTGTCATCGCGCTACACGAATGGGTCGGAATAGCAAATGATGTCCGCCGGGCAAAAAATCCCAAAGCAATATTCATGCATATTTTCGGACCTCCCGGTTGGAGCGACGACGGGTCACGATTAACCTCTAAAATGATCAAAAAGCGAGAGACAGATCGCCTATCTCGCTTAATCACAAAAAGTGAGACTCAAAATTGAGAAAAATACTTAAAACACTTTTCGCAACGATAGTCATATTGGGTCTTGTCATTCTGGGCTTGATCTATACGCCCTTTGGTAATCAGGCCCTCACCTCCTTATTGTCGGTTGGCAACATTCCCGTAACTGACTTCAAGACACTTGAGCTGACCTCGTCTCCCAACCAATATTTGATTTGCCCTCAAGATTATTGTACGGCACCAACAAATAAGGTGTCGCCAATATTCCCAATTGAGGCTTCAAGATTAAAAGCACGCTGGGATCAATTTATCGCCAGCCAACCGCATATTTCTGGGATAAAGCCCAGCGATGATGGACTACAAGTTGATCTTGTTCAGCGGACAGACTTAATACTCTACCCAGATATCATCACAGCTCGCTTTATTCCCCTTGATGACGCGACATCCACACTCGCGATTTATAGTCGTTCGATTTACGGAAAATCTGACTTCGGCGAGAATAAGTCACGCATTGAAGCTTGGATAGCAGCCCTTAACGCCGTCCCCCAATAAATACTAAGGAGATGACCATGAATAATGCGCCACAGTATATATTTGAAGCGGATGAGAAACCGACACTCCCCCTGCATCAGGTTCCCCTCGTTGTGGCGACGGATGAGACGGTCGCAGCCTATGGATGCTTGGTCGACAATCCAGACGACTTTCAAATTGAAATTGTTAAATGGCCCGCGCAAGGCTGGCGGCCTGTTGACGATGGGACTGGGGACGAAGGCGGTTTTGTTGAGGGCATTTTCCACGGTGTATGGGAAGGTGACATTCTTATGGGCAGCAATGAAGCCGTGGGCGGAAATTACGTTTTAGGATGGAGCCGCGATCCACAATCAGCCTCTAAGATTGAAGCGACCTGTCCGCGAGATCAAGTCCTGCTATGGCATATGAATTACCATCCTGATGGCGGGCAACTATTCTATCCAATGGACAAGAAACCTTTTGTCGTTCCTGTGGCTGTACCCGGAGATGACTTTGCCCCCGAAAAAGTGATTGCCCTGTGGTGCGACGGAAGTAAGGGGCTCTATATTCATCCGAGTATTTGGCATGAGGGGATTTTCCCTGCTGAAGACAGCCAACGTTTTCTAGATCGTCAAGGTCGCGTCCACGCCCGTGTCTCTTGCGACATAGGCGCGGAGTTTGGTGTCTATTTAAACGTCCCGCTTAAGCGTTAACAACGCCATCGGCCCAGATTAGAAAATCAGCCATGACATCCTCTCGATTGGTTTCGTTGAGAATTTCATGGCGACCTTCAGCATAATATTTGTGAGTTATGGCTGAAAATCCGTGTTTCTTATAGGCCTTCAAAAGCCGCTCAACTCCCTTGGTTTTCTCCCCAACAGGATCTTCATCCCCGGCAAAAACATAAATCGGTTTCGATTTATCCATCTTGGTCAAAGCCTGATCTGAGGCAATTCTGGTCAGCGCATCTAAAAGACCAATCCACGTGGCAATCGAACAATCGAAGCCGCATAAGGGATCATCAACATATTTATCCACCTCAGCTTCATCACGACTAAGCCAATCGAACTCCGTCCTGTTAGGGGCAAACCCTTTGTTAAAGGCTTTGAATGACATGTTGGCTAGAAGCGTACTATGACCTTCATTCCCATTTCGGAGTTTCTCTATTCTGGATACCAGTTGAGCAATTTTCCCCAAAGTTCCCGGAGGCCCATTGGTTGCAGACAGCGCAGCAGCATCAATACTATTCCCAAAACGGCTGAGATAATCTTGTGCCATGAAAGAGCCCATGGAATGGCCCAATAATATTATTTTCCGGCCCTCATGGCGCTTGGTTATTTCTTGATTGATGAGATGTAAGTCATCGACGGCCATCTCCCAGCCTTTATCATCGGCCATGTGCCCCGGGATTGCGCCGTCAGGTACCGTAAGGCCATGCCCTCGATGATCATCCGCATAAACAGCGTATCCCGCCTTATTCAAAAATTTTGCAAACCGCTCGTATCTTGCCCCATGCTCTGCCATACCATGGGCAATCTGAATAACGGCTTTAACCTCTCCGTCAGGTAACCATTCATACACGTGAACTTGCAAACCATCGCGACCTGCAACTTTAAAACTTCCCATTAGATCCCCCTTTTTCTCTTTTCCTCATTTAGACATGAAGAATGTCTCCCCACAATAGTCTTGAGTAATTGACGGAATAGACGCGTAAGGATAGCGTAAGGGCAATAAATTCTATTAGCAAAATTTCTATCAAGGAAATCCAATGAGCAGCCCAAAATTCAGCCAAGGCAACTCCCTTGCGAGCCGAGACGTTCAAAGCCTCATCCACTCCTACACTAACTTATCGGCTCATGAAGAACAGGGCCCATTGATTATTGAAACGGGTAAAGGGATCTATGTCTATGATGATAATGGCAAAGAATATATTGAAGGCCTAGCGGGCCTTTGGTGCACTTCCTTTGGATTTGGAGAACAAGAGCTTATCGACGCTGCGATTAAGCAAATGCACAAACTGCCCTATTACCACTCTTTTGCTAGTAAATCGACCGAACCCAGCATCCTTCTTGCCGAAAAACTTTTAGAAATTGCCCCCGGTGATTTCTCTAAAGTCTTTTTTACAAATTCAGGTTCAGAAGCGAACGATACCGTGGTTAAGCTGATCTGGTATTACAATAATTCCCGGGACAAACCGAAAAAGAAAAAAATTATAAGCCGCCATAAAGCCTATCACGGCGTTACAGTCGCCGCCGCCAGCATGACAGGATTGCCGGCCCTTCATAATGACTTCGATTTACCAATCGAAAATATCCTTCATACAAATTGCCCGCATTTCTATCGGTTTGGACACGAGGGGGAAACTGAAGAAGAATTTTCCTCGCGCATGGCAGTCGAGTTGGAAACCTTTATTCTTAAGGAAGGCCCAGAAACAGTTGCAGCCTTCATTGCAGAACCTGTCATGGGGGCTGGTGGTGTTATTGTACCGCCTAAAGGGTATTTTGAGAACGTTCAGAAAATTCTGAAAAAATACGATATTCTAATGGTTGCCGACGAGGTTATTTGTGGTTTTGGTCGGACCGGCAACATGTGGGGGTCGGAAACCTATGGTATCAAGGCTGACATATTGAGCTGTGCAAAAGCCCTGTCCAGCGCCTACCTTCCTATTGCTGCCGTTATGGTGTCTGAAGAAATTTTCCGTGGCATGGTCAAGCAAAGCGAAAAACATGGTGCCTTTGCCCACGGCTATACTTATTCGGGACATCCAGTACCGGCGGCTGTCGCTTTACGGACAATGGAATTGATGGAAGAACGTAACATTCTTGACCATGTTCAATCGATCGCGCCCACTTTCAAAGCCCGCTTTGAGAAGCTCGCGGATCATCCTCTTGTTGGGGAGGTCAGAGTGAGTGGCTTAGTAGGGGCCGTAGAATTTGTGGCAGATAAGGAAACCAAACGATCTTTTGCCCCTAGTTTAGGGTTGGGCACAAAAGCTGTCGGTTTTATGCAAGATGCAGGTCTTATTGCCCGCGCTGTTGCAGGGGATAATGTTGCCCTATGCCCGCCGCTTATCATCACGATAGACGAAATCAACACGATGTTCGATCGTTTCACCCAAGGTCTAGATCAAGCGGCTGAACTTGTTGATAAAAACAATTGGCGGGAGGCCTAAAACTTATACGTGCTGGCCGCCGTTAATATGGATTTCGGAGCCAGTGACGTAAGACGAAGGTGCGTCACACAGGAAATAAATGGTTGAAGCGACTTCTTCAGGTCGCCCAAGCCGCCGCAAAGGGAGTTCCGCAACCATAGCATCAGTGCCCGGGGAGAGAATTGACGTGTCAATTTCCCCTGGTGCAATTGCGTTCACGCGGACACCATGAGGGCCAAAATCGGCGGCCATTTCCCGAGTCATAGCGGCAAGGGCCGCCTTTGACGTCCCATATGCAGAACCTGCGAAAGGATGAACCCGGCTTCCGGCGATAGAGGTTACATTAACGATAGCCCCTTTTGCCGCAATCAGTTCGTCGAACAAACCTTGCGCTAAGAGGAGAGGGGCAAATAAATTTACATTATAAACGTGGAGCCAATTTTCATAATCAGAATTTAATGTATTAAGCCGGGTCCCATTTTCACCTTTAGGAGAGACACCTGCATTATTCACAAGCGCATGGAGGGGGACGCCATCCAGTTTTTCTTTTATTAATTTTATCCCACGCTTCAGGGCTTCAATATCAGATAGGTCCAGCTGAATATGGTTTTCTTCGCCGCCATCCCAAGGGCAGTGTTCTGAAAAAGCTTGTCGAGAGACAGTAAGGACGCGCCATCCAGCGGCACTAAACCTCTTAACTGTTGCGTGGCCGATCCCTCTGCTTGCACCAGTCAGGAGTAGAACTTTTTGTTCGTTTGACATCAATATCACCCAACACGGATTAACAATTTATTAGGACATCTCATCAACAGTATTCTACTATAAAGAATCAAATATTGGCTTCGATTTAGACACCATAACCATATTACCCTACAAAGGGAAACGGCTGATTATTCAGAAGCTGAAAAAGGCGAGTGTTATTAGTAAAATTGAGAAAAGAAAATATGACCGCAACTCCGCACCGCGGGTCATTTTTATAATTGATGGAAACTCTTTTCTCGCAGAAGATTGGTCTCCCTCAGGCTTTAGCCTAGAATATCCCAATCACACCTTATCTGTTGATGATACAATTACTGGCGAGATCCACATATTTGAAGTAGAGGGCACGGGAACCTTTACCGCAACAATTGTACGGACTGAAGAAAATGATACGATTGCTGCAAAATTCACAGATATAAGCTCTCATTCATACATAAATTTGTGTTTAACAGTCTCGATTCCGCCAGAAAATTTCACTTGAGAAAGAGGATTTGAGCCCTCGCCTCACTCGCTCAACTCTCTCATATCCTTCTCAAACATCTCACCTTGTTTTTTCTGAGCAAGAAGGTCTCTCGCTTTGGCATATGTGGGATCATTCCAAAAGATCATGCATCCGTTACACCCTTTTCCGCAGCACCCTTCCGTCCCTATTCTGGGCGTTTTTGATTTACGAGTGCTCTTTCCCGCATCCAGCGCCTTTTGAAGGTTTTCTAACTTAGTCTCATACCGAGCATCAGATCCCTTCCCTAACTCGATTTTTTGAGCTTCCAAATCGAGTTTAATCCGGCTCCATTCCTCAGGCAGCATAGGCTTTTCTTTTCGGATGATAGTCAAAGGTCGCAAAATTGTCCGTAAATGCGCCGTGTCTTCACGATCAAAAAGTGCAAATGGAATGCGAATAAGCGGTTTCTGGCCTCCGTGAACAATAGTCGTCACCTTATTTTTTTCAGGGAGATCAAATTCATAAATACGGAGTAAAAGTGTATCCCGTCCCACATGGGGAACAAATTCCAACACATCGCCGGCCTCAACCGTGTTTTTCACCTCAACTAAAATCGCATCCTCTTCAACTGATTTTATCAGACCCGCATATTCCCATTCGGCCAGAGTGCGCGTATCTTCATAATTATGAGCATGATGCGTTAATCGCCCTTCATGAAAAGCGTATGTGTATCCACGGTTAGGGACAGTGTGGAGTTCATCCATATAAGCCTTTGGAGACCAGTTATCTGGATCAGCATACCAGTCATCAATTGCCATTCGATACGCTCGTGCAACAAGGGCAACGTAATAAGGGCTTTTCCCCCGCCCCTCAACCTTGAGGGAATCCACACCGATTTTCAGATAATCATCCAACCGAGGCATGATGCAAAGGTCTTTAGAATTCAAGATGTAAGAGCCCCGTTCATCCTCCTCAATGGGAAGGAACTCATTGGGCCTCTCCCCTTCTTCCAGCAAAAATTCGAACATATCCCGGTTCTCGTCTGTGATGGTTACTTCTTCACTTCGGCCATCTTTCAGCCTCACATGAACTTTATAATTCCAGCGGCAGCTATTGGCACAGTTTCCCTGATTAGCCCCCCGTTCTGCCATATAATTTGAAAGCAAGCAGCGACCGGAATAGGTCATGCACATTGCGCCATGGACAAAGGTTTCCAATTTGATATCGGGGCATTTTTCTCTAATTTCAGCCAGTTCCGGAAACGACACTTCCCGCGCCATTACGCACAAGCTAGCCCCTTGTTTTTTCCAAAAATCAACGGACAGCCAAGAACAGATATTTGCTTGCGTGGAGATATGGAGTTCCAAATCAGGTGCCATTTCTTTTACAAATCCAAAAATTCCAGGATCTGCGATTATCACACCGTCAGGCTTCACTTTTCGAACCGTTTCCAAATAAAAGGGGAGCTTTTCAATATCTTTATTATGAGAAAATAGATTGAGTGTCAGATAAACGCGTTTTCCAAATGAATGAGCATATTCCACCCCTTCAATAACATCGTCCAAAGTGAAGGCCGATTTGGTCCGTAAAGACATATCCGGCGTCCCCAGATAGACAGCGTCAGCACCATACAGAATAGCCAGCTTCAACTTATGGAGAGACCCCGCAGGCATAAGAAGTTCACTTTTTATAGGATGCGGCCTGATTGGGAGGGTCATTTTATATAACTCAATATGGCGGAAAATTGCTGAAAATTTCGCATATTCAATCATGGAATCCCTGGGACAAAATTGATTTCAGACAAGGAAATTTTGGAATTTATATTTTATTCTTAATGCTTGTGAAATTTAAGGAAATTTGACCATGCAACCTCAATGTCCCGTTACGGTAAATATCAGTCGTGAAATTTTAAAAGGCAATGAAACCGTTTATGAAAGTTGGGTTCATCGCGGAACTCAACTCATTTGTCAGTTTCCCGGATTTTTAGGCATGTATCTCAAACGACCTGATCATTCAACGAACAATTGCTATCAGCTGTCCTATAGTTTTGACACGCTAGAACATCAAGCAATCTGGAAAAAATCGTCGCAACGCTCTCATCATATGAAAAAACTGACGGATATGTTCTTGGCAAAAGAAACAAGCGTTCAAGAACATATGCCCCTACCAACAGGCATATCAAAACCGAACAGGATACCAAACCCACATAAGATGACGCTCGTTTTAATTGCAGTCGTTTTTAGCGTCTTATTTCCACTCAATGCATTGTTTGGTCATTATATCGCGCAACTGCCTTTGGCTTTACGTATCTTCGCAGTGGTACTACCTCAGGTGCTTCTCATGAACTATGTGATCATGCCGCCGTTAATGCGTTGGCTTAACCCTTGGCTCACTCGGTGAATTATGCTGAGAAATAACGGGTAGTTACGGCACTTTTTGAAAGGGAATATACACACTGCAACAAGTCCCATCGCCAAGAGAGCTTTGTACCTCGAACCGACCATCATGCAGCTCTGTCAAGGAGGAGACTAGGGGCAACCCAAGGCCTGTGCCAGGGTATTTCCGATTAAAGGCATTTTCTATCTGACCAAAGGGTTCCAGAGCAATTGCTATGGATTTTTCTTCCATCCCAATGCCGTTATCCTCAACCGTTATTTTTATTTCATCCTTGTTTGAATGGCTTAGTCGAACAGAAACCTCACCACCGCGCGGCGTAAATTTGAGCGCGTTTGAAATGAGGTTAAGCAAAATCTGCCTCAAAGCATTTTCATCGGCCAAAATCGAGCTGATATTCGCCTTATCTTCAAGATTAAGCGTAATACCGGAATCTTGTGCCTGACCGGAAAAATAGGTCATCGTACTTTTAATAAGGCCAGAAAGATCAACGTCTCCATCTTGCCGCACAAATTTTCCAGCCTCTACTTTCGATAAATCTAAAAGATTGTTTATCAAGCGAAGTAAGTGCGATCCACTGTCATGAATGTGTTTTACATATTCTGCATAACGGGCATTCGCCAAACCACCAAAAACTTCCTTATTAATCATTTCGGAAAAACCAATAATGGCATTCAAAGGTGTTCTTAATTCGTGGCTGACATTTGCCAAAAAATTTGATTTACTCTGGCTGGCCGTCTCCGCTTTTTCCTTTGCATCATACAGCTGAATTTCCCATTCTTTCTGCTTTGTAATGTCAGTAAAGGTTAAGATAAAGCCGCCTTCGTCAATGACATTTCCAGCGATATTAATAGATTTTCCAGAAGCACATTTATGGATATATTCGTAATTTTTACTGTGATCCATCCAAGGGCAGCCCTGCACACTGCTATCTGATTTATCTCCCCTATCTTCGCAAATCTCAAAGATTTTGCTGATATTTCTTCCGACACTAATTTGCGAGCTCGCCAAGCCGACAATATTCAATACATTTTGATTGTAATGCACAACCTCAGCCGCAGCATTGAGGAGAATGATACCTTGTGTCATATTCTCAAATGTTAGTCGGAGCGTATCAAGACTTTCTACAGACCTATCTTGTGCCCAGAGAGCACGAATTGTTTCGTGTGAAAATGATGCCAGAATTAAGACAAGGTCTCTATCTTCTTTTGTGAAATGCTCCCCTTTCTTTCCATGCAATGAAAAGACGCCTATAGGGTCACCGTTCTTTTGCAGCAAGGGATATACCAGCAAATTACTTGCTTCATACCCCGTCCATCCACTCAATGTAATACGATGAATATCTTCTTCATTTGTAAAGAGAACAGGTTCTCCCGTAGATATTACCTTCTCAAATATAGTTCCAACTTCCAACGGAAGTGCCAAACGTTCCGGCGCATGCCCAGGGTCGAGTGCATGAACACGTTTCAAGCACTTTCCATCGACTAGGTACAAACTGCCACCGGTTGCACCTAGTGCGTCCCCTAATGTCTCCAACAATCCCGTGCAAACTTCTTTAAGATTGTGACACGTTGCGAGGTACCCGACAGCTTTCAAAAACTTCTTAACCCGCGTATTTAGTACCTGTGGCCCTTGAATTTGAATCGGATTTAAAAATTCTGCTTCAGAGTCATGTTGAGGCAGCAAAGTGTCTAGACAACTCTGCTCAATCTTAGACAAGAGATCCAGATTATCTCCTCTGTATGCCCGATAATCACTAGCCCCTATCTTCATCATATCAACGGCTCGCTCAGGGGTAGCGCTCGCATCAATAACAATGATATTGAGGGACAATTCTTTTGTCCGCACAGATTGAATTGCTCGAACCGCTTGAGAAAACCCATATTCACTCACGTAGAGAACTATGATCTCAGTGGCATATTGCTCCAAGTCAGATATATCAAAATCATTGGTGGATTGTGTTGTAAATGCGATAGCAGGCTCATTAAGCTCATTTCGCACCAGCTCAACAACCTTCTGGTCGTCACTGAGTAATAGCAAAGAAACACATGCTTCATTTTTTTTTGGTAATGCGTTCATACTAATCACACATACTCAAGCCTAAAGCTAACTTCTTCAGCATCGGCAAGACATCCCTTTACAGAAAAACTAAATTAAAGGGTCCTGAATATTTTCTATTAGCCAAAACTTATTTTTTCTAAACAAGTGGCTTCTATTAGGACGGTACTCAGTACTAAATTGCTCAAATAAAAACGAAAAACTCTCCACCAAACATCAGCTTAAAGGCGAAAAAAAACCGCTCCCACTCGCTAAAAATTAGTAGAATGAAGTTAAAAATTCGTTAAAAGTGTTACTACTTATTGATAAGTCTAGATTACTAAAACCAACTAACAAGCCGCTTTAATACTAGAACAGTAATATTAGCAAGGCTTTTAATGAGTAATCACAAGTTATTATCGGAGCGATATTTACTTTCAAGCTTACTCAATTTATCGGTTAGATAGCTTGAAGGACGGCTGTATCTCGCCAAAAGTAAATAAAAGACTGGCACCACACCCAAGGAGAGAAATGTTGAAAACATCACACCACCGATAATAACAATACCGATTGTCGCTCGGCTTTCAGCGCCGGCACCAACAGCCATTGCCAATGGAACTGCGCCAAGTGCGGTTGAAATTGTGGTCATCAAAATCGGTCTAAGGCGAATAATCGATGCCTCAATGACTGCGTCACGCAAACTGGCACCTTCGTCTCGTAATTGATTGGCAAATTCGACAATCAAAATAGCGTTTTTCGCCGTAAGGCCAATCAGCATAATAATACCGATTTGACTATAAACGTTCAGCGTAAGACCATAGAACAGCATGGCTCCTAATGCCCCAGTAACGGCAAGGGGGACGGATGTCATGATGATAATAGGATGAATAAAACTCTCAAACTGTGCCGCCAAAGCCAGGAAAACAACGAGTACAGCAGTTGCAAAGGTAAATAAAAGTGCTGTGTTTGAATCTTTATAAGTTCGGCTTAATCCGCCAAAGGAAATGCGTGCTTCATCCCCAGCTTCGGCAATCACCAGTGTTTCGAGATAGTCCAGCGCTTCTTCTAACGAATATCCATCAGCGAGTGATGCTGAAATTCTAACAGTGCGGAGTCTGTCTGTTCTTTTAAGCTCAGAAGCACTCGCCGTTTCCGTCAGGCTCACAAAGTTAGAAAGTGGGATTAGTCTATCCGTGCGATCTGAACGAACATACACGTTATTCAAATCATCTTGACTACTGCGATCTTCTTCGCGGGCCCGCAAGATAACATCATACTGTTTCCCCCCCTCCTCATAGGTGCCAACTTCGCGCGCGCCCATAAGGGTTTCGAGGGTTCTTCCTATATTTTCGATTGAAACACCAAGATCTGACGCTCGATCCCGGTCAATATTCACTCTTATTTGTGGCTGGGCTTCCGTATAATCCTTATCCAGATTCAACAATTTTGGATTATCAGATGCTTTTTCAATCACCCGATCCACCCATTCATTGATCTCGTTATAGGATGGTCCTCCCACCACCACCTGGACCGGAGCCTGGAAGCCCCGTTGGCCCAGACTTGCAGGGTTAATGGCAAATGCGCGAACGCCCGGTATAGAGAGAAGGCCAGGGAAAATTGAGCTGACGATCTCTTGCTGCGACCTCTCTCGCTCTTCCCACCTTACAAGCCGTGAAAACATGAATGCTGTGTTTACGGGCCCAGGCCGGGAGAAACTCCCTGTTAGCGCAAAAATACTTTCAGCTTCTTTATTTTCAACTAGAGGACTTAGTAGCTCTTCGATCTTTTTTACATTGCGAGATGTATATTCCATGCTTGCGCCTTCAATGGCTTTCACAGGAATAAAGAAGAAACCACGATCTTCAATCGGGGCGAACTCTTTGGGAAGGCGATCATACATGCCGTAGGATGCGGCAGAGATACCAATCGCCAAGGCTACGATAAGAAGCGGAACAGACAAAGCAAACCGTAACCCCACGCCGTACAAACGTGCAAGCTGATCAAACAAAAACTCAGTCGATTTATAGAACCAACCTTCCTTGCTTTGCTCTACAAGCAACTTTGAACACAACATAGGTGTCAGCGTGAGAGCGACAAAACTTGAAAACATAACCGCCGCCGCGACGGCTACACCAAATTCCCGGAATAATCGACCGGTTGTTCCGTCCAAAAAAGAAATGGGTAAGAAAACGGCCACAAGCACAACTGTTGTGGCGATCACAGCAAAAGCTACTTGCCTTGATCCACGACTTGCAGCCAAAAGAGGGGGCTCCCCAGCCTCGATGCGCCTGTGAATATTCTCAAGCACAACGATCGCATCATCCACCACAAGCCCGATGGCCAGAACCAAAGCCAAAAGTGTTAAAACATTGACCGAGTAACTCAACAGCGCCAAAATTGACAGGGTCGCAATAATCGACACCGGAATGGCGACCGCAGGGATAAAGGTGGCTGGAATCGACCTCAAAAAGACAAAGATAACCAAAACCACCAAAATCATTGAAATTCCAAGGGCAAAGAACACTTCTTTGATCGATTGGCTAATAAAAATGGACTGATCGTAGGAAACTTTCAACGTGAGCCCCGGCGGCAGGGAAGCTTGCAAGCGCGAGACTACTTTTTTCACGCCTTTTGCCACCTCCAAAACGTTAGATCCCGATTGACGAATAATGCCTAGTCCAACGGCATCATTGCCATTAACGCGAAGGCCGGTGCGCAAGTTAGCCGCATCGATCCGAACTTCAGCAACATCTCCCAATCGAACTATCCCGCGTTCATCATTTTTAATGATAATCCGCCTGAATTCTTCAGGGGTTTTCAAATCAGATTCTGTTCTGATATTGAATTCTTTATTAATCGATTCAATGCGGCCAGAGGGTAATTGTACATTCTGCGCCCGAACAGCATTTTCAAGATCCTGAACGGTCAGACTATGGGCTGCAAGTGAACTTGTATTAATCCAGATGCGCATGGCGTAGCGCCGTGCACCGCCAATACGAATACTCGCTACACCATCCACGGTAGACAACGTATCGACCAAATTTCGATCAGCAAAATCGGTTAGCTCAAGCGGGCTTAGACGATCACTTGCCATAGAAAGCCACATAATGGGCCGTGCATCGCTTTCTGTTTTTGATATGCGAGGGGCGTCAGCCTCCTCAGGCAGTTGGGATACAATGCGGGCCACTCGGGATCGGACATCATTTGTCGCAGATTCAATATCTCTCGAAATAGAAAATTCAACATTGATGGAAGAAGACTCCTCCCTACTGCTTGAATTAATTCTGCTTACACCACTAATTCCGGCAACAGCATCTTCAATAATTTGCGTGATTTGGCTTTCAATAATATCCGCCGACGCACCGCGATAAGTCGTGCTTATGGAGACATTGGGTTTATCAACATTGGGATATTCTCTTACGCTTAATTTCTGGTATGAGAATACTCCAAAAAGGATAAGAACCAATGACATAACAATAGCTAGGACTGGCCGTTTTATGGCAAGATCAGGTAAGTTCATTACGTTGGCTCACTTGATTTTTGACCTGTAGCTGCTGGTTCTTTTTCCAATTCTATTTTGACTTTTTGCCCATCTCTTATTTTCTGAAGACCTTCGGTAACCACCTGTTTTGCATCATCTAACCCGGATATAATTTGTGCCCAGCCGGGAATTCTTTGTCCGACGATCACTTCTTTTCTATAGGCAACACCATCTTTCACCATAAAAACAAAATGTCCGGCGGCTGAAATTGTAACGGCATGTTCAGGGACCAAAACTGCATCTTTCTGCATACCTGTTTGAAGTTCAACAGACATAAACATGCCCGGCTTCAAAACGCCCTTATCGTTCGGGATTGCTCCGCGAATTCTTACCGCCCGTATGACAGGATCAATACGTGTCGACACTGTGCGCACTTCACCGATGAATAATTGTCCGGGAAAGGCCACACTTTTGGCTGAGAAAGACTGACCGGGAGTAATGTTTGCTAAAAAACTTTCTGGTAAATTGAAATCTAGCTTCAAAGACGTAATATCATCCAGCGTGGTGATAATATCGGCGGGCCTTACCAGCGCTCCGACACTTGCGTCTCTCATTCCCAGAATTCCTGAAAACGGTGCGCGGATAACATAATCAGCTAACCTTGCTTTATTTGCAGACACTTTTGCTTCTGCGATCTGCATTTCAGATAGCAGCAGATCCACTCTCGCTTTTGGTACATTCTTGCTTTTAAAGAGCTTTAAAGAACGCTCATAAAGTTTCCGGCTATTTTCTAATTCCGCCTGCGATTCGGCCAAAACTGCTTTTGCTTCAGTTGCATCCAGAAAGACGAGCGGTGTCCCATTTTCAACGTAAGTTCCCTCCGTAAAATTCAATCGCTGAATTTTCGTGGTTATTTTTGCTGTTACGTCAATAGATTCATTCGCAAGTAAAGTGCCCACTGCAGTTACGATCTTGGGCAAATCCCGTACAACGACGGGGGCAACAATAACAAGAACAGCGCGACCGCCGTGGGACGACCGTTTGCCTGCTTTTTCAGCTTCGTTTAGAAAGGGGATATACTCTTTGAATTGCCACCCCAAAACACCACAGGCCAACAGTACGCAGCACAGAATTACTTGATTTTTTAATTTCATTTAATTTCTTTATCGCAATTTAAAGCTGATTTTTCCCTATTGTGACTGACATGATTTGAAATCAATAGAAAAATCTGAGAAAATACTATCAATTGTTACTTCTTTCACATTTTGGCGGATTTTATGAGCACGCATTTATTCACCCATCGCGATTGCCTTTTTCACGATAATGGCCCTAACCATCCCGAAAAATCAGACCGTTTAAGATCCGTTTTACACAGATTAGAAGAGGATCATTTCAGCGCCCTCATACGACATGAAGCCTCACTAGGAACCCAAGATTTATTATTGCTTGCTCACACTCCTGATTATTTAGAATCCATAGAGAAAGCGGCTCCGCGCTCCGGTGTTATCCAGCTTGACCCAGACACCTTTATGTCTCCGGGAACAATCCAGGCGGCACTCCGTTGCGTCGGCGCGGTTAAAGACGCCATTGATCTTGTAATGACCGAGCCCGGCAATAATGCATATTGCGCCACACGCCCCCCCGGACATCACGCTGAGGCAGATAAGGCTATGGGATTTTGCATCTATAATAACGTCGCAATTGGCGCCCTTTATGCCCGCCAGAAATTTAACTTAAGCCGCGTTGCCGTCATCGATTTTGATGTGCATCACGGCAATGGAACTCAAGCCATATTTAAAGCAGATTCCAATTTATTTTATGGCTCCACTCATCAGGAGGCTCCCTTTTACCCAAATACTGGCCACGCCACTGAAAAAGGTGTCGGCAACATTGTAAACGCGCCCTTACCTGCAGGCGCCGGGACCAAAGAATTTAAAGCAGCCATGAGGGATATAATTTTACCAGCACTTGAGACCTTCAACCCCGAATTGCTTCTCATTTCAGCTGGTTTTGATGCCCATACTAACGACCCACGTGCTGATCTTAATTTAGCGAAAGAAGACTATATTTGGATTACGAAAGAGCTCGTAAAAATTGCCGACCGATGCTGTGACGGACGCATTGTATCAGTGATGGAAGGGGGCTATGATCTGGTTGGCCTTGCGGAAAGTAGTGAAGCCCATGTGAAAGCGTTGCTTGACACTTAAAGGCAGAGTATAAGAGCGCATAAGGAGAACCCATGTCAGATTTAAATGAATTTCCGGCAGATATACTCGAATTAAATTTCGAAGCTGCCCTGCAGGAACTTGAGAAAATTGTTGAAAAGCTGGATTCAGGAAAAGTTGATCTGGATCAGTCAATTGATATCTACACCCGTGGTGCCCTTCTCAAGCAACATTGCGATACGAAATTACGTTCGGCACAGGAAAGAGTTGATAAAATTGTCAATCAAAATGGCACGCTTTCCACTCAACCTGCTAATGTAGAATAACTCACTGCATTATTATCCTGATTTAAATCTCTATGTATGAGTATGATTGTATGGAAGAAAAATTCGCAAAAGCTTTGCGCCAAACTGCTGAGTTAATGGAGAAAGAACTAAAAGGCTTTTTCCCTGAAAATTCCTTTCCTGAGCATCGATTGAATGAAGCAATGCGATATGCCGTCCTCGCTGGCGGTAAACGGCTGCGTGCATTTTTGGTTATCCAATGCGCTGATTTGTTCGATGTTGCCCGTGAATATTCGGTTCGCGTCGCCGCCGCTCTTGAGATCATGCATACCTATTCGCTTATTCATGACGACCTTCCTTGCATGGACGATGACGACTTACGTCGCGGCATACCAACTGTCCATAAGAAATTTGACGAGACTATCGCTGTTTTAGCAGGGGATGCGCTGCAAGCCTTAGCCTTTGAAATCCTTGCTGATCCAAAGACACACCCCTCTGCTAGTGTCCGTGCTGAACTTGTCTTAAAACTAGCCCTTGCTGCGGGCCCTCGCGGTATGGTTGGTGGGCAGACAATGGATGTTTATGCGGATGCTGATAATATCTCACTCGCCACCATAACCCGACTGCAACAGTTAAAAACCGGTGCTCTTATCACTTTTGCCTGTGAAGCCGGCGCTATTTTAGGGCATGCTTCACCATCGCAAAAAACGTCTATCCGCGCATATTCTCATGACTTGGGGCTAGCCTTTCAGATCACCGATGACATATTGGATGCTGAAGGCGAAAGCAGTGAAATGGGAAAAGCGACCCGAAAGGACAGCGATGCGGGAAAGGCAACATTTGTCTCCCTAATGGGTATTGAAAAAGCAAAAATTCATGCAAGTATGCTGTCAACTCAGGCCATCAATCATGTCTCTGCATTCAAAAATAATGCCGATTTGCTGAGAGATGCCGCCAAATTCACCGTAGAACGCCAGAAATAATAACGAGTTAAATTGTGACTGAAAAATCGACAACCCCTCTGTTGGATCAAGTTAAAAGCCCTCGGGACATTCGGGCCTATTCTATCGAACAACTTTTACAGTTGGCAGATGAACTTCGCCAGGAAACCATTGATGCTGTCTCTGTTACAGGCGGGCATTTAGGCGCAGGCCTTGGTGTCGTTGAGCTCACTGTTGCAATTCATCATGTATTCAATACACCAGAAGACAGACTCATTTGGGACGTTGGGCATCAGTGTTACCCCCACAAAATTCTGACGGGACGAAGAGATCGTATTCGCACCCTTCGGCAAGCAGGCGGATTATCAGGATTTACCAAGCGATTGGAAAGTGAATATGATCCCTTTGGCGCGGCTCATTCATCCACTTCAATCTCTGCGGGCCTTGGCATGGCCGTTGCCCGTGACTTGAAACAAGGCGACAACAATGTTGTGTCTGTTATTGGCGATGGATCCATGAGTGCCGGCATGGCCTATGAAGCCATGAATAATGCAGGTGCGATGGATAGTCGCCAGATCGTTATTCTCAATGACAATGATATGTCCATTGCCCCCCCAGTCGGTGCCATGAGCGCTTATCTTTCCCGATTGCTATCAGGGCGCTCCTACCACACCCTTCGTGAAATGATGAAACAGATCGCGTCCAAGCTTCCTGATCCGCTGGAGAGAACAGCTAAGCGCGCTGAGGAATTTGCTCGTGGAATGGTCACGGGCGGAACTCTTTTTGAAGAATTGGGTTTCTTTTATGTGGGCCCCATTGATGGCCACAATCTAGAACATCTTATTCCAATTCTTAAAAACGCGCGGGATTCCGAAAGCGGTCCAATTCTCATTCATTGCGTAACGCAAAAAGGAAAAGGATACGCGCCAGCTGAAGCTGCAGCTGACAAATATCATGGCGTATCCAAATTTGACGTTATTACAGGCGCTCAGGCAAAATCAATTCCGAATGCCCCTTCCTATACAAATGTTTTTGCGGATAGCCTTATCGATGAAGCCCGGAATGATGAGAAAATTGTTGCGATAACGGCGGCGATGCCTGACGGAACCGGCCTTAACCGGTTCCAACAAGAATTCCCCTCTCGCTGCTTTGATGTGGGGATTGCAGAGCAACATGCCGTAACTTTTGCCGCTGGAATGGCGACGGAAGGCCTGAAACCTTTTGTTGCGATTTACTCAACATTTTTACAGCGCGCCTATGATCAAGTTGTCCATGATGTTGCCCTCCAGAATTTACCTGTACGCTTTGCAATCGATCGTGCTGGGCTTGTCGGTGCGGATGGTGCGACCCATGCAGGATCGTTCGATACAACATATCTTGCCACGCTTCCCAATATGGTTGTGATGGCAGCGGCTGATGAAGCCGAACTTAAGCATATGGTAGCAACCGCTGCCGCCTATAATGATGGCCCTTGCTCCTTCCGCTATCCCCGCGGAGAGGGGGTTGGCGTTGATTTACCGGAACACGGAGAAGTTCTGGAAATCGGGAAAGGCCGGATTATCAAAAAGGGCTCGAAAATCGCTATTTTGTCCTTCGGTACACGCCTTGCTGAGGCCGTTGCTGCTGCTGAAAAACTCGACGCACGCGGATTGTCAACAACGGTTGCCGACGCTCGGTTCTGCAAGCCTCTCGATGAAGACATGATAAAAGATCTTGCTAAAAACCATGACCTTTTAATAACAGTTGAAGAAGGTTCTGTAGGTGGTTTTGGCAGTCATGTTATGCAGTATCTGTCCATGAACGGTCTTCTTGATAATGGGTTGAAAATTCGCCCAATATGTATGGCTGACATCTATATCGATCAGGATAATATTAAAAAAATGTATGATCAGGCCGGCGTCAACGAAGAACAAATTGTCGATGTCGCCTTATCAGTCATGGATCCAGAAATCGAAAATCCATCAACCCTTTCAGCCTTGTGATACTTACCCAATGACCAATACCAGAAATAGACTGGATAACGAGCTTACGACGCGCAATCTTGCACCCAGTAGAGCGCGGGCTCAGTCCTTAATATCTGACGGCCTTGTGCGCCTTAATGGTGAAATCACCAAGAAAGCCAGCCTGAAAGTAACATCGAGTTGTAAGATTGAGGTGGACAAAAACCACTCCAATTGGGTTGGACGTGGCGCATACAAATTGATTGCAGCACTGGACCATTTCAATTTCGATCCAAAAGACCGCATTGTCGCCGACCTTGGTGCGTCTACTGGTGGCTTTAGCCAGGTTCTCCTCGCTCGCGGCGCTCAAAAAGTCTATTCAATTGATGTCGGTCATGACCAGCTTCACAAGAACTTGGTGAGCAACGAGAAAATCGTCAACCTAGAAGGCGTTAATGCGCGTTATTTGACGGTCGAAGAAGTTCCTGATCCTCTTGATATGATCGTGGTCGACGTTAGTTTCATTTCCTTAAAGAAAATGTTACCGGCCCCTCTCGCCTTGTGCAAACCCGGCTGTATCCTAGCGGCACTTGTTAAACCTCAATTTGAAGTGGGCAAAGGAAATCTTGGCAAAGGCGGCGTCGTTCGTGACACGGAACTTGCCGAGAAAATTCGTGAAGATATGGAATACTGGTTTAATAACCTTCCCGGTTGGCGCTGCCTCGGCTCTATAGAAAGCCCGATCACCGGGAGCGATGGCAATACTGAATATCTTTTAGGGGCTATCTTTGATGCTTAAGCTAACCATCGATCACATTGGATCGAACGGCGATGGTGTCGCGACCGAGGATAACCGGCCCTACTACATCCCCTTCACAGCCCCTGGGGATGTTATAACAGCAACGTTAAAAGAAGAGCGTGGACGCGGGTTTATCGCAGAGATGACGGAGCTTCAAACACCGTCTTCTTTTCGCACAAAACCCGCCTGCAAACATTTTGGAACATGTGGCGGCTGCTCTTTACAACATATCGAAGACGCTACTCTTGCTGAGTGGAAGAAAAACAGAATTGCAGAACCTTTAACCAGGTCTGGCGTGCTGTTCGATACCATCGGCGAGACATTAACAAGCCCTCGCGCCTCTCGCAGACGCGTAGAATTTGTGGCATTAAAACGCAAAAAGGGCGTTATGATTGGCTATCATTTAAAGAAAAGCCATCAGATTTTTGATGTTGGTGAATGCCCTATTTTATCACCAGACTTGCTGGCTTTGGTAAAACCAATGCGCCTAATGTTGCCGAACATTATGGCCCGAAATTCAGAAGCAAGGCTGACCCTTACAAGCACCTCAAACGGACCTGATCTCGTAATTTCTGCAAATATCCTCCTTGATTTGGAGGTGCGGGAAATTCTGGCCCTCTTCGGTCAGGAACAAGGCCTTAGCCGTATCACGCTTTCAAATAAAAAAGAGCGTTTTGAGGAAACAGTGGTTACGCGTAAACCTGCCTCTATTCAAATGGACAATTTTGAGGTGGAAGTCCCTCCCGGCAGTTTCCTGCAAGCAACTGAAGAGGGGCAAAAGGCTCTTATTGCTCTGGTAAAAGAACATCTTCCCGAGAATAAAAATATAATTGATCTTTTTTCAGGATCTGGCAGCTTTACGCTCCCTGCAGCCAAAATTTCCAGAAAGGTCCATGCTTTCGAAGGCAATGAGGGTATGGCATTAGCTCTTCAGAAATCTGCTAATAAACACATGCTCCCCGTTACTGCAGAATACAGAGATTTATTCCGCCGCCCTCTTGTCTCAGATGAGTTAAATTTTTTCGATACGGCGATCATCGATCCGCCTCGTGCGGGCGCGGCTGCTCAAGTTGCTGAATTGGCGATGAGTACAGTATCCTCCATCATCTTCATTTCTTGTAATCCCAACAGTTTTGCGCGGGATGCAAAAACCCTGAGTGATGGCGGATATCAATTAAAAAAGGTTATTCCTGTCGACCAATTTCTCTGGTCTCCCCATGTAGAGCTTTTCTCAGTATTTGAAAAACCAACGGGTGATAGCTAATCCATAGCGCCCTTGAGGGAAAAAGGGCGCGCAGGCACATCATGAAGGCCCCCAATAACGGTTCCAGAGACATAATCGGCACTAAGCCGAAAGGCCCAGCGGGCAAGCTCATCATTCGTCAAGCCACGCCAGACAAACTTTAAACCAGCCTTTTTTGTCCGTTCCCGTAAATGCTCTATCCAAGCAAGATCTGTCGAATTATTTGAAGCGACACTTATGGCGACAACGGGCAAATCAGAAATAACGTGGAAATCATCCCAGGCCTTATCAACCTCGAAAGAAAAGCCAAGAACTAATTGCCTGACAGATGTGAGAATTTGACGGTAGCGGCTATTAGGAGTTCCCTGCTCAATACCTTCAATATTCAAAACGAGATGCTTGCGTGTGTAAACGGGCAAACCTTTCATAATTTCAGAATATTTCCGGCGCGCAGATGCATTAGCCAATGTCTCAAAAGCAACTGTTATGAAAACAATCGGCTTATTCCCTTTTGCCCCCAGTTTCGAAATCGCCGTCCCAGCCTCTTTAAGAACCAACAGATCAAGTTCAGCGCGTAAATGAGGAGATCCGTTCAGCATTGCATCAGATTTTTGTAGCAGAGAAGCCTTTTCCCCAGTTTTGCGACAAGGAACAACTTCCGTAACAGAAATAATCTTTTTACCGTGATTAAGCATGGACCGAAATTGAACAATAAGCTCATTTTCCGCGACCTTTATCTGTTCTTCTTCTTTCTTTTCAACTTTCTCTATCGCCTCTTGGAAATGCGCGATCAAATCTTCAAGATTGTCGAAGTCATCGATTGAACCTGCTATATTCTCATCAATAACCATTGTCTCAACTGAAATCATTTCGGCACCGGGCATTTCGCCAAACAAAAGTTTGATTAGCTCGCGCGCAAGGGCCACAGCCTTAAGCTGGCCTTCTTCCCGAGTTAAATTTCGAAATATTAGGGCAAACCGACCTTCACCTAGTCGTACGAAAGTATCGCCGTTTGTCAGTTTTTTAGTGAAAAATGCTTCAATCGCCACACCAACCCGATGGTTGATTTGCTCCCAACGACCTTCATATTTCTTTTTAACTTCTTCTAGCCCAACGATCTGCAAGCTACTGGCAAGTAACGTTTTAACGGCATCGTTCTTACTCTTGCCAAAGGCGCTCAAAAAATGAGCCATCTCCCCGATTTCGTGATGCTTAACAGCACCCTGAGATTTAGGTTTGGCACGGGAATCGGCTCCTTCTAAATTTGAAGGACGATTAGAGGGAGTTCCAGAATTTGGTCCAGCGACACTCGACATTCGCTAATAGTTCTTTCAAATACAAAAAATAGAAAACTAAATTTTTTAGGTTAATTTATTATTCTCAATCCAAGAAAATCGCAGAATTCAGTATAAAAAGGGTTAATTTAAGTTATTTAAATGGTGATATAGATTGGAATAACAAAAAAGAATACTAAAATTGTCTGTAGGCCTAAATGTCCTGTTAAGAGCTTTATGAGAGTTTAAGGGCACATTTCCAGAATCGAAAACTGGCCGACTGACTAAGTAAGACAGAAACTGAATAATATACATAGATTGGTATATTAAATGGAACGCATAATTGATCTCAAAGAGTATCACACCCGTGAACAAGTAGATCTTGCGCGCACCTCTCTTTATGTAAAACCTCTTACACATCAACATATTAACGAAATCGAACTTAATTTCAAAGATCAGAGTGAACTGGACTATTGGTGTGGATACACCTTTATAAAAACCGTTCCCGTATCATTAGTGCATGAAATTATCCCCATAAGCACGAACGAGACAATTGGGGTCATTTTGTTCTTAAACACGTCAGAATCTTTGCGCTTGTTAGTACAAGACCTACGCAGCAACTTTCACCTGATTACTGATACCGGCCAAACTATTTCTATTAAAAAAACCATAGAAGAAATTCTGGACACATTACGCAGGAAGAAAAACTAGATCTCCCTTAATGTTGCTTGAAATATTTTTCCGATTATAGTGGCACTCCACTCTAGTAATCGGACACCAAAATTGCCTGTACCTTCTCTCACTCTCGATACATCGGGCCTGCATTGCCCTCTTCCCGTCTTAAAGGCCAAAAAAGCGATCAAAAGCATGAAATCTGGCGAGATTATTACGGTCATTGCAACAGATCCGGCATCCTATATTGATTTTGACCACTTTTGTCACGCAGCAGGCCATACTTTACTAGAACATACCGAAGTCGATGGCACTTTTACCTACACAATAAAAATATCAGACTAACTAACGCTTCATCTCTCAAGAACCTTCGTCACCGGCCTGAAAAGGTTCGGCAACTTTATCCGCGTTCAAGTCGCTTGTTGGCGGCATGTAATTTTCTGGCTCATCCGCACCAAGACCTCGATAAACAGAGATAGACGGAAAAGCAAATGACGAGCCTGCGGATTCCACAATATGCTTGATGGCATACGCAAATTCCTGTTTTATCTCCAACCATTCCCCCCAGTTAGTTGTCTGGGTAAAACAGTAAATCATGATATCGATACTGCTCGCATTAAAGCTGTCGGTTACAACAAAAAGTGTTCCCTCCTCTGGCTGCACATAATCCGGATTTCCAATCAGATATTCTTTTATGCGATTAGTAATTTCCTGCATCTGTACGACCGAAGTTGAATATTCAACACCAATTTTCCAATAAATACGACGACATGACATTTCGGAGAAATTTGTCACCGCCTTATCTGCAAAGACTGCATTTGGAACAACCGTAGGGGCTTTGTCAAAACGTCTAATAACGGTTGAGCGAAAACCAATTTTCACCACGGTACCTTCAACAACGTCAGAGACCAGAACCCAATCCCCTACCCGAAATCGCTTTTCTGCCAAGATCAAGAAGCCACTGATCAGGTTTTTAAACAAGTCCTGTGCCCCTAGCGCAACGGCAACACCAACAAGGCCAAAGCCTGCAATAATTGGTCCTACCTTAATGCCCCACAACTCAAGGATTGTAGCGCCGCCAATCCCGACAATGATTCCTTTCATAACCTTGATCAGAAAAGAAACCATCTCAACCGAGAAAATTTCTTCGACACGGCTTAGAAAGAATGTCAATGGATCGATTAAGCGAAACAACACCCAAAACAGATTAAAAACGACAAGAGAACGCACTAATTTTTCACTAAAAACCTGTAAATCACCCGTCGTTGCAAGCCCGCTAATCTCGATCGCAAAATAGACACCAACAACAACAGGGATGAACCGCATGGGCCCTTCTATGGCCTCAATCATCTGATCATCTAGGTTATTTTTTGTGCGCCGAGTAAGGCTGATCAACCGGTTCACAACGAAACGCGTAAAAATGCCGCGCAAAGCAAGTGCCACCAGAATGATCCCCATAGCGGGCAGAATGGCGCTAAGGTCCATCCCCAAATAACCCTTACTCCAGACATCAACAACAATTGCCCAGAATTTAGTAAATATCGCGTCCACAGGCACCCCATTTCGTTTTGCATTTATACCATGCTTTTATATAGCAAAAACTCGAAGCATCCAGTAATTGCTCATCCTCATTGGCTGGTAATGGTTTTGAAAGAAGTTACCAATATTCTATTTTGATAAATTTGTTTTAATAAATATTAAGCAGCCCCCAATGAACAAGCTTACTTCCATCCTAAAAGTCGCGGATCGCTTTAAACTTAATGGATCTCTATTCTGGACGCCGCGGCGTATCCTTGTGGCGTTAGCCATCCTGATGTCTGCTGCCTTAATGTACGGTCAGGTCTCTGTCTCTGAAAAATTTAATAACTTTTCATTGAGCGTTTTTCAGGAAACTGCTGGAGATACACTAACTTTTCTGGTTAATGATCGGGTTCGGTTACAATATTCAGAAAAAATCACGCCCCATGTTGGTGATTGGTCACGCTTTCAATCTTTGGTCAAAGCTGTAAAAGCCAAAAACAGCAAAACCATAATTCTCGCTGCCACTCTATTTCATAATGAAAAAGTTGTCCAAAACGAAGAATTCGAACTCATTACAACTAATATTTTCGATAAAGATATGAAGTTGGTTGGTGCCTCCACCAAAGGGTCGGGACAAACTGTCACAAAAAAAGGGGACGTTCTTGAGGCTTTGAAAGCCCGCGACAAATCGGGTCAGCGGCAACAAACAACTTATTACTGGCGCACAGAAGAAGGCTTACCGGTTCATAGTGTGATAGCCCCCATCGGTGGGTTTCGTATTGCGGGCTTTATGGAAGTCGTAACAAATCCAATCAAACATCTCAACGGCCTTGGTGAGTATCTGGATGGTGACCTCATATACAAGGATATCAATGGCACTGTTTTACTTGAAGACAGATTTCGGAACTTCAACGGAGAGCAAATTGAAAGCAACGCGGCGACAGAAGGCGACGCGGCAACAGAAGGCAACGCTGAAACATATAAACTGGATGAACTGAACATTGAAATTCCAGGTAGCTTTGGCGACATCTGGGCCGTAGCCACTTTGACACGGGACGTCACTGCTTTTTCAAAGAAAAGCGATGAGATCAGAAATTCTGCAGTAATTTTTATCATGGCAGGTCTTTTAGGCGCGTGGATCATCGCCGCAATATTGCTCAAATTCTCTCTATTTAACAAGTTACGGGACTTCTCCTTTGCGCTGACCGAAATCAGTAAAGGCCATATTGATACCCCCCTTCCAAAAGTTGGAAAAGATGAATTTAGAAGCATGTTAAACGCACTTGTTGCCTTGCGTAAAAGTGTAGAAGATAGTTTTCAGTTGAGGCATATGATTGAATCAAGTCCCGTTGCGACAGCTTTAGTTGGCCACGGGGGAAGTGTCTATTTTGTGAATTCAGCAGGCAATAAGGACAAAGGCACTGAAGAAAACAAAAGTGCTGAGCCAGACAAGATATGGGATATTTTTGGTGCTGATCAGGCGATGTTTGCCCCTATCGCGCACGTAGAAAAACTGCCTCATATGGAAATTGTATCCGTTAAAGATCACCAATATGAAGTCCGTTTTGCGGCCGTAAATAATGCAGATGGCAATCATGTCCGAACAATGGTCTCGTGGGAAAATGTGACAGAGCGCGAAACTATTGCACAAGAGATTGAATCCCAGCGGCAACAAGCAGAGCAACGCGCAGATGAAATTAGCAAACAGCAAAGTGCTGACAAAGACAGAAAAATTAAGGTTGAAGCGTTAATCTCTGACTTTGGCGATACCATTGCGAAGCTCATGAAGACTGTCACTGAGTCTACGAGCAGTGTTAAAGAAAATTCCAGCTCGATGGCTACAATGATTGACAATACAGTGGCTAAATCACAAATTATGACGGCAAAATCTCAGGAAACCTCTGAGGATGTTAGGCTTGTTGCACAGAGCACATCTCGCTTGTCTCATTCTGTGACAGACATGCAAAAGCATGTGCAAAAATCGACAACCGTTAGTAAACTAGCGGCAGAACATGCAGATTCAACCGTTCAGACAATTAATGGGCTGGCAGTAACGGCATCCAAAATCGGTGAGGTTATAACGCTTATTGAAAATATTGCCAGTCAGACAAACCTGTTAGCACTCAATGCAACGATTGAAGCGGCGCGAGCAGGAGATGCCGGCAAAGGGTTTGCAATTGTAGCCAGTGAAGTTAAAAATCTTGCTAACCAGACTGAAAAAGCGACAGAGGAAATCTCCTCCCAGATTTCAGATATTCAAACAGCAACAAGTTCCACCGTCAAAATGACGGGAGAGATCACCGACACAATCACTCAAATAAACGATGCCATTGGTGGGATTGAGACATCTCTTGGCAGTCAGGTTACTGACTTGGAAGAGATCGAAAAAAGTGTTCAATCTGCAATGACTGCCACTGAAGAAGTTGCTCAGACGGTCATAGAAGTGGGAGAGGATGCCCATAAAACAGGAAGCGCGGCTGAAGAACAACAAACAGCTGCAGAAAAAATGGCGGGAGAAATAAATATGCTTTCAAGCCAGATACATGACTTCCTTGAAAAAATAAGAGTGGCGTAGAGAGCTAAAATTCCGACTATAATTAGAGTTCAAAAAATCGTTTAGCGTTGCCCGATAAAAGAGTACTTGAACCTATCATCCAAACCGCGATCCACAAATTTCGTAAGTGCCTTAAAGGGCCTAATTATCGGGTAGTTGGTCCCAAAAAGAACTTTTTCCCGGTCATTTTATTTCTTGAATTTGACAAGCGCCTCCCGAGAACTCTTTGATGTACAGCTAGACATGGCCACCAACAATGGTCAGCTCTGGACCAAGCAACACCGGATATCCAAATGGATAATCTGGCTATGTATTTAGACAGAATTATAAAAATATTTGAGATCAACTAAACTGCAGTTCAATTTATCAGCTATTTTTAAGCAAGATTTCTAAAAAATAATCGACTTCTTCTTCAGATGTATTCCAAGAAGTAACCAATCTGACATGTCCCTCTTCCTTTGTTCCCATCACGTAGAATAGAAGGCCAGCCGCCTCTAACGCTTCAATAGCCCGCTTTGGAATTGTGGCAAATATGATATTGGCTTCCACCTTATAATGGAGCGGTGCGCTTAAAATATCAGAAAGCCCCTTCGCCAACTTCGTTGCCATATTATTGGCATGCCCCGCCATATCTAGCCAAAGGTCGTCTTCCAAGCTAGCATTTATCTGGGCCGACAAATAACGTGATTTTGAGAAAAGATGGGCTCCTCTTTTCCGGCGAAATTCAAATTCGGCAGCCTTTTCCATATCAAAGAAAACAACCGCTTCTGCTGCCATAGCGCCATTTTTTGTGGCCCCAAACGACAACAAATCAACGCCCGCTTTCCAGGTTACGTCAGCAGGATGGCACCCTAATGCGGCAATGGCGTTTGCGAAGCGAGCCCCATCCATTTGAAGACCCAAATTATATTTTTTTGCAACGGCACTGATTTCCGTAATTTCAGAAGCCGTGTAAATCGTTCCGCATTCTGTGACTTGCGTAAGACTAATGGCAGCGGGCTGTACATGATGAACGTTTCCGGCTCCAGATTTTGCGAGCGCCTCATCCAAAATGGCTGCTGTTAATTTTCCGTCAGCACCGTCAAGAAGCGTCAATTTAGCACCGCCTGTATAAAATTCGGGCGCACCGCACTCATCCAGCTCTATATGAGCCATTTTATGGCAATATATAGTGCCGTATGAGGGCGTCATAACGCTTAATGACAAGACATTAGCAGCGGTGCCTGTCGCAACAGGAAAAGCACGCAGCTTACAGTCAAAGAGAGCCGATAGCTGCTCCTCCATCTCTTTGGTGGTATCATCATTTCCATAGCCCAAAGCCGGGCCAGTATTCTCAATACGCAAGGCTTCTATGATTTCCGGGCAAACTGGCGCTGCGTTATCACTCGCAAAATTTATCATTTCCTCGTTTTCCATCATAAAATTCCTATCTATCCAATTTTATCAGCGGCACTTGCTCAAATTTTTCCGCTTTAGAAAAATCAAACGCACCAACCTCTATTATGCCTGTATTTGAAACGGATGCGATCATCCACAAAAGTTGCTTTTCAATAACCATTTTCTCATCTGCTTGGGAAGGTTTTGCAGGCCCTCCCGGATGACTATGGAAAACCCCGATGATACTTTCATCACCAGCTCTCAATTGCCGTTCTAACTTAATACGAATGCCCGGATCAATTTCGAAATACCGCGTTTTATCGTCAGCAATATTATCAGACAAAACAACCCGATTGACTGTCCGATTTCCACCGTCCCCCTTTCGACCAACAAGAAGCGCGCACGCCTCCTCCGGCCAGCATTTTTTACAATGCTGATCCAATTGGGCCAAATGCTGAAAGGTCAGACTTAAAGACACTTTATTTCTTCAAACGAATCTGACCGAGGATTTCCCCCGAGACGGCATGAACAACAAAGACACCGCGAAGCTGGTTTGCATCGATACCGTAGGTCACCAAAATACGATTTCCCGCACCTGATACGTTCACAATCTTCATACCCTTCGGCGCATCCAGAAGAACGTCGCCAAATTTGGTGCTCGGCAAGGGCTTATCAAGAGCTTCAGGGATAGGGATTTCATTAACAGTATCATCCACAGAAGGGGTCAATGCCCTTTTATAGATGGTCACAATAATAAGACCCGCCACGCCAAGGATCAAAATTCCCAGGATAATAACCACCCATTTCAAAAAAGTGGTGTTCGGAGCTTCTTCTTCTGTCATAACAACAACCATTGTTTATTAATTCGGTTCGAACCATATGCCATCACCTGAAGGTACACATCAAGTTGAAGTTTCTGAAAAAGACGTTGGAGTCCGTCTTGATCGTTTCTTGGCGGAGAATATCGGCGGTCTTTCCAGAAATCGCATAAAACCCCTCGTAAAAGAAGGGCACACTTTGTTAGATGAAAAAGTCATTACTGACCCGTCAAAACGTGTGCGCGCTGGGGAGATATATCAGGTAACAATACCAGATGCCGTTGATCCTGATCCAACCCCAGAGGATATCCCACTTGATGTTGTTTTTGAAGATGAGCATCTAATTGTTATCAACAAGCCCGCAAGTATGGTGGTTCACCCGGCTGCAGGTAATTGGAGCGGCACACTCGTAAACGCCCTGTTATTTCACTGTGGGGACAGCTTATCGGGTATCGGCGGCGTAAAACGTCCGGGAATTGTACATCGAATAGACAAAGAGACAAGCGGCCTAATGGTCGTTGCGAAAACGGATGCCGCCCATCAAGGGTTAGCTATCTTGTTTGAAAAACACGATATTGAGCGGACTTACCGGGCCATTGTCTGGGGGCGCGTTTATCCTGCCACGGGTGACGTTTCAAAAAATATCGGCCGAGATCCGAACAATCGCAAACGCATGGCTGTCGTAGAGGCTGGCGGGAAGACGGCGCGAACTCACTATAAGCTTGAAGAAAATTTTCAAGATATTGCAAGTCTGGTGAAATGTAATCTTGAAACCGGCAGAACCCACCAAATTCGGGTTCACATGGCTCATATTGGGGCGCCCTTGGTCGGAGACCCTGTTTATACCAAGCCAAAGTTAAGCCGAACGAAGAGTTTGCCAGAAGCCAGACAAAATGTTATCCGCGATTTTTCAAGGCAAGCTTTGCACGCCCAAACACTCGGTTTTGTGCATCCCATCACAAATAAGCCCTTGAAATTCGAGGCGGAATTCCCATCTGACATGAAGGAGCTATTAATAGCTTTTCGCGGAAAAAGCGTAGTTTAGTGTCAATTTTATTAGGAATCCGAAAAATATTTCTGCTTTTCAAGGGAGATACGCCGGGTTTGCTATTGGACATAAGAGGGGAATGGTAGATGAGCAATTTTTCAGTGCCGACAATTTCGCCAGAAGGCGGTCTGTCTCGTTATTTGCAGGAAATTAGAAAATTTCCGATGCTACCTCATGATGAAGAATACATGCTTGGAAAAGCATGGCGCGATCATGAAGATTCTGAAGCTGCCCATAAAATGGTGACGAGCCACTTACGCCTTGTTGCAAAAATTGCGATGGGCTATCGCGGTTATGGCCTGCCTGTTGGTGAGCTGATTGCTGAAGGTAATGTTGGCATGATGCAAGCGGTAAAACGCTTTGAGCCTGAAAAAGGATTTCGCCTATCGACCTATGCTATGTGGTGGATACGGGCTGCAATTCAGGAATATATTTTGCGCACTTGGTCCCTTGTTAAAATGGGAACAACAGCCGCCCAGAAAAAATTATTTTTTAACCTTCGAAAAATCAAAGGCCAAATTGAGGCCATTGATGAAGGGGACATGACCCGCGAGCAAGTTGAAACCATCTCCACAAAGCTTGGTGTATCCGAGACTGAAGTGATCAACATGAACCGGCGCTTGACCGCCCCGGATCATAGTCTTAACGCCCCCATGCGCGCCGACAGCGAAGGGGAGTGGATGGATTGGTTGGAAGATGACACCCCCAACCAAGAAACTGTTTATGTTGAGAGCGAAGAGCTTAAAAGCAGGCGTGCCATGCTAACCAGTGCGATGGATTGCTTAAATGAGCGGGAACGGCACATATTGAATGAGCGCCGATTGAGAGATGATCCATTAACTTTGGAAGAACTTAGCAAGCAATATAACATAAGCCGTGAGCGGGTTCGCCAAATTGAAGTTCGGGCGTTTGAGAAGCTCCAAAAAGCTGTGCGCGCTAGAGCAATGGAAGAGCGCCTCAATTAAAACCACTACAGATCAAGAAAAGGCCATCGAAATGATGGTCTTTTTTTTGGCCTTTTGCCTATTTTTTCTCAATTGGAATGATGTGTAATTTTCCGTATTTAACACCTGTCTGGGAAATCATCTCATTCGCCATTTTTTTAACCTGATCCCCAGTTCCCGATAGAATAGTCGCCTCCATACAATATTCTGAATCGATATGAAGATGGAGGGTCGCCGCTGGTATTTCGTGATGATGATGCTGCGCTTCAATCAACTTGGAAGATAAGAGCCTTTCCTTGTGATTATAGACATATGACACACAGCCTACGCAGTTTTCCGGGCTCTCCTCGTGCTCATATTTATGAGCAAGGACATGACGGATAGCATCCCTAATTCCTTCAGAACGGTTAGCATAACCTTTAGCTTCAATATGCGTATCGAAGGCTGCCATCAAATCTTCTGCGATTGATATGGTAACTCTTTCCATTGTGCTTCTCCATATTGCGCAAGCTAATTATTAAATGTATGATAAAAAAAAAATTCTTCATACGCTGTATTCATAGCGCATCATAACGGGGCTTTACATGAAACCTACTCTTTTTATTTCTACCGCATTTTTAACCGTAGCGGCCTCTCCCGCGTTTGCTCATACGGGTCATACTGAAGCCAGTAGCCTTATCTCTGGTTTAATGCACCCAGTCATCGGGCTGGACCATATTCTTGCAATGATTGCAGTGGGTTTATTGGCGACACAAATGCGCGGTAAATCTCGCACAGTCCTACCTGCTATTTTCATCGCAATGATGATCGCGGGCGCAGCCCTTGCATCATCCGCAATTGCCATTCCGTTTATTGAGCAGGGAATTCTCGGCTCCGTTATTATTCTCGGTGCTGTTATTGCAGGAGGCTATCGCCTGCCAGCGTCAATCGCCGCTAGCCTTGTTGGTTTCTTCGCCCTCTTTCATGGTGCTGCTCACTTTGTAGAAATGCCTGCAAATGCCACAACAATGGCATATGGAACAGGTTTCTTGGTCGCATCGTTGGCTTTGATTGCTGGCGGCTCAGTCCTTGGGCTTGCAGCTCCAAAATTCCTTGGTAAAGTTGCCCCAACAACAGTTCGCCTTGCCGGTGCGGCTGTCTCCTTCGCAGGCCTCGGTCTTGCTATTGCCTAAATAAAAAAAGGCGACCAGAAACTCTGGTCGCCTTTCAAATATAATTGTTTGTGGCTTAGCGAGAAAATCCGGCTGCAGACGTCATCAAGACCGCACCCATTGGGCTCATTGCTTTGCGAACCTTTTCATCAGGCGCACCATATAGAGTACATTTTGTTGGTTTGAGAACCCCCATAAAGCGAGCGGCAAATTTGGCGCCGAAATTCCCCATGTGGATCATCGTCGCGGCTGAGTCTATATAACGCTCGAAAATATGAACGACTTTTTCGTCTTCACTCAACGACCATTCGTAATTCAATGCTCCCGGCTCGTCTGAAAAAGTAGCATCGGACATTTCAGCCATTAGACTTTTCAGCTCATCCACTTTGCCGTCATTTACTTCTGCTTCAATTATCCAATAAACATGATCTGACATTGTATTCCCCCGATTATAATTTTTATCGGTCCGACTATAACAAGATAAGGCGTTTGGTTAAGTAGAATTCTTCGTAATCACTCTATTTTCTAGCGGTTTTAACAGAGCGTTGCATCTTTGAATCTTCTATAATTTGGCCGCCCCATTCTTCAATTAATTTGGCGCGCCTTTTTTCAAACCGTTTAACAGTTTGTCGGGCCTTCACTTCATAAAAAGCCTGAACAACAATTGGGACTCCCCAAAGAAGAAAAGCCGCGAACCCAGCACCACCAAACATGAAAAGCCACATAAACGGATCGGTTAATAGCCGTATGGACTGATCAATTGTGTGCCCTCTCTCCCACAAGAAACCCAGAACCGGTATAACGCCAGCAAGATTCAGCGCAGCCATAGCGGCAAGGCTACCCTTTATGCGCGATGGGTTTAAGATCGTCGCCACAAGGGTGGGGATCATCCCACCCGCCAGCACGATCATGGTTGGCGGAGCAACAACGGAACAAATTCCTATAAAAATAAGCAACGGAACAAACCCTTTTCCGGACTTTCCCGTTTTGACTTTAGAAGCCATCACTTTCACCTAATAAAAATACAAGTATGAGAGGCCCATGCTTGATAATAACGTTGATATTGACAGGAGCGACGCAATCCACTGACCATATTTCTGGGCCTCAAATTTTCTGCCCTCCGCACCATTCCCAAGCACACCAATGTTATGTTCGACCACAGCAAAGGCTCGAATTGCTTGTTCATATTCTCTTTCGTCGCGGTTGAGATTGTTTTTAATATCGATAGCTTGGAGAATTTTCTCGATATTTCCAGTCTCTTTAACTTTTTCGTATTTGGATTTAACAAATTCCCTGCGCAACTCAGAATGAATTTTATTAATTAAGGGTGTTATCGCTTTCCCAACCCACATGCACAAGCCGGGCATAGGACCAGGATTGGACAAATTTTGCATACGTGAAAATATACCCAACAAAGTTAGCGTATAATCCACGCTTTCTTTATTTAGTGTCGCCAATTTTTGAAAATTTTTCGCCAAACTCTTTGTTCGAGCAGCGACAAAAGCTGAAGAGTGACGGTCAAAGGGATTAATTTTGCCTTCAGCTTTTAGCGCTTTGTATTCCAGTATTTGTAAAAAATCTGTGATATCAGAGACATAAGCACCGCCAAGAGCCGTGCTTTGACATGATACTGACGGATTCAACTCATAGAGGCATCTTTCGAGGCCATATCCCAGATGATCTCGTTTTTCGAGATATTCGACACAATCTGTCGCCAAACCAAGTTTCAACCAGCTTTCTTCTTTTCGCTTGTCGTTTTTGCGCTTATTCAAATCACTGTAAATTATATCAATAAGCAAGTTGCTTTCGATCAGCTCCGCCATGTTGTTTTTCATGGCGCCGCCTTCTTTAACGGCAAAAGCAAGTAAGGTATTCAAGCCTCTGCGTCCAAATGTAACATCTCGATACCAGATAGCACCTTGATGATCCAAAATCGCGCTAACCCGAGAAATCGCCTGGACTTCATTGCGCCTAAGTCCACGCTTAGTACCATTTGCGCGCGATACAATCTCGTTAATGCTCATGCCCGCATCTTTATCATTTAAAGAATTCCGCACCCAGCTTTCCAACTTACCGTTTTCAAGCAATGCAAAAGCTTGCGAAGGCCTTTTAGCCAATGCCAATGCCAATAAACGCGGGGAGACATATTCCACGTCCTCAAAGACCAAAGGACCCGGTGCACGTCTATCACCAAACCCTGGGCGTGGGCGTTCATAGACCCCTTCCCGCCAACGTTTTAAAACTTCTATATTCCAACGTCGAGATGGATCATCATTTAGTAATCCCGCGAGCAAAAAACCTGTACGTGCTGACGCTGGAATTTTAGGAACCAGAACAGCATAGCTGCCTTGCTGTAATTTCGCGGCGTAAAGATCGCCCTGACTGCGACCTTCTCCGGGTACAACGCCACCAAGCAGATGACATACCAGCACACCTAGCGCATAAATATCAGACATCACATTGCCATCACCACGGCCGAAAGGATGGGCGTTTGCACTTTCTAGCGGCTCATAAATTGCCGGTTGCAAAGATCCGCCAGGCATGGAAACACATTCCCCCAGCACCATCCCAAGCTTACCCTCATCCATATAGAAAAGATTATCAGCCCGAATAGCCCTATGAGAAAGTCCGCGTCCAGCCATATCAATAATTGTGTCGATGACACGTGGTACAACTTTTCCCAAAACCTCTTGCTCAGTAAGAGGGCCCGTTTGGTTCGTAAAAACCCTTCCTTCTGAGGGAAAATCAAAGACAAATGCGTATCGAAAATCTCCTTCATCGAATTGCACTACGCCATGTGAATGGAGCTCCACCATACCGGGAGCACTTTTAGCGGTCAGTTTTTCGGCCAACTCGTCCCGGAAAGGAACACCGGCTTCGGATATAAGAGCAAATACTTGAGAGCTGGGATCACGAAGATCTTCAACTTTATAAGCACGGTTATACCCACTATCCATTATGGGAACTGGATTTTGCAGCAGAATTTTATAGCGGTTCCGAAGAACCCCAGCGTCTTTGTTTGATCTGGGTTGCTTCTCACCAGAGTTGTTACTCTTCGCTACCATTTACTAATTCAACCATTCCAAAGTTCTGCATCTGCCACCATCGCAACTTGTCCTTAATATGTGGTTAAATGGTTAGCAGGGAATTAATTTTTTGATCAAATTTGACAATAAAAAAGGCGGCATATTTCATGCCGCCTTTTTTTAAAAGAATATTAGCAAATCAATCGGAAAATGGATCTCGAACCAATATCGTATCGTCCCGTTCCGGGCTTGTAGACACAAGTGCAATCGGAGCCTCGATCAGTTCTTCAATTCTGCGAATATATTTAACGGCTGATGCAGGAAGATCATCCCAGCTACGGGCGCCGAAAGTGCTATCACTCCACCCTTCAAGGGTTTCGAAGATAGGTTCAACAGCTGCCTGATCTTTCATATTGGAGGGGAAGTAATCCAGTGTTTCTTCACCAAGACGATACCCCACACAAACTTTGAGCTGATCCATACCATCGAGCACATCAAGCTTGGTCAATGCGATACCTGTTATACCGCCGGTCTTAACAGCTTGCCGAACCATAACGGCGTCAAACCAACCACAACGACGTTTACGTCCTGTTACAACACCGAATTCGCGACCACGTTCGCCAAGTCCTTGCCCAACGTCATCGAACAATTCTGTAGGGAAAGGCCCCTCTCCTACTCTTGTTGTATAAGCTTTAGTGATTCCAAGAACATAGTTGATAGCACCCGGCCCCACGCCACTACCAACCGCGGCTTGACCCGCCATCGTGTTTGAAGAGGTCACGAAAGGATATGTGCCATGATCGTTATCAAGCATTGTTCCTTGCGCACCTTCAAAAAGGATAAGTTTTCTGGCCTTTTTAGCTTCATCCAACCGGCGCCAAACGATATCTGAGAAAGGGAGAATGCTAGGCGCAACTTCCAATAAGTCAGCCAGCAGCTTATCGCCATCTACTGGTTCGGCTCCAAGGCCCTTACGCAAAGCATTGTGATGCAAAAGGGATATCGCAATTTTATCCTTCAAAAGTTCAGGATCACCAAGATCGCTCACACGGATAGCCCGGCGCGCTACTTTATCTTCATAAGCAGGACCAATGCCGCGACGCGTTGTTCCAATTTTTACAGCGGCGGTATCATCTTCACGCAACGCGTCAAGTTCACCGTGCAGCGGTAAAATCAGGGATGCATTTTCAGCAATTTTCAAGCTATCACAGTCCACAGTCACGCCTTGACCACGAAGCGTCGCGATTTCTTTCAAAAGAGCCCAAGGATCAACAACGACGCCATTTCCGATGATGGACATTTTGCCACCACGAACAATGCCAGAAGGCAAAAGGCTCAATTTATAGGTGACACCATCGATAACCAATGTATGCCCGGCATTGTGGCCACCTTGAAAGCGAACAACGACATCGGCACGTTCTGACAGCCAATCCACAAGCTTACCCTTGCCTTCATCACCCCATTGGGATCCGACAACAGCTACATTTGCCATAATTCCTAAGTCCTTAACTTAATATACATTAGCGGATAACTTGAACGCCATCATCCGCTGTCAAAAAATGAGTACAGCCTTGGCGTTTTGCCTCAGCTTCTTGAGATTTTTCTTCTGTCAGTCCAGCAATGGTCACCCATCCCTGTTCCCTGAATTTTTTTCCATCTTCCTGCAAAGTGCCAAAGGGAAGATACAATCGATCCTGTTTATTCACTTTTGGAACGGCCCGCATGACACTGTCTAGAAACAGTGTAAAACCAGTAGCAGCTTCACCATCCATCAGGTGATATCGACCACCGCGCCCTAATTCGCCCCGAACATTCTTAGCAAATAAAGTAAAGCTCAATCCCGTTTGATACTCAAAACCACGATATTCACCGGGATCAATCGTCAGATTCAGTTTCGGAGCCGCCGCTTCAAGCTTCATGACAAGCTTTTGCAAATCGAGTACCTGTTGCTTCGCTTTTGCTGGCAAATTGATCGCCATCAATTGCGGTAGCGCGCGATCAACTGGCCCAGCCGCCATTAACAGTGCATTGAGAATAGGGGAGAGGATATCTCCAAAACCTGAAAGTTGCGCTGCGTCTTTGTGATCGAGCAGCTCTCTAGCTTTTGCGGCAATATCCGCATCAATTTCAAGCTCACTACAAATTGTCGGCACCAATGTGGGAAGGGTAAGGTCAATGGAGAAATTTTGTACTTCCAATTGCGCCATCGCTTCAGCCGCCAATAAGATTACTTCTGCATCCGCAGAGAGATCAGATGAGCCAACCAACTCCACACCAGCTTGCGTGAATTGTCTCTCAGGGCGAAGCTGAGTTCCGTAAACACGAAGGACCTGACCAGAATAGGAAAGACGCAAAGGGCGTTCTTCCTGTTTTAATCTAGTTGTTGCAACCCGAGCCACTTGAGGCGTCATGTCAGTTCTAATTCCCATCATTCGATGAGAGACCGGATCCATCACGCGGAACATCTGAGAGGATAGCGCTTCCCCAGCGCCTTCAAGAAGATGTTCTTCAAATTCGATAAGAGGGGGTTTGATTCTATGGTAGCCGTTGTCGTTGAAAACCTTCATCAAGGCTTCACTAACATCGGCTTCAGCAGCGGCGGCGGGCGGTAACATGTCAGCAAGACCTGCTGGCAGTAGCCCTTTTTCAGAATAGTTGTTCATTACATGCGCCTATAAACCATATTTCGATCGTTTGTGCCAACAAGAACAGCAAAAAAGCGGCACTTTTTAAAGTGCCGCTTTATCATAGCGGAGTTGCCCGCGAATTTTACGCGAAACAGCTTAGAAATTCAAGGCTTTGACCTGAGACACATTAGGAAGATTGTTTACACTCTCCAAAACAGCAGCATCCAGTTCAGAATCAATTTCGATTAAAGCAATAGCTTCACCGGCAGCTTCATTCCGACCAAGATGGAAAGTTGCGATATTAACACCAGCACCACCAAGCAAACTACCGAGAGATCCGATGAAGCCCGGCTTATCGTGATTGGTCACATATAACATGTGGGGTCCAAGCTCGGCTTCCATGCTAATACCTTTGATCCCGACAATCCTTGGGCTCTTATCACCATACAAAGTGCCTGCGATGTCGCGGCTTCTCTGTTCAGTCGTCACTGTAACACGGATCAGTGTATGATAATCACCAACCTTGTCATTTGTGCTTTCCATAACATCGATGCCACGCTCTTTCGCCACAACTGGTGCATTGACCATGTTGACGCTATCGAGAAGAGGACCAAGCAAGCTTTGCAAAATAATGGAGGTCAACGGTTTGATATTTAGCCCAGCCGCTTGCCCTTCATATTCAATGTGAACTTTTTTCAAACCGCTTTCAGTCACTTGACCTGCAAATCCACCAAGCTGTTTAGCCAGATCCATATAAGGCTTCAGCTTTGGCGCTTCTTCAGCAGTAACGGATGGCATGTTCAAGGCATTCGTCACGGAGCCCAAAAGCAAATAATCAGCCATTTGTTCAGCTACTTGAATAGCAACATTAACCTGAGCTTCGTTGGTAGAGGCACCAAGATGAGGTGTACAAACCACATTATCCATATTGAACAATGGGTTTTCTTTAGCAGGTTCTACGGAATAAACGTCAACCGCGGCACCAGCCACATGACCACTTTCAAGGGCAGCTTTTAAATCTTCTTCCACCACAAGGCCGCCGCGGGCACAATTGATGATCCGAACGCCTTTTTTCATTTTCGCAATATTGTCAGCATTAATGATGTTGCGCGTACCGTCAGTAATTGGCGTATGTAAGGAGATATAATCAGCGCGGGCAAATAACTCGTCTAATTCGACTTTCTCAACACCCAGCTCGATCGCTCTTTCAGGAGAGAGGAACGGATCATATGCCACAACTCTCATTTTGAGACCAACAGCGCGATCAGCCACAATTGAGCCAATATTACCACACCCAATAATGCCCAAAACCTTGCCGTAAAGCTCCACTCCCATAAACCGGGACTTCTCCCACTTACCAGCTTGCGTTGATGCATTGGCAGCTGGAATGTGCCGAGAAAGCGAAAACATCATTGCAATCGCATGTTCTGCTGTCGTAATAGCGTTACCAAAAGGTGTGTTCATAACACACACACCGGCGGCAGTTGCCGCGGGAATTTCAACGTTGTCCACACCAATACCAGCGCGCCCAATAACTTTAAGGTTAGTGGCTGCTTCGATAATTTCAGCAGTAGCCCTTGTGGATGAGCGGACAGCCAAGCCATCATAATCGCCGATGCAGGCTTTTAACTCTTCAGGAGACATTCCTGTAATTTCGTCTACTTCAACGCCACGTTCGCGAAAAATTTCCGCAGCACGGGGGCTCATCTTGTCGGAGATAAGAACTTTAACCATTTTGTCGATCCTACATATAATAAGGATTAATTTTTGAAATTTTTCTTCAGTTCAGCATAGCCCCAATCGAGCCATGGCATCAGCGCGGCAAGATCACTTGCTTCAACTGTGGCCCCGGCCCAAATGCGAAGACCCGCAGGCGCATCTCGGTAAGACCCAATATCAAGAGCGGCCCCTTCTTTTCCAAGAAGCGAGACGAGCTGTTTGGCTGCCTTTGCCTGATCATCTGACGATAAATCAGCAAACCAGCTATCTGTAATTTTCAGGCAAACAGAACTTGGACTGCGAATAGCTTTATCTTCAGCCAAATAATCCAACCAGTCAGAGGAATCTACGAAGTCTTCAATGACTTTCGCATTGCTATTTGTACGGTCAATCATGCCCGCAGCTCCGCCAACATCTTTTGCCCAAGCAAGCGCATCGAGAACATCTTCGACAGCAAGCATGGACGGCGTATTAATTGTCTCGCCTTTAAAAATACCTTCAATCAATTTTCCGCCTTTTGTCATGCGGAATACTTTTGGAAGCGGCCAAGCCGGCGTGTAATTTTCAAGACGTTCAACAGCGCGTGGGCTTAAAGCCAACATACCGTGCGCGGCTTCACTGCCGAGCACTTTCTGCCAAGACCATGTGACAACATCCAGTTTTTCCCATGGCATATCCATTGCAAAAACAGCAGACGTCGCATCACAAATAGAAAGGCCTTCGCGGTTAGCGTCGATCCAGTCACCATTTGGAACCCGAACACCGGAAGTAGTTCCGTTCCAAGTGAAGACCACATCACGCGTCCAATCAACAGCATTGAGATCAGGAAGCGTTCCATAGTCAGCCGTCACGACTTCAGCATCAGCAAGTTTCAATTGCTTGACAACGTCTGTTGCCCAGCCAGAACCAAAACTTTCCCATGCAAGGATTGTTGAAGGTCGCGCTCCTAAAAGGGACCACAATGCCATTTCGACGGCACCAGTGTCAGAGCCCGGCACGATAGCGATCCGGTAATCATCTGGAATGCCCAGCAGCGAACGATGTTCGTCAATAACAGCTTTTAAACGTGTTTTTCCTTCAGCGGCTCGGTGAGAGCGACCAAGAAAGGCGTTTTCTAGAACTTCGGGGGACCATCCGGGGCGCTTGGCGCAAGGGCCGGATGAAAATAGAGGAGACGCGGGTAGAGTCTCGGGACGTGTTTGTTCAGTCATAATAAAAACTAAACCTTCCAGTTTAGAGCATCCCGGTGGGGGGATGTGGCCCGCCGCAGATACTAGTGACAGGCGTTTTAGTGTCAACGATTAATTTGTTGCAGTGCGATATTTTATCCGAAAACAGATATCGAAACCGGAAAACGGATATTTTCAAAAGCAGTCTTTTCCTAGGATCTGAGCATAAAACAACGAACAAACGAGGATTTCCTGTGACCGTACTTTTATATAAACCAATTCCGACAGACAAAGTTCGCACCCTACAAAACGGCCGACCAGATGCTAATGGCCAACTTCCCGAAAGGCGGATCGCAGATGAGGAAGGGCTTCCCTGTCGTCACTGCCTGGAAGAGGTTGCGATCGGAGATGAGTATTTGATCCTGTCTTACAAACCTTTTAAAACCACCCAGCCTTACGCAGAACAAGGCCCGATCTTTTTGCATGCCAAAGAGTGCCGTGCTTATTCCGATGTAGAGAATCTACCGGCTATGTATGTGCCTGAGAATTCCACGCTCTTAAGAGGATATGACCATCTTGAAAGGATTGTTTATGGAACGGGTGAGGTTGTAAAAAATACGGATATTGCGAAAGCAGCGTTAAAAATATTAAATTTTGCAGGCGTCACGCATGTTCACGCACGATCAGCCACAAACAACTGCTTTCAATATCGCATTGATCCAGTTTGGGCCTAACGAATACACCCTTTATTGTCTTCAATACAAAAAAGGATTGGCCCTTTAAGCCCCCTGATATCATGATGAATCTCTTGAATTCACTTTTCTTGAGGTTCGTTATGATTCCCTGCCAACGCCATCTATTTGATATTCCTGAAGACATTGCCTATTTCAATTGTGGCTATATGTCGCCGCTCCTAACATCCGCGGCAGAAGCTGGAGTTAAGGCAATTGACAAGAAATCAGCTCCTTGGTCTATTCCACAAACTGATTTTTTTGATGGCAGCATGACGGCAAGACGTCTTTTCGCACAATTAATTAACGCACAAGCAAAAGACATTGCTATCATACCCGCTGCATCATACGGATTAGCCGTAGCTGCAAAAAACTTGAAAATACAAAAAGGGGAAGAAATATTGGTTCTAAAAGACCAGTTTCCCTCGAACATATATTGTTGGCAAACATTGTGCAGCGAAAATGGTGGGCAGGTAAAAGTCGTTGAACCGCCCGAAAACCATGACTGGACAAGTGCGGTTATTGATCAGATCAGCGAGCGCACGGTAATAGCGGCTCTCCCCCATAATCTATGGACGAATGGCGCTCTCCTTGATCTTGAATTAATTGGAAACCATCTTCGCAAGTTCGACGCAAAATTAGTATTGGATGTAACGCAATCTCTCGGCGCCATGCCTTTGGATATTTCAAAAATCAAGCCGGACTTCCTGATTGACGCTGCCTATAAATGGCTACTTGGTCCCTATAGCATTGGTTTCATGTATGTTGCTCCCCATCATCAAGATGGCGCACCTCTTGAGCATAATTGGATCAATCGACATGGGTCTGAAGATTTCTCAAAACTCATTGATTACCAAGATGGCTTCCAAGAAGGGGCTATTCGTTTCGATATGGGGCAACGTGCGAACTTCACCCTTATGCCTATGGCAATCACAGCCCTAAATCAGATTTTGGAATGGGGTGTCGAAAATATCTATGAAACCTTATCCCATAAGACACGAAAAATTGCTCTGATCGCCGAGGAATTTGGCCTCACATGCCTCCCTGAACAATTCCGCGCAGGCCATTTTTTAGGGTTAAATTTCAACGAACCTATACCGCCTTCCTTATTAGAAAATTTAGTAAAAGATAAAATCTACCTGTCAGCCCGAGGAAATTCCCTACGCATCACACCACATTTGTATAATAATGAAAATGACATATCGCGTCTGACGGCGTCTTTGGCACGACAATTGGCAACATAGAGAGGCATTATGGATTTAAGGAAATTTCGCAAGGACACGCCCGGTACTAAAGGCAAAATACACCTAAATAATGCGGGTGCATCGCTGCTTACGACAACAGTCCATCAAGCCGTTATCGAGCATATGGAACTGGAAATGTCCATAGGTGGGTATGAGGCACAGAACAGAGCGAAACCAGCACTAGAGCGCACCTATGATGCCATTGCAGAGCTTATAAATTGCAGTCGCGATGAAATAGCGCTTATGGAAAATGCAACTGCCGCATGGCTTATGGCCTTCCATAGCATTGCCTTTAATAAAGGAGATCGTATTCTGACGTCAGAAGCAGAATATGCCAGCAATGCTATTTCCTATTTGCAAGTAGCCAAAAAGAACGGCGTCAAAGTTGATGTGGTCCCAAGTGACGAACATGGTCAACTTGATATCACCGCACTTGAGACTATGATTGATCCTTCAGTTGCCCTTATCTCTATCAGCCATATTCCCAGCAATGGAGGTCTTATAAACCCCGCCGCGGAAGTTGGTAAAATTGCGAAACAACATAACATTCCCTATCTACTGGATGCTTGCCAATCTATCGGACAAATCCCTCTTGATATGGAAGAAATTGGCTGCGACATGCTCTCAGCAACGGGCCGTAAATATCTCAGAGCGCCGCGCGGAACGGGCTTCCTCTATATACGGAAAGGATTTATGGATACTGTATCCCCTCCTTTTCTTGACCTTCTGAGTGCTGATTGGACAGACATCAACCATTATAAGATTCGCGATGACGCCCGGCGATATGAAAATTGGGAAAGCAATATAGCGGCTCAAATCGGCCTGGGTGTTGCTATAGACTATTACTTAAATGCTGGCGTCGAAGCGACTTCAACTGCAATTTGCACCCTTGCCGCAGAGGCTCGGAAAGATCTGAGCGCTATTCCCGGCATAACTGTTCATGACATTGGGTTAAAGAAAGGTGGGATTGTAACCTTCTCGCATTATCACCTGCCTGCCCAACGGATTAAAGAATATCTAGCCACCAAAAATATCAATGTCAGTACAACAGGCGTTGGCTCGACACGATATGATATGGAAAAAAGAAACCTCGAAACCATTGTAAGAGCTTCATTTCACTATTATAACACCAGAGCAGAGCTGGATATATTTCTTAAAGAAACGGTCAAGTTAGTATTGGATTTACAAAAAATTGAATCCATAAGTTAATTAGACGTTAATGGTTTTATATTAGCTATACATATTATCAGTGCTAGAATGCACTTGTCGGTACAGAATTTCCGAAAGGCTGTAAAATGATTCCTTCTTCCTTAGGGGCATCTGCTGGGAGCATCCCTCCCGCAAGTTTGGTTGCCAAGCCACAAGACGAAGAACAGTTCGTACAAACACCGCAAGAGCAAGCTTTAGAAGCTCCGGCGGAGCGTGCATCCACGCCACCAGTACCTGGAGCTAGCGGTGCTGCTATCTCTATTGAAGCGGTAACTGCCCTTCAGCAAGCAGATCAATCTGCAGAAGCTGACAATCAAGCTAGTAAACAAAGCGGTGTCAATTTTGTGACAACCGAATTGGAAAAACGCGAAGTTAGCTTCAACGTAGCAGAGCAAGTAAATGCTGCGACTGAAACAGAACAAGAAGCTATCGTTGAAACACGCGAAATTGACCAAACCGAAGTCCCTGTTGGTGAAGAAACTGACAGTGCTGGTCGCTCCACAAGAAATCCGATAGATCTACAAATTTAACTTAGATCCATTAGTGGAAGAGAGTTGGGTTATTAGATGATTTCAAGTGCAGTTTCATCCCCAGTAATGATGCCTTTGCCCTTTGCTTCGGCAGAGTTAAGCGGAGCGTCGGGCACGACTGCGCCTGATACCATTTTGGCCCCCTCAGAGACTGTTCAGGAAAATAGCTCTGCCTCCGGCTCAAAAGACACCGGAGGTCATGGCGAAAAACCTATAATCTCACTATCCGTCGAGCTTGTAACAACCTTGCAAGGGAGCGACGATGCCTCCTCTGACGTGAGCGCTGAACCTACCGTTAGCGAAAAACCATCCAAAGAACCGCCACCGCCTGCTGAAAGTGGCGATGTCAGTGTTGAAGATGCTGAGGATGCTCAGATAGATGCCCTAAAAGCGCGCGATACTGAAGTTAGAGCGCACGAACAAGCGCACGCCGCGGCTGGTGGGCAATATGCAGGATCTCCGACTTACGACTATGAAACAGGTCCTGATAATCAACAATACGCTATTGGCGGTGAAGTCCAAATTGACACAGCCCCGATTTCCGGTGATCCGGCAGCAACTATCGCAAAAATGAATATTGTTAGAAGTGCAGCCCTTGCACCGGCAGAACCCTCTAGTCAGGACAGATCCGTAGCGGCAGCCGCCGCCAAACAAATAGGTGAAGCTCAAGCAGAGCTCGCAGCCCAAAGATCTGAGAGTTCCTCGCCAACTGAAGAGGTTGAAGGTACAGCCTCTGAAAATAACGCTCCAGAATCAAGCGCTACGGGACCATACCAGCCTTCCGGTACAGGACCCGAGCGACCTGAGAGCACAAGCAATATCATTAATATAATCAGTTAATCGACGATTGCCTTAAAACTCACCGACAGTATGCCCATGATGGAGAGGCCCATGCCCGCCGCCTAACCCCGGGGCTTCATGGATAGCAATTTCGACGTAACGAAGTCCTCTTTCCACGCTATCGCTCATGGATAGTCCTTGTGCAAGTCCCGTTGCAATAGCAGAAGATAGAGTACAACCTGTACCATGAGTATGCCGTGTATCTACGCGAGGGTGATCAAAAACCTGCACATCCCCATCAATAGCCAAAACATCCGTGACAGTTGGTCCCTCTAAGTGACCCCCTTTCACCAAAACAGCTTTTGGCCCCATAGATTGCAATTGTTTCGCGGCCGCTTTCATTTGCTCCACATTTTCAATCTTTCCCCCAATTAAAGCCTCTGCTTCTGGAATATTTGGCGTAAGAAGGGTGGTATGCCGGGATATTAACCGGTTAACGATGGCGACTTGCGCATCATCAGACATAAGAGCCGCTCCGCCTTTCGCGATCATCACCGGGTCCAGCACAATAGGGGGCAATGCTCTTAATGAATCAAAATAGTCGGCGACAGCGTCGACTACTTCTATTCTGTGCAGCATACCAATCTTGATTGCATCCAATCCTATATCATCCCGTACTGCTCGGATCTGCGCCACGACAAATTCCGGAGATACGGCTTCTATGGCGCTTACACCGCGCGTGTTTTGAGCTGTAAGCGCGGTAATTGCTGTTGCAGCGAACCCCCCAAGAGCTGAGATTGTTTTTATATCTGCCTGAATTCCAGCGCCGCCGCCAGAATCTGAACCAGCAATCGATAAAACACGCGGTATCATCCTAAATCCCCTGTTTCAAATTAGATCAATATCCTGATATTTTTTCGACTTCACTGACGATATCATCCACGACCTTGTTCACAAGATCGATATTCTCGCCCTCTCCCATTACGCGAATGAGAGGTTCGGTCCCAGATTTGCGAATGAGAAGACGCCCATGATCTCCCAACTTCTTTTCACCCTCTTTTATGGAATCAAGCACATCCACTGCGGATAAAGGGTCACCGTTTTTATAACGAACATTTTTCAACACTTGCGGATAGGGATCAAAGCTATTGCACACTTCACTGACTGGCCGTCCTTGATCTACGATCACTGACAATACTTGTAAGGCGGCAATTAACCCATCACCAGTTGTACTGAAATCACTTAGGACCACATGCCCGGATTGCTCTCCGCCCAGATTGAAGCCATGCTCTCTCATATGCTGAACGACATACCGGTCACCGACTGCAGTACGAATTAGCTTCAGTCCGCGCGTTTGCAAGTATTTCTCAAGTCCCATGTTGGACATCACAGTGGCGACGAGTCCGCCCCCTTTTAACAATCCTTTTTCCGCCCAATTGCCCGCGATTAGGGCCATAAGCTGATCACCATCGACCAATTCACCCTTTTCATCACAAATGATTAGGCGGTCGGCGTCGCCGTCCAGTGCAATCCCAAGATCAGCCCCTTCTTCGACAACTCTTCGGCACATAGCAGCTGTATCGGTTGAGCCACACCCTTTGTTAATATTGAAACCGTCAGGCGTTACGCCCATCGAAATAACATCCGCTTCCAGCTCCCAAAGAACGGTCGGCGCTACTTTATATGCCGCCCCATTGGCGCAATCGACAACGATTTTAAGGCCTTTTAGAAGCTGCTGGCGCGGGAAGCTATTTTTGGCAAATTCAATATACCGACCTCGAGCATCATCAAGCCGGGTTGCGCGCCCAAGCAGTTCCGGTTTCGCAAGTTCGAGTTTACTACTATTTTCAATATCCGCTTCAATTGCCAATTCGACTTCATCAGATAATTTATAACCATCAGGTCCAAAAAGCTTAATGCCATTATCTTCATAAGAATTATGAGAAGCCGATATCATGACGCCCAAGTCAGCACGCAAAGACCGGGTTAGCATAGCAATAGCAGGTGTTGGAAGCGGGCCAACCAGGATCACATCCATACCAACAGAAGTAAAACCGGCTGTCAGTGCAGGCTCGACCATATAACCAGATAATCGAGTATCTTTACCGATCACAACACGGTGGCGAAAATTCCCACGCCCGGCAAATTTCTTCCCTGCGGCAACGCCCACTTTTAGTGCAATTTCCGCTGTCATTGGGTATTTATTTGCCGTGCCTCTGATACCGTCCGTACCGAAATATTTACGTGTCATTTTAATCCATCATGTTTAAGGCGCTCCGATATTTGTAGAAGCCACCATATCGTTTTCTTATTAATCAAAGTATTATGCTAAAGGCATTCTATCAATTGCATCCCAAACAGCAATAGCTTGACGTGTTTCTTCGACGTCATGCACTCGGAAAATTTGGATATCCGCGGCTAAACCGAAAAGCATGGCAGATAAAGATCCCCCAATACGTTTTTCAGCGTCCCCTACCCTATCTATTTTGCCGATAAAAGATTTACGCGAAACGCCAAGCAGAATTGGGCAACCAAGTGAATGGAAAAACCGCAATCCCTTTAAGAGGACAAGATTATGGTCAAGTGTTTTACCAAACCCAATACCAGGATCAATTATAATTTGATCATGGGTCAGTCCCGCCTTCAAACAAACAGATATTCGGTCTCTCAAATAGTCGATGACATCAAAAAGCACATGATCATAGGTGGGATTATCCTGCATAACTTTGGGGTCAGCAGCACTATGCATTATGCAAACGGTTGCCTTCTTACCCGCGACGACATTAAGGCTATTAGCGTCATATTGAAGGGCCGTAACATCATTAATAATAGTCGCACCATGATCCAACCCTTGAGCCATCACTTCGGATTTTCGAGTATCAACGGATATAAGCGGTCCAAGGCCCTTGCATTTATCAACAACCGGTAGCACGCGAGCAAGTTCCTGTTCCAAATCGACGGCCTCTGCGCCGGGCCGTGTACTCTCGCCGCCAATATCCAAGATATCAGCCCCAGCCTTATATAACATCACCGCATGCGCGTGGGCATCCTCTGCGGCTTCAAATTTACCGCCGTCAGAGAAGCTATCTGGCGTGACATTGACAATCCCCATAATGAGAGGAGTGGGACGTCCTAAGCAGGATTTTTCGACACGCAATTTTTTGATAAAACTTAGTTGTTTCTGTATGTCTGCGCCCAAAGCCTCTTCTGAACATGCCCAATCGTGAATACTTTTTGAAGAGCGATTATACATTTGCACAATGCCATCAGCGTTCCTGATCGCAACAGTTACCAAATCCAAATTTGAGGATAAGTAAGGGGCAAGATAGGCCCTGTTAGATGAGGAAAGGCCCCGCGGTAAAGCGGAGCCTTCTGGTATCAAGTCCATTATTTGACCTTATGAGCTAGGCTGTGGTTCCGGCTCCATCCCACCAGCATCAGGTTTTTTATGGCCGTCAGCTTCAGGAACAGAAGAACTTGGTCCATTATCCGCAGGAGTATCATGATCTTCAGGACGATTAAGGTCACCACCATCCATTAGAATTTGGATATCGCTTCCGCTTAGAGTTTCATATTCCAGCAACCCGTTCGCAACATTATGCAATTGGTCAATATGCTCAGTGAGAATTTCTCGAGCTGTATTTTCACCTTCCTCGACAAAACGGCGTACTTCTTGGTCGATAAGTTCAGCTGTAGAATCGGAGAGGTTTTTCTGCTGCGCTACCGAATGCCCAAGGAATACTTCTTCCTGATTTGAACCGTAGAGCAAAGGTCCAAGCTTATCAGACAGACCCCATTCTGTGACCATACTACGGGCCATACCCGTTGCCATCTTAATATCGCCAGAGGCACCAGTCGTTACCGCATCATGTCCAAAAATCATTTCTTCAGCGACACGGCCGCCCATAGCAACAGCCAAATGCGCCAAACATTGATCCCGCCGTAACGAGTAGCTATCTTTTTCCGGCAATCTCATAACCATTCCAAGCGCACGGCCCCGAGGGATAATTGTCGCCTTATGGATTGGGTCTGATGCTTTCATGTGCATACCAACAAGAGCATGACCGCCTTCGTGATACGCTGTCAGTTTCTTTTCCTCGTCTGACATCACCATAGAGCGACGCTCAGATCCCATCATCACTTTATCTTTTGCATCTTCAAATTCTTGTTGCGTAACAAGACGTCGAGATTTACGGGCAGCAAGCAAAGCGGCTTCATTGACAAGGTTAGCAAGATCCGCACCGGAAAATCCAGGTGTGCCTCGCGCAATAGTTCGGGCATCCACATCATTCGCTAGAGGCACTTTGCGCATGTGAACTTTCAAAATTTTCTCACGCCCAAGGATATCGGGGTTAGGAACAACCACTTGGCGATCAAAACGACCGGGACGCAACAAAGCTGGGTCTAACACGTCAGGACGGTTTGTGGCAGCCAACAGGATGACACCTTCATTGGCTTCGAAACCATCCATCTCAACCAATAATTGGTTCAGTGTCTGTTCTCTCTCGTCATTACCGCCGCCAAGGCCAGCACCACGATGGCGGCCAACAGCATCGATTTCATCTATGAAGATGATACAAGGAGCATTTTTCTTGCCTTGTTCAAACATATCGCGAACACGACTTGCACCAACACCTACAAACATTTCCACGAAATCTGAGCCAGATATCGTGAAGAAGGGAACATTTGCTTCACCGGCTACAGAGCGGGCAAGTAAAGTCTTGCCTGTACCTGGAGGACCAATAAGCAAACACCCTTTTGGAATTTTACCGCCAAGGCGTTGGTATTTCTGAGGGTTCTTCAAGAAGTCTACGACTTCTTCTAATTCTTCCTTAGCTTCTTCAATGCCAGCCACGTCTCCAAATGTAACGCGTCCATGCTTTTCTGTTAGAAGCTTTGCTTTGGATTTACCAAAACCCATGGCTTTTCCGCCGCCGCCTTGCATTTGGCGCATGAAGAAAATCCAAACACCAATGAGGAGGAGCATAGGGAACCAAGATAGAAGCGTTGCCATCAGCAAACTTCCCTCTTCTTCCGGAGCAGCCGTGATCAGCACGCCTTGTTTTGTTAGGCGATCTACAAGGTTATTATCTTGCGGCGCATACGTTGTATACTGGCCGCCTTCCCCCCTGCTTGTGATCGTATGTCCCTGAATAGTAACTTCAGTGATTTGCCCATTATTTACTTGATCCAAAAACTTGGAATAGGGCAGCGAGTTACCGCCACTACGCTGTGACGAGTCATTGAATATGTTAAACAAGGCAACAATCAGCAGTCCAATAACCACCCAAAGCACTACATTTTTTCCAAAGAGATTCACGAACAAACTTTCCTTGTGCAGCCGGCCGACAAAAAGACGTCCGATCCTATTAAACTACGCCCATTATCTGGGAGGCATCTTAAATATAAGTCAATATGTCTAACTTCCAAGGGGAGTTATCCGTTTGCTTCATCAAATAAGATCACTTTTAGGACTAAATACCACTTCAAACCGTTCTTTTGCAATGCCCATAACACTAGAATAGTAGGAAAATAGCGGCACTGCAGCCATTTTGTCTTCAATCCAAATGGCAGGCAGATTTTTTTTCACAATATTCGGTAAAGGTCGATTGATATCTAAATGTTCTGATTTTGAGAGAATTTTCCACCCCTCATTCCCTATTATACGAACAGTGAAGGGAATCTTATTCAACGATTCATCTTCTCCTGAGTGGTCAACGACCAAAAATCGATTATCCCACAAGAGAGAATGAGCCTTTTCAAACCCGGTTATAGGCAAACCATTTCGTCCGGGTTCGCGGCAAACTATCCAGCTATTTTCAAATTTTTGCAGTTGGCATCCGGCAAGAGTTGCAGCCTTAAAGCCACTATTTTTACGAATATCCGTCAATAGATTTTCCAATGACATCAGGACAGGGCGCGTACTCCCTCCCCTCACATAGGTGAAGATCCGATCAAGAAACCGAAGACCAATGTCTTCCGGCATTTTATCGCAAAAATCTATTGGAAAACTGACATACCCAAAGGGGCTGATAACAACCAGTGTCGATAAAAACTCTTCTGTTATTGCATTAAGGGCGCGGTCAGCTCTTTGAAGCCTCTGAGACGCAAGCGCAACGGATGTCATCGAACTTCCAGGAAGCGCGGTCAGTTTCTCGAGCACGTCGCCCAGTTTTGTTCTGGTATAAATTGGGTTCTCATTACTCGGATCGTCGATCCAAACTTGGCCGCTATTGTTTAAAAACACGCGAAGATCAGCCCTTGAAATATTCAACAATGGCCGAACAAGCGTGAAGGCTCCCCGGGTGGACACTAAATTCATTGCAGCCAAGCCCTGCACACCACTCCCTTTGGAGAGACGCAAAAGCAAAGTCTCTAGCTGATCCTCTAACTGATGCCCCAAAAAAATATGGGTAGCACCTAAGCCTAAGCATTTATCGCTCAAGAGCTTATAGCGCGCATCCCGTGCAGCCTGCTGAATTCCAGCCTCTGGATAGGGCCCATCCCACTTCAAGGTATAGTGACTAATTCCCCGTTCTTGAAGCCAAGAGCAAACTTGTTGTGCTTCCCGTGCGGCCTCAACTCGCAAGCCGTGATCAACAGTTAGGCCCACCAAATTTACAGAGTTCTTCTCGCACCATTTTTGAGCGAGCAAACACAATGCCATGCTGTCTGATCCACCAGAGACCGCAATAACAACCGTCGTTGGCAACGCACTCTTTACGAAAACCAAGTCCATTTGTTCATAGAATTGTGAAACAAGCTCAGAGTTCATGAGCAGAGCTTTTAATAACGGCTTAAAGGCATTCGAATTTCTTCTTTTCGCTACTCGAAATTCGTTTCAGGCGGGCCGGTAGTTTGGTGAATTGCTTATCCATTTGCTGAAACGTTGCGCAAGCTTCTTGCTTTTGATCCATCCGCCCAAGCGTCATAGCAAGCTTCAATAAGTTGTCCGCAGCTTTTGAGTTTTTAGGATATTCTTGATACCCTTTTAAAAAGGCGGATGCTGCATTCGGATAATCACCTCTCACATAAAATGTCTCCCCCAACCAATATTGGGCATTTCCAGAGAGGGTATGATTTTCATTCCTTTCAAGGAATAGGGAAAATGCTTTTTCAGCCCCCCCGTAATCATCTTTCCGAATGAGCGAAATCGCACGGTTATATTGATCTTCTGGATTGAGAGCGGCGACAGATTCTTTCCCAACATTTGCAACAGTATTGACTGGCTTTTCGTTGGTTGTCGTCGCAGAAGTATTCGAGCCATTAGGAACGCTGATAGTCCCTAAAAGTTGCGTTCCCTTAGGGAGATCAGTCGCTTGAGGCGAAGAAGGTGTTGAGTTTGAGGACACAATAGTGGCCTGATCGCTTACAGGGGTATCACTTAGACCAGAGAGATTTTCAGTAGGAAAAGAGCCGCCATTAAGACGACGTTCGATTTCGGTTAGCCGAAAATCTACATCCAGAACTAACTTATTCAGTCGAGACGCAAGCTGATCAAGTTTAAAGGCAACCTCTTCGGTACTGCCTGTCGCTCTTCGTTGCTCTTCCTCAAGTGTGCCTAGGCGGGTTGACAGTAAAACCGCAGCCTCACTTCCACCCACCACCGACGTGGCCCCTGAGTTTAGCTTGGGCGCGGGAACATTCTGGCCCTGAAAGACCTTACGCTGAACATTATTCAAATCCGCTTCAAGCCGATTGATACGGTCCAATAGCGCCTGAACTTCACTTGCCTGCGCACTGGCATTGTGAAAAGAGGTAAGGGTTAAAGGTATGAGACAAACAGAGACAACCGCGAACTTAGTCGCCATTTTGATGCTTCGTCCCAGCTTTAAACCAACAGAGCAGCCAACTAACCAATTAAATCTTTTTGTAACTATCATCTGCCTGAACCACCGATTAAACAATTTTGCAAAGAATATACCGCCAATGTGACAAAAGAGAGGCCATATACCCTGATGTGTAGCACCTAGTTCGCATAAAAAAGCCCGCCAGCAAATACCAGTGATCTGGCTTTCGCAGCGGGCTTTAAATTAGAAACCGTTATTAGTTGACGGTTAAAACACCACGACGGTTTTGAGACCATGCAGCAGTTGTATGCCCGAGTGCGACAGGACGTTCTTTACCGTATGAAATTGTAGAAACACGGGAAGAAGAAATACCAAGCGTAACGAGATAGTTTTTCAAGGCTGTTGCACGGCGTTCGCCAAGAGCCAAGTTGTATTCGCGAGTACCACGCTCATCGGCATGACCTTCAACGGCTACAGTAATTGTTGGATTCGCTTTCAACCAAACAGCTTGTCGCTGAACAGTCAAACGCGCTTCGTCGCCTAGGTTAAATTTATCATAACCAAAGAAGACACGATCACCAACATTCAGGACTAGATCTTCCTGACTGCCTGGCTGTACTTGACTAGTACCACCAGTTGTTGTTGAACCATTACTATCTGTTGTTCCTGATTGAGAGGACGCGCCTCCACCAGAACTATCACCGGAGTCTTTAGGCGCGGTTTCACACGCTGCGACCAATGCCAGTGCAACAAACATACTCAAAAATTTTAGGCCAGAATTGAGCCGCATTTATTTAACTCCCATCCTCAGGAAATTTATTTATTTGGGTATTCCAAGTAAACAACGCTCTCTTTATAAAGACGTTCCTACAATAGAATATTATTCCCCCACGAAATACCTATACTATACTTGTACTATATCACCTAATCAAGGGCGACCACGCAGGATCGGACCCATCTCTCGGTGAAATCACTTCTCGCTCGTTATAACCTGTCAAATCCACGGACCACAAGCGAACTTTATCCCCGAGGGTAGATGTTTTCCCTCTCGTTTGACGGAAAAATATTAAAACACGACCATTTGGCGCCCAAGACGGCCCTTCATTGTGAAATCCTTCCGTTAATATTCGTTCCTGCGAACCATCAGTTCGCATAACGCCTATTGAGAAATTCCCACCACTCAATTTAGTAAATGCAATCAAATCACCGCGAGGAGACCAAACTGGTGTACCATAATTACCACGGCCGAAACTAATTCGCTTTGGGTTTGAACCGTCAGCATTCATTACATATAATTGCTGCCGCCCCCCCCGATCCGATTCGAACGTGATCTGGGTACCATCAGGAGAGAAGGAAGGCGCAGTATCGATACCTGGATGCTTGGTCAGGCGTTTCAGAGAACGCGTTCTCAAATCCATTAAGTAGATATCAGAATTCCCGTTTTCGGCCATACTCATCACAACATGATTACCCGATGGAGAAAAACGGGGAGCAAAAGTCATCCCCGGAAATTCACCTAGAACCTCCTGCTGGCCCGTATCAATGTTGTATAAATACACCCTTGGGCGATTATTGAAATACGACAGATACGTAATTTCTTGCTGGGTAGGGGAAAATCTTGGCGTTAAAACTAGATTGTTGCCGTCCGTTAAGAACTGATGCTTTTCCCCGTCCTGATCCATAATCGCCAAACGCTTAACCCGGCGATCCTGCGGACCACTTTCAGATACATAGACAATTCTGGTATCAAAGTATCCTTCTTCACCCGTCAGTCTTTTATAGATCTGATCCGCAATTAAATGAGCTGTACGGCGCCAATTCGTTGGCTGACTTGTATATTGCAATCCTGCCAAATATTGTTCTGCAAAAACATCCCATAGACGGAACTGCACATTAATTCGCCCGTCTGGAAGCGCTTTAACCAAACCCGTTGAAAGGCCTTGTGCATTAATTTTTCGCCAATTGGAGAAGACAGGCGTTACCTGCAAATCAGCAGGTTTTTGCAAAAAAGCGCGCGGCTCAATCGGTGCAAACAATCCTGAACGTTCTAAATCAGCCCGGATAACTTCTGCAATCTTTTGGCCAACGAGCCCCGCAGCTTCAGTTTCACTATAAAAATCAGTGATTGCCACGGGAAGCGGCTGAATATTTCCTTGGGTGATGTCGATGACTAATTCGGCACGAGACGGCACGATGACCGCAATCGAGAGAATCAATCCAGCGACTACACGCTTATACTGACTAGTAAACTTGCCCACCATATTCTTCATTCTCAGAACATATCCTTCGGATTGAAATTAAGCGTAGTATCTTTCCATCGTTCATATTTATCAATCGGCAATCGATAAGGCTGGCATAAAAGGACCGCTCGAATGGCACTTTCCGTTGCTACCTTCTCAAAAGTATCCCTAGAACCGCTACTCCCGGCAACCTTGGGCCGCCCTTGAACCGTGCCATCTTGATTCAATGAAATCCTTAACCTAACAATCAACTCCTCTGCATTCACTCCGCCAGTAGGCGGGCTCCAGCATCGTTGAACCTGTTGCTTGAATGCATCTTTTTCACTCAAGCTCATAGGCAATGAAGTATCGGCAGCCTTACTTGAACTATTCGTTACTTTTTCAGCAGAATTTGACTTTTTTGTGTCAGTCGTCTTCGATTTATTCTTTGATTGTTCTTTCTTCTTCTTGTCGAGTAACGCAGAAATTTGACTTAAATCGAAAGCTTTCTTAGGCTTTTCCTTCGGTTTCTCAACCTTTTTAGCTACTTTTTTCTTTGGTTTTGCCCTTGGTTTTATTTTCGGCTTTGGTGTCTTTTTCGGTGCTTCTGCTTTTTTCACCGGTTCCGGTTTGGGCTCCGGTTCAGGCGCAGGTTCTGGCTCCGGTTCGATTACGGGCTCAGGTGCTGGTTCGGGCACAGGTTCCGGTTCGGGTACCGGCTCGGGCTTCGGTTCCGGTGCGGGCTTTGGCTTAGGTTTAGGTTTGGGTGCTTCTTTTGGTTCAGGTTTGGGATCAGGCTTAGGATCTGGCTTCGGCGCAGGTTTAGGCAAATTTGTGATATCTGAAATTTCTACAAATTCAACTTCGATAACTACCGGCACTTCAAGCAATTCGGGATCTTGGAAAATAGGCAAGCCCGTATACATCACCACTAGAATAAGAAAGTGCAGGGCCGCTGATATGATCAAAGAAGTCTTCATGAATTTAAAAGTGCCCTGCTATTTTTTCTTTTTGGGGTCTTTAGGCCGGCCGCCAGAGACCATAGCAACGCGCGTAAAACCTGCATCATGTATCTCTCCCATCACTTCGAGAACACGGCCATAATTGACATCTTTATCACCCCGAACAAAAATACGTTGGTCTGCCTTGGCCCCCGTAATTGCTTTAAGTTTCGGGACTAATCCACTTATTTCAATTTCCAGATCTTCTAAAAACAAGCGCCCTTCTGCATTCACACTAACAACCAACGGCTCATCATCCCCTTGCACTGTCGAGCCCTTTGTCTTTGGCAAATCGAGGGGGACGCCCACTGTCAACAAGGGCGCGGTCACCATAAAAACAATCAATAAAACCAACATGACATCCACAAAAGGGGTCACATTAATTTCCGACATCGCCTTAAGGCGTCGTTTTCGCCCTTGCCCCGTAAAGGCATCGTAGTTGTTGTTATTCATTGCCCCTACCCTTGATCAAGCTGGCGTGACAATATGGCTGAAAACTCTCCAGCGAACCCTTCTAGACGCGTGACGATCCGCTGCAAATCATTAGAGAATTTGTTATATGCGACCACTGCCGGGATGGCAGCGACCAACCCAAGGGCCGTTGCAAAAAGGGCCTCTGCGATCCCCGGTGCAACTACTGCTAAGCTGGTATCTTTCGTGGCTGCAATAGCCTGGAAACTATTCATAATTCCCCAAACGGTACCAAACAGGCCGATAAAGGTTGCCGTAGATCCGACTGTTGCCAAGAATCCCAAATATTTCTCAAGCCGTTCGACTTCTCGGTCGATGGAAACCCTCATCACCTGATGAATACGGGCTTGAAGGCCTGTGTGGCTATTTTTTTCCAGTCCAACTTCCGTTGACCGTAACCATTCCCGCATAGCAGTAGAGAAAAGCACCGCAAGAGGGTTATCTGGATTTTTACCGATACGTTTATATAGGTCCTCCAGATTGCCGCCTGACCAGAAGTCATTTTCAAACTCATCGGAATCTGCAGCGACCCGTCTGAACTTAATTATTTTATCAATAATTATGGCCCAACTCCAAAAAGAGGCAAGGATGAGAACAACCATCACCAACTGGACGATGATGTCGGCCCGAAAGAACAAACCAATCATCGATAGATCATGTGCAGCGCTTCCTAAAGATTGAGCGGCAACAAGTGTTTCGTTTTCCATTATTCCTTCATGGCTCCTGATGACTGGACAATTGATAAGAATTTATCTTTGATTTGCGGCGAAAAGCGGGCAGGACGCCCAGACTTTTGAATACAAGCTACTCTAACGTCACTTTTTATCAAAATGACGCCATCCCGAATGACCTCTTGGTGCATATGAAGAGTGGCACCGAGCACAGTATTGACGGTTGTCTTCACATAGAGGGAATCGTCCATTTTCGCCGGTTTTAAATATTCGATACGACAGTCGCGAACCACAAAATTAAGGCCGTCTTCCGTCATCATTTTTTGCTGATTTATATCAAGCCCTCGCAATAAATCAGTGCGGGCGCGTTCTGTAAATTTCAAGTAATTTGCATAATATACGATACCACCGGCATCCGTATCTTCCCAATAAACCTGAAAGGGGAAGTGATGGCAGGCGTTTGATCCTTCACCGATAAACTGGCCAATCATTTCCAACTCAGTCGTCACTGGGCAGGTCCTCGATAAAATTATACTGCGAGGCAATTCCTTTAGGAAATTTAAGCCCTAAATGATCGAAAGCCGCTTTTGTCAACATACGCCCGCGTGGTGTTCGTTGAAGGAAACCTTGTTGAATTAAATAGGGTTCAATTATGTCTTCAATGGCATCCCGTGGCTCAGAGAGCGCAGCGGATAGAGTTTCAACGCCCACAGGACCACCGCCAAAATCATGGGCAATTCTGCCCAGATATCGCCTGTCCATTGCGTCCAGTCCACGCTTATCAACTTCCAATCTATTCAAGGCAGAATCGGCATTAGCTGCATCCACCAACTTCACACCGCCAACAGCTGCAAAATCCCGGACCCGCCGTAAAAGACGCCCAGCGACACGCGGTGTCCCCCGGCTTCTATTAGCAATTTCTTGTGCCCCGTCTTCAGTCAGCTCGACCCCTAGAACCCGTGCTCCGCGCGAAACAATCAGTCTTAGCTCGTCAGGTTCATAAAAATTCATGCGCAAAGGAATGCCGAAACGTTCCCGCAATGGTGTTGTGATCAAGCCCGAACGCGTTGTCGCGCCAACCAAGGTGAAAGGCGGCAGATCAATACGAACAGATCTTGCGGACGGCCCTTCCCCAATAATTAAATCCAGATGGAAATCTTCCATAGCTGGATATAGGATTTCTTCTACGGCTGGATTCAAACGATGGATTTCATCGATAAATAAAACATCATTTTCTTCCAAGTTGGTTAGGAGTGCAGCAAGGTCCCCCGCTTTACTAATAACAGGTCCAGCTGTTGCTCTAAAATTCACGCCAAGTTCACGGGCAACAATTTGCGACAACGTTGTTTTCCCAAGACCAGGCGGCCCAAAGAACATCACGTGGTCCAGTGCATCCCCTCTGGCCTTTGCCGCTTGGATGAAAATATTGAGATTTTCTCGAACTTGTTTTTGGCCAATGAAGTCACTCAGGACTTGAGGACGAAAGTGGAGCTCACTTTCATCATGTTCACTTATCGCTGGCGTTACGAGACGATCTTCCGTCATGCCGCAAGCTCCTTCAAGCCTTCAGTGATCAGTGCTTCAACTGTGGCATCGCTCCCAAGTCTCCGGCCAACGGTTGCAATAGCACCGAAAGCATCCGCGCGACCATATCCAAGATTCACAAGGGCTGAGACGGCATCACCCGCACTTGCAGGCCCAGTCGTAGAGGCCCCTTTTTTACTGTTCGATGAGGAATCTGAAGACAATGCAACGGATCCTAAATCCATTTTAGCGACCTTATCTTTCAGCTCGGCCACAATACGGCCGGCCACTTTGGGACCAACGCCGGTGACACGGGTTAGCGCCGTTTTATCAGCAGCGGCAACAATCTGCGTCAGCTCACCCCCACCATATAAAGACAAAATAGCCAACGCAACTTTGGCGCCAACACCTTGCACAGTCTGTACAAGTGTGAACCACGCTTTTTCCCCTTGATCTTGGAAACCGAAAAGGTGGATGTGATCTTCGCGAACATGTGTTTCTATAAACAAAGAAACAATCCCTCCCGCTTCGGGCATGTTTCGCAAAGTTATGGCAGAACAATAAGCAAGATAGCCTACGCCTCCAACATCAATAATGATCCAGTCTTCCCCAACACTGTCGAGCTTGCCCGTAAGTTTCGCAATCATTATTTTTTCCCCGCCATCAACGTTGCATTTCGCAATTTTTTATTCGTCCCGGCATAGTGCGCATGGCAAATAGCAACAGCCAACGCATCGGCTGCATGTTCGTTGGCGATTTTACATCCTGGTAATAACATGCTGACCATGGCGTGAATTTGATCTTTTCCGGCATGCCCTGCCCCGACAACAGATTTCTTGATCTTGTTAGGGGCATATTCTTCAACGTGTAGACCATGCATGGCGGGGACAAGGAGAGAGATCCCCCGTGCTTGCCCCAACTTCAATGTAGATACTGGGTTTTTATTGACAAAAGTCTCTTCAACCGCGGCTTCTTCAGGCTGCCATTCGCCTATTACTTTCTCAAGTCCGTCAAACAATTGCACCAGCCGTTCAGCCAGACTGAGCGTCCCATCGGAAGATACGGCACCATTAGCCAGATGCCGTATTTTATTTCCTTCGGTTTCGATCAAACCCCATCCGGTATGTCTAAGTCCCGGATCCAACCCTAACAAACGCATGGTCTAGACAAACTCCATACAGATTACGAACCTATTTTTTCGAGAATTTCTTCTGGAATATCAAAATTTGCAGAGACTTTCTGCACATCGTCATTATCTTCTAAAGCATCGATAAGCTTAAACACAGAAGTTGCTTTATCTTCATTTTCGATTGGAACCACGTTATTTGGCTTCCAAATGATACCAGCTTCAGTGGGTGCAGAATATTTACCTTCCAACGCGGACTGAACATCGTTGAAGTCGCCAAGTGCGCACGTAATTTCGTGCATTTCCTCAGTGGATTCTACGTTCTCAGCCCCAGCCTCCAACGCAACTTCAAAAATTTCATCGGCGTCAATTTCAGCCGCTGAATAGACGATCTGGCCAATATGTTCGAACATAAAAGAGACCGAGCCCGTCTCACCAAGCGCCCCTCCAGATTTCGTAAAGGCTGCGCGCACTTCCGCCGCCGTACGATTTCTATTATCCGTAAGTGTTTCCACAATGACAGCGACGCCGCTAGGACCATATCCTTCGTACCGAATTTCTTCGTAATTTTCCCCATCAGACGTACCGGCAGCACGTTTGATCGCACGATCGATATTATCTTTAGGCATATTATCGGAACGTGCCGCAGAGATTGCCGTCCGCAAGCGTGGGTTCATATCCGGTTCAGGTAACCCCGCTTTTGCAGCAACTGTCAGTTCCCGAATATGCTTAGCGAAGATCTTAGCCCGCTTTTTATCTTGCGCACCTTTGCGATGCATAATGTTCTTAAATTGTGAATGTCCCGCCATACTTCTTCTCTTCGCAATGGGAACGTCTGTTCCCTTGGTGTCAGATCAATCAGCACTTTGAAGATTTTTAGTAGAGTTCTGTACTAAAAACGCCCTTGCGCCAGCCCGTTATACCTGTTTTTAACGCAAGGCTCACCATCTCCCAAGACAAGAATGATAAAATGAAGAAATAAATTTGCTGAGCGTCGCTTTCTCACCCATGCCTATTTGATGCCTGTACGTTCCAATAGCATATAGAACTGCCGGAAGAGCACGGCTTGAGAGGCTCCATCTTTCGCTTTTTCTTCCAACGCCGCCATAAAAGTTTCTGACACAATGGTCTCCTTGGCAAAATCCCTTACCATTTTCATTCCACTCGGCATTGTGAGTTTTTCTTCAGCTATCAACTGAAGCAAACTTAACCCCAGATGTATGTTATCTATGGATTCCTTAGCCAACGATCCAAGTACGTTTTTTGACGTCATGATTTCGACAGCGATTTCATCTAAAATGCTCAACAATTTATCTGAATAATATTGTTGAAAACCGGATTGTCGTACCTTTGTCTGAAATTCTCGAAGCCTTGCAAGCGTGGGCAAGAGTGGGCCTTTTTGCTCTGAAATAAGGGTAATATTCTGCGGACTTTCAAGGACAGGTAAAATGTAGTTCGCAATAGCCCTTGTATTTACAGGACCGACGATCCCCCTATTAATCTGCAACAATCTTTCGACGCGATCCAGCGGATCAGTAAAACCGTCAAGCATCGTACCAATTGTAATACTGCCCGTCATACGCTCGCATCTTGATTCCAGCGCTTCAACAGCATCCTGCCCACCAATATGCTCCCCAGCAGCAATATGCATTTTCGCTAAAATTTTGCTATGGTAGGACACGCTCTTGAAGGGGTCTTCTTTTACGAAGGACTGGTTCCCAGCTAAAGTCTCGCTCAGCCTCAAGACGAGAACCTGTTTGGTTTCTGGTAAATTGACATCCCGGATCAACATATTAATGCGCTGAGTTCCGTGATGTTCACCTCTATTTTTTTCTTTCGCCCCACGAATAAAATCAATAAGGCTCAGCATTGCTTCCCCTAAATTATTATCTTCCCCCATCAAAGTTTGCAAGATGGCAGGTGAGGATGCAAAATCAGCGAGATATCGATCTAACATTTCAAGAATGTCTGGATCATCATAAAGAGAGAGATAATGGATTACTTTCTCGAATTTTTCTTCGAGACTCTTCACATCTTGCAAGTGCCGGGCAAAGGACATCATAAACGACTTGCGCCAATCCTCTGTCTCTTTCGCCAATTTAAGGGCACCAATCAAATCATCATCGACAATTTCAGGAACAAGGTCCGCAATTGTCAATTTTTTCAAGTCCTGCAAAATTGTGTTCGTATACCCATATATCTCGAGGACACGTTCATTGGGCTTTTGCCCCGTTTTTTGGACATGAGATACGGCGGCTCGCTGGGCAGCCCCTTGCAAAATTTGCCCGGTATCATTTAATTTTTGGAGATGTCCTTGATGGTATAGGAGCTCAAGCGGGGTAATCTTCCAGCCGGAGAGGGGTTTTTGCAATAGCTTCAACATGCTCCGCCGGGCAGCGGGCAAATACATATCATCCGCTTTTTTACAAATAGGCCCAATGAGCTCAACTGTACTCACTTGCGCAAGCTTGATTCTCTCCCCTTCAAAATAGACTTCTTTGTCATGGAAGAGGGGATCTGAGCTATCATATTTTACCTCAAGAACCTTCACAGCAACTAAATTTAGATCTTTAAAAAGGTTTTTGGCTATATCAATCGCAGAAGATTTTTCATCGCACACTTTCTGGACCGCCCAAGATGAGCCCTTTTGACCATGTACTTCGAAATGTATTTGCGGCTTAGACAAATTTATCTCCGGAGAGGAACTTCAATACAGTGACAAGCATTTAAGTATATTCGGACTGTTCTTAATAAACTACACATAACGATTATTCAAAATCTTAATCAACATGACTTTCAAGGCAAAATTTGGGCTTAATTGCTCAGATAATTAACTAAATACAAAAAAATACAAAAAAAATCTCTGTTATTTCAGCAAGCAGATCAATGCATCGGTTCCGTTTCGATCAAGCGATCCCCAATGCGAACGGGCGCAATTTTAATCGCAAGACCTGTTTTGTCATCCGTCTCCACATAGACACCACACAAAGTGGCAGGGCCCAGAGCTGGAGAAAATCTACTAGTAGAAATTTTCTTGGTAAACCGGCGAAGAGGTTCTTCTTTATCCATACCAATGACAGAATTGAAATCTCCACACATTCCTGCATCTGTTTGATACCCTGTGCCTCCGGGTAAAATCTGGGCATCTGCCGTCGGCACATGGGTGTGGCTACCCACGACCAAAGACACTCTGCCATCGCAAAAATGCCCCATAGCCATCTTCTCAGATGTAGCCTCGCCGTGAATATCAACCAGAATAAAGTCGTACTTTTGACCCAACTTTCCAGTTTTTAATAATTTTTCAACGCTTGCGAAAGGATCATCCAGCGGGTCCATAAAAACCCGCCCCATCACTTGTATGACTAGAATGCTTTTACCAGCCCGTGTTTTAAATGCCGCGGCTCCCCGTCCGGGGGTTCCTTCTGGATAATTTGCAGGCCTAATTAGGCGCGTATCCGTCGCCATATACGTCATGATCTCTTTTTGATCAAAGCTATGATTACCAAGAACCAGGCAATCAGTTCCGACTTCATAAAATTCTTTACAGATTTTCTCTGTTATACCAAAACCAGAGGCAGCGTTTTCCCCATTTACAACAACAAAATCCAACGCCAACCGTTTGCGAAGGTCAGGAAGGTTCTGGACTAAAACTTCACGGCCAGAACGCCCGACTACATCACCGCAATACAAAAATTTCACTGTCTCTTCCTTGCTTCTTTTTCAGTCACTAACCAATCTAATGGTTGATCAAATTTATCTATCGTTACCTGAGCGACTTCCTGCCCCGCATATGCATAACCTACAGCTAAGCAGTCACCTTCAGTACGAAGTGCTTCCAGTGTTCTATCATAGAAACCACCGCCATACCCTAATCTATACCCAAACGTATCAAAAGCCAGAAGCGGAACCACCAGAATATCTGGTATCATAACTCTGGCTTCTTCAGTCGGAATAAAGACATCAAAACGGCCCTGCTCAAGAGGGTTTCCAATTGACCACTCCTTGAAGATCAACGGACGATCTCTCCCCGCAACAACTGGTAAGAGGGTCGTTATGTTCCGTGTATTTAGGTCCTTTAAAAGGGGGACGGTTTCCAACTCACTTCCAATGGGGAAGTATAAAGAAATTTTTGAGTCTGCGGGAAGTTCAATAGAGGTTAAAAAATTATGGGCTGCTTGCAATCCAGCTTTTGCATTAAAAAGTGATCCACGTTTAGTTGACGCTAATTGTCGGTCAGCTTTTTTTCTAGCAGGAATAGAGTGCAATAATTTTCCAAAACAAAATGTTTTATGGTCACCAAAAACATCTTCAGTAATTAGGGTTACACCACCATAGCCGTTGACTTTTGGAAATCACTGTGGCCTGACAAGTCAGGTGGGAGCCGATATAATAGGACCACGGCCCAGTCAGGGATTAGCCCCCTAGATTTCTTTATTGGCCCCAGGATATCGATAATCGAACGCACAAGGCAGTGTAACTCCTTGCTTATTTAGGCGCTTTCAAGTCGTTCTGCAATAGCTTCAATTTTTTCAGCGAGAACTTCTATATCTGGACTGTGCTCAAGACCACTTTCAGATTTGAGTTTTTCGATCGTCTCATAGGCCTGGAACAAGTCATCTGCGATCAACAGAGACGTCATTAAAAGAAGTTGCCCTTCTGACGCCGTAGTGGCCATACCATTGAGATCTTTGGCTTTTTTATTAACGAATTCTGCCAAATATTTTAAATGATCTTCTTCACCATCACCACAAACAATTGGATAAGGACGACCATTTACTTTTACGGTTACAGACGCCATTCCTTAATTCTCCAATAACAAACTGAGGTTATTTATTGTGTCATCGACACGCGAGGATACAATTTCCGTCGATTTCTTTAAGGTTTTATAGGCCACTTTCAGTTCGGCCAATTCTTGGCGAAGCTGCTGATTAGTTGTCTGCAAGGTTACAAGTTCTTCGTCAAAGCCCGGTTCCGTACCAATATCAAGGGAGCCTTGATCCGGTTTACTCAGGGCAAGCTCTGCAGCTGCTGCGAGACGTTGCAAGGCTATTTCAATCCGCGATTCGGTAATATCAGGACTCCCCCATTTTATTCGGTCCGCCTTTTTAAGAAGACTACGACCTTAATTGCTGGATAAGACAATACGATCACCAGATAATACCAGTCAACCCAATTGCTATATGCTTTTTTTTACCTTTCAGTCCCTCTGCCCCAACTAAGCTGTTGACGTGACCGCCTTTGGGCGGCATCTTCCCTCCCGATTCCATGACTGCTCAAGGTTAGTCTTAATTAATCTCAGGATTTTTCTATTTGTAAGAATTCAGGCACGATTAATTTTAACTTTAGAGTGGGTACCAAATTGTGACCCCCTGTATGGGCACCGGCGGCATTCGGACCTGCGGCGACTTGGGAATTATCCCTACAAACGCTGCGGTTGAGAGTAAGCATTACCTGTTGGTGGATAAAAAAGAGTCGAATATGAACAATAGTGACGCAAAATCTACGTCCTCAGAATCCAAATACACTGAAATGGCAAATGCAATCCGTGCACTTTCCATGGATGCTGTGCAAGCAGCAAATTCTGGCCATCCCGGTATGCCAATGGGCATGGCTGACGTAGCAACAGTCTTATTTTCGAAATTTCTGAAGTTTGATCCCTCAAAGCCAAACTGGCCTGATCGGGATCGCTTTGTATTGTCAGCCGGTCACGGCTCAATGCTTCTTTATTCCCTGTTGCATTTGACAGGGTACAAAGACATGACAATGGAAGAGATTAAAAACTTCCGTCAGCTTGGTGCCAAAACCGCAGGCCATCCTGAATATGGTCACGCGCAAGGAATTGAAACAACGACAGGCCCCCTAGGCCAAGGCCTAGCCACAGCCGTTGGAATGGCGCTTGCCGAAAAAATGACAGCGTCCCGCTATAAAGGGATTGTCGATCACAATACATATGTCATCGTTGGTGACGGTTGCCTGATGGAGGGCATTAGTCACGAAGCTGCATCTTTTGCGGGCCATATGGGACTTGGAAAACTGATTGTTCTTTGGGATGACAATGACATCACCATCGATGGTAAAACAGATCTTTCCGTATCCGACAATCAGCTAAAAAGATTTGAAGCGATGGGCTGGGATACGCAGGCTGTTGATGGTCATGATTATGAGGCTATCGAAACCGCCCTTGAAAAAGCACGTAGCTCAAACAAACCATCGATGATTGCTTGCAAGACCATCATTGGTTTTGGTGCCCCAAATAAACAGGGAACGTCTTCTGTTCATGGCGCGGCTCTTGGGGATGATGAAATAGCACAAGCTCGCAAAGTTTTGAATTGGCCCCACGCGCCATTCGAAATTCCGGGCAAGATACTTGATTGCTGGCGTGCCGTTGGTACAAAAGGCGCTCGCCTCCGTTCCGAGTGGGAAAAAAGCCTAGAGGCGTTGGATGCTGAAAAACGCGCCGCCTTTGAATTTGGCTTATCGGGCGAACTGCCTTCTGACTTTGATGAAGTGATGCTCGCCTACAAAAAGCAGCTAACTGAAGATGCACCAGGTTGGGCCAGCCGCAAATCCAGTCAAGAAGCCTTGAATGTGATTAATGGTCTTGTCACCACCACAATTGGTGGTTCCGCAGATTTGACGGGTTCTAACCTGACGAAAACGTCTCACCAGGACCCAATAACACCTGAAGATTTCTCCGGTCGTTATGTCTATTACGGCGTTCGTGAATTCGGTATGTCTGCCATTATGAACGGTATTGCACTCCATAAAGGTTTCATTCCTTATGGTGGAACCTTTATGGTCTTCACTGACTATGCACGGCCAGCGATCCGCCTCTCTGCATTGATGGAGCAACGTGTCATTTATGTCATGACACATGATTCAATCGGTTTGGGTGAAGATGGACCAACCCATCAACCTGTTGAACATTTAGCCGCGTTACGCGCCATGCCAAACGTCAATGTTTTCCGCCCTGCTGATGCTGTTGAGACGGCCGAATGTTGGGAAATTTCGTTGAAAACGAAGAAAACACCGGCTGTTTTGTCATTGAGCCGACAAGGACTTCCTTTGGTTCGGACAGATTACACGTCGGAAAATTTATCGGCCAAAGGTGCCTATGAGTTATCGCCGTCCCAGAACGAAGCTAAAGTAACGCTTTTTGCTACAGGCTCAGAGGTTACAATTGCTCTAGACGCTCAAAAATCCCTCGAATCCGAAGGCATTGGCGCTCGTGTTGTCTCAGTCCCTTGCTGGGAGTTATTTGAAGCACAGGATTCTGATTACAAACGGGAAACACTTGGCCCCGGCACAGCAAAAGTTGCAATTGAAGCGGCTTGCTCCTTTGGATGGCAAAAATTCATTGGGACAGAGGGTGTCTTTATTGGCCTCGACAGCTTTGGAGCATCTGCGCCTGCAGACGCGCTCTATAAACATTTTAATATTACAAGTGAAGCTGCTGTTCAAGCGGCTAAAAGCCAACTTTAATCGGAAATTTGGCGAAAATTTCGCCAGCATTGACTATAGGAGTTCATGAGAAAATGACAGTACGTGTAGCAATTAACGGATTTGGTCGCATCGGTCGGAATGTATTACGGGCGATTTACGAATCTGGCCGTACAGACATTGAAGTAGTCGGTATTAACGATTTGGGTTCAGTCAGTGCCAACGCTCACCTTCTTAAATATGATAGTGTTCATGGTCGTTTCCCTGGCGAAGTCGTCGCAACTGAAGACAGCATCGACCTAGGTCGCGGCCCTATTAAAGTTTCTGCTGAACGCAATCCTGCAGATCTTCCATGGGGTGAACTTAAAGTTGATATCGCCTTTGAATGTACAGGTATTTTTACCAGTGCTGATAAAGCGAAATTGCACCTTGATGCCGGCGCAAAAAAAGTCCTTATTTCTGCACCGGGCGCCAATGCTGACCTGACAGTTGTTTATGGTGTAAATCATGATAAATTGACAGCAGATCACAAAATTGTCTCTAACGCTTCTTGTACAACAAACTGCTTGGCTCCAGTGGCGCAAGTACTGAACGATGCCATTGGCCTTAAACACGGGTTCATGACAACGGTTCATTCCTACACAGGTGATCAGCCTGTTCTAGACACACTTCACAGTGACATGCGCCGCGCGCGTGCCGCAGCAACATCAATTATCCCAACGTCAACTGGCGCGGCTAAGGCCGTTGGTCTTGTTTTGCCAGAGCTTGCTGGTAAATTGGATGGAACGTCTGTTCGCGTACCAACAGCAAACGTTTCCATGATTGACCTAACATTTGTTGCAGGCCGTCCCACGACAGTGGAAGAAGTAAATGCTGCCATTGTTGAAGCTGCAAATGGCCGCCTGAAAGGCGTTCTTGCTGCAAATAGTGAACCACTCGTTTCTATTGACTTCAATCACAATCCTGCCAGTTCCACTTTCGATCTGACACAAACTCAAGTCGTTGAAGGCACATTCGTTCGTGTTTTGAGCTGGTACGACAATGAATGGGGTTTCTCCAATCGTATGGGCGATACAGCAGTTGCCATGGCGAAACTGGGTTAAGACAAACAACGGAGTATTATCGAATGCCCGCATATCGGACACTCGACGCCATCGATGTAGATGGCAAAATTGCCCTGGTCCGGGTTGATCTCAATGTACCTATGCAAGATGGCAAGGTTACTGATTTTACCCGGATAGAAAGGGTTGCTCCGACAATCCGCGAATTGACTGAAAAGGGCGCAACTGTTGCCCTGCTCAGTCATTTCGGGCGGCCTAAAGGTCACGTTAATCCTGAGATGTCGCTTGCGCCAATCGCGCCCGCCGTTGCAGATTATCTCGGTATTCCAGTGAATTTTGCCAGTGAATGTACTGGTGAGAGCGCAAAAAATGCCATTGCAGCGACAGGTAAAGGCCGCGTCATTCTTCTTGAGAATGTACGCTTCAATCCAGGCGAAGAGAAGAATGACCCTGCATTTGCCAAGCAGCTTGCAGCCCTTGGCGATATTTTCGTGAACGATGCCTTTTCTTGCTCCCATCGAGCGCACGCATCTACAGAAGCGATTACACGCGAACTGACAGCCTATGCTGGCCGGAACATGGAAGCTGAGCTATCAGCCCTGTCCGCAGCTTTAGAATCTCCAACGCGTCCTGTTATAGCAATCGTTGGTGGCGCTAAGATTTCATCAAAGCTGGATTTATTGTTCAACTTGATTGAGAAAGTTGATTGCCTCGTTATTGGTGGCGGCATGGCTAATACATTCCTTAATGCTAAAGGCATCAGTGTTGGGGCGTCTCTTTGCGAACACGACTTGGCTGATACGGCCAATGAAATTTTGAGCAAAGCTGAAAAAATCGGATGCGAAATTCTTCTTCCCGAAGATGCTGTTTTGGCAAAAGAGTTCAAAGCAAATGCGGTGAACCGTTCGGCAAGTATTGACGATGTTAAAGCCGATGAAATGATCTTGGATGCTGGACCGAAATCTACAGAAATATTAAAATCCAAACTCGCGACATGCAAGACCCTCGTCTGGAATGGCCCCCTTGGTGCCTTCGAAATCGAGCCTTTTGGTGCGGGTACATTTTCTGTTGCAAAAGAAGCTGAACGGCTGACAAAAGCTCATTCTTTAGTATCTGTTGCAGGCGGCGGCGACACGGTCTCTGCCCTCGCAATGGCGGATGTTACAAAAGGCTTTACGTATATATCAACTGCTGGTGGTGCTTTCCTTGAATGGATGGAAGGCAAAGAATTGCCTGGCGTCAAAGCACTGACTACCTAATTTTAAGACAGACCATAGGGTTAATCAAATGAGCGAACACGACATGGAAGAAACTGCACTCCAACTCGTCGCAGCAAGCAAAGGTATTCTGGCTGCGGACGAAAGCACCGGAACCATCCAAAAACGCTTGGATAGCATTGGCGTTGTAAGCACCGAAGAGTCACGCCGCGACTATCGCGAAATGCTTTTCACTGCGGACGGAATTTCTGACTATATCAGTGGTGTCATTTTATATGACGAAACACTTCGCCAATCAGCAAAAGATGGACGTCGCCTTGCCGACGTTTTGAGTGATCAAGGCATTATCCCCGGCATTAAAGTCGACATGGGTGCAAAAGAACTTGCTTTCACCGATGGAGAATTGGTCACAGAGGGTTTAGATGGATTGCGTGAACGCCTAGCAGAATATTATAAGCTTGGTGCTCGCTTTGCTAAATGGCGCGCCGTTATCTCTATTGGAGATACTGCCCCAAGTGAATATTGTATCGCAACAAATGCCCATGCACTGGCGCGCTACGCTGCCCTTTGTCAGGAAGCAAATATTGTTCCCATTGTTGAGCCTGAAATTCTGATGGACGGTTCCCATTCTATTGATGAATGTTACGCTGTCACTGAAACAACATTGAAAGCCGTTTTTGACGAGCTGTATAAACAACGTGTTGTCTTGGAACAAATGCTCCTTAAACCAAATATGGTCATTTCCGGTAAAGACTGTCCTGAACAAGCAGATGCAGGTGAAGTTGCCGCGAAAACGATCTACTGTTTCGAACAAACAGTTCCAGTTTCTGTCCCAGGCATCGTCTTTTTGTCAGGCGGCCAAAGCGAAACAAATGCCACTGAAAATCTGAATGTTATGAACCAGATGGACTCTCACTCGTGGGAGATTAGCTATTCCTATGGTCGTGCCCTTCAATCGTCAGCTCTAAAAGCATGGGGCGGAAAAGACGAAAATATTAAGGCAGGACAAGACGCCTTCATTCATCGCGCAAAACTTGCAAGTGCCGCGCGAGATGGAAAATATTCACCCGAAATGGAAACAGCTTCCTAATAAGCTCTTTTCAATACTAAACAAAAAACAGGTTTGTGCTATATAGGGCAAGCCTGTTTTCTTTTAAAAGCCTTAGTTTTGGAGCAATCAAATCGAAACTCTTCGCCCTCGCCTTTACTTGATTTCACCTCCGGCAATCGATCTGGATAGCTTTGAGACTTCTTTTAAGGAGGCTTTATCGGGCGGAGATGTTGCTTGTTTCCAACTTCGTTTAAAGGATGCATCCAAAGCAGAAATCGCAGCAGCATCTGAAAGACTAATGCCTATATCTCAGGCACACGATGTTGCATTTTTGTTAAACGATGACCCACAACTTGCAAAAGAGCTTGGGACTGATGGGGTTCATGTCGGGCAAGAAGACATGCCTTACAAGGAAGCCCGCGCGATAGTCGGTGATGATATGATTGTTGGGGTTACTTGTCACGATTCCCGCCATCTTGCGATGGAAGCGGCTGAGCGCAATGCGGACTATGTGGCTTTCGGCGCCTTCTACCCCACCACAACAAAAGAGGCGAAAACAACGGCATCGCCTGAAATATTGGAATGGTGGACCGACTTTATCGAAGTCCCTTGTGTTGCAATTGGCGGAATTACGGTTGACAATGCTGGCCCACTCATTAAAAGCGGAGCAGACTTTCTTGCTGTCTCTGGCGGCGTGTGGAATTTTGAGACGGGTCCGAAGCAAGCCGTTGCAGAATTTAACAGGGTCATTGATATGATTGTGGCAACCTGATAGGTTTCGCGCCGAAATATTTTACAATTCAAATGGACGATGGTCAGTCATGAAGATTAATGGCAATGCGGTTCGACCCGGTAATATAATCGAACACAAAGGTGGTCTTTGGATCGCTGTAAAAATTCAGCATACTCAGCCCGGCAAGGGCGGCGCTTACTTACAAGTGGAGCTGAAAAATCTTCGTGATAATACCAAACTTAATGAACGTTTCCGTTCATCGGAAACTGTTGAGCGCGTTCGCCTGGATCAAAAAGACTTCCAGTTCCTCTTTGAGGATGGCGACCTTTTGACATTCATGGATACTACAACATATGAACAAGTAACATTGTCAAAAGATTTGATCGGTGAAAAAGCTGCGTTCCTTCAAGACGGTTTGCAAGTCCAAATCGAATTTTACGATGAAGATCCGTTGAATGTTATTCTTCCAGAAAATATTACACTGGAAATTACTGACACTGAACCAACAGTAAAAGGCCAAACAGCGGCCTCGTCCTATAAACCTGCAACAATGGAAAACGGCATGCGGATCATGGTCCCACCTTTTTGCAGTGCAGGCGAGAAAGTTGTTGTAAACACAGAAACATCGGAATACTCAAAACGAGCGGAATAACCGCTCGATTTTGTTTAAGTATATTTACCCAATCAGACCAATCAGGTACCTCTAATGGCTCGCAAATCTGCCCTTATCAATGTTATGGAAGCCGCTGTACGTAAGGCTTCCCGCAAACTTCTCCGCGACTTTAATGAAGTAGAGAATTTGCAAGTTTCCCGAAGAGGGCCCGCTGAATTTGTGAGTGCTGCTAACGTTTCTGCGGAAAAAACACTCCGTGGAGAATTATCGCAAGCGCGCCCTGATTTTGGCTTCCGCCTTGAAGGCAGTGAGACTGTCCCCGCTAAAGACGGCAGTCATTACTGGATTGTAAACCCACTGGATTGCACAACAAACTTCCTTCACGGCATTCCCCATTTCGCGATTTCTATTGCTGTCATGGAAGGTAAAAACCTTATTGCTGGCGTAATACTTGATCCTGTAAAGGACGAGCTATTCTGGGCAACTAAAGGAGATGGCGCTTTTATAAATGGTCATCGCTTACGGGTTTCTGCCAGAAATTCCATGGCAAATAGTATTCTTGCCACCGGTGTTCCTTACCTTGGTAAACCTGGCCATGACGAATTTTTGCGTGAAGCGCACGAAATTATGGCTGTCTCCGCTGGTATCCGCCATTTTGGATCTGCAGCATTGGATCTCGCTTACGTAGCTGCGGGCCGTTTCGACGGTTTTTGGGAACGCGGTTTATCTGAATGGGATATGGCGGCAGGTATCATTATCATGCGCGAGGCTGGTGGATTGGTCAGTCAAATCGATGCCGGTGAAAAAATGGTAGAAAAAGGCGACATTCTTGCAACAAATAGCGGCATTAACCAGCATATGCTGGACCTTTTGCGCAGAGCACGCAAGAAAGTCTAACAAACTACGCCCCCCACACACAAAATTGAAGTTGTGACCTTGTTACGTGTAAGTTATTGTGTCCCCCATTGGTAGGTTTGCCCTTACAGTGTCATAACGCATGGTCAATGTAAGGTTAAATGCTCAAGGCTGATTCCTGGACGTTCGTTCATTCAGGGAGTTACAGCCTGGAAGTTATTGTGGGGGTGCCTTTATGGCTCTAAGGAAAACGACTGGATTAAATTCTTGGCAAAGTAAAAGCTTTGCTGCGGTAATGTTAGTTAGCGCTGGCTTTTATGCAAACATTGCTGCCTCTCAAACAGTCGTAATAGGCGGATCTGGCTCATCGCCGATTGAGGTTAATCTAGGTGCAATAAATCCTCAACCATCCTACACCGCGCCTTATAGCAACCCTTATCAAACTAATGCCGGATCGCTGCAGAATGGCGGTCAGTATTCGACAAGCAGCCGGATCGTTTATGGTAATGAAGTCATTACCCTCACGCCTCCTGGATCTCGCCCTAAAAAGAAAAAAGTTATTACGGCGAAAAAGAAACCTGCAAAAGCAAAATCCAAAATTGTTGCCAAAACGGCCCCACCAACTCAGGCGCCCGCAAAACCAGCCCCTGAGGTAAAAGTAGCTAAAGTTGCTCCGCCTGTTGAAAAAGCAGCGCCAAAAGTAGAAGCCGCTCCTGCTAATGTCGAAATTGCATCGCAAAAGAATGAAGTCGTCGCAAAACCAGCTCCTATTGTAGCGAAGAAAAAACCCGTAGCGCCGCCTGAAGTTGAGACAGTGGTTGAGGCGCCCGTTGTTATCGTAAAAAGCACCGAAACTCCGCCAACTAAACAGGAAAAACCTGTGGCAAAAGCTGAGGTTCCTAAAGCTGTAATACCGGCGGAGAATAAACCCGCAGCAAAGAAGCCTGAACCGGAAATACAAGTAGCTGCCATTGCGCCAGAAACAAAAACGACACCAACAGCACCCTCTTCAGGAGCGACAAATCATATTCTGTTCCAACCTGAACAGTCGAAATTGCCAGGGGGCGCCACACGTCAATTGAAAGAACTTGCGAAAACGCTCAAGTCCAATAACGACCGGATTCAGTTGATTGCGTATGCGGATGCAAATAGCAATAGTGCTGCCCGGCGGTTATCTCTTGGGCGCGCGCTAGTTGTTCGATCAAAATTAATGGAACTTGGTGTTCCTAATAACAAAATTGAAGTACGGGCATTGGGCAAGCCAGACGATGACTTGCCTGCTGATCGTGTTGAATTAAATCTGATAACGCGGTGACCATGACCAATCTTACAGGATTAAACTCACCTAACGGTGTAAATGTGCCGCATATAAACAAGCCTCAACGTCATCTTATTCGGATGGTGATTTTTTTGGCGATTGTAGTCGGAATTTCCGCCTTTGTTTACGGCCCGGCAATTGCGGCCTTTGAATCAAATCCCTATTTGAATGGCCTTATTTTGAGCGTCCTTCTTTTCGGCATATTGTTTATTTTCCGCCAAGTCTTGATGTTAAACAAAGAAATAAACTGGGCTGAAAACCTGCGAAGAGCCGAAAGTGGGATTTCTTTGCAAGCATCCCCAAGCCTTCTGTCACCACTGGCTACCATCATCAAAGAATCGAACGGCCCCTTGCGCCTGACCGCGATTACGATGAATACATTGCTCGACAGTATCGGCGCACGGCTAGATGAAGGTCGGGACATATCCCGCTACATGATCAATGTTTTAGTCTTTCTTGGGCTTTTAGGGACCTTCTGGGGGCTGTTAGAGACTGTGGGATCCATCGGCGCTGCCATATCGACTTTAAGCGTTGATGGCGGCGATTTCTCAAAAGTATTTGATGAGTTGAAAATCGGCCTTGAAAAGCCACTTGCTGGTATGGCTGTTGCTTTTTCATCCTCATTATTTGGTCTAGCAGGATCTCTTGTTCTTGGTTTTTTAGACATGCAAGCGGGACAAGCTCAGAACCGGTTCTACACTGACTTGGAAGAATGGCTGACCACAATCACGCGCTTTACACCATCAGGTCCCGCCGGCATGGTTGAAGGGGATCAAAGTGTACCAGCCTATGTTAGTGCGCTCCTAGAGCAGTCCGCCGAAAGCCTGAACAGTCTGCAGAGAACTTTAACTAGAAATGAAGATCGACGCCATTCCAGTGAAAGTGCCATGAATTCTGTTAGCGAAAAACTCGCCGCCCTGACGGATCAAATGCGCTCAGAGCAAGATTTGATGGTCAAACTGGTTGAAGGCCAATTAGAGCTAAAACCTGTTTTACAGAAATTGGCTCAACTACATGACACAGGAGGCCTTGATCAAGCCAGCCGTAATCATCTGCGTAATCTGGATGTATATGTGGCGAGAATGCTGGAAGATCTTGCCGATGGTCGCAATCAAATTACTCAAGAAATTAGAAGTGATATCAAACTTTTAACGCGCACAATCGCAGCAATCGCTGAAGAAGATCGCCGCACTTGAAAGTTGGGTATAGGGGTAGATAATGGCACGCAGACGTAGCGGACAACGCGCCAATTACGAAATTTGGCCGGGTTTTGTTGATGCCCTGACAACCTTGTTGCTTGTCATCATTTTTCTGCTTGTGGTTTTTGTTCTTTCTCAATTCTTTTTGTCTCAAGCCCTCTCAGGCAAAGATAAAGCGCTCGAACAGCTTAATCAGCAAGTAAACGAGCTTGCGGACCTTTTGGCCTTAGAGCGTCAATCAAGCGCTGATTTACGCACAGACATTTCATCTGTGACGATAAGTCTTGCTAAATCGAATCAAGAACGTGATAGCGCTATTATTCGGCTAGACACCCTAACGGCCCGCGCATTGGAGGCTGAAAGTAAGCGAGACGAACTTGTCATTTTACTCCGCGAACAGGAAACTAAAACCACGGTCACTGAAACGGCTTTAAAAGACGCAGAAGCAAAGATTCTAGCTGACCAAGAAGCCCTCTCCGTCAATCTCAAAGAAATCGAGAGCCTGAACCGCGACATCGCCTCCCTTCAAAAGCTTAGAGACGAGTTGGAAGCAAGCGTGGGCGCGATGAGTGTGCAGCTCTCTAAAAATAAAACTGAGGTTTCGCAAATTCGAGATCGCAGCAAAGAACTTGAAGCCAAATTATCAGAAGAGGAAGAGCGGACGTCTCTTGCCCAAAAAGATATCAAGGACCGTGATATCCGATTGTCCGAGTTACAAGCCCTGTATCTCCAAACACAAGATTCACTGACAGATGAAGAGAAAGTTTCAAAAGAAGCGCAGGCGCAGATGCAAATTTTGAATGCACAAATTGAAGCTTTACGCGTTCAACTTGCTCGCATTGAAACGGCATTGGAGATCTCCAAGGAGAAAGACCAAGAGCAGAAAATCCAAATTGCGGATTTAGGGAAGAAACTGAATGTTGCTCTTGCTCGGAAAGTTCAAGAACTTCAATCCTATCGATCTAACTTCTTTGGTCAGCTTAAAAAAGTACTGAAGAACCGCTCCGGCATAAGTGTCGTGGGCGACAGATTTGTTTTCCAGTCAGAAGTACTCTTTGGTCTTGGAGAGGCTGAACTTGGAGATCGTGGCCGGGAGAATATGGCCACATTTGCAAAAACGCTTTTAGAAATCTCCGGAACTATTCCCAACGATATCGATTGGGTCTTGCGGGTGGATGGTCACACAGACAAGCAGCCTATCAACACAGCGCGCTTCCCATCCAATTGGGAGCTCTCCATCGCCCGTGCACTCTCCGTCACTAAATACTTGATAGCGCGAGGCGTACCGGCAAACAGACTCGCCCCAACGGGTTTTGGTGAATTCCAACCCCTTGATCCCCGAGATGATGAAATAGGCTTCCTGCGAAATCGCCGGATTGAGTTAAAACTCACAAAACGATAGTCGCAGTCAACGAGGGTTTCCCTTAAACGGTTAAGGCTTCGCGGCCTATGTCGAACTGTAATTTGGCCAGCTTCGCGTATAATCCGCCTTCTTTCATCAATTGCTCGTGGGTCCCTTGTGCAACAACGTATCCCTCTTCCACCACCACAATGCGATCTGCATTCAAAACAGTGGCTAATCGGTGGGCAATAACAAGGGTCGTTCTATCTGCCATCAGGTTTTCAATGGCAGTTTGAACTAGGTTTTCGCTTTCTGCATCCAACGCTGAAGTTGCTTCATCAAGAAGCAAAATAGCAGGGTCTCTCAAGATTGCGCGGGCGATGGCGATACGTTGCTTTTGCCCTCCAGAAATCTTAATGCCTCTCTCTCCAAATTCACTATCAAACCCGCCAGGCATTGCTTTAATAAAGTCATAGGCGGCCGCGGCTTTTGCTGCGGCATAAACTTCTTCATCGCTAGCGTCAGTCCTGCCATACCGAATATTATTCATAGCAGTGTCCGCAAAAATAATGGGCTCTTGCGGTACTAACCCCATAAGGGAGCGCACGCTATTCAAGTGGGTCGACGCGATATTTGTTCCATTTATAGATATCGCCCCTGATTGAGGGTCATAAAAACGAAGAAGCATTTGAAAAACAGTCGATTTTCCAGCGCCACTCGGTCCGACGATGGCAACAGTCTCCCCCGGTGCAACAACCAAAGAGAAATTATTAAGCGCCGGCATATCTTTTCTCGAGGGATAGTGAAAATTCACATTAGAAAACTCAACGCTCGCTGTAGTCCACTCAGGCATCTTTACAGGATTCTCGGGGTCAGCGATTCCAGGAACTTCCACAAGCAGCTCAAGGAGCCTCTCAGACGCCCCAGCAGCACGCTGCAGTTCCCCCCAAACCTCACTGAGGGATCCCAAAGCACCGGCAACCACTATTGCGTAGAAGACAAAGGATGCCAGCGTCCCCGGAGACATCATGTTATCAACCACGTCTTTGGCACCAATCCACAGAACCAAATCGATTGCGCCGAAAATCAATAGAATGACCAGCGCCGTAAGCCACGCCCGTGCTCTGATCCGCTTTATGGCAATTCGAAAGCTATTTTCAACTTCCTCGCTGAACCCAATACGATCATGTTCTTCATGGGTGTAAGCTTGTGAGGTTTGAATGGATCGCAAGGTCTCGTCTGCAAGCGCACTAACATTTGCGATACTGTCTTGATTGACCCGGCTTAATTTACGAACCTGACGACCAAAGACTATAATTGGTATCACAATACAAGGTACGACCAATAAGACCATACCTGCCAGTTTAGGGCTGGTGTAAATCAGCAAAGCCAAGCCGCCAGCAAAAGAAAGGACATTTCGAAGGGCTACAGATATGGATGAGCCAATGACGGTCTGTATCAGCGTCGTATCCGTCGTCAGGCGAGATAAAACCTCTCCCGTCCGCGTTTTTTCAAAAAAAGCAGGATTGAGGGTCAGGATATTTCCAAAAACAGCTTTCCGTATATCGGAGATCACCCGCTCCCCAATCCAGGAGACGAGATAATATCTGGAAAAAGACGCAACGGCCAAAGCTGCCACAACAACCATAAGGCCAATAAAATACTGATCTAGATTTTCAGATCCTGCGGAAAACCCATTATCGAGGAGCAGACGAATTGCCTGACCGATAAGGAGCATACTAGCTGACGCGAAGATCAAAGCGAGCATCGCACCAGCGAAACGCCATCTATAGGGCAATACGAATCGGCGTAAATCCCACAAGCGAGAAACAACCTTTTTCGAAGGTGTCTTAGTTTCCCCATTATTTTCGCTGTAATTGCCTGTATCTGTCAATTTGCTACTTTCTGCGCTTACTTTTGATGCGGTTGGGTTTATACCCCCAGCCGGAATTTGCAAGAATATTTACATATTTTCACTTCTTTACTTGCCAGACAGGCTAAGCTTTAATATAAGGCCCGCTTAGTGAACAACAGCATCCCCGAGAGGGTAGAGGCATTATGAAAACAGATACGCACCCAGATTACCACAATATCACTGTTCAAATGACAGATGGTACGACTTTTGAAACTCGTTCGACTTACGGCAAAGAAGGCGATGTTCTTAAGCTAGAAATCGACACAAAAACTCACCCAGCATGGACTGGTGGAACAACGCGTCTTCGTGAAGATGGTCGTGTTGCGAAATTCAACAAGCGTTTCGGCGGCTTCGGCTTAGAATAATCGCTTGTGATTTCAAAAAATTGGCGCTCTAATTTGAGCGCCTTTTTTTGTGCCTTTAGTTAAGGTCAACAATCACTTTCGGCTGCTTTGTTAAAGGCCATGATAGATTGGTTATCCAAACGGACAATTCGTCTATAGAGAGCTTCACTCCGATCCAGAAGCGATACAAGCCCCGTCGGAAGTGTCGACAAATCTGAGATATTTTCCTCTGGCAAGCACGTTTCCTGATATTTCAGGTGACACTCTTCGGCTTGTCCTTCCTCTGCTGTGATTTCCCCTTCCAGTAATGCCCGTTGAAACATGAGCCATGACATGCTTTCAATTAGCCGTGTCGTCAGGCGCAGAGATTCTGTTGCATAAGAAAATCCGCCTTCGCTGGTCAGGTCACGCACAGCCAGACGGCCAGGCCCAAGGAGATATTCCCTAGCCTCCATCACAAGACGTAAAGCTTCGTCATAGGTGCGCGAAAAAAATACTGCACCAGAAGCGCCCGGAAATTGCTCACGTTGCCCGATGCTCATTTTTCCCTTCTTCCATTTGAACACAATAATATTAACGGTGAAAAGTTAATATTGTCTGTTCCTCTTGAAAGCGTATCCATTGACTATACATATTAATTACCAGACGCCGATAACGGGTTTGGTATTCCTTGTTCCGCCAGTTACTGGGGAACATTTTAAATATTGCTCTTTAGGAGAATATGGATATGCGTAACTTTGACTTTGCTCCCTTGATGCGTTCTACAATCGGTTATGATCGGATAGAACACTTATTTGAAGGCTTGGAACAAGCCTCACGTTCTGACAAATTCCCCCCTTATAACATCATCAAAAATGATCAAGACAACTATCAAATCACCATGGCCCTCTCTGGCTTCACTGAAGATGACATCGACATAACAGTAAAAGAGAACTCCCTTAGTATTTCAGGAAAGTCGGCAGAAGACGACGGTACCGTTGAATATCTCCATCGTGGGATAGCAGGGCGTGCCTTCGCGCAAAGTTTTGAACTTGCCGATACAATTGAAGTTACGGGTGCCAGTATGATTAACGGTCTTTTAAAGGTGAACTTACATCGTGAAATTCCTGAAGCCTTGAAACCAAGGACGATTACCATAGAGAAGGCAAAACTGCTGGAAGATCAGGCAGCTTAACTTACTCACCTTAAAATCGGAGGCCTGTATTTTCAGGCCTCCCTTCAAAATCTCGCAAAACCTAACGTAAGATATCCCTTACTTCATCGCTTATACGGCTCGTCTCATGGGTTGTTTGATCCGTATGAACCCAAACTATCTCCCCATTACAAAACCGAATATCAGTCCCTTTTTCAAATATTTCCAAGCAGAAAATTAAGGACGTGTTGCCAACCTTCTCAACGCGGCACCCCACCTGCATTTCAGTATCAAATGGAATGGGTTTTTCGTAATTTACTAAGGATTTCACTAAGTGGAAATCCATTTTAGTTCTCTCAACATATTCCTTGTAGTTGAAACCAAGATTTCTAAAAAACTCAGTAATCGTCACATCAAAATAAGTGAGGTAATGAGAGTTGAAGACAATATTTTGCCCATCAATCTCCGAATATCTCACGCGAATATCACACAAAAAATCAAACTCACTTCTTGCCATTATTGTTTCCTATTTTTTTTGACTCTAGTTTAATCTTTCAGCCCAATTGGGTTGCTCAATCCCGAATACAGATTTAATTTTCTGACAATCGAGAACTGAGTTGGCTGGTCTTTTTGCTGGCGTTGGGTAGTCAGTCGTTGGAATAGGATGAACGGTGATGTCCTCCTTTTCCAAGATTTTGCAGGCGAATTCGTACCAGCTAACTGATGGCCCGCCAGAATAATGATATATTCCCCAATCATCAAATTCTGGTTTTACCACTTTTTTTGCAATCTTCACTAAACACTCAGCTATGTCTGCTGCGGCCGTTGGCCCGCCGCGCTGATCGCTCACAACATTCAAACTGTCCCGCTCTTTTGCAAGTCGGCGCATCGTCTCTACAAAATTTTGTTTACCGCCAAAAACCCATGATGTTCTCAAAATGATATGGTTAGGGCAAACAGCACCCACCTTATCCTCTCCGTCTCGCTTGCTTTGACCATATACACTGAGCGGATTACAGATATCCGTTTCCGTATAAGGAGCCGACTTTGTTCCATCAAAAACAAAATCTGTTGAAATATGGAGAAAAGGGATTGATGTTTTTGCACATTCAGACGCCAGATTTTCAGGGCCGTCTCGATTAATAGCGTGGGCTGCCTCTTTTTCATCCTCGGCTTTGTCCACAGCCGTAAATGCCGCAGCATTAATCAGAACATCCGGTTTGTGATATTCAATTGCGTGGCCGATCGCCCCTTTGTCAGTGATATCTAATTGCTTCCGAGACAAAGCAATCACCTCCACGTCAAAGCGCGCAGCTGCCGCCTGCAATGCACATCCTACTTGCCCATCTTTCGCTGTTACCAAAATTTTCAACTTTAGTTCTCTCCCAAACCGCGACGGGCTTGTTCAGCCCCCGCACCGACTGCGCCAACCCAATTGAGGTTTCGTAAATACCAATCAACCGTTTTCTTCAAACCCTGTTCAAGGTTTAGCGTTTGGCTCCAGCCAAGCTCGGTTTCGATTTTGGAACAATCAACGGCATAACGTGCATCATGTCCCGGCCTGTCTGTTACAAATTCGATTAAATCAGAATGAGGGGCTTTATCTGGATAAGTCTCATCTAAAATCTTACAAATCGATTGAACAATATTGATATTCGTCTGTTCCGCCCGACCACCGATCATATAGGTCTCCCCAACCCGACCTTTGCTCACTACAAGCCGTAGTGCGGCCGTGTGGTCATGAACGTAAAGCCAGTCCCGAATATTCTCCCCTTTCCCATAAATGGGCAAAGGGCGCCCTTCCAATGCGTTTAAAATAATCACTGGCAAGAGTTTTTCTGGAAATTGATAAGGGCCGTAATTATTAGAACAATTGGTCACAAGAACGGGAAGACCATAGGTTCTCTGCCACGCCCGGGCCAAATGATCCGATCCGGCTTTACTTGCAGAATAAGGGGAGCTGGGTTCATAGGAGCTGGTTTCGGAGAAATGCCCTTCTGCTCCTAATTCTCCATAAACCTCGTCTGTTGAGACATGTAAAAAGCGAAAGGCCTTTTGTTCAACGTCTCCAAGCTCTCTCCAATATTCCAACGCTGCTTGCAACATTGTGAAGGTACCAACAAGATTTGTCTGAACGAAATCGGCTGGACCATCGATAGACCGATCCACATGACTTTCTGCAGCCAAATGATAAACCGCTGTTGGTTTGTATTTCTCAAAAAGAGACGAAATTTTTGAGCCGTCACATATATCCACTTTTTCAAAATAGTGGCGGTCACTTGATGCGATTTCGACTAAATTCTCTTCGCTTCCCGCATATGTGAGCTTATCGATACTGACAACGTCTTCCTGATCTTTCAAAATAAGATCCCGAACCAATGCAGACCCTATAAAGCCCGCGCCCCCTGTAACAAAAACCGTCATTAAAATTCTCCGTATTCAAATAGATGTTTCTGCTGAGCCAAGGTTGGTAAAATCAAATCTTTTTCAGATGTTTGTACGATTTCAGCTTCCACCCCCCAATTTATGCCAAGCGCTGGGTCGTTCCAAATAATCCCTTGCTCATTTTCAGGACTATAATCATTGTCAACTTTGTACAGAAATTCCACATCCGTTGTCAGCGTACAATAACCATGGGCAAATCCTCGAGGAACCCACAATTGGAACCAGTTCTCTGCCGAAAGCTCAATGGCCACATGTTTCCCAAAATTTGGAGAACCCCGCCGGATATCAACAGCAACATCCAAAACACGCCCCCGCGTAACCCGAACCAATTTTCCTTGGGCTTTCGGTGACATTTGATAGTGCAGCCCTCGAATAGTACCTTTTTCAGCGCTAAAGGCGTGGTTATCCTGCACAAAGTCGGCTTGGATACCAGCCTCTTTTAAGCTTTTAACGTTCCAAGTTTCAGAAAAAAAGCCTCTCTCATCCCCAAACTTTTTTGGTTTGATGATTTTCACTTCAGGCAAGGCCGTTTCTTCAATTTCGATCATGAGGTCTCTCGGTTTTAATCTGATATTTCTGATAATAAACTTGGTTTCAAGTTAATCCAAGGGTGAGCCAGTTCCAACTCGGCGGCGATACTATATAACACGCCTTCGTTACCGTATTCCGCCGCGAACTGAACACCAATGGGCATTCCTTCTTTATTTCTATGCAAAGGCAGTGAAATTGCCGGTTGGCCCGTTTGGTTAAAAAGTTGTGTATTGGGCGTTGCAGACAAAGCATCTTCTGCCAAAGTATCCAACGCTTTATTTAAAAGCCCTTTAAAGGGAACACGCCGGAGAACCTGCATTGCAAATGCATCAGCCCCATGAGGGTATAATTCACCAATTAGGGCCGGTGGTTGGGCGGTCGTTGCGGTCAAAAATAAATCATACTTCTTGTGGAACGCACCCATCATCCGTCCGGCTTGATGGCAGTTATGAATAGCATTTGTTAAATCCAAAGCACTGCTTTTTTGTCCAACCAAACCCATAATCCAGCTTGTGAGCTCATAATCTTCAAATTTGATCTCCCTCCCGGCTTTAATCGCTGTCTGCTCGATCTCCCACGCGATCCATGCACAAACGATCTGTAAGTAAGACTTTGAATAAGCGTGACGATCGAATACCGGCTTTTCTTCGACGACCGTGTGTCCTAGAGCCTCTAACAAGGCGGCGGTATGGTCGACTGCAGCCACATTATCTGAATGAATAGACCCTGCGTATAAGGCATCCCGCGTAAACGCAATCATTAATGGTTCGTCAGATTTCTTGCAGGCATCAAGGAATGAAGTCTTTTGAGTGCGCGGCGCGGCATAAGGCGATCCAGCATCCTCACCAGCGAGGCAATCCAACATCGCCGCGCTGTCTCTAACAGTACGGGTGAGAACATGTTCTCGCGATAAGCCACTCCACGCGTCTCCAATAACAGGGCCCATGGGGTTTCTTCCCCGACTTGGCAGCAACCCAACAAGGCCACAATGAGAGGAAGGAATACGAATTGATCCGCCGCCATCTCCGCCATGTGCCATCGGAACAATTCTTGCGGCAACAGCCGCCCCTGAGCCGCCACTGGAACCGCCGGTGCTTTTTGTCAAATCCCACGGATTATGAGCAGCTCCTCGAAACTTTGACTCAGTTATGCCCATGATGCCGAATTCGGGTGTGTTGGTTTTCCCAAAGAGAACAAGACCTGCTTTCTTAAAACGGGTCACTAATTCTGTATCAGCGCTTTCAACAGTATCAGCCAGAATTTTACAACTGCCTGTCGTCGGCTCTCCGGCAACGCCCGCGATCAGATCTTTTACTACGAAAGGAACGCCGGCGAAGGGGGCATCGAGGTCAAGCTCTTTGGAAGCCGCTACCCGAGCTTTGTCGTACATAGTATGAACAATGGCATTAAGTTCTGGATTATATTTCTCTGTTCGCTCAATCGCCGTGTCTAACAGCTCAAGAGCTGACACTTCCTTTTTTTTAACCAGCTCGGCAAGACCTAACGCATCATAATCTTCATACTCAACTATCATATTCTCCCCCATAGAGTGATAGAGTGACTGACGAATACACGATACAGATTTTCAGTTTTTATTCAGCTAAAAAGAAGATGAGCCGCAAGCTGTAGATAAAAAAATAGCCCGCATTTACGCGAGCTATCTTTATGCCACAACCAAATTCGCTTAGCGACTGATTGGTTTATACTTTATCCGATGCGGTTCAACCGAAGCGGCGCCAAGTCTACGTTTCTTATCTTCTTCGTAGGCTGCGAAGTTTCCTTCAAACCACTCAACATGGCTATCTCCTTCATAGGAGAGGATATGTGTCGCAATACGATCAAGGAACCAGCGATCATGGCTGATAACCACGGCACAACCCGCAAAGTTCAAGAGCGCTTCTTCTAATGCCCGTAATGTATCAACATCAAGATCATTCGTTGGCTCATCGAGGAGGAGGAAGTTAGAACCTGATTTCAGCATCTTCGCCAAATTCACGCGGTTTCGCTCGCCTCCTGAAAGCTGCCCCACTTTTTTCTGCTGATCTGATCCTTTGAAATTAAAACCTGACACATAGGCCCGGCTGTTAATTTCACGTTTTCCCAGATAAATAATTTCATTGCCTTCAGAAATTTCTTCCCAGACATTTTTATTCGGATCCAAACTATCGCGGTCCTGATCGACATAGCCAAGCTTCACGGTTGGTCCCACTTTAAATTCACCGCTATCAGGTTTTTCGCTCCCTGTTAGCAACTTGAATAATGTGGTTTTACCCGCGCCGTTAGGCCCGATAACGCCGACAATCGCCCCTGGTGGCAGTTTGAAAGACATATCTTCGATCAGTAATTTCTCACCAAATCCTTTAGAGACACCTTCTGCTTCCACAACCAGATCACCAAGGCGCGGTCCGGCGGGAATTGAGATTTGCATATTATCAGCCCGCTTTTCAGCATCCTGACTCAACAGATCTTCATAAGCACTGATCCGAGCTTTAGATTTTGTCTGACGCCCTTTAGCGCCCTGACGAACCCAGTCCAGCTCTTCTTTCAATGTCCGGCGGCGCGAATCTTCGGCTTTTCCTTCATGGGCCAGACGCTGTTCTTTCTGCTCTAGCCAACTGGAATAGTTTCCCTCCCACGGAATACCTTGTCCGCGATCCAGCTCCAAAATCCAACCGGCGACATTATCCAAGAAGTAGCGATCATGGGTAACGGCCACAACGGTGCCCGCATAGTCATGTAGGAAACGTTCAAGCCATGCGACACTTTCCGCATCAAGATGGTTTGTTGGCTCATCAAGAAGAAGTATATCTGGTTGAGAAAGCAACAACCGACAAAGTGCGACCCGACGGCGTTCACCGCCAGAAAGTTTTGTAACGTCAGCATCCCCGGCAGGACAACGCAATGCATCCATTGCGATATCAACTTGCCGGTCCAGGTCCCACAAGTCTTGCGCATCGATGGCTTCTTGCAAATCGCCTTGCTCCGCGATCAGATCATTCATTTCATCATCTGTGAGCTCTTCGGCGAAGCGTCCTGATATTTCATTGAATTTATCAAGAAGGGCTTTCTTTTCGCCAACACCGTCCATGACATTTCCAAGAACGTCTTTTGCGGGGTCCAATTCAGGTTCTTGCGCCAAGTAGCCGACTTTAATCCCGTCAGCAGCCCAAGCTTCTCCTGTAAATTCGGTTTCAATACCTGCCATAATTTTGAGCAGTGTCGATTTACCAGAACCATTGAGGCCAAGGACGCCAATTTTTGCGCCAGGGAAAAAGCTTAGTCGAATGTCCTTTAGAACTTGCTTTCCACCGGGATAGGTTTTGGATAGCCCGCTCATGACATAGATATATTGGTAAGAAGCCATGTTTCTTATTCGCTCCAGAAATCGAATTGATTTTGATGACAGTGTTGTATCCAAAAGTGGAGGATTACGCAATCTTTGTAGAGATATGCTCTTTGGAAATTTGTCTTATTTTTTAGTTACGCAGAGCCAATTTGTCATCTCAGCTGGTATTTCGCATTGCCCAAGTTCTGATTAACAGCTTTAAGCGGCTCTTGACCGACTTCACAGCGAGAGGCTGGGAAGGTTATGACCACTGTCGTTCCCCGTTCTATCTCACTTTCAAGTGTTATGCTTGCCCCATGTAGTTCCAATAAAAGCTTAGCGAGTGTCAATCCCAAGCCAACACCCTCATGGTTTTTAGAATAAGTCGTTTCAGCCCGCCCAAACCGCTCCAAGACTACTTTTAGATCCTCTTCACGAATTCCAATCCCAGAATCGATAACTTCGATGCACAGCTCTTTGCCATTATTATTACTCAAACGAAGTACGACTTCCCCGTCAAGCATTGAAAATTTGATGGCGTTCGATATTAGGCTCATCAACACTTGACGAATTCTCTTTTCATCGCCGTGCAAGAACAATGGATGAGGCGGTTGCTCTAATGACAATTTAACAGGGAGTTCCGCAGCATAAACTTCGCTCTTCTTAAGGCAAGATACCGCCATAAGCCCCACATCAAACAAATTCTCTTTCAACTCGAGGTCACCGCTTTCCAAATTGGTGATATCGAGCAAATTGTTGACCATTTTTAGCAAACTATTCGCCGATGTGTGCATGTCTTCGGCATATTCAAGATAATTTTCATGACCAATAGGCCCAAACACTTGTTGTTTTTGTAAATCCGAGAACCCAATCATTGCATTCAAAGGCGTCCGAAGCTCATGGCTCATATTGGCTAGAAACGAAGATTTTGCCTTGCTGGCAGCTTCTGCGCGCTCGAGCGCAATTTTTACGCTTGCAGTACGTTGATGAACCAATTCTTCAAGCCTGTCACGATGCTGAATTAACTCAGCTTCCTGCTGCTTGTTCTCAAGTAAATTCAAATTCGAAAGTTGTAACATACGATTATAGGCTGCAACGACGTCCCCCCATTCATCATTTGAATGCACTTTCATAACATAGTTCACTGGATTATTTGGATCGACAGACGCGTCTTGAAGCCTGTCTCTTAGGAACTTAATTGGACTTAAGAGAGTCCTATCCAAGGTATACATAGTGACAACAGTAACAAAGAGAGAAATAACGAGGGTCAATCCTGTTATTCGCCAAATGAAACCGTTTAATTGAGGGGAGATTTCACCAATATCAATTCGCGCAGACACAAAATAATCTGACTTAATCCGAGCAGGCGTCCAAAGGACATCCATCCGAGCCACGTCGTCGACGTTTGAACGCAATGTAGTATTTGTTTTGCTAAACTCGACATCAAAAAGGGTGGGAGCTTCGCCAAAAAGCGCCAATTCTTTCCCTTTTTTATCGAAAACTCTGGCACCGACTAATACCGTATTGTCTCGCAGACGAGCGCCTATTTCAGGAAAATTTTCTGCGATACTTCCTTCAGTTTGAACAACACGCACAATAGTTCGCATAACGACCAGCGCTTCGCGCTCCACTTCCGCCAATCGGTCTTGCTCGAAACTCCTGACAGAAAAGAGGAGGATTACCGCCTCCACTAACAATATTGCGAAAAACACATTAATCGTTACTTTTTGGCACAATTTACAGTCAGTGATTGAAGCCAATACTTGCTTGAATATGTTATTTTTCAACGTCATACGAGCATATTAGGCACAACAGAGTTTAGAATATATTAAATATAATTTTATGTTTACGATTATTTTTAAATAAATTTTTCGTACTTATCCGTTATTTATTCACAAACAGATCTGCAGGCAAATACCCGGACGTTATGCCATATAAAAGCGCGCCCAACGTAAAAACAGACAAAATAGTATTTACCAAAATACTGGCCGATGCCCGTTCTATCCAGACGCCATATTGCTGAGCAATCACGAATACGTTGGTGGCTGTCGGCAGGGCCGCAAGCAAGACAGCCGTAAAAGTCCAAATCGGATCAAAATCACCAACCCAACTTAAACCCACATACATTAATAGCGGGTGGATAATTAAATTTGCAGGAACAATATAAACTAGTTCTATAGGTACCCGTTTCAACGGACGTAATGCGAGGCTAACGCCCATAGCAAATAAAGCACAGGGGGCTGCGGCTTGCGCCAGATAATCAATTAGCCCGGCAACAGGTTTTGGAGGTTGGATACCGGTTACTGCAGCACCAACACCAATAACCGTTGCAATAATAAAGGGATGTAGGAAGACCTTCTTCGCAATATCAATAAGGAGCGGCCCTATGCCTCTTTTCTCATCTCCCGACAGTGCCATCATCGTTGGAGCAACGGTAAAGTGCATGACATTCTCGAAACAGAAGATCAAGGCTACAGGGACTGCCGCTTGCTCCCCAAACGTCAATATCGCCAGCGCGGGCCCCATATACCCAATATTTCCATAGGCCGCCGCTAACCCTTGAATAGTTGCCTCGGGCATAGGTTCACGCAATAGCATCTTGCTGATAAAATAAACAATCAAGAAAATTGTAAACGTGACGGCCAAATTCGCGGAAATGAAGTCCCAACTTGCCAGTTTTTCAACAGGAGTTTTTGAAAGAAGCTTAAAGAATAAAGCGGGCAACGCCGCATATATAATAAAGGTATTAAGCCAACCCATTGCGTCCGCGGGTTGCTTTGTAATACGCGCGGCCAAATATCCAAGAAAAATCAAACCGAAGAGGGGAAGTATAAGGCTCGCGATATCCGACATATTGACAACACTTCAACGACAGTTATGAGATAAACAGACAAGCTGTCGTAAAGGCTATTATACGCAAGGTCAATTTATGTCTTAAGCTCAGACACAAAAAACGCCCCGAAGCTTTTTAGCTGGGGCGTTAAATGAGTTTATGTTATATTCAGGCTTGTTTTTGGCCCGCTCTTTTCCGCCAACCCAAAAAGCCCAGTACAACTATTCCAGCGCCATATAACGGTAATGCAGCAGGAAGAGGAACCACGCTCAGTGACGAGGGGGAATAATAAATAGAGAGATGAGAAATGCCTTGTGCTTTGCCTTTTTTATTGGACAAAATATCAATGTCAGTTGTCCAATCACCGCCTAGAAAAGCAGTATCGAGTAGAAAAGCCACAAAATTTTTGCCGGCCTTTAAAGTAATAAGGACATCTGTATATCCCGCAAAACTGGCGACGCTCCATGTGCCGGATTTACCGGTATAATCACCAGCCGAGAATGCGATCGGCGAACCTGCCCCGCCATCAGTTTTATCAGACAATGTCCAATCAGTTATGCCAAAGATGTCATCACCAACATCCAACGTATTCGTATCATTGCCGCCAAATCCCTGACAGGCTGTTGATGTCGTAAGATCAGCTCCACCCGCCAAACTTGCACCAAACTGGCAATTACTCGACATTGGTGTGAGTGTTTTGCTCAAAGCGACATTTGAAGTCAGCGACGCAACAGCTACAATCAAACCAAAACAGAGTATTTTTTTAAATGAGTTCATTACATCGCCCTGAAATTAGAATTCGAAAACACATATACTAATACTACCTAAAATTATAACAAATATTTCCCAATATCAAGCAACACAACCTAAAGTGCATTAGTTATTAACCATTAAACTTTAAAAACATGTAAAAAAACAACGACTGGAATAATAAAATACCTATTTTAGCGTGTTTCAAAATTGTCTAAAATAAAGATGAATAACTCGAATTTTTGCGAATCAACTCAGGTATACTCAATAAAATCGCTTTTTTTACAATGAAATTTCCAACAAAAAAACGCCCGACACCAAGAGGAGTGGGCGTTTTTTCCTTCGTAGTAAGTAGGGATTTAAATTTCGGGACTACTTTTCTTTTTGCGCCAAGCTAAAAAGCCCAGCAGTGCTAATCCAGCCCCATATAACGGCAGTGCCGCAGGAAGAGGAACGGCAGTCACATTAAACGCCCTGAGATTACTAAGGCCACTTCCAGCTCCACGAATAGTGATTCCTGTTTGCACCGTGTCAAAGAGGAAGGCCATATACCCGCCACCGAAATGGAAGAAATACAGGTTCGCGTCAATATCTGATGAATAGGGGTTGGCTTCGTTAATAGCATCATCCTGTCCCACCAGGATCAGATCCCCGCCGAACCAATCGGCACCTTCCAATACATTTTCTACGTTTGCGGCGCTGTTCGCGCCAACCGCCTGATTTGCTACAGCAAATTGAGAGGCTGAGAAACCGTCTGCACCGCCATTAACCGTCAATGCGGCCCAACCGGGAAGAAAGTCCGTCTGCCAATTTGCGCTAAGTCTAAAATCGCCAGAAGGGTCCCCCTCTGTTTCCAACTCATTATAGCATATACCATTTTCTGGATTTGCTGCTCCTTCTGAACAAGAGAAAGTAGCCGCAGATGAAGATTGAGGTGATAGAAACCCCAGAAGCGCAACCACTAAAGTAAAAAGCATCACTGATAGTTTTTTCATTTTTCACTCCCTAAATAATATTAAAGAATTCAAGAAAACTGTCGATTAAAAACCAAGGGTTCTAATTAAGTCATTGCATATGCTGAATTGAACACACAGCGGTTCTTGCACATAAAGTAGATAAATATTATATACAAAAATATTATGTTAATGAAAGATTAAATATAGTAGTTTTTTTAAAAATTATAATTCTAGTAAGCAACTAGGAAAACAAAATACTAAAAAACTCTTTAAAAACAGTCGTTAATTTTAATTCAAAAAAACCTAATCAAGTGATTAATTCACAAACAAAACACTTATTTTCGGGTAAAAAATCGAAAAACAGTATTTCCACATGAATCACAAAGGCGATTGTGGCGAAGAAGAAATATAAATTCAGCCGCGAAATGACCACAAACACGGATAAGAGTATGTCAGAGCGTTTGGCTCAATAAAGAAACTTTTTCTCATAAAATATGGTTCCTATTCTGCGAAAAGGCCCTTATCACAGAATAGGAATTCGTTTTGTTTAACGCCCTTTAAAGACCGGCGCCCGTTTTTCAACAAACGCCTGCGCGGCGCCCTTATGATCATCCGTATCAAAAGTACTGATCATATGGACTGCCTCAGAATCCAGTGCACCATTTAGATCTGAACTTGCTGCCCGATTGAGGTTTTTCTTCATGAAACCAATGGCGACTGTTGGCAGACTTGCAAGTTGTTCGGCTGTCGCTTTGGCTACTTCTTCAAGCTCTTCGGCAGAAGCCACTTTCGTCACAATACCAAGCTCATATGCTTGCGTCCCAGTTATAACATCGCCCGTGAAATACAGTTCCCGCGCTTTTGCAGCGCCGACCAAATGCGTCAGAAAATAAGAACCCCCAAAATCACCGGAAAGCCCAACTTTAGAGAAGGCTGTCGTAATCTTCGCTGTATCCAATGCTACCCGCATATCACAAGCAAGGGCAATTGACAGCCCTGCGCCCGCAGCAGGTCCCGGAATAACAGCAAGGGTTGGTTTGGCCATTTCATATAGATAACGGCTCACTTCCATGCGAGAACGAAGGTCATCAACCTTAGAATTAAAATCATAGCCGCCTTGTTCTCCGTCTCCAGCTTTGTCAGCAAAGGATTTCACGTCACCACCAGCGCAGAAAGCCCCTCCGGCGCCCGTAAGGACGACAGCGCGAACGGATCGATCTGCGGCAAGGCGCGGCAATGCTTCTAAGAGCCCAGACATCATATCCCGCGTCAGCGCATTCCGGGCTTCAGGACGGTTCATGGTGAGCGTTGCAATTCCGTTTTCAATTGTCTCAATTAATTCGTTAGACATAACATTCCTTTTCTTATTTTTAAGTTATTTATTATCCGAATATTATTGTAGCGATCGCTCCCTTATTCCGCAGCAAGCGGTGTGGCATCCCCACTTTTATATCTGCTGAACAAATTATCACGTTCCGCCTTTGCAGCCGCAAGATGCCTTTCTTTCACATGGCCAAAACCCCTGATATTTTCTGGAATTTCAGCGATCTCGATTGCAAGGGAGATGTTCTCTGTTGTCAAAGAGTTTACAATCTCAAGGATAGTCGTCTCATACTCGGCAATCAGCGAGACCTCGCTTTTTCTCTCAGCCGATTTCCCAAATGGATCAAGGCCAGTTCCCCGTAAGAACTTCAATTTTGACAGAACTTTAAAACCCGTCATTGCCCAAGAACCGAATTGCTGTTTTTTCAAATGGCCTGTTTCAGAATCTTTTTTGGCAATGATAGGCGGTGCTAAATGGAATTTGAGTTTAAAATCGCCTTCAAATTGATCCGCTATTTTTTTAGAAAAAGCACCGTTTGTATAAAGACGTGCGACTTCATATTCATCTTTATAAGCCATCAATTTGAAGAAATAGCGCGCTACTGCAAAGGACAATTGTTCCGATTTTTCTCCAAGCCCAAGCTCGGCTGCCTTAACGGTTTCAACGAGTTTAAAATAGCGCTCCGCATATTTTTTATTCTGATAATCACTCAGAAAATCAACCCGTTTCTCAATCATCTCGCCAAGGGTTTCTTTTTTGTTTCCCATCATTAGCGATGCTTTGGGAAGTGCGATGGTTTCGACAAGAGCCTGGTCTGCAGCTGCTTTTCGGCCCCATGCAAAACTACGCTTATTGCTCTCTGTTGCCACACCGTTGAGATCAATTGCTTGCTCAATAGCGGCGAGAGGCAGTGGGATCGTCCCTTTTTGGAATGCGTATCCCAACAAAAACAAGTTGGCAGCGATGGAGTCGCCCATCAAGGCCGTCGCAATCTTTGTACTATCAATAAAATCAGATTTCTCGCGACCAATACTGTCAGCCACAAGCCCTGTTAATACATCTCTATCCATAACAAGATCGGGCGTAAGGGTGAAGGCTGCCACAGGAACAACATGATCGTTGATGATTGCCCTTGTCCGGCCAAGGCCATAACTTGCTAATGCCTCAGATCCAGCGGCAACAACCAAGTCACAGCCAACTACCAAATCTGTTTGGCGATTGGGAATACGTGTGCCGCCTAATTCTTCTGTCGTCTCTGTTATGCGCACATGGCTCATAACCGCTCCATTTTTTTGCGCAAGGCCGGTTTGATCCAGAATGGATGCCCCCTTCCCTTCTAAATGGGCTGCCATTCCAAGCAATGCACCGACAGTTACAACGCCTGTGCCCCCAATTCCCGTCACCATTATATTATAAGAGCCGTGAATTTTTGGCATTTCAGGTTCAATCAGGCCTGCGGCCGGATCCATGATATCCACGTCGGCTGAAGCCAAGGCATTCGCTTTTGGTTTTTTAAGCGATCCCCCTTCAACCGTTACAAAACTCGGGCAGAACCCTTTGACGCAGGAAAAATCTTTGTTGCACGAAGATTGATCAATAACGCGTTTACGGCCAAATTCGGTCTCTAGTGGTTTGACCGACACGCAATTGGAGACAACACCACAATCACCACATCCCTCACAAACCAGCTCGTTAATAAAGACGCGTTTTGCAGGGTCAGGGAATGTGCCTCTTTTACGACGACGGCGTTTTTCTGCCGCACATGTTTGATCGTAGATTAGGGCCGAGACCCCTTTAACTTCGCGCAATTCCCGTTGAACCTTATCCAGCTCATCCCGATGATGAATTGTGACCCCCGGTGCCCATTTGACTCCGGCCTCATATTTATCTGGCTCGTCCGTCACTACGACAATTTTCTCAACCCCTTCAGCGAAGATCTGATTACTTATTTGCCAAGGATTTAATGGGCCATCAAATGGCTGTCCGCCTGTCATGGCAACAGCATCATTGAAGAGTATTTTATAGGTTATATTGACGTTTGCGGCCGACGCGGCACGAATTGCCATTAAGCCTGAATGATAATAAGTGCCATCCCCCAAATTTTGGAAGATATGCTCTTCGTTGGTGAAAGGAGATTGACCAATCCAGTTCGCCCCTTCGGCTCCCATATGGGTGTAGGTTTCCGTGCGCCGATTGGGCATATAAACAGCCATAGTATGGCAGCCAATACCCGCCATAGCCCGACTTCCTTCTGGAACATTTGTCGATGAATTATGCGGGCATCCTGAACAGAACCATGGTGAACGCGTCACCGGAGCCCCGGGCATAGCATTTCCGCTATCATTGGCTTCGGCAACATTAATCCCATCAGCGATCTCTTTTGGCAGGTCCCGCAGGCGCAATCGTGCGGCAATAGCAGTTGCCACTATTTTTGGGTTAAGCTCGCCATCTGATGGGAGAAGAAAATTGCCTTTTTCATCTTCTTTACCAACAAGACTAGGTCTCTTATCCATATCGTAAAGTGTTCGGGCAGCCTGCTCTTCAATAAGGCTTCTTTTCTCTTCGACAACCAGAATTTCATCAAGGCCAACGGCAAAGGCTTTAATCCCTTCTGGCTCAAGCGGCCAAGTGCAGGCCACTTTGTAGACAGATAATCCGATCTCTTCCGCAAATGTCTCACTTATTCCCAAATCACCAAGGGCTTGCAAGACATCCAGCCAAGATTTACCGGTCGTCACAATACCAAATTTTCGTTTTGAGCTGTCTTGAGTAATTCTGTCGAGCTTATTCGCCCGAACAAAAGCTTTGACCATTGGCAGTTTGTGGCGAAGGAGACGTTCTTCTTGCTTTACGGCGTTATCAGGCCAGCGCAAATACACATCTCCAGCTGGCCTTTCTATATCTGTCGGAATTTCTATTTGGACCCTATCAGGCCCTACATTAACAGTAGCTGAGCTTTCCACCGTATCTGTCAGACATTTAAGCCCAACCCAACACCCGCTATAACGACTGGCGGCAATACCATAGAGTCCGTAATCCAGATATTCCTGAACAGTTGCCGGATTAAATACCGGTATCATTGCAGCGCTTAATGCTTGCTCGCTTTGGTGAGCAACCGTAGATGATTTTGCAGTATGATCATCCCCCATTAGAACAAGGACGCCCCCCAGCTTGGAAGTACCAGCCATATTTCCGTGCTTAAAAACATCGCCCGATCTGTCAACGCCAGGGCCTTTTCCATACCAAATACCAAAAACACCGTCATAGTCAGTTTTACCTGAAAGATGTAATTGTTGGGTGCCCCAAATGCTCGTCGCCGCTAAATCCTCGTTCACACCGGGATGGAAATGAATGTCGTTGTTTTTGAGAAACGGTTTCGCTTTCCACAAACTTTGATCATACAAACCCAAAGGGGAGCCGCGATAACCTGAGATAAAACCACCTGTCTTCAACCCAGCGGCAGCATCTCTTTGCCGTTGCATAATTGGTAACCGAACCAGCGCCTGGGTGCCCGTAATAAAGACCTGCCCTTCTTCGAGTTCATATTTATCATCCAAGGTAACCGGGTTCTTGCTCATATAGCGCCTCTTGTTCGAAGACTTGATTTTTACCCCAACCAAACGGTTGGGAATTTGTCAGAAGTGAGAGCATAACGCATCGAACGACAAAAAAAAAGGCGGTGATAGTGCGGACAGCCGCACCAATCACCGCCACCTCATCGGCAATATTGATGGATTAGACTTCGAGCCATTCCTTTCGGATTGTCTCGTTAGCCTTAAGTTCATCAGGTGTTCCCTCGTACACCATATGACCGTGACCCATCACATAAAGTCGGTGAGATATCTTAAGAGCAATCGCAAGCTTCTGTTCTACCAGAAGAATTGAAACTCCACGTTTAGCGATTTCAGTAAGCAGTTCGCCGACTTGAGCAACTATTTTTGGAGCAAGTCCCTCTGTCGGCTCATCAATCATGATAAGATCAGGATCTCCCATCAACGTCCGGCACATAGTCAGCATTTGCTGTTCTCCGCCGGAGAGCACCCCTGCATCCACATCAGCCCGGGTTTTAAGATTTGGAAACATGTCAAACATGTCTTCCATTTTCCAGCGCCCTTGAACCTTCATATCTTTGATACCCAAAAGCAGATTTTGCCGAACTGTCAGGCCAGGAAATACGTCCCTGTTTTCAGGCACGCAGCCAAGGCCACGCTTTGCGACTTCATGCTCCTTCAAGCCTGCGATTTCTTCGCCCTTGAAGCGAATAGATCCGAAAGGAGCAACCTCTCCCATAATCGCTTTAATGGTTGTCGAACGGCCAACACCATTTCGTCCAAGAAGAGAGACTATTTCACCATTTTTTACGTTAAGATTCACCCCTTGCAGGATGTGGCTTTTTCCGTAATAGGCGTTTAGATCAGTGACTTCAAGCATCCTCAGACTCCGCTCCCAAATACGCTTCTTTTACAGCTTTATTGTTCCGAATATTCTCTGGCGTATCAGTTGCGATAATTTCACCATAAACAAGCACTGAAATACGATCGGCAAGGTCGAACACAACACCCATATCATGCTCCACCATCACCAAAGTCTTACCGGCAGTAATGCGCCGGATCAGCTCAATTGCCTGATCCGTTTCCGAATGGCTCATCCCAGCAGTAGGTTCATCCAGCATAATAACGCCAGCACCCCCAGCAGCCGCGATACCAATCTCCAGCGCTCTTTGTTCCGCATATGTCAGAACTCCAGCAGGAACATGCTGGCGAGATGTCAAACCGATTTCATCCAGAACTTCCATTGTGCGAACGTTCAGTTTTTTCTCCCGGTCCACCAAATGCCAGAATGAATATTTATACTCACTCACCCACATGAGGCTGCACCGAACATTTTCAAACACACTCATGCGCGGGAAAATATTTGTAACCTGGAAACTACGGGAGAGGCCTTTGCGATAGATCTCATAGGGAGGAAGGTTGCTTATATTTTCCCCATTTAAAGAGACGCTTCCACCGGAGACGTTGTAACGCCCACTAATCAAATGGAAGAGTGTTGATTTTCCCGCGCCGTTTGGACCAATGATTGCGTGGCGTTCACCTTTTTTAATATCAAGACTAACACCGCGAATAATCTCAGCCGGCCCGAAATTTTTACGAAGATCCTTTAATTCAATTGCAGAAGTCATGATGAAGCTCCTTCGTTGGAATCCATTGGAGCATTAGCCGTCTCCCAGGCATCTTTCATTTGAGGAAGTTGGGTTTTACTTACAATTCCCCCGACTACCGCGAGAACGCCAACAATGACCCAAGGCATCACACCATGACTGTCAAACTCAAAGCCGATCAGTGACATACTTGTCTCACCAACAGCTGCGGATCGGACATGATGCATAATTTCCAAGAAACCGGAAATACCTGCCAACATAAAGAGAGTAGGGACACCCATCCGTAAATACGGAACGAACAACACAGATAAGCGTTTCATTTTGAAAGCTGGGCCATGCATTGCCAGAATTCCGGTTAGCCCTTGTGGTACATACATAACCGTCAAGACAAACAGAACGCCCACATAAAGCTGCCAAATTTCAGTATAATTGCTCAATAGTGTCTGCAACAAAGTGAAAACAACAGCGCCGACGATTGGACCAATAAAGAACCCGACACCGCCGATATATGCCATGAGCAGCACAACGCCTGATGTCAGCGCATTCAGGTTTTCTTCCGTTACGATCTCAAAGTTAATCGCAAATAGGCCGCCTGCTATTCCTGCAAAAAAGCCTGACGCACAGAACGAGATCAAGCGAACCCGTTGTTGGCTATACCCAATGAATTCTGAACGTTCATCATTATCCCGAACGGCATTTGCCATACGTCCCATTGGGGTCCGAGAGAACAAATACATCAAGGCGATTGTGATAAATGCCCAGGCTGCAATTAGGTAATAAACCTCAATATCTTGAGCAAAATCGACATCCATGATGACTGGACCCATTGTCCGATCTCCTGTCACCCCTTCTTCACCACCAAAAAAGGCAACAAAGATCAGAGAACAAGAGGCGATCAACTCACCAATCCCTAAGGAGATCATGGCGAAAACTGTCCCGGATCGCCGTGTAGAGAAACTGCCAATTATCAGAGCAAAAACCAGTCCGATTACACCACCAAATATTGGCAGGACGAAAACCGGCAAGTTCACAATTCCCGCCTCAACATAGTTCATAAAATGAACCGACATAAAGCCGCCGAGTCCAAAATACACCGCATGACCAAAAGAGAGCATTCCCCCTTGTCCCAGAAGCATATTGTAGCTCAGGGCAAAGATGATGAAGATACCCATCAAGTTCATCGTGTAGACAGATATATTGCTACTAAAGATAAGCGGAAGGACAATTAGACCAATAGCCAAGAAAAACCAGGGTCCAAATCGCTTCGTCAAAGACAAAGACATCACGCCTGTAAGTGTGTTTGTAGTTTCACTCATGATTCACGCTTCCCGAACAGACCAGTTGGACGGAAGATCAGTATCAAGACCAACAAAAGATAAGGCAAAATCGGTGCCACTTGAGGGAGGGATAATGTCCATAAATCTCGGAGAGCACTTTCGGCATCTGTTGATATATTGAACAAATTGAGCAGATCAGTGACAGAATAATCGAGCGAGATTGCAAATGTTTGCATAAGCCCGATGATGAGCGATGCGATAAACGCCCCGCCTAAAGATCCGAGGCCGCCAACAACGACAATAACAAACACGATGCTGCCTAAAACCACAGCCATTCCAGGGAAAGTTCCAAGAGCTGGCCCCGCGATAACGCCAGCAAGTCCAGCAAGTGCACAGCCTACGCCAAAGACGCCCATGAAGACGAGAGGCACATTGTGTCCTAATTTCGCCGTCATATTCGGATGGCTAATAGCAGCCTGAATAATCAATCCAATTCGTGTTCTGGTGAGGACCAGAAGCAAAGCGATAAAAATCGACAGCGAGATGAAAATCATGAAGGCTTTATAGGCGGGAAATTCTTGTCCAAAAAAAGTAAAGAGAGGGAATTGGAGAATTTCGGGTTCATGATAGGCTTTTGTCTCTTTGCCCCAAATGAACTGAACAACTTCTTCAATCAAAAATGCGAGCCCGAAAGTAAAGATCAGCTCTGCAACATGGCCCCATCTATGGACATGGCGAAGGCCATAGCGTTCGACGACAGCGCCGATAAGTCCCACGAGGATGGGAGCAACAATCAATCCGAACCAAAACCCGACATAAAGACTGATTGTGTAGGCTAAATAAGCGCCCAACATATAAAAACTTGCGTGAGCAAAGTTCAAAACACCCATCATTGAGAAGATGAGGGTCAACCCGCTCGCCAGCATGAAGAGTAGAAGACCCGTCACAATGCCATTAAGCAGGGAGAAAAATACCAATTCAAACATAGGTTGAATCTCTTTTACACAATTAGAAGAGGGAACAGGTCTGTCGCCTGCTTATTAATTTGAGTCGCCCGATAAATCGGACGACTCTTTCACACCCAAAGATCCTAAGCTATTAGCTAGGACGTTTCATTTCACATGTGGTTGGTAGTGCGGCATCAGCAGCAGTCACTGACTTTTCAACAAGCAAGCCATATCCTGAGTTATCAGAATCAAACGTGATATTTTCGTCCGTATGAACGGAAATATGCACAGGCTGCATAATCTGATGGTCTTTCGCACGCATCTTAACTTTCTCACCATGGAGTGTTTCAAACTCCATACCTTCTAGAGCGCGAGCAACGTCTATAGGCTTAGCACTACCTGCTTTTTCAATTGCTTTTGCAAGCATTTGAATTGTGTTCGCGATACGGAACTGAGAGATATCCTTATCTGGGTTCTTAGCTTTAAAGCCTGTGTGGTATGCTTTATAAGCTTCAGTCCGTGGTGGGTTAGCAGGACCTTCATGCACTACACGGATTTTGTTCTTGCCGCCCGCACCAATGGTTTTAGTGATACCATCGTTGGCTGCATAATAAGTGTAAATTGGAATATCCAACCCGGTATCGCCAATGGCTTTACCAAGGCCAACCATATCGGCACCCCAGTTACCAGTGATAACCGCATCAGCACCGGATGCACGAATTTTCGTGGCATAGGGTGTGAAATCTTTCACTTTTCCAATTGGATGAAGCTCATTCCCTACAATTTCAATATCAGGGCGTTTTTCGCCAAGATATTTAACAGCGCCTGCGGCAACCGCTTTACCGAAAGAATAATCTTGTCCGATCAAGTAGATTTTCTTGATATTCGGATTGACCTTAATGACGTCCGTAAGGGCGTTCATTTTAATGTCAGCATTTGCGTCAAAACGGAAATGCCAGAAGTTACATTTAGCGTTTGTAAGCACTGGATCTACAGCAGAGTAATTTAGAAAAAGTGCGCGGTTGTCAGGATTACGCTTATTGTGCTTTTTAATAGCATCAGTCAATGCATTGGCAACGCCTGAACTGTTCCCTTGAGCGATAAAATGTACACCCTCGCCAATCGCACGTTTAAATTGGATAAGGCTCTCTTTTGGGCTCATTTTGTTGTCGTAAGGCACGACTTCAAACATTGTGCCTCCGAGGACACCGCCTTTTTTGTTCACTAGCTCATCTACTGCGTAGCGAAACTGTTGAAGGCCATTTGAACCCGTTGAAGCGAACGGTCCTGATAGCGGATCAACAAAAGCAATTTTGATTGTCTCTGCAGCTTGTGCTGAGAATACTGACAATGTAGCGAAAGCAGCACTCGCCAGAATGATGGATTTGATTTTCATTTCTTCCTCCCTTAAGGAATTAATTTTCCAATATTTCCGCTTGGTCTCTCTTTTTTTATTATTAGGGCCGATCCGCGTTAGAGATTATTTTTTCCCTATTAAATTTTTCTCTTCGCGCCGATAAGCTAAAAAATTCGATTTTTTCCCTGTTCTTGTGACCTAAGCTACGTTCAGTATAATTTTCATTTTTCGAATAATTCAACCTAAAAGATTCACGGCGTAGCCCTCATGATCTTTATTAGACAGAAGAAATAAATAGATTTATTTCAAACATTAATTGAACGTAACTATTTGAATTTATTACATTAAATTGAAAATAAAAATAGAAAAAAACAGCCTATTTTCACACTTTTATCGCCGTTAAATTTATTAATAATATCTTTTTTGAGATCACTATTCACCTTTAATTCGAGCATATGGAGCAATGGTAACAGCAAAATTTGCCATTCCTAGTGAAGATAATTTGATCAACCGAGCGCAAAGAGATAGATTGCTCTTTAATTTCAACAGTTAGTCTATCCGGAATTTGCTTGGACACATGAAGAATCATACCAGGAAATTGCTTCTGCTCTTTGTCGGCTGGTTCTTTGTAGGACTGGCAGCGCTCGGTGTTGTCTTACCGGTTCTTCCAACGACCCCATTCCTTCTTATCTCGCTCTGGGCATTTTCACAGTCATCAGATAGATTTCATCATTGGCTTTACACTCACAGGTTCTTTGGCCCGCCGCTGCAAGACTGGACGGACCACGGTGTTATTCCTTTACGTGCAAAAATAATATCCCTTAGCACAATGCTCCTCAGCGCTATCACCGTCAGCTTTTTTACGAGCGTTCCCTGGTATGGATTGATAGGAATGTTGTCGCTCATGTCAATTGGGGCGATTTTTATTCTAACCCGCCCCAGCAGACCAAGAACAAACTAATCTATCAAAGGGTTACCCCTATTTCAGGCGACCTAATCTTTCAGTCAATAGATCAAAAAAACCTTCAACATTTAGATCATTGCACACGAATGCATTGGGTTCTTTATCATTGACATTCCACCAATCTGCTACTGTTTGCCCCATTGTCAATTCCGATATAACCTCAATATCTAGGTGAACTTTACGCCCTGAAAATAACGTAGGATCAATAAGGTAGGCGATCGTGCAAGGGTCATGAAGCGGTCCCCCTTCAAAGCCATATTTGGTCATGTCAAATCGGTTGAAGTAATCCAGCATCCCATCGCAAACATCCCCTACTGGAGAATTAAGATCTTTCAACCGTTTTAGCCGATCCGCTGTAACTAACGCTTTATGAGTTACGTCAAGCGGCATCATGACAAAATCAATTCCGGCATCCAGTACGATCTTTGCGGCTTGCGGATCTTCGTAGATGTTAAATTCTGCGGCCGGCGTTGTATTGCCATACTCTTTAACAGCCCCCCCCATACACACGATCTGAGCAATCTTTGGGATGATGGCAGGCTCTTTCATGAATGCCAGTGCAATATTAGTCATAGGGCCAATAGGGCAAATTGTAATGGTATGATCTTCTGCTGCTAGGCAAGTATCGATAATGAAATCGACGGCATGCTGATCCTGCAACGGCATAGTTGGATCGGGAAGATTAGCGCCATCCAAACCAGATTTTCCGTGGATCCACTCCGCGGTCACCAATTGTCGCATTAAAGGGCGGCTTGCGCCTGCAAATACTTTCACGTCAGTGCGCTTAGCCAACTCGCAAATGCGGCGCGCGTTGCTTTGTGTCAAAGCAAGAGGGACATTCCCAGCAACAGTGGTTATTCCCAGAAGATCAATTTCATCACCAGACGCCAATGCCAACAAGATCGCTATCGCATCATCCTGTCCCGGATCGCAGTCAATAATTACAGATTTTTTTTCCATAGGCGTAAACTCTATCTGGCTTACTTTTCTGTCAAGTTTTGTTTACCGCAAATTCATTGCTTAGCTGATGAGAGCCGCGGCAGTTTGCCCGGAAAAAACGCGATAAAGAATAGTGATTGCCCTCTTAAAATCTTCAAAATCTGGTACAGCCATCAAACAAATACGAACAAAATGATCATCCAATTGACGGTTCATGACAAATCTATCGCCTCCAATAAGTGCGATACCTTCACTTCGCGCATGCTCAATCGTTGCGGAACTTGCAAGGGAGGCTGGAAGCTGCGCCCAAAGATGGGGCAGACAAACACCTGAGCCCACTACAGCATCAGCAAGCCAAGGTTTCAATAAATTCTTGGCAAAAATAAAGCGCCGTTCGCATTCCTTTTTATGATCCGCCTGATATTTCTGAATAACCTTTGTATCCAACAAGTAATTCGAGATATCCAGCGTGATAGGAGATGTCATCCAATTGACGGCCGTCAGACGACTGACCAGCCTGGGAATCAAATTCTCAGGTGCCACAAGATATCCTACGCGAAGGCCTGGACTGAATACCTTAGAAAAGCTTGTCAGATATAACGCTGTTTCAGGACAAAGTTCGCGATAGGTTGGCACATTCTTCACTTGTAATGGCCCGTAAACCCCATCTTCTAAAATCAGCACATTATGCTCTTTTGCAATACGGATAATCTCCAGGCGCCGCTCGATTGGAACAGTAGTACCCGTTGGATTGTGATTTGTCGGTACAGTGACAAGCAGTCCAATTTTTCCCCTTTTTACAGAAGCTTCAAAAGCGGCCGGGATCATACCAAAATCATCCATCTCAATGGCAGAAATTCTTAATCCTAATTCCTGAGCCGCGGCTTTAATTCCAGGATACCCATATGCTTCTGTCGCTATACTGTCACCGGCACCGGTTAGGGCAGCCATTGCTGAATACAAACCCGATTGTGCCCCTTGAGTGATCAAAATATTATTGTCATTCACCTCACCAACTAAATGTTCTAGCCATTGAGCCGCGTAATGCCGATCACTGGGACGACCGCGGCAGTCGAAGTAACTTCGATAACCTCCTTGCGGTCCATGACTTGCCAGGAATTCAAAAGCAGACTTGTAGGATTCTCCCAGATCGGGATGGTGAAAACTATTCAATGACAAATCGGCAAATAGTCCGGGTTCCGATATTGGATCATTGTCCAAGGGCAGGAACATCCCTTGCCCCACTTGCTCATTATCCTGCTGCGTTCCAAATACATACGTTCCTCGTCCAACTTGGCCATAGGTAACCCCTCGCCGCTCAAGTTCGGCATAGGCGCGCGTAACGGTTCCCACACTACATTTCTGATTCCACGCCATGTCGCGATGGGTTGGCAATCGGTCGCCTGCTTTCAGCTCACCACTATCAATTTTCCGCATTACAAAATGAACGACGTCTTCTGATTTTGCCATGAGGCACCCTTTATTGTCCTAAAGACAATGTTGTTTTTGACAACAATTGTGTGGATACAATATAGATACAAAATAAATTGTATCAAGGAAATTACCATGCCAATAGAAACAATCATTCTCGTTTTTATGTTTGCCGTATCAATGGTTGGATCACCAGGCCCCGCCAATATGGCACTAATGGCCGCTGGCGCTGGTTTTGGATATCGGAAGTCTGCTCCCTTCTTATTGGGAACAATTTCGGGGTTCTTCCTTGTCGGAATATGGGTGGCAGCGGGGCTTGGTACACTTTTCGTACTTTTCCCACCCCTTAGGCTTGCCTTCCTGGTCTTATCTGCCGCCTATATTCTATACTTGGCTTACCGGATTGCTTTTCAAGATCCAAAAATTAGCACATCAAATAAAAGGCCGAGTTATATTGCGGGATGTATCATCCATCCACTTAATCCAAAGGCATGGGTCATGCTAATTGCTGCCTTTTCACAATTTATAGACCCTGAATTGGACTATTTTGAGCAGCTATCCACGATATTAGCCGTTTTCACAGCAGTTGGGTTGGTTTTGAATTCAGCGTGGGTTTATGCGGGCTCTCTCATCAACAAGTTAGTTAAATCTCCAAACACGTTACGCCGCATCAATCAAAGTTTAGCCGTTCTTATGATCGTTGTTGTTGCAGCAACTCTTTTGCAGTCTGATTTCGTAAAATAATCTCAGACTGTTTCGAGCATTAATTGAGTCCGTTCTGGTGGGAAAGTGATTGTACATGTCGTACCAACCTCCAGGACACTTTCAATTTCAAACAGGCCGCCATGTAAATCGGCAATCAATTGCACAAGCGTCAAGCCTAAACCAGTCCCTTCATTTGTACGGGCATATGTCGTTTGGACCTGTCCAAATCTAGCCAAAACGCGGGTAATATCCTTTTCAGCGATACCAATACCTGTGTCAATAATCTTCACGCACATACTTTGATCTGCCAAAAGAAAAACTCTTACGATAATTTTCCCTCCGGGCTTGGTAAATTTGACGGCGTTAGAGAGTAAGTTCACAAAGATCTGTTTAATTCTTGTCTCATCAGCAAAGAAGGTCGCTAAATCAGCAGGTACTTCGTCCACCAGCCGCACTCCCGCCTCACTGGCACGAACAGAAAGCATCCTGAAACAAGATTTAACAATGTTCTGGATGCTCACTTTTCTCTCATATAACTGCAGCTGACCTGCTTCAATTTTAGCAACATCCAATACGTCGTTAATAACTTGTAATAGATGCCCACCGGCAGAGTGAATATCGTCAGAATACTCTTTGTAATTCGAATGCCCTAGCGTACCAAATGCTTCGGAACGCATTATTTCTGAGAACCCGATAATGGCATTAAGGGGCGTCCGAAGTTCATGGCTCATATTTGCTAGAAATTCCGATTTAGCGCGATTAGCGAGCTCGGCATCTTCTTTAGCCTTTTTAAGGCTGAGTTCAGCTTTCACGCGGGCATTCATATCGGTGAATGTACCTTCGTAATATAAGATCCACCCCTCGTCATCATAAACCGGATGCGCATTAATGGCCCCCCAGACATGGCCGCCATCTTTCTGCTTCCACCGATGGATCTCATCAATCAGGAACTTTCCTTTTGATAACAGCATAAAATGCTTGTCTGCCATTTTCTCATTTAGATAAACATCACTTCCTATATCTCTCGCGAGTAGAAGCAATTCAGCGCTATTCTCGTAGCCAAGCAGATTTGCCATGGCGGGATTGCAGTTTATAAAATTTCCGTTGAGGTCAATTTGAAAAATACCGTCTGTCGCATTCTCAAAAATACGCCTGTGGCGCAGCTCACTCTCTTCAAGGGCGTTTCGCGCCTTTTCTCGATGGTAGTAGGTGTAAATCACCAAAAGTGCCAAACAAATCATAACTGAGAGTACGATCAGCAGGCCTCCGCGAAAGGATCGAAGTTTCTTAAACTGCAATCCCATATCCGAGATAACAAGAGCGCTCGCATTATTCCTCAAAATCAGTGTTTTTTGTCGCGCGGCTTCAAGCCGGATCGTAATTTCATAAAGTTCCTGTTGGAGATTTTTATTCATTGGGAAAGCGAGTGAATTTTGCGCGCGCCCAATTTCAAATTCTAAAAGGTCTACTAGTGCCTTTAAATTAAAATCCGCAAAAGTTGGTGTCTCTAATCCCTGCCGGATGCCCGCTTTGAGATCCAATTTCAACCTGCTTAATGTATCAATGGATTGACCAATAAGCTGATGTTGTTTTTCACGAGATACTGAATTCGATTTTTCCAGATCAATTATTGCTGTCTCGAACCCTGTCAGAAAGCCATCAACGAGCTCTAAATGCTTTAACACAGGCACTGGCAGTGCTTCTTCAACCTCAGTTAAAGTGGATTCCACGTAATAGAACAATCCTCCAACGATCAATATGAGAGCGAATATAAGACCGAAAAAACTACTAAGCCAGTAATTTTCTCTCTTCATTTTGGGCTCTAATTTTAACGCGACATCTCTCTTTAGCAAACTCACTCCAGCCTCTATACAAGTAATCAAACTGCCATAAAGTGTTCAACAAAACTTTACAATACTAGACCATTTCTTTTTTCAGGAAGTCATTATTATCAAAGATGAATTAAGAAACTGTAATCTTTTTCACTCCTGAAAATCCTGCACCTTAGAAAAACCAATGTTACAGTCCCTTAATCTAGGCAGTATTTAAAATACGCTCCTCTAATTGCAGCGTTTCTTAGCTATATGCTCATATACTAATTATGATTACTTGATGCATTAAGAGTCTCTGCTAACATTTTCGCAATTTAGACTAAGTACCGCGCTTGACCATATTTTTCTCGCATAGCTATACTGCATGAGCACTTCCCCTATTATGTTCGGATTAGACACTTAAGTTTACGAAATAGAAAAAGAATAGAAGCGGTTCACTGGAAGGACATTTATACAGTGTCTATCAAAGTCAAAGGTAACATTAATTGCGATTGTGATGGTTTTGCTCGGCATTCTTTTATTATCAATTTTCAGTCTTTCTGACATTAATGCCCGTGACGCCTATACCGGGGGGAGGATCTTTAACATTTGAAACCAATAACAAAATATTGGATGGGGGATATGCCCGGAAAACCCGGGGATCAAGGCGGATACCAACTTGTGTTAGCGGCCCATGAAATGCGTCCTGATCTTAAAGTATTATTGACCAGTGAGCTCACAAGAAAGCGTGAAGCCTAAAAAATCACGAAAGTACAATATCTACCGTACCTAACGGACAACCTTTTGAGCAAACCTTATAATCGCTCTGAACTTGCCCATTCAATTAGAAATACGCTCGATTAATGAGCTCAACATTTCAATTACTCCAAAAACCGCTCTATCAGTAGCAACTATAATTCCTTTGCATTAACGGATTTTGTGATCCACAGGCCAAGCAAGGGGAATAAAACCAGCTCGGCAAAGAATGACGGTGCGATTGAGGCGCTGAAAATAACTGAGGGCTCCATTATGCTAATCCGGGCAAGGCCACCAACAAAAACCAACAAACAAAATGCCAGTAAAATTGTCTTAAAAGCCTTGAGCGCGAATGCGCTTGCAAAGAATAAAAAGCCGATCCCTAACCAAACCCCACCAAGAAAACGAATGTGATTATCCTGAGTGTTAAACGCAAGCGTATCTACAACCGTCAAGAAATCTACCGACCCTTGCCAGCCCAACGTTCTGATACCACCAAGCCCTACATTCAACCCCAAGAATATAATTGCTAAACCAATTAGAAAAAGAACGATGCGTAGTGCAAACAAAGCTTTTGTTGAATGGTGCATTTCATTTATTCCTTGATAAAATATACGCGTTACAATTAAATATGATACTCGACTAGGTCAATGCTGCCTTAAACACAAATTCGTGAAGTAAATAGAAATCATGATAATTCAACGAACTAAATCAAAGCAAAACGGGCAACCGGGGAGACCCGCACTCACGGAATCCCAAATATTAAGAATGCGTGAGAAAATTGCAGATGCAGCGCAAATTCTATTTTTACAAGACGGATATTCAGCAATATCCATACGGCGACTGGCGACCGAAATTGGAATCTCGCCCATGACGATCTATAAATACTACGACAGTAAAATTCAAATATTGAGACGTTTGTGGTCGCAAATCTTCAAGGATTTATTTACTGAAATCGCTCTAATCAGCAAAAGAGAGAATGAACCTGTTCCTCGCCTTACTTCAATATCCCTCGCATATGTGACCTATTGGCTAAAACACCCGGACCACTACCGCATGGTCTTTATGTCAGAAGGTGTCAGCCAGCCAGAGGTGAGTATTTTCGTGGAAGATGAGCAAATTTCTTCAGGACTTGGCCTTATATCCCAAGCTCTTTATTCAGCATTACGGGACCAACAAAAAGAACAGGACATTAAAATAAAGACCGACGTTTTACTCTGTAACCTCATCGGAATTTCACATGCTTTGATTACAATTAGTAACTATCCTTGGTCAAATCCTGAAGAAGTTGTAAAAATGGCTGTGCTCGGTGTTTTGAATTCCTAAGATCTGTTGCGGGTAACAGCAAAATAGCCTTAATTTCAGGTTGGCTCCAATTTTGGCTAAAGATGCGGCAACACCATAAAGGATAAAGGCTCTTATGGAAAACTCACTCTTAAAAGAAGCAATTGTTAACAATGCCCAATGGTGTATGCGAGTATGGCAAAGCCATGACTTGGAGAGCGAAAAATATGAAGGTCTGGTATATTGTCCATCAGAGGTTCCTGACTTTTACCCCAACATCATAACAACACAACAAGGGGCAAACAAAAATGAACGGTTAATTTCAGATCTTACCGTTCAAAATAGTAGTCAGAATCTTAGTATCAAAGACAGCTTTGCCGAGCTGGATCTTGCCTCTCTAAATTTCAAAAAACTATTTGATGCCCACTGGCTCCGCTTTTCAAATCAGCTACAAAATTTACAACAACCCAATTTATCCTGGCGAGCCGTAAAGAGTGAACAGGAACTGGAGAATTGGGAAAGACATTGGGACGAGCGAGAGGGAGAGGTATCCCGAATTTTCACAGATTCTTTACTTAAAGACCCAACTGTAAAATTTTGGTCTGGATATTCAATTGACAATATTCAGGCAGGATACATTTCAAACGCAACAGGTAACGTCGTTGGTATTTCCAATACCTTCGGGTCATACAAAGATTGTATTCACCACGCCAAAACTCAATTTCAGCACCAACCAATTGTCGGTTATGAAACGGGATCATCTTTGGAAGAAGCAAAGGATATCGACGCAGAAATTATTGGAGACCTGACTATTTGGATATAGCCAAATACCCATCTGTCGAAGAAAGAAAGCTGTGTCTATGCCGACTCAAATCCTGCAAAAGTCCAAGAGAGCACCTCTCCTGCATGGAAAGGCGATATCTCCGTATCAAGATGATTTAAAGCTTCTGGAACTTTGGTTTCCTTGCGTTCAAGAACGACACGGGCAGTATTAAGCGGCAATCCGTAAAAATTCGGTCCATTTTCAGAAGCAAATGCTTCGAGTTTTGAAAGTGCCCCTTCTTCGTCAAAAGTTTTGGCATAACTCTCCAATGCGAAAGGGGCATTAAACAGCCCGGCACAACCACATGAGGTTTCTTTTGCACCCACGGTATGGGGCGCCGAATCCGTCCCTAAAAAGAATTTTGAGGACCCAGAGGTCGCCGCACGGCGCAACGCAAGCCGGTGCTGTTCCCGCTTAGCAATGGGTAGGCAGTAATAGTGCGGCCTAATACCGCCCGCAAACATCGCATTTCGATTAAATTCCAAATGATGAGGCGTAATCGTAGCCGCAATATTGGGGCCGCTGCCTTCAACAAAATGCGCCGCATTCGCCGTCGTGATATGTTCAAAAACGATCTTTAGTTCTGGAAAATCGCCAATTAACGGCACCAATACTTTTTCAATAAAAACAGCTTCCCGATCAAAAATATCAACTTGGCTGTCTGTCACTTCACCGTGAACCAGTAAAGGCATGCCAATTCGCTGCATTCTCTCCAAAACAGGGTAAATAAGTTTTACGTCCGTCACCCCATGGCTGGAATTTGTTGTCGCATTCGCCGGGTATAATTTACAAGCCGTAAAAATACCCGAGGTAAATCCCTGTTCAACTTCGGCCCCATCAATACTGTCAGTCAGATAGCAGGTCATTAGCGGCGTGAAGTTGAGGTTTTTTTCAGTGGCCTGGAGAATACGATCCCGGTAGGCGATCGCCGATGCCACTGTGGTGATAGGAGGAGACAAGTTGGGCATCACTATTGCGCGGGCAAATTGGCGGGCTGTAAAATCGACAACCGTCTTGAGCATCTCCTCGTCTCGTAAATGCACATGCCAGTCATCGGGTTGGCGCAAGACCAATCGATCGATCGAATTTTCCTGGATATCAGTTTTGATGTCAGATTTGGATAAGTTAGACAAGATTTCCTCGCATCCTATTTAGGGCCTTTACGCAAAAGTACCACTTCTGTGCCGCAATTCCCAATAAAGTTCCAGTCAGCATCTGCACTCATTCAGGCAAAAGAAAACCCAGTCTTTTACAACTGGGTTTTCGAATAATGGTGGGCCCGGTAGGACTTGAACCTACGACCAGTCCGTTATGAGCGGACGGCTCTAACCAGCTGAGCTACAGGCCCATAGTGTGCAGTGCTATAACTAAATTAAGACGTTACAACCAACTGATTGTGACTATTTAGCCTGTTCCGCAAAAAGACGCAATTGGCGAAACGTTAATTTCGCCAATTTTTACATTTTTCTGCAAATCAGGATTTAAGTATCGAGGAAACTCCGTAATTTCCGCGAACGGCTTGGGTGCTTCAATTTACGAAGCGCTTTAGCTTCAATCTGCCTAATACGTTCACGGGTAACAGAGAATTGCTGCCCTACTTCTTCCAAAGTGTGATCCGTATTCATGCCGATACCGAAGCGCATGCGTAGAACACGTTCCTCACGCGGAGTGAGAGAGGCAAGCACCCGAGTTGTTGTTTCGCGCAAATTGGATTGAATAGCAGCATCCAAAGGCTGAACCGCATTCTCATCTTGAATGAAATCTCCAAGATGACTGTCTTCTTCATCACCAATTGGTGTTTCCAAACTAATAGGCTCTTTAGCAATTTTCATCACTTTGCGCACTTTTTCAAGTGGCATACCCAGCTTAACAGCCAATTCTTCTGGTGTTGGCTCCCGGCCAATCTCATGAAGCATCTGACGTGATGTCCGAACCAGTTTGTTGATTGTCTCGATCATATGAACAGGGATACGGATTGTTCTTGCCTGATCCGCGATTGAGCGGGTAATAGCCTGTCTGATCCACCAAGTAGCGTAGGTGGAGAATTTGTAACCACGACGATATTCAAACTTGTCCACGGCCTTCATCAATCCGATGTTACCTTCTTGAATAAGGTCAAGGAACTGAAGGCCACGATTAGTGTATTTTTTAGCGATGGAGATAACGAGTCGAAGGTTGGCTTCAACCATCTCTTTTTTGGCACGGCTTGCTTCACGCTCACCAGTTTGAACAGTTCCCACAATTCTGCGGAATTCGTTCATTGGCATGCCAAATTCTGAAGATATCTTGATAATTTCGCCGCGATTTTCGTTAATGCTTTCCAGTTCGTTAGCAACAAAGTCTTTCCAACCCTTTGCCTTCAAAAGGGATACTTTTTCAACCCACGCCGGATCAAGTTCTGATCCAAAATAGTTTTCCAAAAAGCTTGTGCGAGACACTTTATGACGTTCAGCAAGGCGTAGTAGTTTTCCTTCCAAACTCATCAAACGACGGTTAATGCCGTAGAGCTGATCAACGAGAGCTTCAATACGATTGTTCGTCAAATGAACATCATCCATCAATTGAACGAGTTCAGCTTTGAGCTTTTCGTATTTCTTTTCTTGTCCTGCGGGAACAACCTCGTTTTCGAGTGCTGCTGTGAGGCGTTGTTCTTGTAGTTTATGTAATTTTTTATAAGTCTTGGCGATTTCGTCAAAACGTTCAAAAACTTGAGGTTTTAGAGTTTCTTCAAGAGCCGCCAAAGACATAGTGTTTTCTTCGGCTTCATCTTCTTCCTCTTCTTGAACTGCAGGCTTGCCGTCTTCGTCGTCCTCTTCGCCTTCGCCCTCAGCCTTTTCGGAAGAGCCTTCTTCGGAGTCGCTTTCTGCGCTGTCCCCGCTCTCTTCACCAATTCCCGGGGCTGGAAGATCGTCTTCACTCTCCTCGTCGAAGCCTTCTTGCAAAGCCTTTTCCGCGGCGGCGCCCGCACCATAGGTCGCATCTAGATCTATCACATCTCGAAGCAATAACTGCTCTTGAAGCATCAACTCACGCCAATTCAAGATCGCCCGAATTGTCAGCGGGCTTTCACAAATAGCCCCGATCATTTTCCCGCGACCCGCTTCAATTCTTTTCGCGATCGCTATTTCGCCTTCGCGCGACAGAAGCTCAACGGTTCCCATTTCCCGCAAATACATGCGAACAGGATCGTCAGTACGATCACCGGCAGTGGTCGTTTTCTCCGCTGGCTTACCAACGGCGGTCCCTCCAACCGGGACTACCTCTGTTTCTTCAGATGATGCTTCTTCACCAGCTTCGTCATTTTCGACGACATTAATGCCCATTTCTGAAAGCAACGACATGGTGTCTTCAATTTGTTCGGAAGACATCTGATCTTGTGGCAAAACAGCGTTCAGCTCGTCGAAAGTAACAAACCCTTTCTCTTTTGCCTTTGCCAGCATCTTCTTAACACCAGCTTGGGAGGCATCAATTAAAGGACTGTCTGGCGTATCGTCGCGTTGCTCGGGAGCTTCCGCAGCTTCAGCACTTTTCATAGCCATATAGTTTTAACTCCTGAATTTTATCTGCCTCTGATCACAAAGTAGATAACAAAATATTCTAAAAACTGGTCTCTTTACCTGACGCAATTCCAAATCCGTCTAGATCCACTTCATTGCCCGCAGCTTCTTCCAAAGCTTTTAGCGCAATATTCAGTCGATCGAGGTTTTCGCGCGTCATATCTTCTTCTAACTGTTCTTGCGCTAATTTCAAATCTCGTACCAAGGTGTCACGCTTGTGGCGAGCCAGCAAATGCTGCCAGCCTCGACGCGCATCTTCTAATGCAGCATCCTTTTCCACAAACCAATCCAGAGACTCTGAAGTAAGCTGTTTCAACTTCCCAATCAGATCCATAAGCCCACGAATGGTTAATTGGTGCTTCATACCTTCGTAGTCAAGGTTTGATTCGGAAGTAGCAACTTCTATTATCGCACAGCGTAGCCTGTCAAGGTGGCCTGAAGAAAGTTGCATCGCGGCAAAATCTTCAAAGCAACTTTCCAGTATTTCCGGGTGGTTGACGACTGCTAAGATCAGCAATCCTTCTCCCCTGCCCATTTTTATCCCGACCTGAAGAGGAGGTGAAAACACCTTTTTTTTGTATTTTCCGTCTTTTTGATTCGCGAATCGTTCGAATCGGTTTGAATTTTTCTCTTTATTCCACGATGAATTTCTACTTTCGCTTTCCACCTGAGACCATTTACGCAACCTATCTTTGAAATGCTTGCGGTAGTATCCCTTGACCGTATCATCGGATATTTGATCACATAGTGCCATAAGAGCGGCCTCAAAAGCAGCCTTCTGTTCAGGCGTCTTCATCTCCCTATCTTCAAATTCTTTCTTCCACAGCAAATCAGATAAGGGAAGCGCATTGACCAGCACATCGCGAATTGCATCGACACCTTGCTGCTGGATCAAATCATCCGGGTCTAACCCATCTGGTAAAAGTGCGAATCGAAGGGAAAAACCCGGTTTAAGCATTGGAAGAGCACGTTCTGCCGCCCGAATAGCTGCTTTCCAGCCGGCAGCATCCCCATCGAGACACATGGTCGGCTCAGGCGCCATACGCCAAAGGACTTGCAGTTGGTTCTCTGTAATCGCTGTACCCAAGGGGGCGACAGATTGCTGTACGCCTGCCGAAGAAAGGGCGATAACATCCATATAGCCTTCAGCGACCACGACATTTCCATGATCGAAAGCATGCTTTCGGGCTGATGCCATATTATAGAGCACCGAACCTTTATGAAATAAGGGAGTTTCCGGGGAGTTCAGATATTTAGCCGGGGCATCCGAAAGAGTTCGCCCACCGAATGCAATGACCCTGCCCCGAGGATCACTAATTGGAAACATTAAACGATCACGGAATCGATCATAACTATCCCGACCATCATCTGGCTTAATAATCAGCCCAGCTTCGATTTGCAGTGCTTCTGGAATTCCGCGGGCAATCAAGGCATCCTTCATTGCTGTTCTGCCATTTGGGGCATATCCGAGCCTGAATTCTTCAATTGCCGCACGGGGCATGGCTCGATTTTCCAAATATTTTCTGGCGCCCAGACCAATTTGACCAGCAAGTTGCGATATGAACCAAGAGGTCGCCACCTCCATCACTTCATGAAGAGTTGCTGTTTTTTGTTGGTGCTTTTTTTCCTCTGGACGTTGAACCGGCATTTGCAGTCCTGCCAGGTCAGCAAGTCGTTCAATGGCCTCAGGAAATTCAACGCCTTCTGTTTGCCTCACAAAATCTACATGATCTCCATGAGCGCCACAGCCAAAGCAATGATAGAATCCCTTATCTTCGTTTACGGTAAAAGAGGGACTCTTTTCATTGTGAAAAGGGCAAAGTCCAGAAAACTCTCGCCCTTTTTTAATAAGCTTAGTCCGCCGGCCGATGAGTTCAGCGAGGCTGACTCGACTCCTTATTTCATCTAGAAATTGAGGAGGAAAGGCCATTTATTCTCCAACTACCCCGCGATGTCATTTCAAAAGCGGGGTTTCTTTATTATCTTTTATGCACCGAGTACTGCTTTAACAAAAGCGTTCGCTTTTGAGAAATCCATTCGCCCTGCATATTTACCTTTAAGCGCGCCCATGGTTTTACCCATATCTTTTAGCCCTTCGGCACCAATTTCAGCAATAACATCCTTGACCGCTTGCTCAGTTTCCGTCGCGTCAAACTGTTTAGGCAAGAATTCAGAAATGATATCAATTTCTTTCTGTTCGGATTCGGCGAGATCGACCCGTCCTCCGCCTTCATACGCAACGATAGAATCTCTTCTTTGCCGAACCATCGTTGTCAGCATTTGAAGAATTTCTTCATCAGTGATTCCCTCTTCTGAATCTCTTTCGCGCGCAGCGATATCGCGATCCTGAAGGGTAGCTTTGATCAATCTTAAAGCGGAAACTTTCAGCTTATCCTTTGATTTCATTGCTTCTTTTAGATTTTCTTTGAGTCGATTGCGTATCATTATTACCATAATCATTTATGAAAGAAGCAGACATACTACCCTAATGGCGTTTTATAGGCAAACCAATTTTATTATTTAAGTCGTTGTTTTTAAAGGATTATTTTTAATGTAGAGAATCTTGACGTCATCCAATCTTTCCCTTATGTTGCCGCTTTAATATCAGTTTTGGCAGAAGGAATGCGGCTCAGCGATTTTCGCAAGGAGTCCCTACAGGCATGTCTAAATCAATTAATAACGCAGATTTGCACAGCGAGCGGACGGCAACGGCCCTTCTAGTGCTAAGTGACGGTACAGTTTTTCACGGATTTGGTGTCGGCGCTACTGGCGAGACAACCGGTGAGGTCTGTTTCAATACGTCAATTACAGGTTATCAAGAAAGCCTGACAGACCCGTCTTTTGCAGGCCAACTAATAACCTTTACTTTCCCCCATATTGGGAATGTTGGTTATAATGACGAAGATATTGAAACGTCAGGCATCGCGGCAAGCGGGCTTATAATCAAGGACGATATCACCGAGCCTGCAAACTGGCGCGCAGCCGGACAACTTGACGACTGGTTAAAATCAAAAAACCTAGTTGGTATTTCGGGCATTGATACACGCCGCCTGACCCATGTCATCAGAGATAGCGGTGCGCCCAGCGGAATTATCGCTCATAGCGCCGACGGCACATTTGATCTGGATGCGTTAAAAAAGAAGGCCGCGGAATGGCCTGGACTTGAAGGCATGGATCTTGCGGGAAAAGTGTCCTGCAAGGAAAGCTATACATGGACTGAAAGTAATTGGAGCCTTGAAGACGGTTTTGGGGAACAGTCTGAACCGAAACGTCATATTGTGGCAGTCGATTACGGCGTTAAACGTAATATATTGCGTTGTTTAGCTTCTTTGGGCTGCTCTATCACTGTGGTCCCAGCCTCATCGAGTTTTGAAGATATTAAATCCCATAACCCTGACGGTATTTTTCTGGCCAACGGACCGGGAGACCCGGCGGCGACAGGAGAATATGCGGTTCCTGTTATCAAACAATGCATTGACAGTGGCATCCCAACATTCGGTATCTGCCTTGGCCATCAAATGCTGGCTATTGCCGTTGGCGCTGAGACTATGAAAATGAAACAAGGACATCGCGGTGCTAACCAGCCCGTTAAGGACTTGATCACGGGAAAAGTTGAAATCACGTCGCAAAACCACGGTTTTGTTGTGAAGCGCGAAAGCCTTCCCGACGGGGTCACTGAAACTCACAAGTCTTTATTTGATGGGGTCGTTGAAGGCATAAGCCTTGATGGCAAACCTGTTTTCTCCGTTCAATATCATCCTGAGGCCAGCCCAGGACCACAAGACAGTCATTATCTTTTCCAACGCTTTGTAGATTTGGTCGACGCCCATGCCTAAACGTACTGACATTAAGTCCATCATGATCATTGGTGCCGGCCCCATTATTATTGGGCAGGCCTGTGAATTTGACTATTCAGGGACACAAGCCTGTAAAGCGCTGAAGGAAGAAGGGTACCGGGTTATTCTGGTTAATTCCAACCCAGCCACCATCATGACAGACCCCGGCCTTGCTGATGCGACTTATATTGAGCCCATCACGCCAGAAGTCGTGGAAAAAATTCTTGAAAAAGAAAGACCTGACGCACTCCTTCCAACCATGGGCGGACAAACAGCTCTCAATACTGCGCTGGCTTTATCAGCTCGCGGAACCCTTAAACGGCTTGGCGTTCAATTAATCGGCGCCAACGAAGAGGCTATTGAGAAAGCCGAAGATCGGGATAAATTCCGCAAGGCCATGCACAAAATTGGCCTGGATATGCCCATAAGTGGCATCGCCCGTACAATGGAAGAAGGTTGGAAAGTTCTTGAGGATATCAAACTCCCCTGCATCATTCGCCCTTCCTTTACTATGGGTGGTACTGGCGGTGGTATTGCTTATAACAGGGACGAGTTTGAAACTATTGTCGCCTCCGGCCTTGATGCGTCCCCGACAACTGAAGTTCTAATCGAAGAGAGTATCGTCGGTTGGAAAGAATATGAAATGGAAGTCGTGCGTGACAAAGCGGACAACTGTATCATTATCTGCTCTATCGAAAATGTAGACCCTATGGGTGTTCACACGGGCGATTCCATAACGGTGGCCCCTGCCCTTACCTTGACTGACAAAGAATATCAGGTCATGCGGAATGCCTCCATTGCCGTCCTTCGGGAAATCGGTGTGGAGACTGGGGGGTCGAACGTACAATTTGCAGTAAATCCTGAAAATGGTCGCCTGATCATTATCGAGATGAACCCGCGCGTGTCCCGTTCAAGCGCTTTAGCATCCAAAGCAACTGGCTTCCCCATAGCGAAAATCGCGGCCAAACTTGCTGTTGGTTACACATTGGATGAGTTGGACAACGACATCACAGGTGTCACGCCCGCGTCTTTCGAGCCCACTATCGATTATGTGGTTACAAAGATACCCCGTTTCACTTTCGAGAAATTCCCAGGCACCGAAGCTATTCTTGGAACGGCGATGAAATCCGTTGGCGAAGCGATGGCTGTCGGTCGGACCTTTGCAGAGTCTTTACAAAAAGCACTCCGTTCGATGGAAACTGACCTGACTGGTTTGAATGAGCAGAATATTGGAACGTCTAAACAAGAAATTCTCAACCTGCTAACCCGCAGCACGCCAGAACGCCTCCTCAACATTGCGCAGGCTTTCCGCGAAGGCCTAACCTTAGAAGAAATTCAAGGCGCGAGTAAATTTGAACCTTGGTTCCTCTCTCAGATTGAGGCACTGGTTTCTATGGAGAACTCAGTTCGGGAAAAAGGCATCCCAAGCAACAAGGGTGGCCTGCTCACTTTGAAAAAAATGGGCTTCTCTGATGAACGCCTAGGAGAAATTTCTGGCACGACGCCGGCAAGTGTCCATGCCTTGCGGCAGAAATTGAACATTAACCCTGTGTACAAAAGAATCGACACATGTGCCGGTGAGTTCACGTCCAAAACGCCTTACCTTTATTCCACTTATGAAGGGAATGAATGGGATGAGGCGATTTGCGAATCCCACCCAACAGACAAGAAAAAAGTCATTATTCTGGGTGGCGGCCCAAACCGTATTGGGCAAGGTATCGAGTTTGACTATTGTTGTGTTCACGCCGCATATGCCCTCAAAGAGGTCGGCTATGAAACCATCATGGTCAATTGTAATCCAGAGACTGTCTCCACAGATTATGATACTTCCGATCGTTTGTATTTTGAGCCCCTGACCATTGAAGACGTACTCGCAATTATTCGCAAAGAGCAATCAAACGGTACCCTTCACGGCGTTATTGTGCAGTTTGGTGGTCAAACACCTCTCAAGCTTGCGGCTGAACTAGAAGCGGCTGGCGTTCCTATTCTTGGAACAACCCCCGACGCAATTGATCTTGCAGAAGATAGAGAACGTTTCCAACAACTGCTCCATAGCCTTGAGCTACTGCAGCCAGAAAACGGGATTGCAAGATCAGTTGAAGAAGCTTTCGAGATTGCCGACCGCATTGGCTATCCTGTCGTTGTCCGCCCGTCCTATGTTTTGGGTGGTCGTGCCATGGAAATTGTACGGGACCACACATCCCTTGATCGCTATATGCGCGAAGCAGTTCAAGTATCGGGCGACTCGCCTGTACTTGTGGACAGCTACTTGCAAAATGCCATTGAAATTGATGTGGATTGCCTGTGTGATGGCAAGGATGTGTTCGTCGCTGGTATTATGGAGCATATTGAAGAAGCGGGCATCCACTCAGGAGACAGCGCTTGTTCACTCCCCCCTTACACATTGAGTGAAGAGGTTATTACCGAGATTACGCGGCAGTCAGAATTGCTTGCATTGTCATTAAATGTTGTCGGATTGATGAATGTTCAGTTCGCGCTTAAAGACAACACAGTCTACATTCTTGAGGTAAACCCACGCGCCAGCCGCACGGTTCCTTTTGTCGCGAAAAGTATCAACTATCCAATTGCCAAAATTGCTGCTCGGATAATGGCTGGTGAAAGCCTTAAATCCTTTAATCTTGTAACGCGGAAAACTGACCATGTTACGGTAAAAGAAGCAGTTTTTCCGTTCAACCGCTTCCCCGGTGTGGATGTTATCTTGGGCCCTGAAATGCGCTCAACTGGCGAAGTTATGGGCATTGATACGGATTTCGCATCTGCTTTCCTTAAGTCTCAAATGGCAGCGGGAGTGATTTTACCAACTACAGGGAAAGTGTTCTTCTCAATAAAAGATGTGGATAAAGTGCTCGCACTGGATGTTGCCACTAAGTTGGTGGCACTTGGTTTTGAAATTCTTTCTACGTCCGGGACAGCCGATTTTCTATCAGAAAATGGCCTCTCAGTAGAGAAGGTCAATAAAGTGATGGAAGGCCGTCCAAATATTGTTGATTTGATGAAGAACGGAGATATCGCTCTCGTCGTCAACACAACGGAAGGTGCACAAGCACTCAAAGACAGCTATGATATCCGCCATACAGCACTTGTTATGAAGACACCTTACTCAACAACAATCGCTGGCGCACGTGCAACAGCGATGGCAATTGAAAAAATTAAGACAGGAACACTTGAAGTTAAGCCACTTCAATCTTATTCTTAAATCATTATTCATTCGATGTGTGGCACACATTAACATTCGCCGTTGAATTTGGCGTAAGCAGAGAGCTTTTGCGTGATAGCGTAAAAAGAGAATTGATGGAAAGACTACCAATGACAGCAGCCGGCATTATCCGGTTGGAAAATGAACTTAAGAACTTGAAGGCTAATTCGCGACCAGCGGTTATTCAAGCGATTGCGACTGCCCGCGAGCATGGCGATCTTTCTGAGAATGCTGAATATAGCGCTGCCAAAGAACAACAATCACTCATTGAAGGCCGTATTGCTGAGCTTGCTGACAAGCTTGGCCGCTCAGAGAGTATTGATGTATCTGCCATTACCGGGAGCACGATTAAGTTCGGCGCAACGGTTTTGATTGTAGATGAAGATACAGATGATGAAACCAGATATCAGATCGTTGGCCAAGATGAGAGTAATATCGAAGAAGGCCGTTTATCAATAAAAGCCCCTCTCGCGCGTGCTCTTATTGGGAAATCTGTTGGTGATAGCATTGAGGTAACCACGCCAGGTGGTTCGAAAGCTTACGAAATTCTAGACATTAAGTATGTCGACTAAAATAACGTGAGGCCTCTTATTTGAAGGCTTCTGAGTTAAAACAAAAAGAGCGGCATTCTAGGAAATGCCGCTCTTTTTTTGTTAGCCAGAGACTTGGATCAGCGTTTAGGATACCCGACTTGATCCAATGCTTCTGTTATTTCCCCCAAAATTCCTGGATCTTCGATTGTAGCTGGTGCGTTATACTCTTCACCATCCGCAATTTTACGCATTATTCCGCGAAGGATTTTTCCTGATCTGGTTTTCGGGAGTCGTTTGACAACCATTGCCTGCCGGAAAGCGGCAACGGGTCCAATTTTTTCGCGAACAAGGGCGACAACTTCTTTGATCACCTCTTCTTCACTTCGGGAGACCCCTGCATTAAGGACAACAAAACCCATAGGAATTTGCCCTTTAATCTGATCTTTCGCACCAATCACAGCGCATTCTGCGACGTCTTTATGTCCCGCGAGTACTTCTTCCATACCGCCGGTTGAAAGACGATGGCCCGCCACATTAATGATGTCATCTGTTCTGGCCATAATGAACAAATACCCGTCTTCATCGACGTAGCCTGCATCCCCAGTTTTATAATAACCGGGTATCTCTTCCATGTAGGAACGCACAAACCCCTCATCATTATTCCATAAAGTAGGGAGTGTTCCAGGCGGAAGAGGTAGCTTGACCGCAATAACACCAATTTCACCTGCTGGCATGGTCTGGGTTGGATCTTCTTCACTTATAACCTGAATATCATATCCCGGAACGGGTAAGGTCGGACTACCAAGCTTAACAGGTTTGATACCATAGCCTGCGCAATTTGCCCCCATGGGCCATCCGGTTTCAGTTTGCCACCAATGATCAAGTACAGGGACCTTCAGCATGTCCTGTGCCCATACAATAGTATCTGGATCAGCCCGCTCGCCTGCAAGAAAGAGCGTTTCAAAATGACTTAAGTCATAGTCAGAAATAAGCGATCCGGTTGGGTCTTGTTGCTTGATGGCCCGAAAAGCCGTCGGCGCAGTAAACAACGCTTTTACTTTATGATCCTGAATAACGCGCCAAAATGTCCCTGCATCCGGGGTTCCGACAGGCTTTCCTTCAAACAGAATAGTCGTGGCACCGTGCAACAGGGGCGCATATACGATGTAAGAGTGACCAACAACCCATCCGACATCAGACGCCGCCCAGAATACGTCGCCAGGGTCGATATCATAGACATGCTTCATAGACCATTTCAGAACAACAGCATGCCCGCCATTATCCCTCACAACGCCCTTAGGAACACCGGTCGTGCCGGAGGTATAAAGCACATAAAGAGGATCTGTGGCGGCAACAGGTACGCAATCAATCGGGTTGCTTCTCGCTGTAAGCTCGACCCAATCGACATCACGCCCATCGATCATACTTGCCCTGCCTTCCGGCCGTTGAAGTATCACACAGGATGAGGGCTTATGATCCGCAATATCAATTGCGCCGTCCAGAAGAGGTTTATACTCAACTATCCGACCAGGCTCCAAGCCGCATGATCCTGCGATAATGGCTTTAGGTTTTGCATCATCAATGCGCGTTGCAAGCTCCTTCGCTGCAAAGCCGCCAAAGACAACGGAATGAATGGCACCAATGCGCGCGCACGCTAGCATGGCGATCGCAGCTTCAGGAACCATAGGCATATAGATGAGAACCCGATCGCCTTTTTTAACCCCGAGACTATCAAGGCCACCGGCAAAACGAGCAACAATATCTGTAAGCTGGCGGTAAGTGTATTTTTCCACCGTATTCGTCATGGGACTATCATAGATGAGAGCGGCCTGCTCCCCTCTACCGGCTTCCACATGTCGGTCCAGACAATTGTAGCAGGTATTCATCTCGGCCCCGGAGAACCATTTGGTGAAAGGTGAATTGTCGTCATCCAGAACACGGTCCCATTTTTTAAACCATGTAATTTCCTGAGCGGCTTCACCCCAAAATTCTTCGGGGTTTGTCAGAGATTTTTTATAATCTTCTTCATACGTATTCATTGCCTGTTCCTCCCGCGTCACTGACTTAGTAATATAGACTATCGGTTATTGTCTTTGTCAAACACTTGAAAGCAACACCCAAGCGTTCGCTCTTATTTTTTACAAAAAAAAGGCCGTGAAATCATCCACGGCCTTTTTATTATTCAATGACACTCATTTTCAGCCATCATTTTTCTTGAAAAGATCGTGTAAGGTTTGCCGTGCGGCTTCTTTTTCATCGGCATCATCAACTTCATCCGTTGATTTTTTACCAAAAACAGCCTCGGCTTCAGCCATCGGATTGTAGCGCTCTTCGCTCTGCATATCCCGTTTTTTACGCTCATACGCAGTCAGCGGAACCGCCGCGGCTTCAGCAGCAACAGAAGCTGCAACCTCTTTCATGAGGTTACTACGGTCTTCATCATTACGAAGATGTGCCGATTTTTTCACGAACTCATCTAGTTCTGATTGAGTGCAAATCCCTAAACTCACCGGATCCCGCGGACGAATAGTTTTCGCGTTCCAATGTGTTTTATCTCTGACAGCTGTAATCGTTGGTTTGGTCGTACCAACCAATTTGCCAATTTGAGCATCAGATAATTCAGGATGGAACTTCACTAACCATGCGATTGCATCAGGCCGATCACCCCGTCGAGACACAGGTGTATAGCGTCCTCCCCGGCGGCGAGGTTGAGGAACGTCCCCAACAGGCTCGCTGAGCTGCAACTTAGCAGTTGAATCATTTTGGCATCGATCCAACTCAGCTTGCGTCAATTGCCCATTTGCAATGGGATCATGCCCAACGATGCCGACAGCAACTTCACCGTCTGCAATACCTTGAACTTCAAGATGATGCAGCCCGCAAAAATCAGCTACCTGATTAAAGGACAGGGCTGTGTTATCAATCAACCAAACGGCTGTTGCCTTTGGCATCAATGGCGTTGACATAACTTCTCCTCAATTGGCTCCTGCTTTATAGCGGCAACCCAAGAACTCTATTAATAGCATATATGGCGGAAAAACAACCTAAAGTCTAGGCTGTAAACCGCATATATTGATCGCTTTAATTCAGACTTTAAGAACTATTTTACCGATATGAGAAGAATCGTCGATTCTAGCATGGGCTTTTGATGCATCGGTAAGTGGAAACACGCTATCGATAACAGGTCCAACGGTTCCAGCTGACAAGAGCGGCCATACCTTGTTTTCCAGACTGCGCCCGATCTCTGACTTCGCTTGAACAGACTGCGGACGAAGTGTTGAACCCGTAATTGTAAGACGCTTCATCATTACAGGGGCAAAGTTTACTTCGGCTTTAGCGCCTCCTAAAAAGGCAATGTAAACAAGGCGACCTTCGACAGCCAGCGCAGTGATATTTCGCTGAATATACTCACCACCGACCATATCCAGAATCAAGTCGACGCCGCGACCGTCGGTCAGCTCTTTTACGACTTCAACAAAATCTTCAGATTTATAATTAATACCGCGTTCAGCGCCGAGCGCTTCGATTTCCCGACATTTCGCGTCTGTGGAAGCTGTTGCAAAAACCCGTGCGCCAACAGCTTTTGCAAGCTGAATGGCCGTTGTACCGATACCGCTAGCCCCGCCATGGACCAAGAAAGTCTCTCCGCCTTTTAAGCGGCCCCGATCAAACACATTCGTCCAAACGGTAAAATAAGTCTCTGGTACTGCAGCCGCCTTTACCATGTCAAAGCCGTCGGGGATATCAAGACATTGCGCTTCTGGCGCAACACAATATTCCGCATAACCGCCGCCAGCAACCAATGCACAGAGCTTATCACCGACTTTATACTTGGTCACACCAGCCCCAATAGCAGCCACTGTTCCGGCAACTTCCAACCCTGGGATATCAGACGCACCAGGAGGCGGCGCGTATCCTCCCATGCGCTGCAAAACATCTGGTCTGTTGACACCAGCTGCCTCGACACGGATGAGGACTTCGTCATGACCGGCCTCAGGTACAGGTCTTTTAGTGGGAACTAAATTTTCCGGCCCTCCAAATTCCTTGATTTCGATCGCTGTCATTTCTGTGGGCAGTGATGTCATTTTTCTCTCCGTGGGAAGTTATTTTTGTTATTTCTTTGTGTCCGCTGTTATTGATTAATAACAAGAGGCAAGCCACAATTATGCTGTTTTTCCATATTTAATTCTGGCCATAGCATATGAAGGAATAAAATAATGACAAGCGAAGAGAATGACATCCCCATTCAAAACCGATTCCCTCAATCCTTCGACACAATGTCTGTGAGCGAGTTGGAAGACTATATTTTGGCGTTAAAAACTGAAATTCAAAAAGCAGAAGGACTCATTGAAAAAAAGAAAAAAGCAGAGACTGCCGCTCACAGTGCCTTCAAAATTTAGCTAAAACGAACATCAAACATTATAATCAAGCCAATCTACACGCCTAAAAGAGACAAAATTCCAATATTTTTCGAATAATGTTCGTTTTTTTTGATTTATTTTGTATTCGTTAATTGTAATTTAACAAAATGAACCTAAATTAGTTCTTGTAGCCTACATTGTAGGTTACCGATTGGATCTCATCCAATCTGTTTGACGCCTCCCTGTTGACTTGGGCCGCCTTAATTGGCGGCTCTTTTTTTGCCTGACCAAATGTGTTTTTTATCATCCTATTGTTACATAATTATGACCAATGGGGTTGACTCTCACATCAATTCAGAGTTTTATCCTCCCCAACAGGTCAAGTTTGACAGGTTGAGGTATAAAAAACACTACTGAGGGGAGCGCTTGAAAAGGCAGCTCCCCCTTTTAATTTTAGGCCTCCCTATTCCCTCCAAACTAAGAATTCAAAGACTGATTAACCCATTTTTGGTCTGGACCTTGGCTATTTCGCGGTATAGCTTGCGGCAACAATTCATTAATAACAAACTGGGAGCTTGTGAATGGCTGATCCTAATTTCCTCAAATTTGATACTTTAAGCCTACATGCAGGCCAAAAACCTGATCCTGTCACTGGCTCCAGAGCTGTACCAATTTATCAAACGACATCCTATGTATTCCGAGATGTAGACCATGCTGCGTCTTTGTTTAACTTGGAGACTACAGGGCATATTTATTCCCGTCTTTCCAACCCAACAACGGCAGTATTAGAAGAGCGCCTTGCAAGCCTTGAAGGCGGCATAGGCGCGATTTGTACGGCGTCAGGGCATGCCGCGATGCATCTTGCGATCGTGACTTTGATGAATGCAGGGGCTCACATAGTCTGCTCTCAGTCTGTCTATGGCGGAACCTACAATTTCCTGACCCATACTATGCCGCGTTTTGGAATCACAACCACGTTTGTCGATCCACAAGACGTAAATGCATTCAAGCAAGCAATTACAGATGATACCAGACTGGTCATATCAGAAACTCTTGGAAATCCAGGGCTTGAAGTGACCGACATCGAAAAGGTAGCCACGGTTGCCCATGATGCGGGCATTCCCCTTATGATTGATAACACTTTTGGCACTCCTTATTTGTGCAAGCCTTTTGATTTTGGGGCCGACTTAGTCATGCATTCAGCCACTAAATTTCTTGGCGGTCACGGCGTTGCTATGGGTGGTGCTTTGATTGACAGTGGTAATTTTGACTGGGAAGCCAGCGGAAAATTCCCAACCCTGACAGAGCCTTATGAAGGATATCACGGGCTTAAATATGCGGAAGAATTCGGACCACTAGCCTTCCTAATGCGGGCAAGAACTGAGGGTTTGCGTGATTTTGGTGCTTGCATAAGCCCAACAAACGCTTTTCACATCCTGCAAGGTGTCGAAACCCTATCCATCCGCATGGAAAAACACGTATCTAACGCCCGTAAAGTCATTGCTTTTTTAAATGGAAATGATGCTGTTGAGGCTGTCTCCTACCCTGAGCTCGAAAATCATCCAGACCACGAGCTTGCTAAGAAAATATTGCCAAAAGGCTGCGGTTCGATCTTCAGCTTTACGGTAAAAGGCGGAATTGAGGCCGGTAAGGCCTTTATCAGCGCACTTCAGGTCTTCTCTCATTTGGCCAATGTTGGGGATGCAAAAAGCTTGGTCATTCATCCCGCATCCACAACCCATCAGCAAATGGATAAGGCAGCTCTTAAAGCTGCAAGGATTTCTGAGGGCATGATCCGGCTCTCTGTCGGCATTGAAGATGCCGATGACTTGATCAACGATCTAAAACTTGGTCTACGCGCAGCATCAAAAGTTGCGGCAAAAATAACCGCCGCATAAAGGGACGCAGTATGATTATTGATATTAAAGATACAGCCATATTCGCATCAACGGGCGGCCAGGAGTTCAATTCCGACAAACCGACGATGATATTCCTTCATGGTGCCGCGATGGACCATACGGCTTGGGTTTTGCAAAGCCGGTATTTCGCCCATCACGGACATAACGTTTTTGCCTTAGATCTTCCCGGTCACGGAAAGAGTGGTGGACCCATTCCAAGCAGCATCGACGCCATGGCCGATTGGGTTATTGCCTTTATGGATGCTGTAGGAATTGAGAAAGCAGTCCTTGTAGGGCACAGCATGGGCTCTTTAACAGCCCTATCTGCCGCAGGCCGCTATCCAACAAGAGTATCAAAGCTCGCTCTTATTGGTGTTGCTTATCCAATGATGGTGGGAGAGGACTTCTTGAACAAAGCCAAAGAAAATGATCCTTCTGCTTATAAGATGATGATTGACTGGTCTCACGCACGCGCCTCTCACATGGGGGCGTCTGAAGTACCGGGACTTTGGATGATTGGCAACGCGCTACGAACGGTCGAGAACTCAAATACTAATGCACTGTATGAAGGCTTATCAATATGCAGTCAGTATGATGGCGGTTTTGACGCGGCGGCCAATGTCGCGTGCCCGACATTATTCCTTCTTGGGGATCGGGACATGATGACCATGCCACGCGCAGCACAAAAACTAGTTGCAGCGATTGAGCAATCCACAACAGTAATGTTGAAGGATTGTGGGCATATGCAAATGATTGAAAAAGCAGAAGATGTTAGATCCGCACTAAAGAATTTTCTTTAGTTTTCGAAGGACTAGGCTGTGCCCGCATCAAGAACCGATGCGCGGCGGGCCACCTTTTGCGGCCTGACTGGGGCCAAACGCTTTATCCAAAACATGGGTACTGTCATCAGCAATATGAATAGCATCGGTCAGAAGCCCGAGAATTTTCATATTGTTAGCAAGCACGATTTTTGCTTCCGAGCGATTATCCTCAAGGATAAAAGTGCATCGTAAGATCATTTCAGCGCGTATTTGCTCTAACACTTTTTCCAGCTTTTGACCGCCTGGATTATCTTCTGTTACCAAAAATTTCGTCATCAATCTCAACCTGTTTTCGAATTAGTTCCGTAAGTCTAAGGATTGCAGGTTTTTAGTTAAATAAATGATAACTTAGAAGTGTCGTGTTAAAGATTTCTGACACGTTCACGCAGCACAAATTTTTGAATTTTGCCTGTAGAGGTTTTGGGAAGCTCCGTAAAAATCACTGATCGCGGACACTTAAAATGTGCCATATTTTCCCGACAAAAAGAAATAATCTCTGCCGCACTAGCACTTGCGCCGTCCCGAAGGGTTACAAAAGCACAAGGCGTCTCCCCCCATTTTTCATCCGCCATAGCGACCACAGCCACCTCTAAAATAGCAGGATGTTTATAGAGCACCCCTTCCACTTCAATGGTCGAGATATTCTCGCCACCAGAGATAATGATATCTTTAGAACGATCCCTTAGCTCCAAATAGCCATCTTCGTGAAGAACACCAAGGTCGCCTGTATGGAACCAACCTCCATCAAAAGCCTGTTCAGTGGTTTTTGGGTTCTTTAAGTACCCCTTCATGATCAGGTTGCCCCGCATCATGACTTCACCCATTGTTTTTCCGTCATGGGGAACTGGCTCCATGGTTTCTGGATCCAACACAGCAAGATCGCTTAAGGCGTGATACCGCACGCCCTGACGGGCTTTTAATGCGGCGCGATCTTCAACCGACTTTTTATCCCAATCATTGTCCCAATCACAATAAACAGAAGGGCCGTAGCATTCGGTCAAGCCGTAGACATGCGTGACATCGAAACCCATTTTGTCCATTTCAGCGAGCACAGGCGTTGGCGGCGGAGCCGCGGCCACCATCACTTTCAGACCGGTGGCGGCTTTCGCTTTATTTTCATCGCTCGTATTAATCAACATGGAAAGCACGATTGGTGCGCCACACATATGATCTACATTATATTTTTCCATTGCCTCATAAATAGGACCAGCCTCAACCTTCCGAAGGCACACATGAGTTCCGCCAACGGCCGTTATTGTCCAAGGAAAACACCATCCATTGCAATGGAACATCGGTAATGTCCAAAGATAGGTTGGGTGCTTTGCCATGCTCCAGGACATGGTATTTCCCATAGAGGCAAGATAGGCACCGCGGTGGTGATAAACGACCCCTTTCGGATCCCCCGTGGTCCCAGAGGTATAATTCAGCGATATGGCTTGCCATTCATCCTTTGGCCCGGACCACTCGAAATTCTCATCCCCAGTTTCCAAAAATGCTTCATAAGTCATCTCGCCAATCAACTCTCCCCCATTCCCTAGGGGATCATCAATATCGATGACAATGGGATTAACCTTCGCAAGAGAGAGTGCCTCTTTCATCACGCTTGAAAACTCACGGTCTGTAAAAAGTAGCTTTGTCTCTGCATGGTCCAGAATGAAAGCCAGTGTCTCGGCATCCAGTCGTGTGTTCATCGCGTTAAGAACAGCGCCCACCATCGGGATACCAAAATGGCTTTCCAAGATAGCAGGAATGTTGGGCGCAATAATTGACACGGTATCGCCAAGCCCAATCCCTCGCTTGGATAAGGCACTGGCGAGTTTTTTACACCGCCCATAAAATTCAGAATAAGTATACGACCAGTCACCATGGATCATTGCTGTATGATTAGGGTAAACGCTTGCCGATCGTTCAAGAAAAGTCAGCGGTGAAAGAGGATCATAATTTGCAGTTGAAATGTTCAACCCAGTTTCAAAGATGCTCATAGCCAGCTCCACCACTTTATTTTTTTACTCGAATTAACTTATTCGCTCAATTTAAGGCGCTTTTTTCTCGCCCAATTCAACAGGTACGCCCGGCAGGAATTTGGACGCACGGATACCCAAAGAAGTTTTCACATGCTCCACATTTTGCGTTGCTGTTAATTCATGGGTTAAAAAATGCTGATAAGCGTCCCAATCTTTAGCAACCACTTTCAAGATGAAATCGTTTTCACCGGCAAGCATGTAACATTCGCGGACAAGTGGCCAATCTTGCACTTTATCCTGAAACGCATTTAAATCTGCCTCAGCCTGACTATGCAGTCCGACCATCGCAAAAACAGTTACGCTAAACCCCAAACTTTCAGAATGAAGTTGCGCGTGATATCCCTCTATATAGCCAGATTCTTCAAGCGCACGGACTCTGCGCAAGCAAGGGGGTGCTGAAATACCAGCATTTCGTGCCAGTTCAACATTCGTAATTCTACCGTTTTCCTGTAGATCGTGCAAAATGCGCCGATCTATGTCATCGAGTTTTACTCGTTGCATATATTGCCTCCGACTATCAATTATGCGCAACATTATTACAATGCTGCTTTATAGCCAAGCAATAGAACCCATTAATTCAAGATTTTATGGTCTTGACTGCTAAAAATTGAGTAAAAGAGTAGTTCTTACAGCAATATTATTTTAAAGATTTTGATTTTATGGCCCCAATTTCAACAAATATCAGGAACCAATGCTGGGTCGTGACCGATGGCAGTGCCGGTATGGAAAACCAATGTATTGGTTTAGCCGAGGCCATGGAACTTGATTTTACGGTCAAAAGAATTCAAACAAAAAAACCTTGGCGGTGGCTCCCTCCTCAGCTTTGGCTCTCGCCTTTAACCCAATTAACGAAGTTTAGCGAAAAACTCACCGAGCCGTGGCCTGATATCTTGATTACATGCGGTCGCCAAGCAATCCCGATGAGCATCGCCATTCGAAAGGCAAGTGGCGGGAAAACATTTACCGTCCATATACAAACCCCGAATGCCCATCGCGCGAACTTTGATCTTCTTGTCGTGCCGGAGCATGACATTTTACGCGGGGCGAATGTCCTCGTCAGTTATGGCTCTCTTACGCGAATTACCCCGACCAAACTTAAACAGGAAGCGATAAAGTTCGCCAATTCCTTAAACACTATTGCGCAGCCCGTAGTGACTGTTTTAATCGGGGGGCCCAATAAATGTTACGACGTAACCCCTAACACGATGAGAGATCTTTGCCAGAAATTGTCAAACTTACATGAAAAAAGTAACTGCTTTTTTCTTGTCACTACTTCCCGAAGGACAGGCGCAGAAAACGAAGAAATTTTAAAGGAAACACTTTCCAAGCTCCCTCATCAAATCTGGACGGGGGACGGAGATAATCCGTATTTTGCCTATCTCGAGAAGTCAGACGCAATCATTGTAACCGCCGATTCTGTAAATATGGTTTGCGAAGCGTGCACAACCGGTAAACCAGTCATGGTTTTTGACCTTCCCGGGGGTAACAAAAAGTTCACCCGTTTTCATCGATCCATGTATGACCTCGATCACACGCGCCCCTTTAAAGGCAATCTTGATCTCTGGGAACCGCCACAACTGGCTGAAACCAGCCGCATTTCCGCCCTAGTCACTGAAATCTGGCGGACACAACATGCCTAAATGATCCAATTGCTAAATCGGCATTTTTGACATTCTTATCCTCACCCCCTTGCATAGGATAGCAGGGCATAATAAATAAGTTCTCGCTTACCGAAAATTCCGGAAGGCGCGAACCACAGGAGTAATTTATGGCTGAAACGCACCACACGAACGTTCTTATCATCGGATCAGGCCCCGCAGGCTGTACGGCGGCTATTTATGCGGCGCGTGCCTCGTTAAATCCGATCATGGTGCATGGAATTCAGCCCGGCGGACAACTCACTATAACAACGGATGTTGAAAATTATCCTGGTTTTGCCGACCCAATACAGGGGCCGTGGATGATGGAGCAGATGGAGGCACAAGCAAAAAATGTTGGTGCCATCATTCATCATGACGTGATTACAGATGTTGATATGTCTAAGCGACCCTACGTGGCGACAGCAGATTCAGGCGCTAAATATATTGCTGAAGCAATTATCATCTCCACTGGCGCTAGTGCAAAATGGCTAGGCATGCCCTCTGAAGAGAAATATATGGGTTTTGGTGTTTCTGCTTGCGCCACATGCGATGGGTTCTTTTATCGGGGAAAAGAAGTTCTTGTTATTGGCGGCGGAAACACGGCTGTTGAAGAGGCCCTGTATCTCACAAACCACGCGAACAAAGTGACAATTGTGCACCGTAGAGACCAGTTCCGCGCTGAAAAAATCCTAATTGACCGTCTCCACAAAAATCCGAAGATTGAAGTGATCTGGGACCATGTTCTAGACGAAATTATCGGTGTAGAAGATCCATTTGGCGTCACCGCGGCGCGATTGAAAAACACTAAAACCGGCGAGACTAAAGAGCTTTCTGTTCATGGTGTCTTTATTGCGATTGGGCATAACCCAAATACTGACCTTTTTAAGGGCAAATTGGAAATGGACAACGAAGGCTATTTGATTACTGCCCCAGATTCCACGGCAACCAACATCCCTGGAATTTATGCATGTGGCGACGTTCAGGACAAGATTTACAAGCAAGCAGTAACGGCTGCCGGAACCGGGTGCATGGCCGCACTGGAGACTGAGCGTTTCTTGTCTGAACAGGAAGACGATAATAGTCAGGTTGCTGCTGAATAAAAAATAACGTGACAAATACCTCTCCTATTTAGTTAATATTAATGGAGGTATTTGCTTAGTTAACTTTTTATTAACAAATTGCTTTGTATCTGGGTTTAGTACAAAAGCATCAAAGCAGGGTGGAAGATAAGATGGATTGGGACAAACTGCGCATTTTTCATGCCGTAGCCGAGGCAGGTAGCTTTACCCATGCCGGAGAAACCCTGCATTTAAGCCAATCAGCAGTAAGCCGACAAGTCAGCGCGTTAGAAGACAGCCTAAAAATAATCCTTTTCCATCGGCATGCTCGCGGGCTCCTTTTGACAGAGCAAGGAGAAATACTCTACCGAACTGCTCATGAGGTCTTTGCAAAACTTGCGATGACTGAAGCCCAGTTGATGGACGCCAAAGATAAACCCTCAGGCGAAATCAAAGTAACGGCAACTGTCGGCTTAGGGTCAAACTGGCTAACGCCTCGTATCCGTGAATTTATTGATTTATATCCAGAAATTACCGTTAATCTTATTCTTGCTGATCGCGAACTGGACTTAAGTATGCGTGAGGCTGATATTGCAATCAGATTACGCGCGCCCGTTCAACCTGACCTGATACAGCGCAAACTGATGACAGTACGGCATCATTTATACGCTTCTCCTGAATATCTTGAGAAAAATGGAACCCCCACCTGCCTGGAAGATCTGACATCCAGAAGGATTTTGGTCTATGGAGAGGAAGCGCCGGCAAACATATCCAATGTTAATTGGATCTTGAACTCCCTTCGAGAATATAAAAAAGACATCACTCCGGTCTTTAAGGTTAATAACGTTTACGGTTTGCTTCGGGCAATTCAAAGTGGCTTAGGTATCGGCAGCTTGCCTGATTACGTGGTTCATGGGCATAAAAATGTCGTTAAAGTCGTCTCAGATGTAGAGGGGCCCAGCTTTGTTGCCTATTATGTGTACCCTGAGGAGCTTAGGAAATCTAAGCGTGTCACAATCTTCAGAGATTTCCTCATCCAAGAAGTCGCCCATTCAGAGTTTTAAAGACCTACTTTGGAATAAACGTACTCTCAAAAGACGTTATGCTTAAATTGCATAGCCGCAATGTTCAAACAGTACTTCTACTCTAGGCAACTATACAATAGAACTACTTCCTAGATACTGCACTGCAGTACCTCCCTTTCACAAAATTCTCCCAAATTTTGTGTTTTGCTGCTTGTTACCCTCCCAGTTCAAGCAGCCCATCAAGCCGAACAGGTTTGATAACCAACTGTTAGTTTTGCCAACCTCTCCGGAGGTTGGCTTTTTTTTTGCATTAACTGACATTGAAATGCTGCACTGCACGCAAACCATTTTCACAATAAAATCAAACCCTTCGTGCCCTGCAAAAAACGCATAAGTGCACTGCAAAATAATATATAGTCAATTTAAGAAACAATCCCTATGTTCTGTTTAACGACGCTGCACTGCAGCATCGTTCGAATATCAGTTCCCTTATTGATATTCCTGTTACTTGTTTTCCTCCCAGTTGCAAGTAACGATATCGCCTACGGGCGATATACCTCCCTGTTAGACTTGCCAGCCTCTTTTGAGGCTGGCCTTTTTTTTAACCAATTATTAACCACAATTGCTGCGTCGCATCAAATATACTCAATTTCTCACCTGTTAGAGAGACCCGCAAAAATTGCATGGGTGCACTGCAAAATAAAATCTGGTGGTATGATCAAGCATTCCCTATATTCCAATTATCGAAGTTGCACAGCAACATCGTTCGAATATCAACTCCCTTATTGATATTCCTAGCTACTTGTTTTCCTCCCAGTTGCAAGTAGCGGTATCGCCTGAGGGCGATATACCTCCCTGTTAGACTTGCCAGCCTCTTTTGAGGCTGGCTTTTTTTTGCTCAATAAATTCCTGCCATGCTTCATATGCATAGCAGATATGACTAAAGCGCATTTTTATTCTCGAAAATCATACTTACATACTTTGTATGCAGAACGACTTCCCAATCTTTCTGCATACCGGTGCAAACCGGTTTAGAGAGATTTATGTCTCCCAATATAAATCCCTCTCGCCTCCTTTGGAGGCAACCTCCCTGTTAGACTTGCCAGCCTCTTATGAGGCTGGCTTTTTTTTGCTCATAAAAAAAGGCCCGCAGAAGCAGGCCTTTCTTCGTTTTATTTATTCAGATCACATGAAAAGGCGCTCTGTTTTCATCATATCTTTATAAAGATGGGCCACTGAATCCGCATACCCATTATACATTCTCGTCGGAATTCTTTTGTTTGTCCCAATATCACGTTCTGTATCTTGCCTCCATCGTGGGTGTGGTACGCCCGGATTTACATTGGCCCAGAAACCGTATTCTTTATTGTTAAGCTCTTCCCAAAAAGTTTTGGGTCGGGTGTCTGAAAAGCTAAATCTCACAATCGACTTAACCTGCTTAAAGCCATATTTCCACGGGACGGCTAGCCGAAGGGGTGCTCCATTTTGCTTTGGTACCGGCTTGCCATACATGCCCGTTACCATAAACGCCAAATCGTTAGTTGCCTCTTCAAGGGTAAGCGCTTCTGTATAAGGCCAGGGATACCAAAATTGCTTCTGTCCCGAGGCCACCGATTTATCTTCGAAAGTTTGCATAACCAAGTATTTTGCTTTGGACGTTGGTTTTGCAAGTTTCACAAGTTCTTTGAGCGCAAACCCGCTCCAAGGTACCACCATAGACCATGCCTCCACACACCGATGTCGATACACCCTCTCTTCAAGTGGCATTCGCCCAAGAAGGTCATCGATATCTATTTCCATTTCTTTTTCCACCATACCGTCGATTTTCACCGTCCATGGTCGAACCTTCAAGGCCTGAGCAGCCTTAGAAATAGTTTTATGTGATCCAAACTCATAAAAATTATTGTAGGTCGTTGAAATTTCTTCCGGCGTCATAGGACGCCCGCCAACGAACGTCTCGTTTCGTGGGACTGGATATAGATGCCCACTAGGATCATCCGTCGCAGCGTGTGCCACCTTGGAACTAAGAAGACTTCCTGATCCTGCAATTAGCCCACCGATCCCCATAGCCTTCAAAAGGTCACGCCGTTTTAAATAGTGGGATTCAGACGTCACGCTGCTTTCTGATAACTCCCACCCTTTTCTAATTTTGATCAGCATAATGCCCCTTCCAATTTCCCATTAACAAATAATCTATATCGGTGAAGGTGGCTTAGGGGCTCAATAAAAACAAGTCAATAGTCTGTGAGAAGGGTGTGAGCACCCTTCTCACTATCAGGCAAAATCCCTTAATGGGGTATTGATTCTTTCTGAATAACTTTCTCGGCTAAATGTCCTGTTAATTCTTGTAAATGATCAAATTCGGCACGAAAAGTACCGACACCAAGTGTTGCTGATCGCAAATCTACGATCAAATCATGGACTTCCTCTTCAGGCATCATAGCGGTCAACACATCCCAACCAATCCAGCCTTCTCGAGCATCAAACCCCAGTATTTGGCCCCGTCTGGACGTTACAATGCCATTAACCTTCGATGTATGCTCGCTGGGCATGACGATTTCAACTTTGGATATAGGCTCAAGTAAAACGGGCGAGCATTTTGGCATACCTTCGGACATAGCAATCCTAGCTGCCGACCTGAAGGAATTTTCAGAGCTATCAACAGCATGGTGTTGGCCATCAAATAGCGTTACAGACACATCCATCACAGGGAATCCCAGGGGCCCTTCCACCAGATAGTCCTGCACTCCATGCTCAACCGCAGAGATATATTGCCTGGGCACCGAACCGCCAACGACCTTTTCTTTAAATTCAAATCCGGATCCTCTTGGGAGCGGTTGAATTTCAATTTGCACATCACCAAACTGACCATGCCCACCACTTTGCTTTCGATAACGAGCATGTTGTGTTGCCCCTTTTCGAATGGCTTCTTTGTAGGCGATTTTTGGCCTTTTGGAATGGACATTCAAGCCATATTTATTGCGCAAACGCTCCAGCGCGACACGTAGATGAATTTCCCCTTGCCCTTTGAGCAAAAGCTCTTGCGTTTCCTGCTTGTGCTCGGCCACAAGCGATGGATCTTCTTCCACGATTTTCCCAAGCGCCACAGACAATTTCACATCATCATCCCGATTTTCTGAGAAAAGCGCGAAATTATACACCGGCGACAACTTTTCAGCCTTCGGCCCTTCAATCTTACTGTTTTTGAGAACCATATCCCCGGTATGCAAATCTTCCATTCGCGCAAAAGCAACAACTTCTCCTGCAGATGCGGATGTAATTTTTGTCGATTTTCCGCCCTGCAAGCGGTACATACCAGCGATTCTGCCTATCCCGAATGTCTGTCCGTCTTTAAAATTTCCGGACCATATACGGACAAGAGAAAGCTTTCCCCCTTGCGACGACATGTAGGTTTTCAGAACTTGAGCAACTGGATTATCCTCAGTCGCCTCGATACCAACTCGTTGCGCTGTCACCTCAGATATTGGCACTTCATGACGCAAAGTTTTCAAAAGTCGCCGGATTCCATATTCATTTTCTGCAGATCCCATAAATACAGGAACAACCAATCCATTTTTAAGGTCATCAGTCAGAAGCGCATAAATTTCTTCTTTCTCCGGCTCGATATCATCAAGGAGCTCTTCCATTAAATGATCATCAAAATCAGCGAGGGTTTCCAACATTGCAAAACGAGAGGTGCCCTCTGTCTCAGCAATCTCTGGCGGCATCTCAATGATTTTTGAGGGGAGTCCTTCTTTGTACACATATGCCCGCTCTGACGCTAAATCGACATAACCAGTCACCACATCATTATGCACAATAGGAACCTGACGAAGAACAAGCTCCCGGTTCGATACGGATTCCAAGGATTTGAATAAATCAGTAACTAATCCCTTTGCCTTATCTATTTTATTAACAAAGATAAAAGTGGGAATATCGTGAATTTCTAGAAATTTCAGAAGCGGCAGTAAGGTAGTCGATCGGTCTTCTTCCGGCTCACACACCAATATTGCGGCATCAACTCCGATTAAAACATTGTCACTTTCTTGTAAAAACTCCACTGACCCAGGGCAATCAAGAATGGTAAAATCATCGCCTAAAAAAGAAAAATGAGCGGAGTTTACCTCTACGCTCATTTTTCGATCTCGAGCCTCTTTGGAACTGTCTCCTAGGGTGGTGCCTGCATTGACATTCCCCTTTCGGTCAACTTCACCGCATATATGTAGGATTGCTTCTAGAAGAGTGGTTTTACCGCTTGAATAGGGACCTATCAGCGCAATGCTGCGAGGCCCCGCTGGCTGGCTTAAGCTCATACCGTGCCTCCCTATTTGTGAGATAATTCTAATGTTTTACCTAATTAGAATTATGTGCAAGGAAAAAGCACTGGAAACCCTGTGAGACGCTGAGAATAAAGAGAAATTTTAGTTTCGGAAAAACCAATTAGGTTTTCGGCGGTTACACAAAGAAAAAAGCGGCCGAATCATCGACCGCTTTCACCAGAAATTTAAATTCGCCTTTAGCTTAGGCTAGCGCAGAATTTTTGAATGCGGCTGCACGCCTCAATCAAAGCCTCTTCTGAAGTTGCATAGGATGCCCGGAAATAAGGAGACAATCCAAATGCTTCTCCGTGCACCACGGCAACGCCTTCAGCCTCAAGAAGCTCACTCACGAAATCCAAGTCAGTTTCAATAACCTTGCCAGAGGGCGCCTTCTTCCCAATGCATCCTTCAACCGATGGATAAACATAGAAAGCCCCTTCAGGTTTAGGACATGTAATTCCTTCAGCTTCGTTCAGCAACTTCAACACCAGATCACGGCGTCCTTCGAAGGCTTTACCGCGCGTTGCCAGAAAATCTTGCGGACCGTTCAAGGCTTCAACAGACGCATATTGACTGATTGAACAAGGGTTTGAAGTGCTTTGCGATTGGACTTTGGCCATCGCCTTAATTAATTCTTGTGGCCCTGCGGCATAACCGATACGCCAGCCTGTCATTGCATAGGCTTTCGATACACCGTTCATAGTCAACGTGCGATCATACAATTTGGGCTCGACCTGTGCTGGCGTTACAAATTCATAATCGTCATAGACAAGATGCTCATACATATCATCAGTCAGAATCCACACATGAGGATGACGTAAGAATACATCAGTCAGCGCCTTTAATTCTTCGCGATTATAGCCCGCCCCTGACGGGTTGGACGGTGAATTAAAAATGATCCACTTGGTTTTTGGCGTAATAGCAGCTTCCAAATCGGCAGGCTGCATTTTAAAGCCATTTTCACCTGTCGTCGGGACAAAAACTGGCTCTCCGCCACCCAGCAACACCATGTCAGGATATGAAACCCAATAAGGTGTCGGAATAAGAACTTCATCTCCCGGGTTTAAAGTTGCGACCATCGCGTTATAAATGACCTGCTTGCCGCCACTCCCCACTGTTATTTGTGAGGGTTCATAATCCAGACCATTTTCCCGTTTGAACTTTGCACAGATCGCTTTTTTCAGCTCTGGTATACCATCCACTGCCGTGTATTTCGTCTTGCCTTCATCAATTGCGGTCTTTGCCGCGGCTTTAATGTTGTCCGGAGTATCAAAATCAGGTTCACCAGCGCCAAGACCAATAACGTCTCGGCCAGCTGCCCGCAATTCCGCTGCTTTCGTTGTCACTGCAATTGTCGGTGAGGGTTTAATACGACCTAAGCTTTCCGCGATAATAGACATAAACTTTTCTCTCAAGTTTAAAGGTGATGAAATACGGCAATAATAGCCGTGCTCAAGCTACTCTTCTCTTGATCTTCTTTCAATACTGAAGCACAAAAAACAGCAAATTCCTTTTGTTTACCTTAAAAATTTATTATTCATCTTCATTAGTACTAGACATGAACCGCCCGGGATCAGAGGACGCCTCCTCAAGCAACCATTTGCGGAAAGCGGCAATCCTCGGCCGTTCAGCATATTCCTTAGGGCAAACAATGAAGTAAGCATTTCCTGCTTTAAGCTCCATTTCAAATGGTTTAATCAGTCGCCCAGCAGATAAATCATCCGCCGCCAACGTACTTCGACCAAGCGCAACCCCTTGCCCCGCAATTGCCGCCATCAAAACCATGGATGAATCGTTAAAACTAGAGCCCTTTGTTGGATCAACTCCCTTCACACTGGCTGCCGCCAGCCAAGTAGACCAGTCAACACGCAAATCGTCATGCAATAATGTGTGGTGACGCAAATCATCTGGTGTTCGTAATGGATGGGCTCCCTCCAGCAACGCAGGGCTGCACATGGGAAACAAGCTATCTTCTGTCAGGAGCCGTTCTACAAAAAGGCCCGGATAAATCCCGCCACCATATCGAATGACCAAATCTACATTATCTTTGGCAAAATCCGTTAAGCGGTCCAGCGCATCCAACCTCACATCAATGTCCGGAAACTGCTCACGAAAACGGCTTAATCTTGGAAGTAACCAACGGACAGCAAATGACGGCAATGTGCTAACAGTCAGCGCGCCCACCGCATCTTGCCTCCCCAGTTTTTCTGTTGCCATATTTATAGTTGATAGGCCTTCGCGAACACCAATAACATAGGTTTGCCCCTCGTCTGTCAGCATGACAGCTCTGTTAAGGCGCTTAAATAACGCAACCCCAAGCCACTCCTCTAACCCCTTTATTTGGTGGCTAATCGCCGCCGGTGTTACGGAAAGCTCATCGGCCGCTTTTGAAAAACTAAGGCACCTCGCCGCGGCTTCGAAAGCGCGCAAAGCATTTAAAGGAGGCAAACGCATCAGAAATATCCGATTCAGTTAAGAAAAACTAACCCAACGTATTAGAATCAATCGTTTGTAAACAACCATTATATAGGGCAAATAGTCATTATCGAATTATAAAAAGCCTCAGGAAATAAATCCAACGGCTCTCGGAAAGGAGAAAATCATGACTTTAAAAACTATGAACATTCACCAGAACAGCAACTATAGCACCGGTGAGCGGGTAAAGAAGCATGGATTTCTCTCTTCTTTGACGCGAACCGTGCTTACTTGGCAAGATCGGGCGACCATGCGATATCACCTTGCTGAACTAAGTGAGGAAAATTTGACTGACATTGGCCTTACATTTGCACAAGCCCGGAATGAGTCAAACAAGCCTTTCTGGCAAAACTAATACTTTCCCAGGCCATCTGGATTACTTGAAATTCCTTCCTGTCTTTCTTTTTCTCTGGATGGCCACCCATTGAACATCTCCCCAATGATGTATTCAGACTATCTACAATCATAGAGTTTTCCCCATTCAAACAATGTCATTGCAAAATTTGAATTGGCAACGTGGTTTTCAACGCTTATAAACAGCTCATGGAAATTGAGAACAAAACTGAAACATCCGAACCTTTCCGCCCTCATAGACCGAAGCGGCCTGAAAAAATTCATGGCGGTATTCCGTTCGAGGTCGTCTCAGATTTTGAGCCTGCCGGAGACCAACCTCAAGCAATCGATCAGTTAGTCGATGGCTTTGACACGATGGAGAAGGATCAGGTCCTTCTTGGTGTCACCGGCTCAGGCAAAACCTTCACTATGGCAAAAGTCATTGAGCGGTTGCAGCGGCCTGCTTTGATCCTCGCTCACAATAAAACCCTCGCAGCCCAGCTATACGGAGAAATGAAAGCGTTTTTCCCGAACAATGTTGTTGAATATTTTGTCTCTTATTACGACTATTATCAACCTGAAGCCTATGTTGCCCGTACAGACACCTATATTGAAAAAGATGCCTCTATAAACGAGCAAATCAACAGATTACGTCACTCCGCAACCCGCTCTTTGCTGGAACGGGACGATGTTATCATCGTGGCATCCGTGTCTTGCATCTATGGTATCGGTTCTGTTGAAACATATAGCGAAATGACCCTTCACATTAAAAAAGGGGATCTAATTGATAGGCAAGAATTACTAAACAAACTAGTGGAAATACAATATCGCCGAAACGATGCCAGTTTTACGCGCGGCACCTTTCGCGTGCGCGGTGATACTGTAGAAGTTTTCCCAGCCCATTTGGAAGATCAGGCATGGCGACTCTCCCTTTTTGGGAATGAATTGGAAACAATCACAGAATTTGACCCACTGACGGGTAAAAAGACCGGTGTCCTTGAGGAAGTCAGGATCTATGCAAACAGCCATTATGTAACGCCAAAACCGACACTACGTCAGGCCCAGCAGAAAATTAAAAACGAGCTAAAGATGCGTTTGGAAGAGTTTGAAGGACAAAACAAACTTCTCGAAGCCCAGCGCCTTGAACAACGCACCACTTTTGATCTTGAAATGATGGAGGCAACAGGCGCTTGCTCAGGGATCGAGAATTACTCGAGATATCTTTCTGGCCGCAATCCCGGCGAGCCCCCGCCCACACTTTTTGAATATTTGCCCGACAATGCCGTTCTGATGGTGGATGAAAGCCATGTGACTGTCAGCCAAATCGGCGCTATGTATAAAGGAGATTCGAGTCGGAAGAACAATCTGGCCGACTTTGGATTCCGCCTGCCGTCATGCAGAGACAATCGGCCCCTCAAATTTGAAGAGTGGGATTTGATGCGCCCGCAAACCATTTTTGTGTCCGCGACACCGGGGAAATGGGAGATGGAACGCACAGGCGGTACATTTGCCGAGCAAATCATTCGCCCAACTGGCCTTACAGACCCTGAATGCATCATCCGGCCTGTTGAGACTCAAGTTGATGATTTGATGGCAGAATGCAAAGAGTGCGTTGCCAAAGGTGAGCGTGTTCTTGTCACAACGCTCACCAAAAAAATGTCTGAGGATTTAACTGAATATTTTCATGAAAACGGCGTCAAAGTTCGATACTTACATTCAGATATCGACACCTTGGAGAGAATTGAGATTATCCGCGATCTGCGTCTTGGGACATTTGATGTTCTAATTGGTATTAACTTGCTTCGTGAAGGTTTGGATATCCCCGAATGTGCCCTCGTAGCCATATTGGATGCAGATAAAGAAGGATTTTTACGATCAGAAACATCCCTCATCCAGACCATCGGTCGTGCCGCACGTCATGTCGATGGCCGCGTCATACTGTATGCAGATAAGATGACTGGCAGCCTTGAAAGAGCCTTGGGTGAGACAAAACGGCGTAGAGACAGGCAAGAGGCTTACAACATAGAGCATGGTATAATCCCCTCCTCAGTTCGAAAAAGCATCGGAGATGTTATGATCGAAGCCTACGAAGAGGAGCAACCGAGCCCGCCCCCAGGTACTATCGATACACGAAACCTAACTGGCAAAAGCTTGAAAACTTATATTGCCGACCTTGAAAAGAAAATGAAAGCAGCCGCTGCGGATCTTGAATTTGAAGTCGCAGCTCGCCTTCGAGATGAGGTGAAGAAACTACAAGATCAAGATTTAGGCATAGGCGCAGCTAAAAGTGGCAAGCCCCAAGGCCGATCCACGGCGGGAAAAGCTGGCACCGCTCACATTCTAGGAGGACGCTCCAGTCGTAGCTAGTTTTACCACACTCAACTTGTCCCTTTCGATTCCACATTTTTTTTGATGTTGGCAAGCGCGATTACAGCCTCTTCATCCATTCGGACAATCGCGTCTGAGGAAGGAAGTTTTGGCCTGGCGGGATTGAACATCACTCTTGTATATAGGCACCGCTCCTCGTCCAGCACTTCAACTTTATAAGTGACATGAATGGGTCCCGTAAAATCAGTGTGCGTCACCCCTGTCCATAAATTTGGGTGTTCTCTCTCTGTGACACTCCAATCCAAGCGAGCTTCGCCATGGCGTGTATGCCATAACTCGTGGAAAACATCCCCAACGCCAAGGGGACGATCTGGGCTTTCAATATGGTGAGAAGCCGCCAACCACTCCGGCCAGGAATTTGGATTAGATACATAATTCAAAATATCACCCGCTGGCGCGTGTATCTCAATGCTATGACTTCGGGAAAAAACTTTATGCTCACTCATTTGGACCCTCTTTTTTTTATTGATTTTTAAAATGCGACACCAAATATTTCTCACCTAAAGATGATACTCATTTTTGGTGGATGCAACTGAAAAGCTACTCTTTTTTTATTGCTTACAGTTAATATGTACGTAAAAATGCGCTATCACGCCCAACAATTCAGGAAAATACAACTAATGGCCCGTATTGTAGCAATTGTATTTGCCCTTCTACTCCTATCCGCATCCTACGCGACCTCTACGGTTGCAGAAACTTCTCCCCCAGAAAATTGCCCGACGCGTCCCTATGATAAAGGTCGCCTATGGCAAGTGAGTAAAAAAGGAATTCCGGCCAGCTTTGTCTTCGGCACGATGCATTCCAAAGATCCACGCATTTTATTCTTGCCCGGCGTTATCATGCAGGCATTTACAAATTCAACATTCTTCATTCTCGAAACATCCCTAAAGGATGAGACTGTTAGCAAAAGCCAAGCCGCCATGTTTGGGGGGCAAGGATACAGCCTACGGCGTGAGATCGGTGATGCCCGTTTTAATCAATTAGCAGATTTGGCTAGCCCCTACGGTATACAGGACAAAGTCTTAGATAGATTTAAAATCTGGGCAGCGGCATCGATCATAAGCCAACCTCCCCAACCTAAAAACCCGAACAAAGCAAGCTTAACCTTGCTAGACAGAGAGCTCGAGAAATCAGCTCGCCAAATGCGAAAGCCTGTTATTCCGCTTGAAACTATGGAGGAACAGCTTGCTGTGTTTGATCAAATGTCAAAAATTATCCAAATCGAGTTTTTGGATCAGACAATGATGGAACACTCAAATCTTGAGGACGAACTTGAAAGAATGACCTCTCATTATCTTGCGGGCAAGACAGGTTGGATTTTCTGCGACCTGGAGCTCACGTTAAAGGAGGTCAGCTCGGGGCTTTCGTCCCTCATGACCAACACACTTATTCGCGATCGAAACCAGAAAATGGTAAATCGTATGCTACCCACCTTACAAAAAGGACGTTCGTTCGTTGCCGTTGGTGCACTTCACCTTCCGGGGAAAGAAGGCATTCTTAATCTATTGCGCGCGCAGGGATTTCAGATACAGCGTAAATTTTAAACTCTTAACCGAATAAACCTGTAATTTTGCCACATTTTCACTTTTTATATGTTTCCCCCTTTTACTGCAGTAAGTGCATGTCTATATATCATCAGAATAATTTTTATAGTGATTACCTGTTAGAGAGCCTCGAATGAAGCAGCAAGGCAGATATACTGCATGATGTACTTACAAGTGGCCGCAGGGCTGGTCATGCTTCTTGTATGTGGCGAACTTTTGGTGAGAGGTGCAGTTGCACTTGCTGAAAGATTTCGAATATCCAAACTGGTAATTGGATTCACCATTGTAGCTTTCGGAACATCCGCACCCGAACTTGTTGTGTGTATTCAAGCTGCACTTGAAGGTGTCCCCGGCATCGCGATCGGTAATGTGGTGGGGAGCAATATAGCGAACATCCTTTTGGTGCTCGGCGTCCCTGCGATTATCTATCCCTTAACATGTGACAACGGTTCCGCTCTTCGCGACAGTTTTATAATGATCGGAGGATCATTCCTCTTCGCAGGCCTAGCTTGGTTTGGCGTCATCGGTTTATGGCAAGGGCTGTTGCTGGTGATCGGACTAGCAGCGGTCCTATATTTGGCTTATCGCAGATCGCGAAATCAAGGCGATATGTCTGCAGATGAAGCATTGGAGGAGTACGAGGAGAACATGCCTCAAACTCTTTGGATGAGCCTATTCTTTATACTCATGGGTCTAATTGGTCTTGTTATCGGATCTCGCTTCCTTGTGGATGGCGCGGTCAGCATTGCAATGGCTGCAGGTGTCTCTGATGAAATAATTGGACTAACTCTTGTTGCTTTAGGCACATCCTTACCGGAACTTGCAACGTCTCTGATTGCGGCATTCCGCCGTCATGGTGACATTGCCATCGGCAATGTTTTGGGCTCCAACTTATTCAATATTACTGGCATCATTGGGGCAACAGCAATTATAAGGCCACTGGAAGTGCCACAGCAGATCCTCCATTTTGATCTCTTTATTATGCTTGTAGCGTCAGCAGCGCTTATACCAATCTTTTTCTTCAAAAAACCAATTGGCCGCATCATGGGCGGCGCCCTCACTGTCGCCTATATTTCTTATATATTTGCGCAGTTTTTTGGAATGTCAGGTGTACATACCATGGCAATGCTCCCATAATCTTGTACAATCACTGATAGTGATCATAACAAACAAGGGGCAGAGATCCGACTATGATAAAAAACGCGCTCATTACCGGAGCCGGAAAACGTATCGGTCGTGCGATCGCAATTAGGCTTGCCAAGTCAGGCTGGAATGTTGCGCTTCACTATAACTCTTCACGCGATGAAGTAGAGAAACTATCATCAGAACTGCTTGATCAGGGATGTAAATCAGTTTTAGTGCAAGCCGATTTACGTGATACTGAAAATCTGGAAAGAGTGATTGAGGAAGCGAAAGAGGCTCTTGGTCCGCTTACTTGTTTAATTAATAACGCTGCAATTTTTGAACCTGACCGAATTGATTCAGTATCAGGATCGAGCCTTCAAAACCACATGAGCACGAATTTGTTCGCTCCGACTTTACTGAGTAAGGCGTTTGTAGAGCAGTTTGATGAGAAGGCGGCTGAACAAGGGAATATTGTTAATATAGTTGATCAACGTGTCATGAGCTTACGCCCTGATTTCTTATCGTACACATTGAGCAAAGCAGCTCTTTGGACGCTTACACAAACACTGGCAATGGAACTGGCTCCGAGAATACGGGTAAATGCTATTGGACCAGGCCCAACGCTAGCTAATACCAGACAAACAGAGGCGCAATTTAGACAGCAATGCTCCGGCCTGCCACTAGGGTATGGGGCAACCGAAGCAGAGATTGCAGACGGGGTCGCTTTTCTCCTCAGTGCAAAATCTATTACGGGAGAATTTATAGCGATGGATGGCGGCAATCATCTTCCCACTTGCCAAGTCATAGAGGAATAACTCATGGGCCACTTTGATAGTAACAGTATTCAGTCTCCATCTGGCGCAGATAATGCACCATCAACTCACACGATTTTTATTACCGATCTTCTTGTCGATATGATGATTGGTATCTATGACGCTGAAAAAGTAAAAACCCAACCTGTTCGTTTGAATATAGAAATGACTGTCATCGATCATAAGGGTCCGATTAATGATGATTACCATAATGTTGTTTGTTATGAGACCATCTCTAATTCAATAAAAACTCTTGCTGCACAAGAGCATGTAAATCTTGTGGAAACACTTGCTGAGAACATAGCCGACATTTGCCTAGTCCATCCGCGCGTATTAGCAACAAAAGTGAAAGTTGAAAAACTGGAAGCTATTGAAAATACAGTTAGTGTTGGCATTGAAATTAAGCGAACAAAAGAAACATGATTCGCTCAATCGGCTAAAAATATCAGTTTTCTAGTTATATTGAGGTATGGTTGTGCACAGCCGCAAAAAGCAACCGTAAAAAACAATTAAATTAATATAATAAATCGGCTTTTCCATCAGGAGTGTCCTTGACATTTAAATGTACCATAAAAAACAATGACTTATAGTTATGCCTAAAAAATAGGCATTTTGTAGAAACACAAGGAAAGAGCTGCCCTACAGGTATATGTCATTGGGTTACGCACAGAGTTTTCCACAGGTTCGGTGGATACTCTGAAAATTAGCAAAAATGACATTTATATGACAAAATTAAAAAACTAATGTGTCATCTTTATTAGGGAGTTAGGCCACTTTGTTCAGGACAACAATTCAACATCGGAACTAACTTGACCTTAAAAATTGACGGTAAAATGGAAGAATCAGAATCTGGTAAACTCGAATCGCCATTCCAAATAGGCTCCAAGGTGATTCAAACATTCCTGAAGACACTGCCTTCTACTCCAGGTGTTTACCGGATGATCGATTGCAATGGACATATCCTGTATGTGGGCAAAGCCAAAAATCTAAAAAAGCGTGTGACCAGCTATACAAAGACCAACGGTCAATCCACACGCATTATGCGGATGGTATCTCTTACCTATGCCATGGAGTTTGTCTCAACTTACACCGAAGTTGAAGCTCTACTTCTTGAAGCTAATCTGATCAAAAAACTAAAACCCCGATACAACATCATTCTTAGAGACGATAAATCCTATCCTTATATCCTAATTACTGGCGACCATGATTGGCCCCAAATTACAAAACACAGGGGAAGTCGATCCAGAAAAGGGGAATATTTCGGCCCCTTTGCATCCGCCGGTGCGGTTAATGAAACATTGGCCGCTTTTCAAAGACTCTTTCCTCTTAGGTCTTGTACTGACTCTGACTTCCAAACAAGGACACGGCCCTGCCTTCAATATCAAATCAAACGGTGTTCTGCGCCTTGCGTTGACCGCATCTCTTCTGAAGATTACGAGACAGTCGTTGGCGAGGCCCGTGCATTTCTGTCAGGCAAGAGCCATGACATTCAGAAAAAACTCGCTGATAAAATGCAAACTGCAAGCGATGAGTTAGATTTTGAACAAGCTGTCGTATTACGGGACAGGCTTAAAGCCCTCGCACATATCCAATCAAAGCAAATTATCAATCTTTCCAGCGCTGGCGAAGTTGACGTAATAGCGGCCCATCAGATCGGCGGACAAACATGCATACAAGTCTTCTTTATAAGGTCGGGCCAAAATTTGGGAAACAGGGCGCATTACCCCTCCCATAACAAAGATGAGGAACCCGCAGATGTCCTGAGCGCTTTCATCGGCCAATTCTATGACAGCCGCCCTGCCCCGAAACAAATATGGGTGAGCCACGAACTTCCCGAAGGACCCTTGCTATCTGAAGCCCTTTCTATTGCATCAGGCAATAAGGTCGAGATTTTGACGCCTAAACGGGGTGAAAAGAAGGAAATGCTGGATCATGCCATTGTGAATGCAAAAGGTGCACTTCTCAGAAGGCTTGCTGAAAACGCTTCGCAAATCAAACATTTGGAGGCTACTGGAGAATTATTCGGCATGAAAGCGCCGCCAAAACGTATTGAAGTATACGATAACAGCCATATTTCAGGAGCCCATGCAGTAGGCGCAATGATCGTTGCCAGTCGCGAAGGATTTGAGAAAAAGCACTACCGAAAATTCAATATAAAGAATGAAAAATTAAGCCCTGGCGATGATTACGGCATGATGAAGGAAGTTCTCACCAGGCGCTTTGCCCGCCTGCAAAAGGAAGATCCAGATAAAGTTGGAGAAGCTTCTGGATCGAGAGAGATTTGGCCTGATTTGCTTTTGATTGATGGAGGTCAAGGTCAATTGGGCGTGGTTGAGGAAGTATTGCGTGAAATGAAGGTCTCTGACGTAACCCTTGTGGGGATTGCTAAGGGGCCTGATAGAAATGCAGGGCGCGAAAGGTTTTTTATGACTGGAAAGGCTCCCTTTTCACTACCAGAGAAAGACCCGACACTCTATTTTTTACAGAGACTACGCGACGAAGTGCATCATTTTGCAATTACAACTCATCGAGCCAAAAGATCCAAGGCAATTGGAAAGTCACCACTGGATGAAATACAAGGTATTGGAGGAAAGCGTAAAAAAGCGCTGCTTAACAGATTTGGGTCTGCAAAAGGAGTTGCTGGCGCCGCACTTGCAGACTTGGGCGAAGTGGATGGCATTTCAACAGCACTTGCCAAAACCATTTATGATTTTTTCCGAGAGGAATAGGCAATTGATCTCTTTGACTGTTAACAAGCAATGCCTATACTGGCGCAATAATTTAGCCTTTACACATCAGGATTCAAGGCATGCTGTATAGTCTCCCAAACATTCTGACTCTTTCCAGAATTGTTATTATCCCGTTATTGCTCGGTGCCCTTTATCTTCCCGGCGTTGCAGCAAGTTGGGTTCCGCTTACCTTGTTTATGGCTGCAGGTATAACAGATTTTTTTGACGGCTATTTTGCCAGAAGAAACGGGCAAACCTCCAAACTAGGGCAGTTTCTTGATCCAGTCGCAGACAAAATCCTTGTTGCCGCTGTCTTGTTTTTCTTAGTCGCCATAGATCGGATCTACGGATTAGCGCTAATCCCTGCTGTTATCATTCTCTGCCGGGAAATTATGGTGTCAGGACTGCGAGAGTTTCTAGCTGAACTAAGAGTAGGCATGCCTGTAAGCGGCCTCGCTAAATGGAAAACAGCAACGCAGATTCTCGCTATTTGTTTTCTGCTCGGTGGCCCAGCCGCTCAATCCTATTTTGATGCTTTTATAATTGGTGAAGTTTTACTTTGGGTCGCAGGTTTACTGACTATCTGGACTGGATATGATTATTTGACACTCGGCCTCAAGCATATGTTAGAGAAAGACGAGACAATTTTATGAAGGTCATCGGTATCTCAGGATGGAGTGGAAACGGAAAAACAACGTTACTAGAACGCTTACTCCCAGTGCTAATCAACCACGGCTATAGCGTCTCTACCTTAAAGCATGCCCATCATAAATTTGATATTGATAAGCCGGGAAAAGACTCCTTCCGCCACAGGCAAGCAGGCGCGACCGAAGTTATGATCTCCTCAGCTCAAAGATGGGCCTTAATGCACGAAAATAGAGACGAGGACGAAGCAGATTTGCAATCATTGATCTCTATGATGACACCTGTTGACATTCTTTTGATCGAAGGGTTTAAAAAAGAAAAATTCCCAAAAATCGAAGTGTGGCGCGAAGAAAATGGAAATGAACCTCTTTTCCAGCATGATGATACTGTGGTCGCGATTGCAACGAATGCGACGGGATTAAAGACCGAGCTCCCGATCCTGAACATCAATGATGAAAGGGAGATTGCAAACTTCATTATCTCAAATCTTGTCGATAAGGCCGCATAATATGACACGCTTGGTCAATGATTGTTTTTCCAATCCTTCAGAAATGATCTCGGTTCAAAAGGCTCGGGCGCTAATTGCAGAAGCCACCACCCAGATTACCCAGACGGAGACAATTGAACTCCGTAATGCGAATAGCCGCATTTTGGCGGAAGATATTTATTCTGCCCTAAATGTCCCGCCCGCAAACAATTCCGCAGTAGATGGTTTTGCCTTTCAATATGAAACCCATTTAGATAATCCTGAAACACCGCTTGAGATTCTAGGGCGAAGTGCTGCAGGTATGCCCTTTGAGGGGAGCGTCGCTTCTGGACAGTGCATAAAGATTTTTACTGGGGCTGTTATTCCGCCAGAATGCGACACTATCGCGATGATAGAAGATACGCAAACGACCGGTAACACGGTCTTACTGCCCAATGGCTTAAAAAAAGGAGCCAATTGCCGACTTGCCGGTGAGGACATCCGACAAAACAGTTTACTCCTTGCAAAAGGAACATATCTGCGACCTCAAGAGCTGGGTTATTTGGCGTCAGTTGGCTGTCATGAAATTCCTGTTTCAAGGAAGTTGAAGATCGCACTATTCTCAACCGGTGATGAGCTTAGTGAGCCAGGAGAGGCCCTTCAATCTGGTAAAATTTATGACAGCAATCGATTTATTCTGAGATCGCTCCTGCTGGGGTATGGATGCGACGTTCACGATTGCGGAATTGTGCCCGATAAGTTGGAGACATTAAAGAGTGTCTTGGGGAAAGCCGCCCTGGAAGCTGATCTAATTATTACCTCTGGCGGGGTTTCCATGGGAGACGAAGACCATGTAAAGACCGCGGTTGAGGAGGCTGGAAGTCTACATTTTTGGCGCATAGCCATCAAACCTGGCCGGCCGCTTGCCGTTGGACAAGTCTCCGGCACTGCTTTTGTTGGACTGCCAGGAAATCCAGTAGCAGCCCTTGTATGCGCCATGCAATTTGTGCGCCCCCTTATCGCCAGCCTATCGGGCGATACCTCTTTCGCGCTCCCCACTCCGATTACCGGAGCCGCACAATTTTCTATGAAGAAAAAACCGGGACGACGAGAATGGTCTCGTGGCCGATACTCAATTGATAATACGGGAAAACCTGTCGTTGAAAAATACTTCACCGACGGTTCAGGAATTGTCTCCTCCTTAATTTGGGCCAATGGCCTTATTGAGCTGGCTGAAGATATTACTGAAGTAAAAGAAGGCGATCCTGTAACAATCCTACCCTTTACGGAGCTGTTTAGATGAAAATCCTATATTTCGCTTGGCTGAGAGCCAAAGTAGGTTTATCGGAAGAAACCCTCGTCCTACCTGAAAATGTGACAAGTCTTTATGAACTCATAACTTGGCTGAAAAAGCGGGGCCCCGCTTATGAAGAAATTTTTTCAGACCTTAATGTTGTCCGGATTGCCATCGATCAGGAACATATAACTGGGGATGCCCCACTCGCGGGTGTCTCAGAAATTGCCTTCTTCCCTCCGGTTACTGGCGGCTAAAATGGTCATTGTACAAGCAGAGAAATTCAATACAGGTGCTGAAATTGAGCGCATCACAAAGGACAGGACAGATATTGGTGCTGTCGTCTCATTCACGGGACTTGTTCGTGATTTTAACGATGGGGCCGCGGTCCAATCTCTCACTTTAGAACATTACCCTGGAATGACAGAGAGAGAGCTTGAAAAAATAGAACTATCAGCCCGCGCTAAATGGGATTTGCAAGATTGTTTGATAATCCACCGTTTTGGTAAAATGGCATTGGCAGAACCTATAGTTCTTGTGGTTACCGCTTCCAAACACCGCCACGACGCCTTTGAAGCCGCAGCATTCCTAATGGATTGGCTTAAGACAAAAGCTCCGTTTTGGAAACTCGAAGCAGATAATGAAGGCAATGCCGATTGGGTCAAAGAGCGGGCAAGCGATCAAGATGCTTTAAAACGCTGGAAAGACTAGCCAATTTTGACTGAATTCGACTGTCTCATTTGACAGGCTAGACCTCACTGGCGTTTTTGACGCTGATTAATCCAATTAGCGGCCAAGCGGTTAGCTTCAGCAATCTGCACATTCGTCATACTCTTTTCAAGCAACGAGTTCATTCGCTTTGCGCTTCCTTTTCCCCGTGCGGCAGAAATCAAAGACCATTTCAACGCTTCGATATTTGTACGCCCTTTGGAAATTTCTTGTTTTGCAACGCCAGAATCGAGAGGGATAGAATTCGCTTTTTCAACGATCTCTTTCACGACAGCCACATCAAGGCCATTAGTCATGACTGGCAACTTCATTTTACCCGCATCTACCGGTTTCGCTGCAAGAACTGTGGTCTTTGAAGGCTCGACTTTGGCTTTGTATGGCTTCTTTTCAGAAGTTGGAACAGTTAATGGTTTAGCCGCTACAGTTTTTGGTGTCGTCGCAGCAGGAGGCGTCTCTTTTACGGCTGGCGCCACAACAAGTTCTGCTGGCTTCTGTATTTTTTGGACAGGAGGAGCTACTGCAACCGCAGGCTTTTCAAGAGCCTTTACTTCTGTTTTTTTCGTAACAGTTTCAACAGGCTTTGGTAAAGGCTGCGATGTAGTTTTCTCTGTAGCAGCCGCTGTTACTGAATTCAGATCATTATTCGAGGTCGCATTCACTTTAGCAGGTGCAGGTTCAATAGCCGCTTCAGCAGCAATAACAGTTTTTGGTTTTTCCACTGGTACAGCCGGTGAAGGCGAGGACACACCCACAGCTTTTTTTGATTGAACAACTGATTTTGGAGCGCTTTGTGCAACAACAGGCTTTTTAAGTGGGGCCGCGACGACAGGGGCCGCTGGAGATGCCTTTACAACTGGAGATACTGCAGCATTCCCACTATTTTGTTTCGCTTTCAATTCTTCGAGGCGATAGCGGGCAACATTTATCTTCTTCTGTTTTTCTTGATCGGCCCTCAAAGATGCCAACCGAACTTCTTCTTCTTTACGTCGCTTCTCAATGAATGCTAATCGCTTTGCTTCTTCCGCTTTTTCCTGAGCAGCTTTCAAAGCTGCCTGTTTACTATCTCGCTCCAGCGCGATAGCAAGCTTTGCATCCCCATCCCGTTGATTGATCAAACTACGTTGCCGTTCAGCGCGAGCCGCGGCAGCTAGGCGCTCTGCTTCAATTTCTGCTTTGCGTTGTTTTTCTAAATTCGCTTTTGCCGCTTGGTGTTCAGCTTCATTACGCCCAATATTTTTGCGATGCCATTTTCCGAACACTTCGAGCGCGTGACTATTTCCCGTCTCAATTTGTCCCGATGTCATCAAAGCTTTGACCCGATCAACTGCTTTTTGAGCTTCAGGGACGCTCTGGGAGGCCGCCAAGCGATACCAACCATATGCTTTAGCTAGATTTTTGGGATACCCTTCAACGCCTTTTTCATAAAGCAGGCCCAAATTATATTGGGCGTTATGATCACCAGCCGTGGCTTCAGTTTGCCAAAGGGACACTGCTTTTGGGAAATCTTTGTTGTTATAAGCATTCAGACCAGCCTGAAAATCTGCGTGAGCAGTACTCAACCCAAGCAAAGTCAAACCAACAACAAAACCAACTCTCTTCATGATGTTCCCTATTAACAACCATCTAGATAAATAACGGCCGGGCTAAATTCTTGTTTATACGACCACCCCATAAATAGCGCCATTGCAGCTGCACATAAAGCAAAAAGGAGCTGAATATGTTTCAGCCCCTTATCAAGTCGTCAAACCCGTTCAAAATCCACGCTTATTCGGGTAAAATTACGCCGCGGCTCTGCGACGAACGCAATTTTCATAATCAGCAATAAGCTGCTGACAAATTGAACCCGGTACAAATTTATGCTCTCCGATGGCGCCAACTGGTGTCACTTCCGCGGCTGTTCCAGTCAAGAAGCACTCATCAAAGTCGCCAAGCTCTTCTGGCATAATCGCACGTTCCACAACTTCTATCCCACGAGCCTTAGCAAGACCGATCACTGTACGCCGCGTAATACCGTCCAAAAAACAATCAGGGTCAGGCGTGTGCAACACGCCGGCTTTCGTAAAGAACACATTTGCCCCAGTAGCTTCCGCAATCCGTCCTCTGTAGTCGAGCATGATAGCGTCGTCGAATCCCTCTGATTCCGCATTATGCTTACTAAGCGTACAAATCATATACAGCCCAGCGGCTTTAGATTGAGTTGGAATAGTATCTGGTGAGGGTCGCTTCCAGTCTGATATCTTTAGGCGAATCCCCTTCATTTTGGCTTCGGGATCAAAATAGCTAGGCCATACCCACGCAGCGACGGCAAAATTAATTTTATTTTGTTGAGCGGAGACGCCCATCATTTCGGAGCCACGCCAAGCGAACGGCCGGACATATCCGTCGATAATGTTATTAGCACGAACAGTATCCATGGATACCTTGTTTATCTCCTCAACGGACATGCCAATATCAAAACCTAAAATCTCCGCAGATTTGATCAGACGCTCACTATGTTCGGTTAATTTAAAAATTTCTCCGTCATAGACTCTTTCCCCTTCGAACACACTACTGGCATAATGCAATCCATGCGTGAGAACATGTATATTGGCATCTCGCCAGTTGTTCATTTTTCCGTTAAACCAGATATACCCGTCACGGTCGGCGAAGGAGGAAGTATCCATTGTCATACACCTTGAGTTATAATATGTCGTATTTTCACACACAGAGTTCGATTGTTTCGAATCTAGCTCTGTATTGGTAACATTATGAGAAAAATAAGTCAACATGGCTGACGTAAAATCAGGGGCTAACCCCCTTTTCCTTAGAGAAGAAGAGCTACGGCAATGTATTGAATTGCTTTTTTTCGCTTATCGAGACTTCACATCTGGTCCTGATGAGATTCTCAAAGAATATAATTTTGGGCGCGCCCATCACCGAGTGATTCACTTTATTGGTCGAAATCAAGGGATGACGGTCTCAGAATTGCTCGACATATTACGCATAACCAAGCAAAGCCTTAGTCGTGTGTTAAACGCATTAATCGAGCGCGAATTTGTTGAACAGCGCCCCGGTGTCATCGACAGGCGTCAAAGGTTGCTATACCTGACGGAGAATGGCAAAAAGCTTGAGCAAAAAATCAGTATGGTGCAGCGAAATCAAGTTGCTAAGGCTTTCGTTGAAGCAGGCGGGGATGCTGTAGCAGGCTACCGGAAAGTCCTCTCTGGCCTGATCAACGAAAAAGATCGGGAAAAGGCATTAAGCCGAATCCTTGATCGGTAACACATTTGGTAAATTGGATTAAGCATGCTTGATAATGCCCATCACATTCTGATTGTCGATGATGATGCACGACTAGCCTCATTGCTGAAGCAATATTTAAGCGACAGCAATTACCGCACAACAGTAGCGGAAAGCGCCGAAATTGCTCGGCAGAAAATGGCGGGCTTATCCTTTGATCTAATTGTCTTGGACAGAATGATGCCAGGGGAAGATGGTCTTTCCATGGCGTCAGCGTTACGGGCCAGTGGTTCCGAGAACAAGAATGTGCCGATATTAATGCTAACCGCCATGGCTGAACCCTCAGATCGCATTGATGGTCTTGAAGCCGGTGTGGATGATTACCTGACAAAACCGTTTGAGCCACGAGAGCTCATACTTCGTATTGAAGCCATTCTTCGAAGGTCAGGGCAAGAGCTTGTAACCAATATCTGTTTTGGTGACTTTGAGTTTAACATCACGCGCGGAGAACTTATAAAAGATGGCGCTGTTATCAGCCTGACCACTAGTGAGCAAATTCTCTTGAAAACACTCGCCATGACAGCTGGCGTTCCAATTTCACGAGAGATTCTCTCTCAATCCAGCGGGGCCCAAGGTCGCGCTATTGACGTCCAAATTACGCGATTGCGCCGAAAAATTGAAACTGACCCTAAAATCCCACACTATCTTCAAACAGTACGTGGAGAGGGCTATGTTCTTTGGGCGGACTAATAAGATGAGGTATAATTCCAACATCTGGGGAAAAGTATGAAGCAGTTTCAGTTTGTTGCGAACATTCTAAAACGAGTATTACCACGCACTTTGTTTGGACGGTCTTTGCTGATTGTCGTGCTCCCTATCATTATGTTGCAGGTTCTCGTTACCTATATCTTCTATGAGCGGCATTGGGACAACGTCGCGCGGCGCCTTGCCCAAGGTGTATCGGGAGAAGTTGCTGCGGTTATTTCTCTGACTGATAGGTTCTCAGGGAAAGAAGCAGAGGCTTTGATCTTAGCGGTTGCTCGCGACCAAATGCGATTATCAGTCACTTTCGAGCCAGACCAGAGCCTATCCATTACATCCCCACCGCAATATACATACAGTTTCTTGGAGCAACATCTCGCTCGCGCCTTGCGGGAAAGCCTCCCCGGACGCGCCTTTACCCTCAAAACCAACGATCTTTTAGAAAGTGTCATCGTACAAGTCCAACTGCCGGATAAAATCCTTCAGGTTATCGTGCGGGACAAGCGACTTTTCTCAAGTACAACATATATTTTTGTTATGTGGATGGTGGGTATTTCCCTAGCCCTCCTCGGGATTGCCATTGTCTTTTTGCGTAATCAAATGCGACCTATCAAGCAGCTGTCACTCGCTGCTGAAAGATTTGGCAAGGGGCAACAGGTTGACGATTTCAAACCTAGTGGTGCACAAGAAATCCGATTAGCTTCTCGTGCTTTCCACGAAATGAAACATAGAATTTCAAGGCAAATTACTCAACGGACAGAGATGCTTGCAGGGGTGAGCCATGACCTTCGCACTCCCCTCACCCGTATGAAACTCCAATTGGAAATGATGCCTCAAGGCGATGCCCGGAAAAACCTGCAAAGTGACGTTGAGGATATGAAAAATATGGTTGAAGGATATTTATCCTTTGCCAAAGGACAAGTGGCTGAGGATGTTGCTTCCGTTAATCTTGCAGACCTTATACGGGAGGTCGCCGAGAATGCGCGGCGCCAAGGGATTAATATATCGCTATCCTCGCCGGAGACAATTCTCACCGCCATGCGGCCCAACAGCATAAAGCGATGCTTGACGAATTTGGTGGAAAACGCACACCGTTATGCCAACAATATTGATATCAATGTGCACTTAACGAACGACACGATTATTGTCTGTGTCGATGATGATGGCCCAGGCATTCCTCGTGATAGGCGTGTCGACGTATTCAAACCCTTCTACAGGCTTGATACTTCTCGAAATTCGGAGACCGGAGGAAGCGGCCTTGGAATGACAATCGCCCGCGACGTGGTCCATGGTCACGGCGGTCAAATAAGCCTGTCAGAATCCCCTATGCATGGCTTAAGGGTTGAGCTCTTTTTCCCTCACTAACCCTTGGCTTACGGCTTGAATTCACTAAACGCAGCTTCTATGGCGGACGTGATCGCCAAATCTGTCGCCGTTGCCTTTGCCAACGCTTCGTTTGCGGCAGCCAGAACAAGAGGTACAGAAACCAAGGCCGTTGGCGGGCTCGTCACTTTCTTCGCAATCTCAAAAACCTTTATAATCTCTTCGTTATAGGCTGTTGTGAGTTCGCTTAGAGCCGCATCTCGTGCTTTAAAGACGTCAAAAGCAGCACTGGAGGCTTTGTAAGCCACCTCCAGTTTGGTCTTTTGCTCTTCATATATAGAGGTTAGATCGGGGGGGGAGGGCATATCTGATTCAGCGGCTTCCTTGTTTTCTTCGTCAGCCATAGCCTCTCCTTTTCTTTAATGTAATCGACCACCGATCGGGACGTTATGGTCTGGTGTTACAAGGGAGATCCGCCCCTCTTGATCACTAAATCCCAAAACCAGAACTTCAGACATAACGGGACCAATTTGACGGGGCGGAAAATTAACAACTGCGGCCACTTTTTTCCCAACCAGATTTTCAAGTGTGTACAAATCTGTAATTTGCGCAGAGGTCTTTTTAACGCCAATTTCTTCACCAAAATCAATTTGTAGTTTGAAAGCTGGTTTTCTAGCTTCTGGAAAGTTCTCCGCCAAAATGATGACCCCGATCCGAATATCCACTTTCAGAAAATCATCAAATTCAATTTCACTCGTTTTACTCATTGTTTTTGCTCCTTTTCAGTGGATGCTAAAACAACGTGTCTCAATCAGCAATTATTCTCTGCCAGCTTCTTATCCACCTGAAAATTTTTCCGCTGTCTCCACAATCTTATCAAAAGATTTATTTGCAGATTCAGTGAGTGCTTTTGCAGACGCCGCATTTGTCGCAGTTATTGTTTCCGCTGTCGCACTGAAATTTTCAACAGACAATTTCAAATTATCAATGCTCGCTTGTAAATCAGGAACGCTCTTTGACCCAATGCCAGCTCGACCAGAACTTTCCTCGACGGACGTTTGAAGATTAGTCAGCGCGGTTTTCAACATTGTCTGTTGCTCTGCAACGATCTTTTGCAGACTTTCGGAAGCGCTTTTCGTTATTGCCGTCATTGCAGCGATATTTTCGCCTTGCCCAACGGTCATTGGCGTTAAATCAGGAATAATTAGTTTCCCAGCTTTTGCAGGAGCCTCTCCTACCGGGGTTGCGACTGGAGCCGGCTCAGCAGTCTCTGAAGTATCCGTTCCCATATTTACTCTCCTTTAGTCAGGAGATACATAATCACGAAAACACAACTTTAAAGTGCTTTAAAACAACTTATCCAAGTTCTCGTGATCTCTGCGCAGCTGCTGCAACTGTTTTTTTCATAAGATCAGTTAAGCCATCCTGCCCCATAAGTATATCCAGACCCGCCGCAGTCGTGCCATTTGGGCTGGTTACATTTTTGCGAAGCTGCGCGATATCAATATCAGACAAAAGCGCTAACTCCCCAGCGCCAGCAACTGTTACTTTAGCCAATGTGGTTGCCAATTCTTCAGGCAACCCTTCGGCAATCCCCGCAGCGGTCATAGCTTCGATCATATGGAATACATAGGCAGGGCCAGACCCAGAGAGGCCCGTAACAGCATCCATATGCTTTTCATTATCCACCCAAGCGGCGACGCCAATAGCATTCATCAGGAAGTCGCAAATCCCTCTTTGCTCGTCGCTGACATGAGAGTTAGCACAAGATACAAGCATTCCTTTACGAATAGCCGCAGGCGTGTTTGGCATCGTTCGAATAACAGCTGTATCTGAACCGAAATACTTCTCAAACAACGATACCCGAGTACCAGCCGCAATCGAAAGGATTAACGCACCCCGTTCAGCATAGGTACGATAAGTTGGAATAACATCTTCCATCACCTGAGGTTTGACAGCGAAAACAATAACATCGGGTTGATAGGCTTCTTCTATGAGTAAAGGAGAGGAAAACGCACGACATCCCATCATGCGAGCAGCATCTAAGTTTTTAGACACTGGATCAATGACAACAATATCATTGGGTTTAACGTTTGTTTCAATCCAGCCACCAAGCATAGCCCGGCCCATATTTCCGCATCCAACAAGAAGAATTGATTTATTCATTTTTAAGCTTCACCCATCGTTTCAAACATTGCAGCTTCAATCGCTTCTTCAGGGCTACATCCCCCCCAAAGGCAGAATTGAATAGCTGGATAAAATTTTTCTAATTCACCCATACCAATTTCCACAAGATGTTCCACTTGTTTGCTCGTCACATCGAAATTTTCATTCAACAGAAGCGCATGCCGGTATAGAATCATTCCTTCGTCACGCCATGTATCAAAATGACCCACAAATAATTGCTCATTCATACGGGCGAGAAGCTCATAAATATCGCTATATTTCTTCGAAGGAATCTTCAAGTCGTAGGCGCAGGAAAATTGTACGGCACTGATGTCAGGTCTCCAGGAAAACCAAAGATGATACTGGCACCAATTTCCTTCGACACCAACGGTTAGTTCATTGTTTCCCTGACGTTCAAACGCCCAATTATTGGCAACAATAATACTTTCCACGAGCTCAAGGGGATTATGTTCTTCAAAATCTTCTTGGGAAAAATCGACAGTCGTCATGGCAAGACTCCTTTTTAGAAAATCCCTGCCATCCTACAGTTGCGCAGTGCGCGCCAAACCATCATCAGCCAGGAATGTCACCACAGGCCATATATAGTGCCATCAACACACAGACACCACAGATATAGCGTAATCTGCCTTTTGATTAGACGCAACCATGAATGCTAAAATAGCCAATATTTATTATGAATAAGCGCTTTATACAGACGGTGGCATTTATAACGAGCCGATAAATGGAATTTATTCCTCAATTTTGACTAATCTGCACTTTTTTTGTTTTCATTCGAAGTTTTATTTGCAGTTTTTGGCGCTTTTTTTGGTGCGGAATTTTTCTCTAGTTTTGCAATTTTTTCGCTCTGTGCTTCAACGATCTCTGTTAAAGAAACCACCATTGCTTTCACCGCATCAAACTCTTCGCGAGGGACCAGGTTCATTCCAGAGATCATCTTCTCAATCCGTTGATTGAAAAGGTTTTCCCATTCAGTTTTTACCCCTTGGGCCGTCCCAAGCGCACCAGAGGCTAATTTGGCCAGATCGTCAAATACGCGTGAATTAGTTTGCATGGGAAATACCTTTCTGAGAATTTAATAACATGACTTTTCAGTCCACCAAAAGCAGTCTCTATTAGAATAGAGCATCTTGCGATTTTCTACGCTAAGTTTATATAGTATCAATTATGACATTAATCACACAATTTCTTGCTCTTTCGTATCCGGAGATAGATCCGGTTCTTCTTCAGATTGGCCCCTTAGCCATTCGCTGGTATGCGCTGGCATATATTGCGGGGTTGGTTATTGGTTGGCGCATGATGATTCATTTCGCAAAAAGCCCCGGCTCCTTCATATCACCGCAGCAAGCAGATGACTTCCTTGTGTGGGCTACAGTTGGCGTTATGTTGGGCGGCAGGCTTGGATATGTTATTTTCTACAAACCCGGTTTTTATCTAGCCGATCCACTTGAAATTCTAAAAGTGTGGCAAGGCGGAATGTCTTTCCATGGTGGCTTTTTGGGCGTAGTTTTGGCGGCCTATTTTTATGCCCGAAAAAATGGCATCCCCCCCTTGGCTCTAGCAGACATGCTGTCAACAGTTGCCCCTATTGGGCTTTTCTTTGGCCGGCTCGCCAACTTCATCAACGGAGAGCTTTTTGGACGTGTGTCCGATGTATCATGGGCTATGGTGTTTCCAAATGGGGGACCACTCCCGCGTCATCCGAGCCAATTATACGAAGCATTGCTTGAGGGTGCCCTTCTATTCGTCATCATCATTTTGTTAAGGCAGAGCAAATTTTCTGAAAAAGCAGGCACACTGACAGGAACATTCCTGATCGGCTACGCTATGGCCCGAGGATTTGTAGAGCTTTTCAGACAACCTGATGCTCATCTTGGTTTTCTTATCGGCGGGGCCACCATGGGACAATTGCTGTCCATTCCGATGGTCCTTGTGGGGCTTTATTTAATTTTCCGCCCCAATAAAAAAACGGCATGACAGAGCTGATCGATATTCTGAAGGCCAAAATAAACGAAAAAGGCCCAATTTCCGTATTCGAATATATGGATATGGCACTAGCTCACCCGAAATTGGGTTATTATCAAAAAGCAGATCCTTTTGGTAATAGTGGCGACTTCATTACAGCGCCTGAAATTAGCCAAATGTTCGGTGAACTAATTGGTTTGTGGTGTGTCGACTGCTGGATAAAGTTAGGCACCCCTGATCATTTTCACCTCATGGAATTGGGCCCCGGTCAGGGCACATTAATGAGTGACGCCCTTCGAAGTTCAGCCATTGCTCCAGAATTTCTGAAAGCTGTAAAAGTACATATGGTGGAAACCAGTGACCGGCTGGAAAACATTCAACGACAAAATCTGTCTTCGCATAAGGTGCAGTGGCATACTGAAATTCCAAAAATCGAAGATGGTCCCCTTATCGTTATTGCTAACGAATTTTTCGATGCCCTACCTATTCGTCAATTTGAATTTAAGAACGAGAACTGGTTTGAACGCCAGATAAGCCTTAATGATGGGGAGTTTTCTCACACGCTCTCACCTTCACCGACAAGTCCTGAACTGGTTGGCTCTGTGGATCGCAACTCTATCGAAGAGAATAGCATTGCAGAGGTTAATCCATTAGCCCGTGAGATAGTTTCGTCCCTGTCATTAATGATATCAAAACAGGGTGGAGCCGCCCTCTGTATTGATTATGGGCCGATGGAGAGCGCGTTCGGGGACAGTTTTCAAGCGGTTCAAGATCACAAATTTGTAGATGTTTTTCATAATCCCGGTTTGACAGACCTCACAGCACATGTCGATTTCGAGGTTTTATCCAACATTGCAAGCGATAAGGGCTGCACCTCCCTACCCCTCTCAACTCAAGGTCGTTTTTTGGAGCGATTGGGCATTGAAGCGCGGGTCTGGCAATTATCAAAAAATGCGACCACCGAGCAAAAAGAGAAAATTGCGAGTGATATGAAGCGCCTCGTCAGTACTCAGGAAATGGGGACGCTGTTTAAAGTTTTGAGTTTCTACCACGCGATGCAGGAGCCGCCTTCAGGTTTTGGTGAATGAATGATTACAAGCAAAACATTTGACCCCTCAATTATTAGTCATCAGTTTTTCTCGAAGAGCGGGGGCATTTCCTCTGGCTTGTACGGAAGTCTCAACTGCGGCGCAGGATCATCAGACGATCCTGCAAATGTGGTTGAAAATAAAAAAATTGCGATGAGAATGTTAAAGGTTGATGAGGACAAACTCGCAACACTTTATCAAATCCATAGTACCAACGTGGTAACCCTCAACGCATTGGATCAACTTCTCGAAAAACCCAAAGCAGATGCAATGGTCACCCGGCTCGAAGGCATAGCCTTAGGCATACTGACCGCTGATTGTGTCCCGGTTCTTTTCGCAGACGTCAAAAACAAGGTTATTGGGGCTGCCCATTCTGGCTGGAAAGGCACCCTTGGTAATATATCGGCAAATGTCATTGAAACCATGATTTTGCAGGGTGCCGTCCGTGAAAATATTTCGGCGGTCATTGGACCTGCCATTCAACAATTCTCATATGAGGTAGGACCGGATTTCCCTGAAAACTTCATCAATTCCGATACCTCTTTCAAAGATTTTTTTAAGCCCTCCATCAAAGACGGTCATCACATGTTCGATTTGACTGGCCTTGTACAACGGCAACTTGAGGGTGAGAAAATAAAGTCAGTTGATAGAATTTTCCGTGATACGTGTGCCGAAAAAGAAACCTTTTTCAGCTATCGCAGAATGAGCAAGAATGGTGAAGCCGATTATGGGCGACAGCTCTCTGCGATTGCCTTAAAACCGTAATATCAATTAGTCTTAATTGCCTGTTTTGGCCTATCTAGGATAAATAACAATGCCTCACATGGTAATATTTCTTCTTCTCTGTTTTTTAGGATTGCTGGCAACCTGTGCGCTATAATATTGCTAAATATGCTCTTCTTGCGGTGACATTTGGCACCCTGTTATCGGCATGCCAACCCCTCCAACGGCCGTTTCAACCAGAGGCCAAGACGCGACTGCAAGCGTCTGCAGGACCGAGAGCCTCTCTTTACGTTGCACCCGTTGAAAATGGGAATGATGAGATGAGCGCTATTTTAGCCAAACATCTTCAAAATTTGGGCATTGCTGCATTTTCCGGCGAAGCACAACCAAATATTTATCAGTTAAAAAGTAACGTATTTATAGAAAAAGGCTCCAGTTTCATCACATGGAGAGTAATTGATCCCTTTGGGGCCGAGACTCAACTGAAGACAACACAGAAAATTGGGGCGATTATAAATGGTCCAATTTTTGCCAGCCCTGATTTAAATCGGATTTTTCTCAAATCAGCAAGCGAGATAGATATTATGCTTGGTGGCGCGGGAACTAATTTCACAGCCCTTGAAAAACCTAAATTATATGTGCCCATTGTAAATAACGCACCGGGAGATGGGTCAGAAACACTCTCCGCAGCCATGCAAAGCCAATTTGTAAAATACGGTTTTGATGTTTTGCCGGAACAATGGGGCGCCACTTATTTCATTAAAGGCGAAGTTTCCTTAACTGAACCCAAAGGAAATTCTCAGGTCA
>JBALXM010000001.1:168602-191217 GCA_036960695.1 Sneathiella sp.
TATTTCATTAAAGGCGAAGTTTCCTTAACTGAACCCAAAGGAAATTCTCAGGTCATTTCCATCCTCTGGAAGCTCGAACGACCCAATGGCGAATTTGTTGGAAAAGTTGAGCAAAAAAATAGAATCAGGGCCGGTACACTAAACGGTCCGTGGGGCCCAACAGCCATCGCAGCCGCAAAAGGCGGCGCACGGGGCATCTTAAAACTACTAAGGCAAGTCGAACCTGCCTATTTCGGCAAAAAAAGCTAATTTTTAGCGTTTAAAGCGTTTACAGAATTGAAGCTCCTTGTTAAGTTCCGCCCCGTTAAGGGAGCTGATAGAAATCAGATCCAGTTTTTTTGTCGTTTGATTGAACCGAGCCCACATTTTGGCTAGAGGACCGTTCACATGAAAGTGCTTACGGGGAACAGCAATCGCCCATTGGCTGAAGCTGTTACTAAATATCTAAATATCTCGCTTACAGAAGCCTCCGTTCGTCGGTTTGCCGACATGGAAGTCTTTGTTGAAATACATGAGAATGTTCGTGGTGAAGATCTCTTTATTGTTCAATCCACATCCTTCCCAACCAATGACCATTTAATGGAATTGTTGGTCTGTATTGATGCTTTAAGGCGTGCTTCAGCGAAACGAATCACTGCAGTCATTCCTTATTTTGGATATGCACGACAAGATCGCAAGTCCGGGTCAAGAACCCCGATATCTGCAAAACTTGTCGCGAACCTGATCACCACTGCCGGTGCAGATCGGGTTTTAACCCTTGATCTACACGCTGGACAAATCCAGGGTTTCTTTGATATTCCAACAGACAACCTGTTTTCAGCACCCATTATGGTCCCCGATATTGAAGAACATTACGGTCGCGGTGAACAAATAACCATCGTCTCACCTGATGTTGGTGGTGTTGTTCGCGCCCGCGCATTTGCTAAAAGGCTTGACGCCAACCTTGCAATCGTTGATAAGCGCCGTGAAAAAGCAGGCGTTTCAGAAGTTATGCATATTATCGGTGACGTAAAAGGCCAAACATGCATTTTGGTCGATGATATTGTTGATAGTGCAGGAACATTGTGCAATGCAGCCGCGGCGTTAATGGAACATGGCGCAAAGAGTGTTACAGGCTACGTAACCCATGGTGTCTTGTCTGGTGGTGCTATTGCACGTATTAACGCGTCTGACTTGACCGAAATGGTGACAACAGACAGCATTTTAGCTACTGAAACCTTTAAGGTTTCAGGTAAAATGCGTCAAATTTCGATTGCCCCCTTAATCGGTGAGGCAATGAATAGAATTTCAACGGAAACATCTGTTTCCAGCCTGTTTGATTAATTAAACAGGTTTTCCGACGTGGGCACCCCTGGAGGCACACGTCATCCCAAACACCGGGAATATCCCGGTGTTGCTCGTTAATAGGAGATGAATAATGAGCGAGAATGCAACATTGATTGCTGAGCCACGCGAACGGGTAGGAAAGGGGACCTCCCGTGCACTGCGTCTCGAAGGCCGTACCCCTGCGGTTATTTATGGTGACAAGAAAGAGCCTATTACGGTCTCTCTTGAAGCTAAAGAAGTTTCTAAAGCAATGCACACAGGCCATTTCATGTCCACTGTGTATACTGTTCAAGTTGGTAAAACGAAACATAACGTTATCCCACGCGATCTTCAGTTGCATCCCGTAAAGGATACACCTGTACATGTGGATTTCCTTCGTGTTTCTGCTAAATCAATGATCGCCGTGAATGTATCTGTATCCTTCTTAAACGAAGAAGAATGCATTGGTATCACACGTGGCGGTATCTTGAACGTTGTTCGCCATGAAGTTGAACTGATGGTGCCTGCTGGCAACATTCCAGATTCTATTGAAATTGACCTAACTAAATTTGACATTGGTTCCAGTGTTCATATTTCTGATTTCGATCTGCCTAAAGGCGCGACAGCAACAATTACTGATCGTGACTTCACAGTTGCAACAATTGCGTCACCTGGTGGCTCAACTGATGATGCCGATGATGCTGCTGAATCTGATTCAGCTGCAGCAGAAGGCGAATCCGCAGCTTCTGAATAAGAATAGGACTGTCTAATGATTTTGCTGGTTGGCCTCGGCAACCCTGGTAAGGGTTATGTTGATAACCGGCATAATTTTGGATTTATGGCGGTGGATGAAATCATCCGCCGCCATTCCTTTTCTCCCGCCAAAATTCGTTTTCAGGGAGTAGTGGCAGAAGGACGGATCGGAGCGGAGAAAACTCTTGTCTTGAAACCAACGACCTTCATGAACGATTCCGGACGCTCCGTTGGTGAGGCCGCAAGATTCTATAAAATCCCACCTGAAAATATCATCGTTATATATGACGAACTGGACTTGCCACTTGGTAAGGTTCGCGTCAAAAAGGGCGGTGGCCATGGTGGTAACAACGGCATTCGTTCCGTTGAAGCCCATTTAGGCAAAGAATTTCATCGTGTTCGGCTTGGCATTGGCCATCCCGGAGACAAAAACCTTGTGTCAGGCCATGTATTGAAAGACTTTTCTAAAGCAGAAAGAAAAGTTGCCGACACGATTATCGACAGCATCTCCCGCAACATTGAAATGATGACAAGCGGTAGAGACGCAGACTTTATGAATAAAATTGCATTAGATATTGTTCCGCAGAGAGAAAATGCAGAACAAAAAACAAAGGATAAGTAGGCATGGGCTTTAAGTGTGGAATTGTGGGCTTGCCCAATGTTGGAAAATCAACTCTGTTTAATGCCCTCACCCAGACTGCACAGGCAGCGGCTGAAAATTACCCCTTTTGTACGATTGAGCCAAACACGGGTCAGGTTCCTGTGCCTGACGAGCGTATGGAGAAACTTGCAAAGATCGCAGGATCAAAAGAGTTAATCCCCACACAGTTGGAATTCGTCGATATTGCCGGGCTTGTGCGCGGTGCTGCTAGCGGTGAAGGCCTTGGCAACAAATTCCTTTCTCACATCCGTGAAGTTGATGCCATCATTCAGGTAATCCGTTGCTTTGAAGACGATGACATTACCCATGTTGATGGCAAAATCGATCCGTTATCAGATATCGAGACCATTGAGACAGAGTTGATGCTTGCTGATCTGGAAAGTCTTGAAAAGCAGACTGAAAAGCTCGTCAAAAAAATTCGGGGCGGCGACAAAGAAGCCATAGCGCAATCTGCTCTTATCGAGAGGGCCCTTGCCGTTCTACAAGATGGCAAGCCCGCAAGAATTCTTGATATTGATGAGGATGACATAAAGCTCTTCAAATCACTGCAGCTTTTAACCGCGAAGCCTGTTTTATACGTTTGTAATGTGGATGAAGAGAGTGCCGCCACTGGAAACGAATTATCTGAAAAGATTGTTCAAAAAGCAGAATCTGAGGGATCAGGCGCTGTTATTATCTCGGCAGCCATTGAAGCCGAAGTTGCGCAATTAGACAATGAAGAACGCTCTGAATTCTTGGCGGATCTTGGCCTTACAGAAACTGGCCTGGGTCGGATCATCCGGGCAGGCTATGACCTACTGCATCTGATTACTTATTTCACTGTTGGCCCGAAAGAATGTCGGGCATGGACAATTACATCCGGGACAAAAGCACCACAAGCCGCTGGTGTGATCCATACAGATTTTGAAAAGGGCTTTATCCGGTCAGAAACTATTCCCTACGCTGCCTATGTTGAACATAATGGTGAGACAGGCTCCAAAGAAGCCGGCCAAATGCGCCTTGAAGGAAAAGAATATGTCGTACTAGACGGCGACGTTTTACATTTCCGCTTCGCGAACTAAGTAACGACTCCTATTAAGCGTTGGTCCTTTAGGACGCAATTCGCATGGTCACAATAAGACCGGAGGAAAAAATGGAAAAACAACATTGGGAAGATTTCCCTGTAGGTAGAGTTGATGATTTCGGTAACAGGCTCGTAACTGAAGAAGAGATCATCGAATTTGCCACAGAGTTCGATCCACAGCCCTTTCACATTGATAAAGAGGCTGCGGCAGAGCACTTCTTTGGGGGCATTATAGCATCGGGTTGGCATACAGGATCCATGCTTATGAGAATGCTCGTGGATGAGATGCTGATAAACTCAACCTCCATGGGATCACCCGGAGTTGATGAGTTACGCTGGAAAGCCCCTGTCCGCCCGGGAGAAATTCTCTCTGTCCGAAGTGAAGTGATCTCCGCAACTGTTCACAAATACAAATCTGATCGCGGTTTTACTAAATTCTCTTATGTCGTATCCAACGAAAAAGGTAAAGTAAAGCTCACCATGACATCGACCATCCTGTTTCTCAAAAAAGCAGTTGGAGGCAGCCAATGACAACAGAGTATTTTGAAGATATTCAAATTGGAGCCGTTCGGGAATTTGGCAGTAAAATAGTCTCAAAAAAAGAAATCATCGAATTTGCCACGAAATTTGACCCCCAATCCTTTCATATTGATGAAGTAGAAGCTGCCGACAGCATATATGGAGGCATCATTGCCTCTGGCTGGCATACAGCCTCAATGACCATGCGTATGATGGTTGATCATATGGTTAGCTCACGCGCAGGGCTTGGCTCCCCTGGCTGGAATAATCTCAGATGGTACAAACCAGTACGGCCTGGAGACACTTTACGTGTCCGATCTGAAGTTATAAACAAAAAGCGATCCGTATCCCGCCCCACTATGGGAACCATTTTCGGAACCATACAAGTTTTCAACCAAGATGCAGAAATGGTGATGAGCTTCGAATCTCTCGGTATGGTGCTTGCCAAAACAACAGATGAATAAAACCCTCTAAATTTCTTGTGGATTGTCAGATGCTTATCTGAAAATTTGTGATATCATCGCCCAAATAGGTCGTGTCATTTCTGATCAATCCTATCAGGGGGAAATTCTATGGATGCACTTTCGGGCTTCGCGATATTAGTTATAGTTCTGGTTATATTGGCGATTGTCGTCGTCTTTATGGGCGTGACAACGGTTCTACAGGGCTTTGAATACACCATTGAGCGGTTTGGCCGCTATACGAGAACCCTAACTCCAGGCCTCAATTTGATCATCCCTTTTGTCGATCGTGTCGGTGATAAAATCAACATGATGGAACAAGTCCTTGATATCCCCACCCAGGAAGTAATTTCCCGCGATAATGCCATGGTAGAAGTCGATGGCGTCTTGTTTTATCAAGTTCTTGATGCTGCTAAATCAGCGTATGAAGTCCGCGATTTAAATAGAGCCATACAGAATCTGGCACAGACGAATTTAAGAACGGTTCTGGGTTCCATGGACCTTGACGAAGCTTTGAGCCAAAGAGATAGCATTAACACCCGTCTGCTTACGGTCATCGATCAAGCGACGACTCCGTGGGGGATAAAAGTTACCCGCGTCGAGATCAAAGACATTACGCCACCAACAGACCTTGTCGAGGCTATGGGACGGCAAATGAAGGCAGAACGTGTCAAACGTGCCGTTATTCTTGAAGCTGAAGGCGTTCGCCAATCAGAAATCCTGAAAGCCGAAGGCGAAAAGAAGGGTGCTATTTTGCAAGCTGAAGGTCGCCGCGAAGCTGCTTTTAAAGACGCAGAAGCTCGGGAACGTTTAGCCGAAGCCGAAGCAAAGGCAACGCGGGATGTATCTGACGCAATCGAAAGCGGCAACATTCAGTCAATCAACTATTTTGTTGCCCAAAAATATGTTGAAGCCATGAAAGAAATTGGCTCAGCCAAAAATTCGAAGGTCGTTTTGATGCCGATGGAGGCCAGCGCATTGATCGGAAGCCTCGGCGGTATTAGCGCGATTGCCAAAGAAGTGTTTGGAGAGAATGGCGGATCAGGTCGATCGTCCAAATCAACTGGAAGCGTTCCAACAAGCGAGTAAAATATGTTAAATGAAGCCATTGCATGGGTAGCTGATCTTGGATACTGGGCTTGGTGGTCCTTTGGGGTAGTTCTTGTAATTCTAGAAATTTTCGCCCCAACTTTTGTTTTACTATGGTTGGGGGCCGCAGCCATAGTTGTGGGCTTTGCTGTCCTCTTATTCCCTTCTATGACTTGGGAATACCAATGGGCACTTTTCGCCATCTTCTCAATTTTGAGTATCATCGCAGCGAGGTTTTTCTTAAAAAGCAGGCCCGGTGTTGAAGACAATTTCAAGCTTAATAAGCGCGGGGCCCAATATGTCGGCCGCAGCTTTGTTCTATCAGAAGCGATTGAGAACAATCGCGGGAAAATCCATGTAGATGATACGCAATGGTCCGTATCCGGTTCTGATATGGAACAAGGTAGTCAAGTTACTGTAACGGGGACCGACGGGACACTTCTCGTTGTCGAAGCAAAAACTATAAAATAAGGAATAGAGGCTATGGGAGACTGGATCGATTTAACGGCAGCCGACGGCCACTCCTTTAGTGCTTACATTTGTAAAAGTGAAGGACAAAGCAAGGGCGGTATCGTCCTCGTGCAAGAAATTTTCGGTGTGAATGACCATATTCAGTCCCTGTGTGAACGCTATGCCAAGTGTGGATACACTGCAATCGCCCCTGCACTCTTTGATCGCAGGGAGAGGAAAGTCTTTCTTGGTTACGACAGTGACGGCTTGAAGAAAGGCCTCGAGCTTAAGCATTCATTGGATGATAAAAATGCGCTGCTTGATATAGAAGCCGCCAAGGACCACATTCAAAGCGTCGGCGATATTTCCGTGATTGGATATTGTTGGGGCGGGACACTGGCTTATCTTACCGCTTGCAACGCCACTGGTTTTTCAAAAGCTGTATGCTATTACGGCGGCGGCATCGCTCCCTTGAAAGATGAGCAGCCCCAAATCCCGGTCCTACTCCATTTTGGCGATCAAGATACAAGTATTTCTATGACCGATGTAGACGCCATAATGAATGCCCGCCCAGAAGCGCAAACTTACATATATCAAGCTGAACATGGATTTAATTGTGACAAGAGAGGAAGCTATAATGCCCCCGCGGCAAAGCTTGCCCTCTCTCGTACTCTGGAATTCTTAGGATAGAAAACTTTAATCCTGAACAAATTCCATTAAAACACCACACGCATCATTTGGTTGAACTCGGACGACACCTCCTGATACTTTCTGAATTTTAAGACCCGCTTGCATCAAATAATCTTCTGTATCTCCAACATCTTTCACCGCGATTGTCATCGCGAAAAGATGAGGCAGTTCAGGCTCTTCTGCACCGGACACAATCCCCGGAAACAGTAAATCCACATCTCCGTCAGAGACAAAAATCATGTTTAACCGGCCGACTTGAACCGTCATGGTACTATCGGTCAGTGTTACGTTAAGGGTTCCAAAAAGGCGTATATAATAGTCTCTTAAATCCGATGGTTTCTCGACCAAAATAACGACGGATTTAATATATTGCGCACCATTTTGATGGATTTCCCATTCTGGTTTTCGAATAAGTTCGGGCGTTAAATGATGGCAAATAAACAGATTCCGATCAGATAACCCTTCTGCTGAAATCCGGATAAGTTTGAATTCAGGAATAACATCCCCTTCGGGAAGTTCAAGTTTCCGCTTCAACTGGATTAAGTCCGTGGGATCCAGACTAGCGGCCTCAAGTGACGCACGCGTCTTCTCGGGATCTTCACTTGATAAAGCAACCCCAAGCAGGCCCTCGCCTCGATCCTCAAGCAATTTATCAAGACCATTGGATTCCAGTGATGGGTCAGCAACCCCCAGAAGCTCAATATAATCTTTCTCAAACATAATACAGTAATTTGCTGTTCCCCACCCTATGTGGGATCCTCTTGGCGTCAGCGTGAACCCCAATTTTTTATATGTTTCACGCGCGCCTTCTAGATCCTCCACACCCACGAGTGTGTGATCCAAACCTACAATATGATGAGCCATGACTATATTCCTTATTATTGTTTAGTCGCCTTCAAATTCACACAATGTGCGTACATTTACACCCATACTTTCAATGCGGGCTCGCCCCCCGATATCGGGAAGATCAATCACAAAAGCAGCCCCGATAACGGTGCCTTTTGCCTGACGAACCAATTTAATCGCGGCCTCCGCTGTGCCGCCCGTCGCGATCAAGTCATCCACTATTAGAATATTCTCGCCTTCGTTTATGGCATCTTTATGAACTTCGACCACGTCCTTACCGTATTCGAGTTCATACTCGACGCCGATGGTGTCACAAGGCAATTTTCCTTGCTTACGAACGGGGACAAAACCAACCCCCAATTGATGGGCTATAGCCCCACCAAGAACAAAACCGCGGGCTTCAATGCCAGCAACTTTGTCGATACGAACGCCAACATACGGCCAAATAAGCCGGTCGATTGCAGTACGAAGCCCCACAGGATCTTGCCACAAAGATGTAATATCGCGAAACATCACCCCTTCTTTTGGGTAATTGGGAATTGTTCGAATATATGTTTTGATATCCACGTTCACTTTTAAAATCCTACCTATTAAAGAAGTCGGCCTGCAACGGCATCAAGTTGCGCAATCATAGAGGGATCTCTCGCCTCCGGTGCTGTAATTAGAGCATTATCAAGGGCCGAATGACAGCCACAATCACACGCACTCGCCCGTTCATTCAAAGGGGCTGCAACCGTTTTTATGAGGGAGCGTGCTTTTTCGCTATTCCCGATCAAAACGCTAATAACCGTTGAGACATCCACATTTTCATGATCAGGATGCCAACAATCAAAATCAGTTACCATTGCAACTGTCGCATAACAAAGCTCCGCCTCGCGGGCTAACTTCGCCTCGGGCATATTGGTCATCCCAATAACCTGGCATCCCCACGCGCGGTATAATTCAGATTCTGCACGAGAGGAGAATTGCGGTCCCTCCATAGCAAGATAAGTTCCGCCCCTAACAGCTTTTATGTCGGCGTCAATAGCAGCTTGCTCGAGAGCATCTCCCAGGCGGCGGCAAACAGGGTCGGCCATGCTGACATGGGCAACAAGTCCCGTACCAAAGAAACTTTTCTGCCGGGCAAACGTTCGGTCGATAAATTGATCGACAATAACAAATGTTCCCGGTGCCAAGTCTTCTTCAAACGAGCCGCAAGCACTGACCGAAATAATCTCTGTTACGCCCGCGCGCTTCATTGCATCAATATTTGCGCGATAATTTATATCCGACGGTGCGATTTTATGTCCTCGGCCATGCCGGGGAAGAAACACCATTTCAGTCTCTCCTAATCGCCCGCGTAACAGCTGATCAGACGGCTCCCCAAAGGATGAAGACGCACTCTCCCACCGAAGGTCCTCAAGCCCATCCAATTCATAGACGCCGCTACCGCCAATAACTCCAATTACAGGCTTTAAATCAGTCACAATACTCTCCCCTTATTCTTGTATATCTTAGCCTGTAACGCCTATTAGGTCAGCCTTAAAGTATGGAATACATCCAATTGGACAACAAAAAAGGGCGCTCCGTAGAAGCGCCCTTGAATTTTGTATGGTCTAAATCTTAGTGAAGATCAGCCCAAATTTTACGCTTAACAGCATAGAATAATCCGGTCATCAACAATAAGAACAGGATCACTTTCATGCCCATATTTTTACGCGCTTCAAGCTTAGGCTCAGCTGCCCATGCGAGAAAGACTGTGACATCCCTTGCCATCTGATCAACGGTCGCTGGCGTGCCGTCGGCATATTCAACACCATCTTCAGATAAAGGAGAAGGCATCGCAATTTTATGCCCACCGAAATATGCATTGTAGCTCATACCATCAGGAAGGTCGAAACCTTCAGGAGCATCTTCATAACCGATCATCAGCGAATAAAGGTAATTTTCAAATCCACCACGAGCCTTCACAATCAAAGACAAATCTGGCGGATAAGCACCACCATTAGATGCGCGTGCCGCTTTTTCATTCGCAAAGGGGCTTGGAAATTTGTCGGACGGCTTGCCATCACGATCAAACATTTCACCATCATCATCAGGACCGTCAACATAGCTCGCTTCTTTCGCCAGCGCCTTGATTTCAGCTTCACTGAAACCAAGATCCGCCAACGTACGGAAAGCAACATGCTTCAGAGCATGACAACCGGCACAGACTTCTTGATAAACTTGCAACCCACGTTGAGCCGCAGCCCGGTCGTAAGTGCCAAACAAGCCCTCATGCTTCCATGTTGCTGACTTAAGCTCTATTCCGCCCCCAGAGGCTTGCACCCCTGATATAGAGACTACCGTTAATAGTGCGGCAACACTCAACTTCCTAATCAACTTAAGCATTGCTTGCCTCCTTATCGGAAGAATCTTTAGGCAGAACATCGGCTGAAATACTTGCAGGCAACGGTTTGGGTTTTTCGAACATCCCAACCAGCGGCAGCAAGATCAATATATGCACAAAATAGTAACCAGTTGCGATACGGCCGATCAAAATGAATGGCTCTTCTGCAGGCTGCCCACCGATGTAAGTCAAGACGACACAATCGAGAAGGAAAATCCAGAAAAGCTGTTTGTATACTGGGCGGAACCTTGCTGATCTGATCCGGCTTTTATCAAGCCAAGGCAGAGCAAACAAAACGGCGATCGCACCAAACATCAACATCACACCACCCAGTTTGTCAGGGACGGCCCGGAGAATTGCGTAGAAGGGCAAGAAATACCATTCAGGGACAATATGTGCAGGCGTTACCAACGGATTGGCTGGAATGTAGTTATCTGGATGTCCCATCCAATTTGGCGCATAAAACAAGAATGCTGAGAAAAGGATCAAGAAAAGACCTAGCCCGAATAAATCCTTCACTGTGTAGTAAGGATGGAACGGAATGCTGTCTTGCTTGTCTTTAATCTCAATACCAGTTGGATTATTTGATCCTGTTGTGTGCAACGCCCATACGTGGAGAATGACAACGCCAACAATGACAAAAGGTAGGAGGTAATGGAGACTGAAGAAACGGTTCAATGTTGGGTTATCAACAGAGAAACCACCCCAGAGCCAAGTTACAATTGTATCGCCAACCACTGGAATTGCACCAAATAGGTTCGTAATAACTGTCGCACCCCAGAAGCTCATTTGTCCCCAAGGAAGGACGTATCCCATAAAGGCTGTTGCCATCATAAGAAGGAAGATTACAAGCCCGAGCCACCACAATAATTCACGTGGTGCTTTATACGACCCGTAATACAATCCGCGGAAAATGTGCAAATACACAACGATGAAGAACATCGAAGCGCCATTTGAATGCATATACCGCAAGAGCCAACCGTAATTCACATCGCGCATAATGTGCTCGACACTATCGAATGCAAGGTCAACATGCGCAGTATAATGCATGGACAGGACGATACCTGTTATCAACTGAACAACGAGCATAAAACCGGCGAGAGACCCAAAGGTCCACCAGTAGCTCAAGTTCTTTGGTGTTGGATATTCATATAGAGCATGATGCAGCATGCCTGTAATAGGCAAACGCGCTTCAACCCATTTGACCATCGGGTTTTTTGGTTCGAATGACATTTCTACTCCCCTTAGCCGATTTTCACAGTTGTATCACTGAGGAATTCATAAGGTGGAACCAACAAGTTCGTTGGTGCCGGTCCCTTACGAATGCGGCCTGACGTATCATAATGCGATCCATGACATGGGCAGAACCAACCGTCATAATCACCTGATTCTTTAAGCGGTACGCAACCCAAATGCGTGCAGACACCGACCATAATAAGCCATGCAGGATTTTCAACGCGATCCGCGTCAGCCTGTGGATCTGGAAGTGTCGTTATATCAACATCTTCAGCTGCAGCAATTTCTTCTTTAGTTCGGTGACGAACAAAAACAGGTTTACCCTGCCAAACTGCTGTTATTTCAGATCCGACATCAATCGCGTCCAATTCAACTTCTGTAGAGGACAAGGCCAATACATCAGCAGATGGGTTCATCTGAGCAACAAACGGCCAAACTGCCAAGGCTGTTCCAACCGCGCCAACACCGCCTGCGGCGATATATAGAAAGTCGCGACGCTTAACGCCGTCTTCTTCTATAGGGGTGGTAGTAGTCATTAAACTTCCCCAAGTTTTTAAAATAAATCTCTAGCGCTCGCTTTTTGTCACCATAATAGTAAAATGTCCAGCCCCAAAGGGGTTAAGCGCGGCATTATGTAGCTGAAAAGCGCTGTTGTTATTATTATAAAACTATTAGAACGGTCATTATGGAACTAGCACTATACCAGCCAGATATCGCCCCGAATGTGGGAACTCTCTTAAGATTGGGCGCTTGTCTTGATGTAGCCGTCAATATTATCGAGCCTTGCGGCTTCCCTTTTGGTGCGAAAGATCTTCGCCGGTCAGTCATGGACTATGCTGATTTTGCAACAGTTTTGCGTCATAATTCCTGGAATGCATTCAAATCTTCCAAGGGAAATCAGCGATTCATTCTGCTTACAACGAAAGCAAACCTGGCCTATACCGAGTTCGAATTTAGGCCAGATGACATACTACTTTTGGGCCAAGAAAGCGCTGGCGTGCCCCAAAGCGTTCATCAAGAAGTGGACGCACGCATCACTATTCCCATGCAAACGGGTTTACGTTCTGTAAATATTGCAGTTGCAGCGGCAATGGTCGTCGGAGAATCTCTCCGCCAAACAAATCGTTTTCCGATACCTCAACCATCAAAGGAGGCTAATTAATCAAATGTCAGAGCTTGTAGAGAAGCAGAAAAAAGAGGCTGTAGACTGGTTCAGAACTCTTAGAGATGAAATTCGCCTCAGCTTTGAGAAAATTGAAGAAGAATTAACGGGTACCAACGTGGACATGGCGCCGGGTAAGTTTGACGTGTCTGTATGGGATCGGCCCGGCGGCGGCGGCGGCGAGATGTCTGTTATGAAAGGCCGTGTCTTTGAGAAAGTAGGAGTCAACATCTCTACTGTTCACGGTGAGTTTTCAGATGAATTCAAGAAAAACATCCCTGGAACGGACGAATCCGGTGAATTTTGGGCTGCGGGCATATCCCTTGTCGCCCATATGCGTTCCCCCCATGTTCCAGCGGTTCACATGAACACACGGCATATTGTTACAAAAAAATCATGGTTTGGTGGCGGTGCAGACTTAACCCCTATGTTCCCAAATGATTCAGACAAGGAAGTGTTTCATAGCGCGTTGAAAATTGCCTGTGACAAGCATGATGAAACCCATTACCCGCGCTTTAAAAAATGGTGTGATGAGTATTTCTATCTCCCTCACAGAGACGAGTCTCGCGGTGTTGGCGGCATTTTCTACGACAAACTGGAGGGCAATTGGCAAGATAATTTCGCCTTCACCCAGGATGTAGGGCGCGCGTTTCGAGACATTTACCCAGAGATAGTCAGAACACATATGGACGAAACTTGGACCGCTGAAGAGAGAGAACACCAACTTATAAAGCGAGGCCGTTATGTAGAATTCAACCTTTTACACGACAGAGGAACTACATTTGGGTTAAAAACCGGCGGCAATACCGAAGCAATACTTATGTCTCTGCCACCTGAAGTGAAATGGCCTTAGAGTTTTAATTTCGCCAAATACGAGAATATATGTTGCCACTGTGATCGATAGCACAGTAGTTTTTCTTGGCTATTTAAAGCTCACTGCTTATGTTCCTGAAGACGGTTTAATCGTGGTGTAAAATATTTTTGATCAAACAGTCTAGGCGGATATTCCATCCCTCATCCAAGAAGTTAACGACGCTTTTTGTGTATGCGGAATGTTTGCTCTGATTTGTTATTTGACTTTATTTTGCAAGTCTCCTGAATGTGAAGGCAGAACCTTTCAGGAAAGATTAATTCTTCCCTCCTTAAAAACCCCGACTAGCCCTCGGGGTTTTTTTGTGCCTAATCTCAATCTCAAAATTTCCGTTGGGGAATCATAAAAAAATAGTTCCCCGATGGTGATACAGCGCACATGGGAAAAGCTTTATATATGTCAAGAAAGGCGTACTATCATGATTAAGAAACAACTTAATTTCGAGGTTTGCCATGATACGCTTTAGATATAATTTGCTCGGCTTCTTTACCAAAGCAATCGAAGCACTTATGCCACTGCATCATCAAAGCTCGCTCCTGAAACCGTGCCAATCTGGTAATTGCTCCGGTCGGTAATCGAGCTGTCTTATTTATTGTTAAGATATAGAAAAGCCCCGCTGCAAAAGCGGGGCTTTTTTTAGTTATAGGGTTCCGTAAAGTCTATCCCCGGCATCACCAAGTCCCGGGACGATATACGCGTGATCGTCGAGTTTTTCATCAAGCCCGGCGACATAGACTTTAACCTTCGGATGCTTCTCCAACATGACCTGTACGCCTTCAGGGGCTGCAACCAATGCCATGAAACTAATCCGTTCTGGATTAACGCCATGATCAAGAAGGACATCCACACCGGCCGCAGCGGAATATCCAGTTGCCAACATGGGATCGACCAGAATGAATAAACGATCTTCCGATGAAGGAAGTTTACGAAGATATTCAACAGGACGCTTAGTGTCTGGATCGCGATACATTCCAATATGACCGACACGGGCAGAAGGCATTAAATCAAGAAGTCCGTCAGCCATCCCGAGACCGGCGCGCAAGATTGGAACAATTGCTGCTTTCTTACCCTGCAAGACAGGCGCATCCATTGCACATATCGGAGTTTGTATTTGTTCAGTTGTCATTGGAAGTTGACGTGTGATTTCATAGCCCATCAGCTGCGCTATCTCTTTCAATAGCTGCCGAAAGGTTCTTGTAGACGTATCCTTTATCCGCATATGGCTGAGTTTATGAACAATCAGCGGATGATCAAGAATATGCAAATTTGGAAAACGTGGATCAATGGCCATCGCAAAATACCTGTCTGTTAAATTTCACAGAGAGGATACAGCCAACAGGTATTAAGCTGCAAGCCGTCTTTAAGGCAGAAGATATTTCTAGCATTTTTTCATTCTACTCCTTTAAACTAGCTTCAAAAGAAAATCAAAAAGGGGATTAATGTGGCAATCAAATGCTTGGAGCTTAACGGGACAGCCTTTGCGCGGGGGAAAAAGCATGGTCAGGAAATGGCTGCCAATATTCGCGCAAATGTAGAAACTTACACAAATAGGTTTTTATTGGGGGGGGCAACGATACAAAAAATCCAATCTGAAGCGGAAAAATGGGGTTCCCGTTTTCAACAACATGATGAAGAATATTATGAAGAGATGAAAGGTATCGCCGATGGCGCTGATCTCCCAATCTCACAGATCAGCCTGTTAAATGCCCGATACGAGCTCTCTTACACGCTGTACACAAATGAGGCAGCCGCTGCCAACGCCATCCCCAGCCATGAGCCCGAGGGATGCACCGCTTTTGGGGCGCAGCCAGAATACACTGCATCAGGTGAGACCATTATCGGACAAAATTGGGATTGGCTTGAGGGACTTTTGGGCAACATGTGCTTACTAAAAGTAACGTCAAATGATCAGCCAAATCATCTTATCCTCACTCAAGCCGGTATCGTCAGCGGAATGATTGGATTTAATGAATTCGGTGTTGGCCTGTGTGTTAATGGGCTTTCCTCTCACGGAGATGGACAAGCGCTCCACCATCGCCCTTTCCATATTCGGGTCAGAGATATCATGCGCGCTCGCAATCTCAATGACGCGATGAAAGTCATTCTATCTACTGATCGGGTTTGCTCAACTAATTGGCTGATTGGACAAAGTGGTGGCGATGTCCTTGATATCGAAACATCAGCAACTGTTGCCCATGCTCTTTATCCAGTTGATGGATTGATCACCCACGGGAATCATTTCATCAATCGCACAGGCATCACATCTGAGTTCGAGCGCATAGCACCTTGCAGTTTATATCGCACGCCAAGACTGGATAAACTAATCCGGCAAAGTTCGAACGCTTGGAACACCGACTTATTCAAGTCCTGCTTGAAAGATTCATTTGGTGCCCCCAAAGCCATTTGCCGCTATGCAAATCCAGCAGATCCAAAAGCTGCAAGAACCGTTACCGTTGCCTCTGTCATTATGAATTTGGATACTTTAACGATGGAAGTTACAGACGGGCCGCCTGACAGTAACGACTATATTCAACATGCTTTATGAGAGATTTTATTGAGAGCCTTGCAGCCTTTTTGCAAGGACCTGACCAAGGCTATCTGCCAATAGAGTTGTATTATCTTCAAGCAACTGAACGATACATTTCAAATTGCAGGAAGGCGGCGCATTCAAGTTATTAGGTACGGGCAGGTTAAATCGGGCAAGGACATCTCCATTGCTTACTTTGAGCATCCGGCCAAGGATTTCCACCTCAATGCGTGTACCCGACTCAAGCAAAACCGTATTGGCCAATATTTGAACTAACGCAATGTAGTCCACCTGCCTTTTCTGGTCCAAACGCACGCGCTCTAACAACGCCTCATCACTCTCTTGAGCGAAAGATTCAGATTGAGCCATTGGCTTGACCTCATCTTCGCGCGTTTGAAAACCAGCATCTTCCAAGTGCTCAGAAATTCTGGACACTACTTTTTTGTACAGGTTGGATGCTAAGTCACCTTGCTGTGCATCATCGACATTCACAATCAAAACAGTTTTTGCCTCGACCGAGACTGGCAACATCAACGCAATGGCAATCAATATACCAAAAGTCGGGATCGAGAGCCTCTCGCCCCTAAAGCAACGCAAAATAAACATCTTCATCCAACTCAAAAATTAAGCTTTTGATCTATCAGCCCGTTTTTTACGCCTTGGATCAGACAGCTGCCGTGCGGCTTTTTCAGCAATTTTTCCAGACAGCTGGTTAGAATATTCTTCTATTCCCATACGCTGTAGCTTCTTTCTGTTAGCGAATCCTTTGTCACCAGACAATTGAGACTCGACCATTACCTTAATATTTACAGAACTTTTGGCGCTTTTTGTCATCATTAAACCTTTATAAATGTCAGCTCTATTCTTTTATATCTTCGTTTGCCCCAATAAACACCCTTTTACAACGAACCTCCATGCAATTATCTAGTGCTCACATAAATTCAACCCTATACTTTTTTAACAAAACAATAACTCTTGACCGTTCAGTCAGGTTTTGTACTAATGTTTTTTGGGGATGTATAACAGGTTACTAATTCTGGGAGTTTAAAAGAATGATGAAACGATTTAAAATTGCGGCCTTGGCTGCAGCAGCTATGGCCGTATCGGGCGTAGCGACAGCAGATGAATTTTTACCGGCCATTGTTTTTGACATGGGCGGAAAATTTGACAAATCCTTTAATGAAGCGGCCTTTAACGGCGCCGAAGAGTTCAAAAAAAGCTCTGGCATTGATTATCTTGAGTTTGAAGTAACTCAAGTATCGCAACGCGAACAAGCTATGAAACGTATGGCTAAAAAAGGTGCCTCCGTCATCGTAGCTATGGGTTTTGCACAAGCATCAGCTGTTGAAAAAGCTGCTAAAGCATATCCAAATACTAAATTTACAATCATTGATATGGTTGTTGATCTGCCAAATGTTCAGTCAATCGTTTTTAAAGAACAAGAAGGTTCTTTTCTAGTCGGTATGGCCGCGGCCCTTTCAAGTAAAACTGGAAAAGTTGGCTTTGTTGGCGGCATGGATATCCCGTTAATCCGTAAGTTTGCGTTGGGTTATGTAGAAGGTGCTAAATATGCAAATCCAAATGCAGAAGTATTCCAAAACATGACAGGAACAACGCCAGCCGCTTGGAATGACCCAACTAAAGGCAGCGAACTTGCGCAAAGTCAGTTTGATCGCGGTGCAGATGTGGTTTATGCCGCAGCTGGTGGTACAGGTATTGGTGTTTACCAAGCAGCTAAGGATGCCGGAAAACTCGCAATCGGCGTTGATAGCAACCAAAACTACCTTCACCCTGGTGTCATGCTGACATCTATGACTAAACGTGTTGATGTGGCTGTAAAGGAAACGTTTGAGACAGCTAAAGCAGGCACATGGAAAGCCGGCATCAGAATTCTTGGCCTAAAAGAAGATGGCGTTGGATATGCAGTTGATAAGCATAACTCAACAGTCTTATCCAAAGACATAATTGCCAAGCTGGAAGCGGCCCGCGCCGATATTATTTCCGGGAAGATTTCTGTCACCGACTATATGTCAAAATAAGCACTTAAATCATGATGACAGATAGCACGGCGCTTGAATTGCGCCGCGTCAATAAGTGGTTTGGCCCGGTCCACGCGAACAAGGATATTTCCATGTCCGTGGACCGTGGCACCATCCACGGAATAATTGGCGAGAATGGGGCTGGTAAGTCGACACTTATGAGCATTGTGTATGGCTTTTATCAAGCTGAAGAGGGAATTATTCTTGTCGACGGCAAAGAATGCCAAATCGACAATCCACAAGCATCAATCGCCGCAGGCATCGGAATGGTCCACCAGCATTTTATGCTCGTAGACACCTTCACGGTTCTTGAAAATGTCATTCTGGGCGTTGAAGGAGGCGCACTCCTGACCGAAGGTCTTGCAAAAGCTAGAAAAGAATTACTAAGGCTTGAAAAAGAATATAACCTCGAAATTGATGTAGACGCTTATGTCGGTGATCTCCCTGTAGGCTTGCGCCAGCGGGTAGAGATCCTGAAAGCTCTGTACCGGGGCGCTGAAATTCTTATATTGGATGAGCCTACTGGTGTTTTAACACCACAAGAGGCCGCCCACCTTTTCCGTATTTTAAACACGTTGAGAGACCAAGGAAAAACGGTTGTCCTCATCACCCATAAATTACGTGAAATTATGGCAATCACCGACAATGTTTCGGTCATGCGCCGCGGGGAAATGGTTGCCCATGTTGCAACGAAAGAAACAAGCCGTGAGCTGCTTGCTGAACTTATGGTTGGTCGAGCTGTCTTGCTGCAAGTAGAAAAAGAAGACGCCACCCCTGGCGATACCGTCATGAAAGTTCAGGATCTCAGCTTTATCGACGGAGAGGGCGTCCCTCGTCTGAAAAAGGTTAGCCTTGAGATCAAAGCCGGAGAAATTCTAGGTATCGCAGGCGTGTCCGGCAATGGCCAATCAGAGTTGCTCTCCGTCCTTGGCGGGATTGATCGCCCAAGTTCTGGCTCCGTCCTCTATAAAGGCGAAGACATAACCAATTCAAAATCCTTCAATGCCCGTGATCTACGAAAAATTGGCCTGGGACATGTGCCCGAAGATCGCCATAGATCCGGCCTTATATTGTCCTTTTCGGCACAGGAAAATACGATATTAGGTTACCATGATTCTGACGCCTATAATAAGGGGCTAACTCTCGACAAAACCTCTGTCTTGAATGCCTGTGAGGCGTATATTGAAAAATTTGACGTTCGCCCTCCTGATCCCAGTTTAAATGCCTCTGGTTTTTCCGGCGGGAATCAACAAAAGTTGGTACTTGCCCGTGAAATGGAAAACGACCCTGATATTTTACTTGTTGGGCAACCGACCCGTGGTGTGGATATTGGCGCTATTGAATTCATCCATAAACAATTGATCAAAATGCGAGATGCAGGAAAAGCAATTCTAATCGTCTCAGTTGAGATCGACGAAGTGATGTCTTTATCGGATAGGATCGCTGTCATGTTTGATGGTGAGATTGTTGGTGAACTGGCTGCCAAAGATGCAACTGAAACACGTCTCGGATTAATGATGGCAGGTGTTAAAGAAACCCCTGCATCGGCGGATACAGACAAAGACAAGGTGGCAAACTCATGACAGTGGTCAATTCAAAATTTGGAGCCCCTGCCAAAGTTCCAGCTTGGGTCAACCTTGCCCTTATTCCGTTGGTCAATCTTGCTGCGGCCCTTTTCATCTCAGGCATCGTCATTTTAATTGTGGGCGATGATCCTATTAAGGCCCTGGAAGTATTGCTCTATGGTGCTTTCGGTTACGCTGATGCTATCGGTTATACCCTTTATTACACAACGAACTTCATTTTCACCGGTTTAGCCGTTGCCATCGCTTTCCATTGCGGCCTTTTCAATATTGGGGCGGAAGGACAAGCGTTGATCGGTGGCCTTGGCGTTGGTTTGGCGGCCCTATATCTTGACTTCCTACCAAGCTGGTTGGTCATTCCAATAGCCATATGTACAGCCGCACTATTTGGCGCATTTTGGGCTTATATTCCGGGTTACTTGCAGGCAAAACGAGGTAGTCATATTGTCATAACGACGATTATGTTTAACTTCATCGCGGCCTCAATCATAACATATCTGTTGGTTGAGGTTCTGATTGCCCCGGGCGGACAATCCCCGGAAAGCAGAGAATTTGCAGAGCTTACATGGCTGCCATATATCCATGAATTCCTGCCTATGCCAGATACGCCCCTAAACGTTTCCTTTATTTTTGCGCTGCTCCTAAGTGCTGCTTTTTATTATTTCATCTGGCGCACACGTTGGGGCTATGAAATTCGGGTCGTTGGGCAAAATGAAACTGCGGCGAAATATGCAGGCATTTCTCCCTCTCGCAATATAATTTTAGCAATGTCTCTCTCCGGTGCCCTAGCAGGGTTCGTCGGCGTCAACGAAATTCTGGGCGTCCACCATCGGCTCATTCTCGATTTCACAGGCGGATTTGGCTTCGTTGGTATTGCCGTGGCCTTAATGGGCAGGAACCATCCTGTGGGCATTTTTATTGCGGCCCTTCTTTTTGGCGCTCTCTACCAAGGTGGCTCAGAGCTCGCGTTCGAGATGAAAACAATCAACCGCGAAATGGTTATTGTTATTCAGGGTTTAATCATTCTATTTTCCGGCGCCTTGGAAAATATGTTTCGGCCAAAAATAGAAGCCTTCTTTAAGCGCAATAAAACCGCAAGCACGGCGAGGGCTTAGATCATGGATAGTATCCAGCTTTTCATTCTACTGCTCGACGCGACCTTTCGCGTAGCAACCCCGCTTGTGTTGGCTGCTATGGCTGGCATGTTTTCCGAACGCTCCGGCGTGGTTGATATCGGGCTAGAAGGGAAAATGTTAGGGGCCGCTTTTGCTGCCGCTGCTGCTGCCAGCCTCTCCAGTTCCGTGTGGATAGGCCTTGGTGCAGGTATCTTAACCTCTCTCGCGTTATCGTCCTTACATGCCTATGCCTGTGTTACCCATAAAGGGAATCAAGTAGTATCCGGCATGGCGATCAACATTATGGTTGCAGGGCTAACCCCAACCCTTGCCATTGCTTGGTTTCACCAAGGCGGGCAAACCCCCTCTCTCTCTGGCGCGTCACGGTTCCAACCAATCACACTTCCTTTTGCCGATACATTGCGGGATACACCGATCATAGGGTTCACTTACGCAGAACTTATTTCAGGCCATAACATATTGGTTTATGTTGCAGCTATTTCTGTCCCTATCGTTGCTTACATAATGTATAGAACCCGCTTTGGATTGCGGGTCCGCGCTGTTGGTGAAAACCCCCATGCCGTTGACACCGCCGGTATTTCTGTAGATCTGATGCGTTATAAAGCTTTGGCTGTTACGGGGTTACTTTGCGGTATTGCAGGGTCGTATATTTCAACAGCCCATGGCGCCGGATTTATTAGGGACATGACCGCGGGGAAAGGCTACCTCGCCCTCGCCGCCCTTATATTTGGCAAGTGGAAACCTGTCCCCACGCTATTTGCCTGCTTGTTGTTTGCCTTTACCGATGCCCTTCAAGCAAGGATGCAAGGCCTAGACCTTCCAATTGTTGGTGTTATACCTGTGCAATTCATTCAGGCATTACCTTATATTTTAACCGTGCTATTGCTAGCTGGGTTTGTTGGAAAAGCTAATCCACCAAAGGCCGTTGGCCAACCATACATCAAGGAAAGATAATGGGACTCGATCCAAACGTCGCTGCAGATTTTGTAAAAAATGCAGCGCAAGGCTTCACTCCACGTGTCGGCATCATCTTAGGCTCGGGCCTAGGCGGACTTGCCGATAAAATTGACGTTGTCGCTAACATTGACTTTGCAGATATTCCAGACTTCCCTCAGTCATCAGTGGAAGGTCATGTGGGGCGTCTGATCCTTGGTCGATTGGGCGGGATGCCGATTGTCTGCATGCAAGGGCGCATTCATCTATATGAAGGCATTGATCCGCAAGACCTCGCTGTCCCCGTTCGTGTTCTGAAACTACTGGGCATTGAAATTCTATTGGTAACGAATGCCGCAGGTAGTTTTCATGAAAAGGTTGGCCCCGGTCGCCTTATGCTAATTAACGACCATATTAACTTTACAAGCCGCAACCCGCTTATTGGTGAAAATGACGATACTTTTGGACCACGCTTTTTCTCTATGGAAGAAGCTTATGATCCAATATTGTTGAAGCATCTCAAAGCCGTGGCTGAAGGCATCAATATTGAGGTTACCGAAGGCGTGTATTTACATTATTTGGGCCCAAATTTTGAAACACCGGCTGAAATAAACGCATTCAAAATTTTAGGGGCTGATGCCGTTGGCATGTCCACAGTGCCCGAAGTTCTCGTTGCCCGTCATTGTGGCCTTCGCGTCGCTGCGATTTCAAACATTACAAATCTTGTTGCCGGGTTAAGTAAAACAAAACTGAGTCACGAACAGACTTTAGAATGCGCTAAACTGGCAGCAGGTGACCTTGAAAGATTGGTCACCGTATTCTTGGAAACTCTGAAACGGGAGCTTTTGAAAGCTCATCTGAAGGAGGATAAAAATGGCAACAGTTAGCATACTGGACCCTGCCAACCATGGTCACGCACGCAA
>JBALXM010000113.1:0-6039 GCA_036960695.1 Sneathiella sp.
ATGCAGGGCGTCCAAGTGATTTTCCAATCTTTTTATAATGCTCATAACAAAATACAAAAAATCGATTTAAATGAATTGGCGGTGGCCCAATTGCGTACGCGAGCCGCAGATAATCAGTTCTGGATTTCGGGCAGCAATTCTTCCGAAGAATATAGTGGTTTTCCCTCAAGCATTATCCGGCCCGATGGCACACTAAGGCAAGCAACCCGTCATAAGACTGAAATTATAGTCGAAGACCTTTCCCTAAGTCAGTTGGGCTGGATGTATGATAATCGAGAAACTTGAAAAACGTGCATTTGTTAAAATCAATGCTGTTCAGTCTATCCAGGTCCGCTCTTTAAAATATACCCTTCAGCCCGAACCTGTCCCTCATTTGTAATGCCCTAAAGGCACTAGAAAAAATTAGCCCTGCAAATTTGAGGGGCTAATTTGCAATAATCGGTGTTTGGAAAACTGAGGCTGTTGCTATTTTAAAGACTAATTAGATGCAAGTATTTGAGGGATTATCGTTTTGGATTATGTAGTTTTATTTAAAGATGACGAAGAGCATGTCTCCAAACGGGGTGAGTTCATGGCAGCTCACCTAGATTTTCTCGACACCCATTCGGAACAAATTTCAGACGCTGGCCCATTAAATAATCGGAAAACAAATGAACCTGCCGGGGGGATCTGGCTGGTCAGCGCTGACACTGTGGATGAGGTTCTCTATCTTGTTCAAAAAGACCCGTTTTGGCCTACGGGCCTTCGGAAGGATGTCGAGATTTTGGAATGGAATAAAGTCTTTAGAGATGGCGCGCGCGTGAATAAGAAATAAAACGCCACAATTCAGATATATTTTTGAATAGTTGAGAAGATCAATAAGCAATGGAAATATCGGCGTTATTAGTTGGAATTGTGCCTGTTTTTTCGATTATTTTAATCGGATATTTTTTAAAACGACTTGTTTTGAGTGATGATAAACAATGGGCTGGTATGGAACGGATTACATTTGTCCTTCTCATTCCCTGTTTAATAATAAAAACACTGGTTGAGGCAAACCTGTCTCAAATATCAATACAGTCCATCGCAACAACCCTTTTGGGTGCCTTATGCCTGGTGTTGTTAATATTGTCCGTTGTTTATTTTCTGCTGGTCAAAAATAATCGAATATCAGTTTCCGCTTTCACGTCTATTTTTCAGACAGCAACGCGGTGGAATGCCTTTATTGCATTAGCGATTAATGAGAGTCTTTTCGATAATATTGCTGTGTCTCTTACAGCGGTATGCATGGTTATTCTCATGCCCATTATCAATATCATAAATGTCTCGGTTTTAACGTCACTGCTGACCAATGGATCCGTATCACTTATTGGGTTGATCGGCAAAATTCTTAAGAACCCGATCATCGTCGCATGCCTGATTGGGGTGGCTATTTCCCTTAGTAGTATTCAGCCTTGGGCCCCAGCGATGGATATTCTTGGTATTTTGGGGAAAACGTCGCTGGGGTTGATCCTTTTGAGTGTGGGGGCTGGACTTAAACTTGCCGCTTTCTCAAACTCAAAAAAGAACCTGTTCCTGTCATGCAGTTTAAAACTGTTCATGATGCCAGCCTTAGTCGTTCTTTTAGGAATTATTGTGGGTTTGGATGAACTGACGCTGACGACTGTAACCCTTATTGCGGCGATGCCGTCAGCATCAAATGGATATATCCTTGCAAGAGAAATGGGGGGAGATGCCCCCCTTTACGCAAATGCGGTATCTTTGCAAGTCTTACTATCCTTTGTAACGATCCCTATGTGGCTCCGGATTTTATCGGAGCTTCAGGGTATTGCTTAAAGTTACTTCTCCACCACAAAATCACCTATGACAAGGGCATCAAGGCCTGTTGAGAAGAAGCAACGTATGGCATGGAGCGGGGATTCCACAATCGGTTCCCCCATCACATTAAAGCTAGAGTTAAGCAAAACGGGATGCCCCGTCAAACCTCCAAACGCTTTGAGAAGCTTATGATACCGCGGATTAGTCTTCTCGCACACTGTCTGCAGTCGCGCAGTCCCGTCCACATGAACAATAGCTGGGATAAGATCCCGTTTATTTTCATGAACTGAACAGACTTTCAGCATGAAAGGGGCGTCGACTTCAATATCAAAATATATGTTTTTATCCTCTACCGGTATGGACGGGGCAAAGGGGCGGAACGCTTCGCGATGTTTCACTTCTGCATTTATTTTGTCTTTCATACCGGGGAGTGTCGGGTTTGCCAAAATGCTTCTATTCCCAAGAGCTCTTGGTCCAAATTCCATACGTCCCTGGAACCAGCCAACAATTTTACCTGAAGATAACATCTCAGCAGTTTCGTTAAACACATCGGATGTATGACGGTATTTGAGTTTTGCATCTTTAAGGGCGGCAATAATGGCATCATCAGAATATTCGGTGCCCATATAGGGATCAATATGATGGTAACGCTTTGTCTCCCCTAACATTCCGTTATAGAGTTGATAGGCGGCACCAATACAGGTTCCATTGTCACCAGCCCCCGGCATCACATAAATATCTTCGAACTGGGTTTCCCGAATGATACGACCATTCATGACGCTATTTAAAGCCACCCCTCCGCCAAGAACAAGATGTTTTGCATTCGTTTTCTGGCCCAGAATTTCGCATATTTCAAGGACCTTTTCTTCTAAAACCAGCTGGAAGGCTGCGGCTATATCCTTGTGGTTATCATCAATTGGGCTATTCCCTTCGCGGGCCGGTCCAAAATACTCGTAAAATTTATCACTACATAATTTGCCAGATAAAGTTTGAAAACCGAACCAGGATAGATCAATTTTAACCTGACCTTCTGGACTTATTTTGACCATATCCTTTACAAGGTTATAGTATTTCATCGGATCACCCATTGGGGCTAATCCCATGGTTTTACCCTCATCGTAATTAGGTTTGAAGCCACAGAATTCAGTTGCTGCCGAATAAAAAACGCCGAGCGAGTGGGGGAAGACACTTTCGTTTAGGCATTGAATATCAGATTTTTCAGCAACACCCATCCAAGTGGTCGTCCATTCTCCCCATCCATCGATTGAAAGGAGAGCCGCTTTATCCCACGGGGAGACAAAATAACTTCCTGCGATATGGGCTAAATGATGATCAATAAAATGAACTTCGGGCTTTTTTGCCTGATCATCTGGGAAATGTTCATGAAACCATGTCCAAAAGCCAAGATGTCGTTCTCTCAACCGGTGAAATTCATATTCGATGAAGGTTTTTGACCCGCCATTCAATTTTGACGCAAATGCCAGCTTTTCAGCAGTATTTTTACCAGGATTTACTGAAAGAGCAATATGATCAATTTCCTCGATAGTCATGTTTGCAAATCGTAAAGATTCTTCAATTGCGCTGACTGGGAATTTTTGAGAATGCTTGTCTCGGGTGAACCGCTCATCTTCCAGTGCAACAATCAATTCCCCATCCTTAACGATACAGGCGGATGAATCGTGAAAAATGTAATTTATTCCTAATATATTCATAATTTTGCCCCTTATATTCAGTTATTCGGCGTGTTTTCAGCGGATAAGACGAAATCTGCGTAGAAATCAAACTCGCTGGCTTCGCAGGTCTCGTTTTGATAACCCGGATCTCGCTTGTTTTGCTCAAGCTGTAGTCGTTGAAGAAGCGATTGGAATTCAGGGCTGATAGTGAGTTCCAGCTCTCTATAGATTTTAAGCGTTGTGCTATAGATATCCGTTGTGAATTGGTTGAAGGTAATGAGAGTGTTTTTCTGCCTCTTTTGAATCTTGCTATAAAATTCAATGAACTTCTCACATTCAGATTTTCTAAAGGCGATGTTCGCCTCATGCCAACCTGGTATTTGTTCAGGATGCAATCCGTGTTTTACCTCCGTGCAGGTAAGAGACATGGTCCGGTAGGAATCCAGTACCTTGCTCGGCTCCCTTACAATGAAGAGAAAGCGCGCGTCGGGAAATTCTTCTAGAAGTATCTCGTAGAAATCGACCGCTTCATTCTCTTTTGTCAGGAAAATTTCGGAGGTGCCCCGGTAATAGAAGGCCTTTTTAATCGCTTTGGTAAATGTCTTTGCAATTTTCCTTTTTTCTTTATCAGAAAACTGTCCGTAATTCGTTGCCTTATCAAGGACAGCTAAGAAGGGAAAACGCCGAAAAAGGAAATAGTGAAGGTAAAATCTCTCCTCTAGAAAGATCCCAAACTCCTCAACGCTGCCTAGAACATGATAGTGAATTTTGTCACATTTTTTCCCAAGCTTCGTATTCGGCCAATAACTGCGATTTTCCAACCAATTTCGGAGACCAAGAAAGTCGATGAGTTTCCAAAAACTGATAAATGGATAACGCCATTCCAAATGTTTGAGGGATAAGAACGTGTCTTTATCCTGCGAAAGGCTTCGGAGTAAGAATGTCGTCCCGCTCCTGGGTTGCGACATGATAAAAACTGGATTTTTGATCTCTACAGATTTGTAATTGCTGTAAAATACCTCATCAGCCAGCCAAAAAAGGGCGAAGACGGGTAAGATTAGGACATCTTTCACCAGATACATAAGCATGCTCGCCCGCTGGGGAATTGTCACTTGCGGGCAAATTATGACTTCCCGCAAAGCAACGAAAAACGATGGCCAGTGAGGAAAGGGTAGTAAGAATATTGAAACACCATATATCATGACAATTAAGAGAAGTGTATCAATCATAAGATGTGCCTCCTTTTTGCAATTTTTTTGAAAATTTGTGTAAAAAAACATAGTAGGTGGCGATAACTAAACGAAAATCGTGCCATCTTTCGTTAGTTTTTCACTCAACTAATCTACTTATGCGTGATAGGGTGATAACCACTCAAATTAGCGGTAAAGGGACGCAAAAATGCAGGGTCAGGATTGGGATGATCTTCGAATAGCGTTGGCTATTTCTCGGGAGAAAACTTTTGCGGCGACGGCTCGTTTACTTAGCGTAAATGAAAGTACAATTTCGCGTCATCTTGCGAGATTAGAAGAGCGATTGAATGCCAAAATTTTCAACAAAACGCCTGAGGGTTTTATTCCAACGCAGGCCGGGATCGACCTGTTGAAATTTATAGAAGTAGCTGAATTACAAATTGAAGCTGCAGAAAATATTATTAAAGGTGAAAATTTAAGAATTGCAGGGCGTATCCGCATTACTGCTGTCCCTATAATTATAAACCAGGTTCTGGTGCCGGCGCTTAAACCCTTCACTGAGAAGTATCAGGATTTGGAGGTCGAGCTGATTGCTGAGACGGCAGATTTGAGCCTGTACCGACGAGAAGCCGATATTGCCCTTCGCCTTGCACGCCCCCAAAAGGACATGCAAGCTATATCCCAGCGGATTGGGACACTCACCTATGGGACTTATCAGTCTAAGGATATTTCTGATGAGCAGGGCGGGGAAAACCTTCCCTGGATCACTTATGAAAACCGCATGGAAAAGTTACCTCAAGCCAAATGGATTGCTGACAAAGTGAATGAAAGCTCACAAGACAACCCAAAAGTATTTGTCAATGATGCTGAGACTTTACTGCAATGCTTGAAACTAGGTGTCGGAAAGTCGCTTCTTCCCTGCGGGATTGGAGATAAGGTGTCCAATCTTAAAAGAATAGATGAGGGTGAAAAAGATCCCCTCATCCGGGAAATTTGGCTCCTGGTTAATTCTGACCTCCGCGAATTACAACGGTTTAAAGTAACAATCGACTGGATTAAGAAGGCTATTAAAAGTTCTGGGTTTTAATTTTTTTTATTGGCCTCGTGATTGATTAACCGCCCTAATTGCGTCCAATTGCTGGGATTTATTAATGGCGGCACAAATCTCAATTCTTTCCAGAACATTTTCAAGAGCCCTTGGCGCCCCTCGAAGTGTTTTAACCCTCGGGGAAAAGAAATCTTCGACACGATCGCGCGCAGAATTATCGCAAAAATTTGATGCTCGCCATACCAGCCAGGCTTGGTGCGATCGCGGAACCCTTGTTAGCAATTGGTCGTAATTTTCAGTAATCCAGTCAAAGAGAGGTTCTCTGTTTGCG